>CAZTSC010000001.1:0-192991 GCA_964616655.1 uncultured Faecalibacterium sp.
ACTAATGAGGGATTGATTTATATATGAAAGCAACAGGTATTGTCAGAAGGATTGATGACTTAGGCAGAGTCGTCATTCCTAAAGAAATAAGAAGAACCATGCGTATTCGTGAGGGCGACCCGCTGGAAATCTATACCGACTCAAACGGTGAGGTCATATTTAAAAAATATTCTCCGATCGGCGAACTCGGCCCTTATACCAAACAATATGCCGAGGTTCTCAACCGTACGACCGGTTTTCCTGCCGTTATCTGTGACAGAGATCACATAATAGCTGTATCCGGTATTCCAAAAAAAGATGCGGCGGACAAGCGAATTTCACCGTTTATGGAGAGCTATATGGAAAACCGTAAAGGTTTCATCTGGGAGCAAACCGGTGACACGTTCTCCCCTGCTGACGGAGTTGAACAATCTGTTTCCGTCATGGCTCCTATTATAGGCTCAGGCGATGTCTTAGGTGCAGTTGCTATTCTCATGGGAGATAAAAACTCTGCTCCGTCACAAACCAATATCAAGCTCGTTCAAGTAGCGGCATCGTTTTTAGGGAAACAGATGGAGGAATGAAATTTCTTATCTGTTATGTCATACCTAAAAAAGCGTTCGCAATCCAATTGATTTGCGAACGCTTCAGCCTTAGGATTTTGTCTACAGACTACTATGTTTATAACCTCTGTTTCTCCAAAAAGAAGATAAACGGCGATGCTCCGATAATGACATAAAAATCGTACAAATTGATAACTTTAACACTCTTGTTGTGATTACAGTAGCTCTATCATAGCAAGAGTGCTTTTTTGTAGTGTTTTTCGGCAGCAAACACTTAGCGTAAGCAGTTACTCACTTGCGTTTAAAGGTTATATGTGGTATTATGTTATTGGCAAATTTTATATGCCGACTTGTAAATAAAGAGGAGGTATTCGCTTGCGAATATTAGTTTTAGACGATGAGGAGGAAATTGCTACCCTGGCTGAGGTCTATTTGAAAAATGAAGGGTACGATGTAGTAAAATTCTATGATTCAAGAAAAGCTCTCGAATTTCTAAAAAGTGAAGAAGTCGATCTTGCTATGCTTGACGTTATGCTTCCCGTTATTGACGGATTCACGGTCTTACAAGAAATAAGAAAAGCCGGTCACACATATCCGGTCATAATGGTAACAGCAAAACTCGACACAACGGATAAAATTACCGGACTTTCACTTGGAGCAGACGATTATATAACAAAGCCGTTCAATCCGCTTGAAATGATATCAAGAGTTAAAGCTCAGCTAAGACGTTACAAAAACTATAACAATGCCGCATTAATAAAAAACGGAGATATATTTGACAAAGGCGGCTTAATAATGAACAGACAAAACCGCCAATGCTCACTTTACGGCAAAGATGTCATTCTTACGCCAAAAGAATTTAGCATACTTTGGCTGCTTTGCGAAAACAACGGAAATGTTATGACCACAGAACAAATTTTTGATAAGGTCTGGGGTGAGGAATACCTTGACAGCAATAACACCGTCATGGTACACATTAGAAGAATACGTGAAAAGCTCGATGATACCGCAAAAAATCCAAAGTTTATAAAGACTGTTTGGGGTGTCGGATATAAAATTGAGCTTTAAGATTACTGCATAAATAATGACTATGAAAAATTATGATGAAAATAACACCGCAACGTTAAAGCCGTTGAAATCTTCCGTTTTCACTGAGGGATTTTTACTTAGAGCCTCGGCAACGATCGCCGTCTATACCGTTGCTTTGATAGCTGCGGTATATATCTGCATTGCATTTGAACATAATGCCGTCTGGTACACTGAAGATCCGATGTTCAAACTGATTCGTACGGCATCTCGTGAACCCGCAATAGGAATCACGGCGATAGTTTCTGTCTGGATGATCGGCATGATACTGATACTTCTTGTGATGCTAAGACAAGCCGTTTCATACATAAATGCAGTTACACAGGCAAGTCAACTACTTTTAAAAAGTGATGATACACCGATAGTTTTGCCGAAACCTTTATCGGAAATTCAAAATCAGCTAAACGCTGTTAAAGCTCAATCCGTTTATAATTATCAACTTGCAAAAGAACAAGAGCAAAAGAAAAACGATCTTTTGGTCTATCTCGCTCATGATCTTAAAACCCCGCTAACCTCAGTGATAGGCTATTTGACACTTGTTGATGATGCTCCCGATCTTCCGGAAGAAAATAAAATCAAATATACTCGAATAGCTCTCGAAAAAGCGGAAAGGCTCGAAATGCTGTTGAATGAATTCTTTGATATCACAAGATTCAGCCTGCATGGGATTAAGCTTGATAAGAAAAGAATAAATCTAAACATACTGATATATCAGATATCGGAAGAATTTTATCCTGTATATAAGGATAAAGGACTTGAAATAGCCGTTGATATAAATGAACCGATAGCTATAGTGGGTGATCCCGACAAAATCGCAAGAGTTTTTGATAATCTGCTGAAAAATGCGGCAAATTACAGTTATAAAGACACTATAGTTGAGATAAGTGCAGCGATAGACAACGGAAATGCAATAGTCAAAGTCAGAAATAGATCCGATGAAATTCCGCAAGAGAATCTTGAAAAGCTGTTTGATATGTTTTATCGTGCAGATGCATCAAGAAATGCATCAAGCGGCGGTGCAGGAGTCGGTCTTGCCGTTTCCAAAGAGATCGTTGAGCTTCACGGCGGAACTATTCAAGTTTCAAGTGACAAAGAGTTCACTGAATTTACAGTCACTCTGCCCATGGGAAATAATAATTCTCAATAACGTATGACTTATGTGTACACCGGCGAAACTTTATAATATAAGCTTCGCCGTATTTTCATGCATTTTATTAAAGCCATTAAATAAATTGCGGAAAATATTTAAATAAAACGCAACACTTCACATTATTTTAAGCACTATAATAGTAAGCAAATATATTTGAAATTCACAGCAAATTATGGGTTGAGAGGAAGAAAATAATGCAAAGTTCAACAAAAAAATCAATTATCAAAATTATAGTTGCCGTTTTGGTCTTTACGGCGTGTTTCTTCGGAGTCAAAAAGATAGTCATGGATCATGTCGAACAGAACGGAACATCTGTCGGCGGAAATCCGCAAACTGAAACGACCACAGAAGATCCGATCGAAAAAGAAAAGAGAGAAAATGCCGAGCTTTTATCAGAACTCGGTGCGGAAGAATTTATCAAGCAATATGCCGAAAAGAAAGGAATCGCAGAAGAAGAATATCCCGACTTCATAATTGAAATGCTTGACAAAAATCCTGCCGCAATGGATTTTGTTCTTAACTATCCGACCGAAAAAAGCAAAAAACACACCATTGACATGAGCAAATATAAGAACGAAAGCGGTGTTCCTCTTTTTATTCAATGGGACGAGAGTTGGGGATATATCAAATATGGAAGCAGCATTGCAGGAATAAGTGGCTGCGGCCCTGTCAGCCTATCTATGGTCGCTTATTATTTAACTAAAGACGAGAACATGACGCCCGATAAGATAATCAAATTTGCCAAAGATAACGGCTATTGTGTACCCGGAAACGGCACTTCGTGGACGCTTATCAGCGAAGGCGGAAAAAAGCTCGGTCTTAAAGTCAAAGAGCTGTCGCTCAACGAAAATCTTGTCAGGAAAAATCTGCAAGACGGCAACCCTATAATATGCGTAATGGGCCCCGGTGACTTCACAACAATAGGACACTATATTGTACTGACCGGATATGATGACGGATATGTCACTGTCAACGATTCAAACAGTGTTGAACGCTCAAATAAAAAGTGGAAATTTTCTAAAATTCAAGATCAGATAAGAAATCTTTGGGCAATAAGCAAGTAAGCGGTAGAAATTTTGTTGACAAATATAGGCTTAAAATATATAATTAAATTGTGAACTTACACAAAATATTATATAGGAGTTGGATTTTATGTGGGAGAAAATTATAGCATTTTTCATGTCAATTGTCGCTTTTTTCGCATCGCTCTTTGGCTTTTCGCTGAACAACTGCAACATCTATAATGATCTTGCTTACGGCACTCATGAAAGACAAATAATGGATCTTTATCTGCCGAAAGAAAGTGACGGTGAAGTTGGGCTTGTCCTTTTTATTCACGGAGGAGCTTGGATTGCCGGCAACAAAGACGGTTATAAAGATGCACTTAAAACAACCTGCAACGATTTAGGCTATGCAGCTGCGGCAATAAATTACCGCTATTTATCGGAAGATATCACTCTCAATGACATTGCAGATGATATTGACATGGCTCTTACAAAAATCAAACAAACAGGTGCGGAAAACGGCATCAACATTAACAAGGTTCTTTTAACAGGATCTTCAGCCGGAGGCCATCTTTCGATGTTTTACGCATATTCAAGAAAAGATACAGCACCTATCACGCCTGCGGCCGTTGTCAGTAATTGCGGGCCGACAGATCTTTCTGATGACAACTACTTTTATAATGCCGATTTGGGTGTAAACAGTGACTTGGGAAGTTTTGAAACTATTGCAAACCTCTTTTCTTATGCTTGCGGTCAAAGTTTCACCTATGAAACCAGAGAAAGCGCAAAGCAAGCACTGCTTGAAGTGTCACCAATAACTTATGTTAATGAAAACACTGTTCCTACAGTGATAAATCACGGCAAAAAAGACACCATTGTTCCTTTCAGCAACGCTACAGCACTTGCCCAAAAATTAGAGCAATATGGTGTTGTCTATGATTTTAATATTTATCCAAACTCAAATCACGGACTTAGTGATGATAAAGAAAACACAAAGATAGCCGACAAGCTTATGCTCCAATATGCGGAAACATATCTCGGCAAGGAAAAGTAAAATTTATAACGTAGTTTAAGCATTGAAGAAATTCCTGAACAATATGAGGAAACAAAGGCAGCAGCTAAAAGCCGCAAATAATTAAATCAATAACGGGCTGTATAAAAAGCTTGAGGCAATTTATACAGCCCGCATTTTTTCTTTTTATTGGCAGATAATTTTTTGTTGCCTTTAAAGCTCATTTATCAAAAAAGCTCACACAACAATCAGTCTGTGCAAGCTTTATTTAGTCATTTCAGTTTATTTAAATGCTCGGTCATACACCTTTTTCCACGCTTTAACCATACCCTCGTTCCATTTTTGGGGCATCGTAGCACAGGCAGTGGAGACCTTAGCAATGCGAACACCGCAAATGGCAAGCTTTTTAAGCAGCTCCGGTTCAGTGCATACCTGCTTTGCCTTATTAAGCAGATCCTTTATATCAAAGCTCATAACATCACCTATGCCGGTGAAATCTGCTCCCATAGTTATTAAATCGTCAGTGAGAATATCCTTTTCAAATACATCATCAATTTCTTGAGGTGTAAGAGTGAGAAGCATAAGCTTAATGCAGGCCAAGGGAGCAAGGCTTGAGCCAAGGCTCTTATAATACCCACATTGATATTTCCAAAGAGTCTCTGCGCTGAAAGCACCATCCTTATCCGTTGCCACAGTGTCTGACAAAATCCTTGCGGCTTTTAGGCTGTTTGCTATGCCTGAGCCTATTAGGGGTACTGTCATAAATGCACTATCGCCTATTGAGACATATCCGTTCGCAATCATAATTGCCGACGGCTGACGCACAGGAATCTCGACAAATTGACCGCCACGAACAAGCTTTTTTCCAAGTCGTGGGTTAGTTTGACGAAGATAATCTCCAAAGCGCTCAACCTCATCCATATCAAATTTTTCAAATCGACCAATAAGCAAATCTGTGTGATCCTCCTCCGAGGCAACCCAGCTAATGCCCTTTATTCCATCGGGAAAGAGCATAACCTTAAATTTTGCATCGACTCTCTCATCACTTGCTACATCAAAAAATCCTCGATAAATATAGATTTTATTTCCGTCCTCAACTTCTTTTTCCAGTCCAAATGAGTCCGGAAGATTACATCTGACAGGTGAGTCCATTCCACAAGCATCAATTATCAAATCTGCATAGACATCGCCTTTGTCTGTTTTTATTCCCACAACTCTGTTGCCTAAAACTATAGGAGCATTGACCTGACAGTCATATACTATTTTTACACCACATTCAAGAGCATGATTAATAAGATGTTCATAAATATCGCGACGCTCCATTTTTATTTCAAGCTGATCTTGTGGGACATGCTGCTGCAAGCTTTTTGTTTGAGAAGGATTGAAAAAAGTCATATCCTGCTTATATTCGTACTTGCTTTCCGGAGGCATTTTCATTCCTGCTGTTTCCAGAGCTTTAGGTGCAAAAATATCAGTCCAATCATAGCCTAATGTACCCTCGCTTTTCTTTTCATAAACAGTTACATCATACCCCTGCTTTGCGATTAGTGCGGCAGCAGCAATGCCACCGTGACCAAGTCCTGCAACAATAATCTTTTTTTCCATTTTACGACCTCCTAAAAATTTGTTTATTTATGATAAAGCTTTTTAGTTGACCTTTATATTCGATAGATAAGATTGATTTTGCTATACATCAAATATACCTATTAAGTTGCACACAGCCATTTTAAATAATTATAGCACAACTTTTTTTATTGTTCAATAATAATTTCATGGGGGTGCTGTGATATTTCACAGGAAAAAACATAGACAATAAAACCTCTCTCGCCTTTAAGACAAGAGAGGTTTTTATGGTGCATCTGACAGGGATCGATTCGCGGTGCGAACTGCGCACCTTGGTCGCTCGCGGTCACAACAGTCCACCGGACTGTTGCTCTGTACCGCTCGTCCTTCGATCCCTCTCTATTTTACTTTAAATAAAATCAACCGCACTTCCGTGCGGTCGCTTTTATTTGGTGCATCTGACAGGGATCGATTCGCGGTGCGAACTGCGCACCTTGGTCGCTCGCGGTCACAACAGTCCACCGGACTGTTGCTCTGTACCGCTCGTCCTTCGATCCCTCTCTATTTTACTTTAAATAAAATCAACCGCACTTCCGTGCGGTCGCTTTTATTTGGTGCATCTGACAGGGATCGAACCTGCACGTCTTGCGACAATGGATCCTAAATCCATCGTGTCTACCAATTCCACCACAGATGCATATTTCTACGCTATTATACTAAAATGAGTTCTTATTGTCAACCAATTTTTCCCTTATGTTAGGTTTTGTTTAGCCCCGCCCGCGAAGCGGGCGGACAGCGGCTAGGCGTGTGCCACCGAGCCTGTGCCATAGGCACAGTGCGAGGTGGTGCCGATCAGCCGCTGCAAAAACTAGAACTCAGAACCGTTTTTCAAAGTTTGCACACTCAAACAAAACAGCTGTTGCAATTATGCAACAGCCGCAAGCAACTAATTTAAATTTTAGCAGATATTCTGCGTACCTAATATTATTTTCCGAAAATATTGTTCTTACCCTTGAAAATCGGGAGAATTTCACCGTCATCATTGTCATTGTCATCAAAAACCGATGCACCCTTTGACGGTGTATGCACTGACTCAGAGGCAGGAGCAGTCGTCTTGGATTCCTGTGTCTGCTGCAAGTTCTTATCAAAAGCCTCTCTGAATGCACGGAGAATATCACTGTTCACCGCACCGGTCGGAGTTGTCGGTGTAAAAGGAGACGGATTTGTCGGTGTGCTGCCGATTATATTTGTCTGAGAATCAGTTTGACTTGAGGGAGCATTTGTCAAAAAATTTTCATTTTTGAAACCTGTTGCAATAACAGTGATAAGCATTTCATCGCCCATATCTTCATCAAATACAGAACCAAATATGATGTTTGCATCAGGATGTGTATTCTGAGAAATAAGCTCACCGGCCTCCTCTATCTTATCGAGAGCCATATCAGAAGAACAAGTGACATTGATAATAACGCCGCTTGCACCTTCGATTGTTGTCTCAAGAAGCGGACTTGTGATAGCTTTTTCTGTTGCCTCTGCTGCACAATCGGCACCTTTGCCACGACCGATACCCATATGGGCTCTGCCTGCATCTTTCATAACGCTCTTAATGTCAGCAAAGTCAAGGTTGATATAACCGGGAACTTTAATAGTGTCAGAAATACTCTTTACACCCTGCCAAAGAACTTCGTTTGCCTTGCCGAATGCATCACGAATACCGAGAGACTTGTCCCCTAAAAGACGAAGTCTTTCGTTCGGGATAACGATAAGGCTATCAACATTCTTCTCAAGCTCTTTTATTCCTTCTTCAGCCTGAACCATACGCTTTCTGCCCTCAAATCTGAAAGGCTTTGTTACGATGCCGACTGTAAGTATTCCCATCTCTTTTGCGATTTCGGCAACTATCGGCGCTGCACCTGTGCCTGTGCCACCGCCCATGCCTGCTGTAATAAATACCATATCGGTGTTCTTAAGCACTTCGGAGATTGCCTCTCTGCTTTCCTCCGCTGCCTTGCGTCCGACTGTCGGATCGCCACCTGCACCCATACAGCCCGTGGTTTTTTCACCTATCTGAATTTTATGAGTTGCTTTAGAATTTTCGAGTATCTGACGGTCTGTGTTTATCGAGATAAACTCAACACCAACTATACCGGCGTTAACCATGCTATTGACAGCATTTCCGCCGCCACCGCCGACACCGATTACTTTTATCTGGTTATATGCAATATATTCATTGTCGATTGCGAAACCCATTGAACTTCCCCCTAAACGTATGTATTACCTATAAAACGACTGATTTTTCGCACACAAATTCATGTTATATAGATGATTATAACATAGTTGAATTGAAATATCAATAATATAAATTAAAAACTTTAATTGAATTTTGTATACGATTTTGACTATTTTGACGATATAAATTTATTCTGCGGATTTATCGGTGACTTTTTTGCCGGCGCTATCAGCCGCTTTATCATTGCCGGCTTTTTTATCATTTTCAGCTGTAGTACCCGCCAGCGGTTCTTCCTTGAAGAAAGCTTTTGTCACACTTTTAAGATTGATAACACCTTGCTGTTTATTATTCTCACTTTCAAGCTTAGATATTATCTCTTTTGCCATCTTGAGCTTTGACATCATATCGCTTCTTGAACCAAATTCAAGTCTTATTTGCCCGCCGTACACCGCAGTGAGCAAATTTGTATCACTAACATCGACCTGAGTGAGTTTTAGCTCATTTGAAGATGCTGAATTTATTATTTCTTTTGCCGCATCATAGCTTTCCGGTGATTTCACTGTGAGAGTCGTTCCGGCTTTTGTATTAAGTATCTCAATTCCGATTATCTGCACAGTATCACCTTTTTTAGCGGCATTTTCCTCAAGAACTTTATCTTTTTCGTTGATAAGAATATACTTTTTACCTTTTGATATTGAGTACGCAGGAAGTGTTTCTGTAATTACGATTTCAACCTCAGAAGGAATTTTTCTGACAATTTTCGCATTTGCGACATATGGCAAAGCTTCTGAAAGTTTTTCAGTTACATTCTGAGATGTTGTTCTCCACAGATTATCTCCGATTTTCACATCGGAGTTTTCGATTATCTGTTCAGCGGTGTACCTCGTATCACCTGAAACAGTAATGGTTTCTATTTTAAAGAGAACTGTCAATGACAACGCAATCAAGACTCCCACCGCTATTATCACAGTGAATATTAATGCTTTAAAAACATTTCTCTTTCTCTTTTTTCTTGCATCTTTTGCATAGTCTTTTCTTCGCTCATCATTTGAACGGTAATCTGCCTTTGCTTTCTTTTTGTTTTTAGTTTTCTTTGAAGCCGGTTTTCCGACTTTTTCAGGCTGTGCAGTTTTCTTTTTATCGGACACAATAGGTCTTTCTCTGTCGGCAGAGGTGAAATTCCCCTGCTTTTTGGGTGCGTCATAGACATACTTTTCTCCTGCCAGCCACTTACGCCTTTCCTCGGCAAGCTGTTCAGCACGGCGTTTTTCATCGCTTATGCTTTGAGGTCTTTTATATTCATTTTGGTTTCTTCTTTCCCAATCTTTCATGTTTTAACCTCGCTTGATATCAGCTCCGATATTTCCGAGAGCCGTTTCTATTTTTTCATATCCTCTGTCGATATGTTGAGTCTGTGTTATTTCCGTAGTTCCCTCGGCTCTGAGTGCCGCCACTATGAGCGAACCTCCGCCACGAAGATCTGTCGCTTCGACTTTAGCTCCGTATAGATTTTTAACTCCGTCTATAACAGCTACTCTGTCCTCTATTTTAATTTTTGCCCCTAAGCGCAAAAGTTGGGGTACGTGTTTAAATCTTGACTCGAATATATTCTCAACTATCACACTTGTTCCGTTCGCCTTAGTCGCCATTGCCATGACCGGTGCTTGAGCATCTGTCGGAAAACCCGGATAAGGCATGGTTCGGACATTTCTGATCGGAAGAACAACATCAGGTACTTTTATTCTCAATGAGTTTTTTGAAATATTCAATTTACAACCGGTCTGTTCAAAAACCGATATAACACTCTTTAAATGAAGCGGAATAACATTTTCAACAAGCACGTCTCCTCCCGCTGATACAACAGCCGCCATATAGGTTGCGGCTGTTATTCTGTCCGGTATAACAGAAAATTCGCAGCCGTGAAGTCTTTCAACACCACAAATGCTTACCGTTCCGTCAGAACTTATACTTATTTTCGCTCCGCACTTATTCAAAAAATCAACCAAGACAGCTATTTCCGGTTCTCTCGCTGCATTATATATATTTGTCACTCCGTCAGATACCGCACAAGCAAGAATTATGTTTTCTGTTGCTCCGACCGAAGGGAAAGGTAAATCTATATTTCTGCCCTTAAGCTTACCGTCTCTTTTACAGCTGAGTTTACCGTGACTTTCGTCTATTTCAGCTCCTAGAGTTTTAAGTGCCGATAAGTGCAAGTCTATCGGGCGAAGTCCGATTTCACACCCTCCCGGTGTATACATATCAGCTTGACCTAGACGTGACAATACCGAACCGAGAAAAACTATTGATGATCTCATTTCACGCATAAGAGATTCGGGAATATCACAGCGTGTCAAACATTTTGAGTCAACGCTTATCACATCTCCGTCACGTTCTACCCGACATCCCAAATATTCGAGTATTTTCACCGCTGCAAGAACATCGGTCAAATCAGGACAATTATGTATTACACAGACATCTTCGGTAAGAATAACCGCTGCAAGTAATGGCAAACAGCTGTTTTTTGAGCCGTGAACGCTGATTTTCCCTTCGAGTTTATGTCCGCCTTTGATAATTATGCTTTCCAATCAAAACACGACCTTTCAACCCCAGACTGTTGTATTCTATGCTGAAAATCGGCTTTGAGTGATTGTTTAAGCTTATTTATCCTTTTTTCCTTTTGCAAGTTCGACAACGATTTCCGCTATTTTTGACTTTGCGTTTATCATTGCCATTGCTCGTGCGTTATTGCCTATTTTTTCTCTTTTTTCTTTGTTATTGACAAGCTCGTCCACTTCTTTTATGAGCCTGTCACCTGTCAGATCTTTTTCTTCTATTATCACAGCCGCATCGTTATTTACAAGTGCCATTGCGTTGTGGTACTGATGGTTTTCAGCGACATTCGGTGACGGAACAAGAATCGAGGCTTTTCCTAAAGCTTCGATCTCACTTAATGATGATGCTCCTGCTCTGCAAACGACTATATCAGCCGCACTCATGCAAACATCCATATCGCTTATGTATTCTCTGATTTCAATGTTTTTGTGACTGTCAAGGTCAATTCCGTTCTCTTTTATTCTATCGGGTACCCAAAGTCCGTATCTGCCCATGGAATGTAAAAAGCGGTAGCCTTTTTCATCGGCTCGCTTTGAGACAAGTTCGACAGCCGCCTCGTTTATCGCTTTCGCGCCGAGTGAGCCTCCCATGGAAAGTATGAGTACCTCATCATCTTTTATTCCCATTTCAGCTCTTGAAAAATCTCTGTCAGCTCTGAGCATCTCTCCTCTTACCGGAAGTCCGGTGAGTATGCACTCATTCTTTGCATCAAAGTATTTTCTGACACTTTCAACGGTTATCATCACCCGATCAACGTGTTTCGCCAATGCCTTATTCGTCACACCGGGAAATGCGTTCTGCTCGTGGATAGCCGTAGGTATCCCCATTTTATAAGCACATCTCAGAACAGGCCCGGAAACATATCCGCCGAAACCAATAACAACATCGGGCTTAAAACCTCTGATTATCTTCTTGGTTTGAAAAGATGATGTCAGAAGATAAAATAATGTTCTGATATTTTTAGCCAGATTTTTAAGACTCAGTTTTCTTTGAAAACCCGAAATAGATATAGTTGCAAAGTCAAAGCCTGCCTGAGGGACAAGCTTTGACTCCATTTTATCTTTTGTTCCTATAAACAGTATTTCACTGTCCGGATATTTTTCTCTTATTTCACCTGCAACAGCAAGTGCCGGATTTATATGACCGCCCGTTCCGCCGGCAGCAAATAAAAATCTCATATAGATACCTCGCTTATGTTTTTTCAATAGTGCTGTTTCTCGACACGGACAGTATCAGTCCCATTTCCGCAAGCAATATAACAAGTGAACTTCCGCCATAGCTGAAAAACGGCAATGATATGCCTGTATTCGGTATAGCATCTGAAACGACCGCAATGTTGAGTATAACCTGTATTCCGACCTGAAGTGCTATACCCATAGCAAGCATTGAGCCAAACACATCTTTCGCCTTGACAGCTATTTTAAACGCTCTGAACACAAGAGCTGCAAAAAGACAAATTATTATTATAGCTCCGACAAAACCGAGTTCTTCACAGATAATTGCGAAAATGAAGTCGTTTTGCGGTTCTGAAACATACATATGCTTTTGTCTTGATCCGCCCAAGCCTAAACCGAATGGGCCTCCTGATGCTATTGCTCTTAAGCTTTGGTTGGTCTGCCATCTTGCTTTAAGCGGCTCATAGCTCTTATCAAGCCAAGCGACAATTCTCGTTCCCGCATAGCCGGGTAGGATATCAGGGTGCTTTATGACAACGATCAATGCCACAGCCACCACAATGGCCAATGCAATGAAATATCCCTTCTTGACTCCTCCCAACCACATCATTCCGACACCGATCAAAAATACAAGAATCGTACATGATATGTGATTTTCTATGATTATCAATACACATATCATAGAAATAATCAATGCGTACCACAAAGTCAAAGCCATTGACATCGTGCTTGCGTTTCTGTAGAACACACGAATTTTAGAGGTGAATTTGTCATCAATATTTTGAAGTAACGGGGAATTTATAACTTTCTTTGAGCCTATCATTCCGTATTGGCGTGAAATATTATAGGCAAGAAACAGTATCAATCCAAACTTTGCAAGCTCAGACGGCTGAAAATTTATAGGGCCTATTTTCAGCCAACGTTTGAAGTCGTTGTCTTTATGGAGATTGACAAGAAATGTCACTATTAGCAGCAGCATCGAACCTGCATAACCTATGAGTGCAAGACCGCCATTGAGACGCTTATAATTGAAAAAGCTGACGGCGAACATGACAATAATGCCTATAACAGCAAAAACAATCTGTCTTTTAATATACCAAAGTTCGTCTCCGCCTTTTCTATAGTACGCATCGGTATAGCTCGCAGAGAACATCATGACAAGCCCGATGCAAAGCAAGATAAAGACCAAAACAACAAACGGCCCATCAATTGTGCCTGAGATAGTCCATCTTTTGACGAATGCACCAAATCTCGCACCGCTTTGTTCCGCCCTTTTGACGGATTCAAGCTTTTCTCGTCTCATTTCATCGTTTTTCATTGCTCTTTCCCTCTCACGTTGTCTCGCTCTGTCGCTTCGAGGGCCGTTATATGGATTTCTACTATTCGGTTTTGTACGATCTCTTTCAGCCAAGCGTATCCCTCCGATCGGGTTTTAAGTAAATGAAGATCACATAACTCTGTTATCTCCGAAATAGATGATTATTATGCCCAAAACACAGGCGATGGTGTTAACTAAAGTGAAAATTCCGACTATCTTTTTTTCATTCCAACCGCACATTTCAAAGTGATGATGGATAGGTGCCATTTTGAACACCTTTTTATGACGAAGCTTTATACTGCCGATCTGGATAACATCGCTCATAGCCTCAACAACATAAATGAATCCGAAAAGAACGAGTATCAAAGGCATATCTATAGCATAAGCTAAAGCTACAACCATACCTCCGAGGAACATAGAACCGGTGTCACCCATCATGACTTTTGCCGGATAATGATTCCAGATAAGATATCCTGCACAAGCACCTACCAAGGCGGCGGCGAGAATACTGACACTCGTTGTCTTATAAAGTATGGCGGCTATAGTAAAGGACAGAGCCGCAACAAGCGTTACACTTCCGCAAAGTCCGTCAATACCGTCAGTGAAGTTGACAGCATTTATAGCACCATAGATAACGCATATACCGAAAATCCAATAAAAGAAATGCATATCGACAGATCCTACAAACGGAACATACATTGACGTACCGTTAACTCTGTAATAGCAGAAAAGATATGCAACAGCAATAATAAGCTGTGGAATCGTCTTTTGTATTTCCGTAAGACCAAGATTACGCTTCTTGACAACTTTGATATAGTCATCGGTAAAACCGACAAGTGCAAAAAGCACAGCAAGCAATAAACCACCGAAAATCTTGACGATCTCGACATTTTTCATTTCTCCGGCAGGTGAAAAAGCACTTGTTCCCATTCCCTTACAAACTAAGAATGTGGCAGCGGTTGAAACTATGACACCTATTATGAACATTATTCCGCCCATAGTCGGTGTTCCCTGCTTTTTGGCATGCCACTTCGGCCCTATATCGACAAGTATTGTCTGACCGAATTTCAGCTTATGAAGAAGTGGTATGACAGCATAACCTAAAAGCCATGTTATGACAAATGCAATAAGAAGCGACATGACGCTTGCAACCGTGATACTCATTTTATCAAATCCTCTCTCGTTTTAGTTTTCCTTTTGTCTTTGGAGATACTCAGCGACCTTTTCTCTCTCGTCATAATGTATTTTTTCTTTTCCGATTATTTGGTATGTTTCATGACCTTTACCGGCAAGAAGTATTATATCATTTTCTTTGGCAATGCTCAAGGCAAATTCTATAGCCTGAGTTCTGTCAACTTTGACATAGGTCTGATTTTTGCTGCCTTTCATTCCCTCAAGAATATCATTGATTATACTCTCAGGTTCTTCCGTTCTCGGATTATCCGTTGTCACAACAGCAATATCCGAAAGCTCTGCAACGGTTTTGCCCATTATAGGACGTTTGGTTTTGTCTCTGTCTCCACCGCAGCCGAAAACTGTAATTACTCTGCCCTGCTTGACTTCGTTCAACGTTTTTATAACATTCTCAAGTCCGTCAGGTGTGTGGGCATAGTCAACTATGACTTTATAAGACGTATCGGTATCCAGAACTTCAAATCTGCCTTTGACACTTTTAAGTTTGCTCACAGCTTCGAGTACCGAGTCAAAATCAAATCCGAGTTCAAGCAAACAGCCGATAACAGCCATCGAATTATAGACCGAGAACATTCCCGGAGTTTCATAATGGACTCTGCCTATCATTGAAATTCCGACTATCGCATAATCAACTCCACCGGAGCTGAGTTTTATTGTCTTGGCTGTGAGATCGGCGGCATTCTGTTTTGCCGAATAAGTCATAACCTTACATTCTGTGCCTTCAATCAATGACTTATAAGAAGAATCATCTATGTTGACAACTGCACTATCACTATTTAAAAAGAGTTTCCTCTTTGCGGCAATATAATTTTCCATTGAACCATGGTAGTCGAGATGATCTTGCGTGAGATTTGTGAACACGGCAATATCAAAGTGACAACCGTCCGTTCGGCACTGATCAAGAGCCTGAGAAGAAACCTCCATGATACAGTATTCGGTTTCACAATCCGCCATTTCTTTAAACATTCGGTTTAAGTCAAACGCATCGGGTGTTGTCAAAACGCTGTCTGTTTTTTTGCCGTTGATGATATTTGAAACTGTTCCGATAAGTCCCGCCTTTCTGCCTAATGCAGAAAGAACATTATAAATAAGAGTTGACACTGTGGTTTTGCCGTTAGTTCCTGTGACACCTATCAGCTTCATTTTCTTTGAAGGCTCGGAATAAAACAGACTGCACATTTTAGCGTATTCGCTTCTTGTGTTTTCCACAAGCACTTGATTTGAACAGCCGACATCTTTTTGAGCAATTATCACGACCGCTCCGCTTTCTTCAGCTTTTTTCGCTGCCGTGTGACCGTCAAAATTCTTTCCTTCTATGCAAACAAAAGCACAGCCGTCTTTGCATTTTCTCGAATCATCGGTAATATATGAAATTTCAACGTCCTTGTAGTCACTTTTTGTGACTGTGTTTCTTAAAAGATAAGATAATTTCATTCTATGACCTCCGCTTTATCTTTGCTTTCCGGTGTCCTTTTGCGGTACGCACCGGTTTAATTTATATCAGTCGGCATCTGCGACACCGCTGGTTTCTTGGAAATATACTGTTACACCGGAACCGGCTTCGACCTTAGTTCCCTTTTCAATGCTTTGTTTAAAGGAAACCGTGCTGCTTGTTTTAAGCGATGGGCCGGAGAAAGTTATATTAATTCCCGTGCTGGTCGCAAGCTGATTGACCTGAGATATGGTTTTGTTCGTGAAGTCGGGAACTTCCACCATTGAGGTTTTCGCATCTTTCTCAGTGTATATAACTATAACACCGCCTGACGGAACAGTTTGCTTTGCGGCTGGGTTTTGAGAAATAACTTCATCGCCCGAACCTACAACTTTAACCGAATAGCCTTGTTTCGCTGCTGTCTGCTTTGCAGATAAAACGCTGCTGCCGACAAGATTTGGAGCAACAGCGGTGACAGTGGCAAGTTCCGCTTCAGTATATTTCGGCTCAACATTGAGATATTCAAGAGTATTTTGCATAATTTCTTTTGCCGCCGGTGCTGCGATTACGCTTCCGGAATGTACATCTGTACCCGGATTATCGACAATTATAAGTACAGCTATCTGTGGATCATCGGCAGGAGCAAAACAGACAAATGAACCCGAATAAATATCCTTATCGCTGTCTTGACTCTCTTTTAACTTCTGAGAAGTAGCGGTTTTGCCGGCGACACGATAGCCCGGAATATAAGCATTCTTACCCGTACCGGCAGAAACGACTTTTTCCATCATCTCGCAAATCTGTTTACTTGTGCTTTCACTTATGACCTGTCTTTTGACGACAGGTTCTTTTGTTGAGAGAACATTTCCGTCATCGTCAACAGTTCCTGCCACAACATAAGGCTGCATAAGCTTTCCACCGTTTGCAACGGCACTGATAGCAGTGATTATCTGAATTGGAGTAACTTTTATCGTTTGACCGAATGACGTACTCGCAAGGTTGACCTTTGTGAAACTGTCTTTAGCATGATAAGTGACACCCGCAACAGGTTCAGCCTCACCGGGAAGATCAATGCCGGTCTTTTCAGTAAATCCGAATGCCTCAAAATATTTAAAATATGCATCTGTGCCGAGTTTCTGTCCTATGGTGATAAAGAACGGGTTGCAGGAGTTCATAAGTCCCTGTGTAAGTGTCTGATGTCCGTGTCCCGTTCGTCTTGCACAGTGAATATTCCAACCACCTATGTTGTATACACCGCTACAGTTGTATGTAGTATTTTCATCAACGACACCCTCCTCAAGAGCTGCCGCAAGGGTAAATACTTTGAAAACCGAACCCGGTTCATAGGTATAAGATACTGTCTTATTATTCCACTGAGCAAAAAGTGCATTCGTATAAGCCTCTGAATATTCGTCTGTACCCTTAAGTTTCTCAACTTCCTTTCGAGTTTCTTCATCGTATATGGTATAAGCATTATTTGAGTCGTAATCAGGCTTGCTTGACATAGCTTTTATCGCACCTGTATTAACGTCCATGACAATACCGTATGCGCCCTCTGCCTTATAATCGGTAAGGGCTTCGTCAAGAGCTTTTTCAAGATAATACTGAATTGTCATGTCAATTGTCGTCAACATTCCGTCTCCGGACTTTGAATCTATTACAGTCTCATAATCCGAACTCATGCTCTGACTTCTTGCATCTTTTGCGGTTATAATCCTTCCGGGTGTACCCGTAAGTTCTTCGTCATAGACATATTCCAATCCGCCTTTACCCTCGCCATCGGCATTGATAAAACCGATAACAGATGAAGCGAAATTGTTAGATTGATAAAATCTCATAGAGCTTGGAGTGAAATACACTATGCCGCTGTATTTATTTTCGGAAAGATATTTTTCAATCTTATCTTTTTGAGTTGCCGTGACCTGTTTTTTTATTATTTCATAACGGCTTTCTGTGTTGCTGAGTTTTTTCAAAACAGTATCATAATCTATAGAAAAAGTGTCGCTTAAGAACTTAGCTATATTTTGTCTCGTCTCATCTTTATTGATGTTGCTTGGTGTGGCACAGCAAAGCCACGCTGAGGCACTTTGAGCCAACACATTCATATTGCAATCATATATAGTGCCTCTCGGTGCAGCGACAACAGTATCGCTCATCTGCTGACTTTCGGCTTCGGCTCTATATTCCTCACCTTTGACAAAAACAACGTTCACAAGGCTGACAACATTAAGAAGTAAAGCTGAAACACATAAAAACACAAGCAAAAAAGTTGCGTTCTTTCTTATTTTTTTATCCGGATTTCTGACTATCATCGTTATCACCTCATGTCAATCATTTTTTCTTCATTACACAAATGTCTCTTTATATCAGCACAAGGCGAAAAGCCACATAATTCCTATGTGAACTTTTTCGCCTTATCCGTCATTATTTTTTTATTCCGTTGCCTCTCCCGAAGAAACAACAACTTTATTACCCTTTGCTATTTTAACATATTCTATGTCGCTTGCACTCAGCTTAACCAAACCAAGCTTTTCGACAGCTATCTTTTCTATCTGTTCAAGTGAAACCATGCTGTTAAGTTCCATTGAAAGTCTTGTGTTATCGCTCTGCACCATTTCGTAATCTTCTGTCAGATTTTTATATTTTCTGTCCTCTATATCACATTTGCAGTATCCATAGATATTCATAAAGCAAAGTGCCGACAAAACCGTAGCCGCTATTGCCGTTCTAAAGCATCTTATAATGACCGTTTTTTTCTCTTGTTTTAATTCTTCCTTTGTTTTCTTCAGCGGTGTCAGCTTTTTAAGCTCGACTTTGTTTTCCTGTTCGGCTTTTCTCCTTTCCGCCGGAGAAAAAGCTGCAAAGTCATATTCTTGACCTGCCGGTAAGGCCATATTTCTTCCTCCCTCACATTGTATTTATAAATTCTCCTGATTATGTAGTTTTTCTACAGTTCTGAGCGTTGCACTTCTTGATCTCGGATTATTCTTCAATTCTTCTTCACTTGCCGTTATGAATTTAAACGGCAATTCACCTTGAGGTGTTCTTCCGCAAACACAAACCGGAAATTCTTTTGGACAAATACAGCCCTCGCAGAATTTTGCAAATCTTTTTTTGACCATTCTATCCTCAAGCGAATGGAAAGTTATTATGCTCAGTCTCCCTCCAACGTTAAGCACATCGAACATATCATCTAAAGTCGAATCAAGCTTATCAAGTTCACCGTTGACTTCGATTCTCAAAGCCTGAAAAGTCTTTCTCGCCGGATGACCGCCACTTCTTCTTGCAGCAGCCGGAATAGAATACTTAACGATCTCAGCGAGACGTAAGGTTGAGTTGATCGGCTCAACTGCTCTTTCTCTGACGATATTTCGAGCTATTGAACGAGCAAATTTCTCCTCACCGTAGGTCTGGATTATTCTCGCAAGTTCTCTTTCGCCCAGCTTATTGACAAGGTCGGCAGCCGATGTTCCCGATTGACTCATTCTCATATCAAGTGGGGCGTCATTATGAACGGAAAATCCTCTCTCCGCCGTGTCAAGCTGATGTGAACTTACTCCGAGATCGGCGAGTACCCCGTCAACATATTCAATATTCAGTTTTAATAAAATCTCTTTAAGCTGTGAAAAGTTTTTTTGAACGACTGTAACTCTATTGTCATTTCCAAATTTCTCTTTGAGAACCGAAATAGCATCCGGATCTTGATCTATGGCGATAAGTCTGCCGTTTTCACCGAGCTTTTCAAGTATCGCTCCGCTATGACCTCCACCGCCTGCCGTACAATCAACATAGATTCCGTTTTCTTTTATATTCAGCGAGTCAATAGTCTCATTCAAAAGAACACTTATATGTTCAAATTTCATTTAAATCAGATCTCCGTTTTTAAGAGCGCTAGCCTCTCTCTTTCTCTTTTCGATGTTTGCCTCTCTCATAAGAGCATCAACGTCTTTAACTTTTCTGACATTTTCTCTCGCTTTTTCACGGTACGCTTTGAAGTTTTCTTCGTTCCAAATCTCGACATGACGGCCCATACCGATAACTAAAGCCGAGCTTTCAAGTCCGACACTTTCTCTCTGCTCAACAGGTATGGAGATACGACCTTGGTTATCAATCGTCACCTCATAAGTTTCCGCAAAAAGATCGGTCAATATATCGTCCTCGCCGAGCATATCGCCTATTCTGCTCTCAAGCTCAGCGAATTTTTTCTCAAACTCCGCTACACTGTAGCACTGTATGCAATTTTTACTTTCCGAAACGGTGAGAACAAACTCGCTTCCGAGTGTGTCTCTGAATTTGGCAGGGACAAACATTCTGTTTTTCTGATCAAGCTTATTGATATATTTTCCTGTAAGCAACATTTCCCCTGCCTCCTTTCTACTAATTCACCTTTTCTCACCTTTTAACTTTATTTTTACACCATTATAGCTTGTACAAGTTTGATTGTCAATAGTAATAGTTTACAAAAAATAAAAAAAATCACGGAGATACTTTCAAAAAGTATCTCCGTGAAGTTGTCTGTTATAATTTAATGTTATTTCTTTTCGCCGAGAAGTTTTGCAAGCTCATCCATGAAAGTGTTTATGTCCTTGAACTGTCTGTAAACTGACGCAAAACGGACATATGCAACTTCATCAATATCTTTGAGTTTCTCCATTGTCAGCTCACCTATGTGTACTGATGTAACTTCTCTGTCAAGTGAATTCTGAAGCTCCGTCTCAATATCATTGGCTGCCTTTTCTATTGTATCAAGTGCAACCGGACGTTTTTCACAAGCTCTGAGCATACCGTTGAAAAGCTTTTCTCTGTTAAAAGCTTCACGGGATTTATCTTTCTTCACAACAATGATAGGCACATTCTCGATGACCTCATATGTCGTGAATCTCTTGCCACAGCTCATACATTCACGTCTTCTTCTTATTCTTTCGCTTTCATCTGTCGGTCTTGAATCAATGACCTTGCTTTCGGTATAACCGCAAAACGGACACTTCATTGTTTACACTCCCCAATCTTTTTATTTTAAACCCTCTTCATCAAAAAGGAAGGTTGTTTCAAGAGCAAGTTTAACACCTGTTTCAATAGCTCCAAGGCTGAGATTATCCTCAGTGTCAAGTCTTGTATGATAGTAGCGGGCAGGTGACGGATCCATTGCAGTTACGCTTGTTGCTTTAATACCTGCCTGACTCATTGCGGCGGCATCTGTTGAACCAAGTTCGATAGCACCGATCGGAAGCTCAAGATCCATGAGCTTTGCAGCTCTTTGAACAAGCTCGGCTGTCTTTCTGTCGTTCTTGACAACACCTGTCATATCCTTGTCATAAGCCTTGATAAACTCAAGTTCTCTGATTGTGTCAAAGCCGACAAATATTGTCTGAGTTCCGTCATTTTTGTATTCGTCTGCGTGTGCCTTTGCGAATGCCTTTGAGCCTCTTAAGCCTGCTTCTTCACCGCCTGCACAAAGTACGACTACCTCTGTATTTTCAAATCTGATATTGTTATCGGAAAGGAACTTTGCAACTGACATTGCGATAAACGTTCCTGTCAAGTCATCGTTTGCACCCATAACCGGTCGTTTATAATTGCAAAATCCGATAGCAGCAATAAGTACGGGTACAGCAATATATGTAACAACTGCGATGACCTTAAATGCTATATTCACATCACTTGACCAAAGGTTAGCACCCATAGCCTCACCGTAAACCGCCATATAAGCGATCGAGGCACCAAGTCCTATCACAATGTCGATAATAGCGGTCAAAATTATCATGAAAACGACAGGTCTGCCGCCATGATATGTATAAGTCCATTCGTAAGCTGAATCTGTATGACCTGAGATTATAATTCTCTTCTTCGTCTCACCGCTTGCCTTACGAACACCGATAACATTTCCTGAAGTCTTTTTCGGGAAGAAAACATCTAAAACGGGCTTGTAGAAAATAAACTCGGCAAGAATAAGGAACAGCGTTATGACACAGCAAGCAAGAGAAATCGCAGCCATACCGAGTGAAAGGAACACCGTTGAGAGCAAGAGCAAAATAGCTCCGATCGGCACCCAAGACATGAATGCCTTGTCACTGCACTTATATTCTTCTCTGACAGCCGAATCACAATATTTAGTCAGATCATTGAGCATATACTCCTGAGCTTCCTTTTCGCTTTCGCTGCCTACCGGACGTGGGCCTGTTTTCTTGCAGAGTATTTTAATGCTTTTGTACACATAGTTTGCATACTCACGCACTTTCTGCGGATATCTTTCAATACTTTCCTGAGCTTTCATTGTTATGAAACTCTCCTTTCTGTTGTTTACCGTACTATTATACATTGAAAACGTTTGAATTTCAATAGAATTTATAATGTTTTATATACACAGTAGAAATTGCTTTCCCAAGCCGGAATATATGGGTGATGTCTATAATATATCTCATAATCCGGACAAAAGCTCTTTATAAGTTGCGGCAGAGCAAAAGCATCTTCGTTGCGGTGATAAGCGCAAACATAAAGTTTAGGTTTGCATTTTTGAATAAGGGCTTTCGCTCCTTCCAGTGCTTTCTTTTCAGCTCCCTCAACATCCATTTTTATTAATGTGACTTCGTTCAAAATATCATCAAGTGCAACAGCTTTAACCGTTTCCCCTTTTTCACTTTGATGTGAATTACGTCCTGCCTTTTTGTCGAATTGAAGATTTTCGCTTTTGTCCCATGCTGCGATATTCAGACATTCTATATTTTCAAGTTCCCGTGTTTTATTTATAAGCTTTCTGTAATTTTTGGCATCAGGCTCAAGAGCATAAATTTTTGAATATTTTTCGCCGGTATGCTCAAGAATTTCTCTCACCGTGTCGCCATCATACGCCCCAAGATCGGCTATTATCTCACTTTCACCGACTTTCAAAAGCTTATCATAAACCTCGGATTTTTCACTTTCACAATCGAACAGGTACTCCGTCTTTCCGCTGACTTTAAAGATCAGAACATCAACAAAGGCTTTTTTCGATTGTTCATCGGCGAGCATTTCATAAACCTCATCAAAAGCTTTTTCGTTTTCCTTTATATAGTCAAGCGTGAAAAGACCTTTGCCCGCTATCGGCACTGTCGGAGCCAAAAGTTCGTGTTGTCTGCTCATCTCACGCACTCTGTCAAGTGTACCCTTATCATGAACGGCAAACGTCATCAAAATTATAAATTCATCGTATTTTTCACAGATCTGAGAATATTTCAACACTGTTTTTCCGTGAAATGAATGTCCTCTCACAAACCCATCAGAGGCGAAAACGTCACTGAAGCCGACACCTATATTTTCAAGCTGATCTATTATCATGTCAGCTCCGTTTCCCATACCATAAAGTATGATTGGAAGTTTTGTGTTCTTAAGATATTCCCAAATGCTTTTCTCTTTTATCTTTTCAAGCATTTTATGTCCTCCGAAGTCTTGATGCGATATCTGTCACGGTGAAAAACACAAGATCGACCGCAACAACCGTTGCTCCTGCCGGAGTATTCATATAAAACGAAATAAACAAACCGAATATAAACGTTATAACAGAGATAACAGCAGATGCGATAACCGTTGACTTGAAACTTTTCGACACTCTCATAGCTATAAGTGCAGGGAAAATTATAAAGCTTGACATCAAAAGAGCGCCCATCATCTGCATTCCGACAACAACAGTGACCGAAGTCAAAACGGCAATCAATGTGGTATAAAGCTGAGTTTTCTGACCTATAGCCTTTGAAAAACTTTCATCAAATGTCATAGCAAAAATTCGGTTATACAAAAGCAAATACATCAGCAAGACAATCACGGTCAAAACGATGCTCACAGTGACATAAGACGATTTCATCGCAAGTATTGAGCCAAACATATAGTTATTAAGATCAACATTTGATCCGGATAAACTAGCCGCTATAACTCCGACAGCAAGTGATCCGGTTGAAATAACGGCTATTGCCGAATCACCGTTAATTCTTCCCGACTCGTTTATTCTCAACAAACAGACCGCCGCTATCATAACTATGGGTACAGCAAATTTAAGCGGTGCGACACCTGCTGCCGCGGCAACGGCTATTGCACCAAAGCCGACATGAGAAAGACCGTCACCGATCATTGAAAATCTTTTCAGAACAAGACAAACACCCAAAAGTGCAGCGCAAAGCGAAATAAGCGCTCCACCGACAAGTGCATTTCTCATAAAACTATAGCTCATTGCTTCGGATATATAATTTAAGCTCATTTTAAAATCTCCGATTATTAAAAAGTGTTATCCTAACGGGTTATCGTTATCATTATATTGTATATCTTACTCTCAAAATTGTCAAGATGTTGAAACAAGTAAATTGGCAATATAAATTTACGATTTTGTTTCAATCTTAAGGTCAGTTTTATTGAAACAACCGTGTCATTGCAATGCAAAAAGGAGAGCCGAAGCTCCCCTTTTCTTCATTTCATTTTCTGTTTTTCTTTTTCTCTTTATTTCTCAAAATATCCTGCTTAATTAATCTATAGTCGGTACAACCGTATCAGTTAAAGACTCCAGCCGCACCGATTTGGAGGTAACAGTGTCTTCGATATAATAGATTTCTTTAGGTGCTTTAGGTGCTTTATTTTCGTATCCGAACACCGATTTGGCCTCATCACTGACATTGTATTTTGAAACGAACTTTGCCGCACGAGTGCCGTCACTGAAAATAAACTCAACTATAAAGCCGTTTGTTATGTTTGCGGCGCAAAGGCGGGAATTTTCAAGAAGCGACTGAAGTGTTTTTTCATCGGTGACATATCCGCTGCCCTCAAACCATCTTTTGTTCATTTCTTCATCAACGGCACGGGTCGTCTCAAAGCCCTTGTTGTTTATCATCTGTGAAACAAAGGTCGTATTCTGAACAGTACCGTATGACCACGCATTATATTTGTAGCCTCTCGCCTTAACAACCTTAACGTCTGCATTGGCTTTTTCGTTATAAAGTCCGTTGTCTTTTAACCACTTCACCGTATTGGTCATATCCTTGGTGATAACGAAACGGCATGATGAACCGCTGTAGACAAATTTGTCGTTTACAAAGCCTTGTGAAAAATACTGCCTGATAGCCTTTGTGCGATTCTTTTTGTATGACTCTCTGTTAATCGGATAAACATAGTTTTCATCTACAGTTTCGACATAATCGTCAATCGTTTCGTCATAGACATCTTTGATTTCGGGTTCGACTGAGATAAACGCATTTTCCCATCTATCATCATAATCTTCGCTTTCATCGGGCTTTTTCAGCGTTTTAAAGTAAGCCGCCGCAGCATACGCTCTTGCAATTTGTTCTTCATCGCTTTCTATAGCTATAACACCTATTTCGTCTGATGAAGAATGGAAATATTTTTGATCGACGGTCTGGCTGTTGAGATCCTTATAAAGTGCATCTCTCAAGCTCGAATCCTTTGAAAAATCAACTTCCTTGCTGCCGACAAAAATATTGTTGTTGTCATAAATGCCGACGAAAACATTGTTGTTTTCGGCAAGCACACTGTTGACACTGTCCGCTGTTGCAAACGGCATGTAGGCATATCTTGAAACTATCGACATCAGCTTTTCATTATAGCTATAGCCACTATTGTCTATATAATCCGTATCTTCGTCTTCATCGGATTTGGCTGTTTCATTGCCAAAGAGAAGCTCATTAAATTCTTTGCATTTATCGGTATTCATGAAGCCCAATATCTTTTTGTATGTTTCGATTGATTCATACTTATAGGCTCTGCTGATTTTTGAGCCGTCTTTCATATTATATGAAATGATAATATATCCGTCTGCGCTGTTGTCGTCAAGCTTTGAACGGTAGCCGTCATCGACAATATCCTTGTGAATATCTCTTATCCATTCGATGTCGTTCTTACTCGTGAGGTTAAAGAACTCGGGAGAGCTGTAAGCGTATCTTCTGAATGATAAATTGGAATCTTTGGCTGATGTTGACAGTCCATAATTTGAGCTGAATATCGCTTCTTCCGTATAGGTAGCAACATCGACCGACTTTATATCTGCCGTTTCGGGAACAGATTTTCCGTACCCGACAAAGCATACGACACAGAAAGCAAACATCGCCACAGCGAGAGATATCGCTGTTTTAGCCGAAACCTTTCTTGTGAATATGAGTGAAACAACGATAAATATTATCACAGCTATTATAATGCTCATATCCGCAAGGAGATATCTTGAGGAAATGTTTGAGCCTGTCAAGCCGCAGAAAGCCAAAACCGAAAGAAGAACGGCGAGTATGCGGTAGTTGTTATAGCTTTTGAAAACAGTGCCACTTATCTCGCTTGTTCTTTTCTTGAACATGAGCGATGCAAGCACGGCGATAAGAATGAATGCGATAAAGCAAACAATGATTCCTGTCGGATCGGGTGCAACATAATTCGCAGTAGAACCAGCTACATTCATATTCCTCCTATAAGTGACTTCCGTAATAGAGGCGAAAATGTCAAGAAACCAGTTTTTACTGCAATACTGAGTACCGGCAAAATAAGCGGGTGTTCCGTAAGCCGAGCCGTAGGTCAGATTTCCGTATGCCGCTTCCGATGCCGAAGTGAACAGTGTCGGGAAAACTCCGTAAAAGAAAGTGAATATAACACCCTCAACAACATTTCCGGCATTGACAAACGCAAGCACCGTAACGCTGTATGCACAAAACGAGGTCACTAAAAGGTAGGCTGTTTGGAAAAGCCACAGCTTCATGTTTACTGAATTCATGACCGTCTCACCGGTCATTATGTTCATGAGAAACGTAAAAGCCTGAACTGAGACGGGGGTTATGGAAAGCGCCAAACCTGCTCCGAGATAGCGTGACCAAAACAGACCGCTTTTGCGTATTCCGAGTGCGAGATAGACATTACATTCTTTCTTGTTAGTTAAGAAATTGAACGCTATCAATCCGAAAACACATGAAAAGAGTATCAATAAAGCATATATAATTTCGGTCTCAAAAAACAACGATGGGCAATTCATTAAGTTTTTGTCAACACGGACATAAGAAAGTGAAGAACCGTATTCTATTGAGTTTACTGCGAAAATCAAAATGCAATAAATTAACATACATGCTCCGGGTGCCGCACCGAGAGGCAAACACTGCTTGAACATTCGCTTGAAAGTGAACGCAAATGCATTATGAGAAGAGTTCTTTGAAGTCATAATCTCTATCCTCCATTTCTTCTAAAAATACTTCTTCCAAAGTCATTGGTATCTTATCAAACATCAAAGGCGAATAAGCGTTAAGCTTTTCTTCACATTCCGTTATATCGCCCTCAAGCTTTGCGTTGATTATCTTGCCGTCTCTGCGGATCTTCTTTAAACCGCAGTTTTTGAGTACCTCATCGCTGATATCATCTTTAAATGCAAGTCTGAGCTTGATTTTTTCTTCGGCGATATCATTTACCGATACATCAAGGCTTATCTTGTTGCCGTTCATCAAAGCGATATGATCGCACATATCGGCAAGCTCATTCAGGTTATGAGATGAGATAATGACAGACGAGCCTGTTTCCGATATAAACTCCGTAAGCAGATTTCTCATAAGATTTCGTTTAGCCGGATCGAGACCGTCAAAAGATTCATCCATGAGAATAAGGTCGGGTTTAGCGGACAAAGCGAGAATTATCTCGGCCTGTCTCTGCATACCTTTTGAAAAACCGGAGATCTTGGCTTTCGGATCGAGCGAAAACATATCGGTGAGTCTCTCAAAAGTTTTCATATCAAATCTGGGATAATACCCTTGATAGAACTCAGCCATTTTTTTCAAGTTAGAGCCTATCATAAAGAACAAATCATCGGGTACATAAAAAATTCTCGATTTCGCACCTGCGTTATCATATACATCTTCGCCTTTGAGTAAGATGTCGCCGCTGTCTCTTGAATAGACATCGGTTATGATTTTGAAAAGGGTTGTTTTACCGGCACCATTGTAACCGACAAGACCGTAAATTGACATATCGCCGACTTTCAGGCAGATATTGTCAAGAACATTCTTTTTGCCGAATGATTTGCAAACGTTTCTGACTTCGAGCATCATTCATCATCCTCCTCGTAAATTTTGTTGATCAATTTCATCATTTCTTCTTTAGTCACGCCCTTGTGTTTAGCTGATATGAGTTGTTCCTCAATGGAGTCCAATGCCTTTTCAGCCGCAAAACTGTTATCAAGCGCTGTCGGAGAGACGAAGCTTCCCTTGCCGACGACGGTGTATATAACACCTTCCATTTCAAGCTCTTGAAATGCACGTTTGACAGTATTGACATTAGCGTTTATTTCGATCGCTACGCTTCTTATTGAAGGCAGTTTCGTATCAGGTTCTAAAATTCCGATTCTTATAAATTTCATGATCTGATCCTTAAGCTGCTCATAAATAGGTATGCGGCTTCTTGTGTCAACATCAAACATACAACGCCTCCTTTACTGCCTCAGCTTTAATAGTGTGATAATCGTGATATGTGTGATATCTGTACTATCACACTTGCATTATACACAAAGCATATCCTATTGTCAAGATTATTTTAGAAAAAACTTGATTTTTTTATGTACACTTAGATTGCATAAGCTTCGACTGCAATGCGATGTATTATATCAAATCTATTATCGAATGATCATTTCACTTGTCAAATTATTACGCAATCACAAATATTTTGCAGTATAGTAACTCTATTTAAAATGTTTAATAAGAAGTTAAAATTGTTAAAATTTATAAACAGTTTATTATTATGTTGACATATTTATCATTTTGTCTTAAAATACAGATAATAACTTTGTTGAAAAGTTACATAAATAACCCATGAGGGCAAAACTGAAAGGAGTTTTAATATGAACAAAATTTTAGCAGTTCTCACATCTATGGTGATGCTTGTTTCAGGTATCTTCTTCGGAACAGGTGTTGAGAACATTGATCCCGGTGAGCATGATCAGGTCAAAAACGTTATCTTATTCATCGGTGACGGCATGGGAGAAAATCATCTTAAACTTGCAAAGCAGATGCTCGATATTGAGCTTGCAATGGATACTTTCCCATACAAAGGTCAATCAAAGACTCGTTCAATGACCGGCATCACCGACAGTGCTGCGGGTGCAACGGCTTTGAGCTGTGGTGTCAGAACAGAAAACAGCTATATCGGCGTATATTGGCTCGATCCTTTGATGACTTACAGTGTACCGACAAACATCACAGAATTAGCTAACGCTCACGGAATGAAAACCGGCGTTGTCACTACCGACACAGTAACAGGCGCAACACCATCAGGTTTCACCGTTCACACAAGATCAAGAGATAACAAGGAAGATATAATGAAACAGCAGCTTAATTCTTATGTTGATCTTCTTTGGGGCGGTTGCGATCAGCGCTTTAATAAAGCCACAGCTGAAGCTAACGGTTTCACAGTCGTTGAAAACAAAGACGAAATGAATGCTCTTGAAAACGGAACAAAAACTTTCGGTCAGTTCAGTGGTGAAATGTGGAACATCACAAGCGGAACTGACGCACCGACACTTTCTCAGATGACAGAAAAAGCTATCTCGCTTCTTGATAATGATAACGGTTTCTTCCTTATGGTTGAAGGCGCACATATTGACAAACACGCTGATGACAATGACGCAGATAAAACCGTTCTTGCGGTTCAAGAGCTTGACAAAGCTGTTGCCATTGCTCTCGATTTCGCAAAGAAAGACGGAAACACAATGGTCGTTGTTACGGCAGACCATGAAACCGGTGGTCTTATCGAAAAAGACGATGGAACATTTAAATTCACAACAAAGCAGCATACGCTCAAGAATGTTCCTCTCTTAGTTTATGGCTCAAACAGCTTTATCGCAAACGGTGAGGCAATCAGCAACATCATGGTTCCCAGAACTATAGCTGCTTCACTCGGATTTGAGAACAGCGAATTCACCAACGCTATGGGTATGCGTCCCAGAGCTATGGTTGAAAATAAAAAATATGCACTTGCCGCATAAATAAATCCTATCGCAATCGGCACTCTCAGAAATGAGAGTGCCGATTTTTATGCCTTTTATTCAATTACTCCACCGCCGACAACATATTCGCCGTCATAAAATACTGCGGATTGTCCTTTTGCGATTGCTCTTTGAGCTTTCAAAAATTCAACGTGTACTCTGTCGTTATCTAACTGTTCTATGATTGCCTCTTGTTCAGGCTGCTTATATCGAACTCTGACTTTTACCTTCATCGGAGAAGAAAGCTTGTCAACCGGAATAAAATTCACATTTTTAGCCGTTAATTCATTTGAAAACAGCTTATCTTCATACGTCAAAATGACTCTGTTTTTCTCAATATCCTTTTCATAGACATACATTGATGCCGGTAAAGCAAGTCCTAAGCCTCGCCTTTGACCAACCGTATATCTTATTATCCCTTTATGAGTGCCGAGAACTTTTCCGTCAAGCGTAACAAAATCTCCGTTCGGAAAAGTTTTGCCTGTTTCACGTTCAATATATGAGGCGTAGTCTCCATCGGGAATAAAGCATATATCTTGGCTGTCATGCTTATGAGCGTTAATAAAACCGTTCTTTTCGGCTATTTCACGAACATCGGTCTTTTTGTACTCGCCGAGAGGAAATAGAGTTTTAGACAACTGTTCCTGCGTTAAGCAATAAAGAACGTAGCTTTGATCTTTTGACCGGTCAACTCCGGTTTTTAAAAGATATCTTCCGTTCAACTGTTCAATTCGAGCATAATGTCCCGTGGCTATTCCATCATATCCCATTTCTTCTGCTTTCTTAATTAACGCACCGAATTTGACATATCTGTTACAGACAACGCATGGGTTAGGTGTTGCTCCGCTTTCATATGTTTCAATAAAATTTTTGATAACATTTTCGGAAAACTCTTTCTGAAAATCAAGAGCATAAAATTTTATATTAAGATCTTCGGCAACCTTTCTTGCAACTTCGACCTCTGCCGGTGAACCGCAAGCGCCCTCAGCTCTATTACGGTGCATAATGAGGTTTACACCTGCGACCTCACAGCCTGCTTGCATGAGCAAGAATGCGGTCACGCTGCTGTCAACACCGCCACTCATGCCTGTTAAAACCTTTTTCATTTTTATCTTTCCTTTGCAATGCTTTTAATAACTTCGCCTGCGATTATCATTCCCGCAACCGGTGGAACAAACGAAACACTTCCCGGTGTTTGCCTTTTCTGATGTACACAATCCGGTTCTTCGTATCTTATAGGTTTCATCGGTTCTTCTTTAGAATACACAACCTTTAGGTGTTTCACTCCACGTTTTTTAAGCTCATATCTCATTACACGGGCAAGTGGGCAAACAGAAGTCTTATATATGTCACTGACCTCAAATTGTGTCGGATCAAGCTTATTTCCCGTTCCCATTGAACTGATTATAGGTACACCATGGGTATCAGCAAAAACTGCAAGAGCAATCTTTGCACTGACAGTATCTATTGCATCGATAATATAGTCATACTCGTCAAGTGAAAACTCGCCAATGTTATCCTTAGTGAGAAACTTTTTTAACGCTCTCACTTCACAATCGGGATTTATTGAAAGAATACGCTTTTCGGCAACACTTATTTTTAACTCACCGATTGTCTCTACAGTTGCGATGAGCTGTCTGTTAAGATTTGACTCTGCCACGGTGTCATCATCAACAACGGCTATAGTGCCGATTCCTGCTCTTGCTAAAGCCTCAACGGTATAAGAGCCGACTCCACCGACACCGAACACGATCACTTTAGCGTTTTTAAGTCTTTCAGTTGACTCCTTACCTAAAAGCAGTTCACTTCTTATAAACCGTGACATTATGTACCTATGACCTCCATGCTTTCGATAACAATATCTTCAACCGGAACTGCCTTTTCACCGATCGAGTTATACGTTCTTTCGACTGTTGCAAATTTATCAACAACTTCCATGCCGCCTATAACCCTTCCAAATGCGGCATAATCTCCGTCAAGCGATTTGCACGTTGATGCATCATAACAAATGAAGAATTGACTTGATGCTGAGTTTTTATCATTAGTTCTCGCCATGGAAATAACTCCTCTTTCATGAGAAAGAGTGTTCTTATCAAAACCATTTGATTTGAACTCACCTTCTATTGATTTGGCTGTTTCCCCTGTTGCACTTTGACCGCCCTGAGCCATAAATCCGTCAACAACTCTGTGGAATGTTGAGTTTGTATAAAAACCTTCTCTGACGAGCTTAACAAAATTCTCGACAGTTTTAGGTGCGTACTCAGGATAAAGTTCAAGAGTGAAGTCTCCGAAATTTTTAACTGTAACTTTGATTTTCGGGTGTGATGAATCGGGATTTGTGCTGATATTATCTGATTCACCGTCTGTTTTGCCGCCGCAAGCCGCAAATGCGAATATCATAACCGCACACATTAAAATTGACATTATTCTTTTAAATGTTTTCATTACTAATACCTACCTTTAATTTTATTACCTACTGATTATATAGCTTAAGCGGCAATAAATCAAGGCATAAAGCGAATTTGTAAGATAAATTTTAAAAAACGCTTTAACTTCAAGCTTCGATGTGATAAAATATACAAAACAACTTTCAAAAGAAAGGAAGATCCAAATGTCAACTATGATAATCGGAATCGCAGGCGGAACAGGTTCAGGTAAAACCACAATAACCGACAACCTTAAAGCTGAGTTCGGTAACGCTGTCAGCGTTGTGTACCATGACAATTATTATAAATGTAACGATCACCTTCCTATGTCAGAGCGTGTCAAACTCAATTATGATCACCCCGATGCATTTGACACCGATCTTATGATTGACCACCTCATAAAGCTAAAAAACGGTGAGGCGATCGACTGCCCAACCTATGATTACACTCGCCACACAAGAGCCGAATCGACTATAAGAATAGAGCCGTCAAGCGTTATCATTGTTGAAGGAATTTTGATTTTTCAAAACGAAAAGCTCCGTGATTTGATGGATATTAAGATATTCGTTGACACAGATGCTGACGAAAGAATTTTGCGGAGGATACGCCGAGATGTCGTTGAAAGAGGCAGGAGCATTGACTCAGTCATAAATCAATATTTGACCACGGTCAAGCCTATGCACGAACAATATGTTGAGCCCAGCAAAAGAATGGCTGACATTATCGTTGTCGGAGACGGTCACAACCTTGTTGCCCTCGATATGATAAAGCGCCGAGTCAAGCATCACATTTTAAGGAGTGAAAATCATGAATAAAGCTGAACGGATCGCACTTGCGGAAGATCTTTTCTCCCAAGGATTCGCCTGTTCTCAATCCGTCTTTGCGACATTCGCCGATATTTATGGAATCGACCGTGACATAGCTTTAAAGGTATCGGCAGGTCTTGGTGGAGGAGTAGGAAGAATGCGTGAAGTATGCGGAGTTGTTACCGGAGCAAGCATGGTTTTAGGGCTTGAATACGGCACTTCTGACGGCAATGACAAAAAGGCTAAAGCCGAAACTTACGCTAAGGTCAGAGAATTTTCGGAAAGGTTCAAAGAAATAGAAAGCACCATAATTTGCCGTGAGCTTTTAGGTCTTTTCAAAGAAGAAAAAAGTCATATTCCGCAAGATAGGACAAAAGAGTATTATAAAAAAAGGCCTTGCATGAGGCTTGTGAAAAATTCAACTGCGATACTTTGTGATATGCTCAATATAGAATAACAGCAAAACGTCAGTGTAGGGTTTCTGCGCTGACGTTAGTTTTCAGATGGGGGCGGGAGGGGCAAAAGCCTGTGTGCTTGCACACAGGGAAGCAGGCGAAGCCTGCTTCGTTTCCGCGAAGCGGAAACCTTTTGCCCTCGCAGGAACTCCCCTTTAGATAAAGACTTTAATCGTGGCACTCTGCGATGACAGCCCGTGAGCGTTGCTCACGGGCTGTCAAGCATACAAAAGGAGTTATCCTTTTGATTTAATTATCGGCTGCATTTGTTTTTCTTCAAGAGCAAGTCTAACTGCCTCAAGTGTGTCATCAAAATGTGCAACAATAGAAAACGGCTTTTTTATAAAATCGTCCTGCGACATGGGAATAAAATAGTAATGCTTAAAATTCAAAAGTGTCCCTATGTTCTTTGCACTGCCCGAAAGAGCATCATTTGTTGAAACACCAATCAAAATCGGTCTTTGATTTCGCAGATGTGATTTTGCACTGAGAGTCACCGGTGTGTCATATATTCCGCTGGCAAGTTTTCCAAGCGTGTTACCCGAACAAGGTGAAATTATCAAAAGATCAAGCAACTTTTTAGGCCCGATCGGCTCGACCTCTTTTATAGTTTTCAACACTGTGTTTCCCGTGATGATTTCAAGTTCGGAAATAAAATCTTTTGCCTCACCAAACCTTGTATCAATGCTTTCAGCGTTATATGACATTATAGGAATTACGTTGTATCCGGCTTCGACCAGCTTTTTGACTTGCGGGATTGATTTTGAAAATGTGCAAAATGAGCCTGTCAGACAATAGCCAATGGTTTTCATCTCATCACTCCCTTAGTTCTGAGCAGACAAAATCCGCTATGACCTCCCCTGCCCCTTTCGGCGTATGCTTTCCCGGCATACCCCTACAATCAATATATGCGAATTGATAATTTTCCGTTTCTTTTTGTAGGAATGAGGCAAGTTCAAAAAATACACTTTCTTCCTGAATTTTTGAAAAAGCACGGTCAGAAAACACTTTTGCCGGCACTGTATTGACTATATAATCAAAATTTGAGATTATTTTTTCCGCTAATTCAAAGTCGCCTGTACCGTAGCTATTAACTGAGGCTTCGTGTCTTTGAACCGAATTTCTGGCCGCAACGAACACTTGAACACCGTTGTCCGACAATATTTTGCAGACACATTGCGACACATTTCCATATCCAGTTACCATTGCTTTTTTGCCCATAATGTCGCTTTTTTCAAATTTCAAAAGTTCTGACAAAAATCCGACAGCCGTGAGTCTCGCATTTTCGATTGTGACACCTTTATCGGAAAAGTAATTTATTCCGTTAATTTTGTTATCAGACGTAAAAACTTTTTTATCCTTTATGTATTCCTTAATTTCATCAAGTGATATTTTCACTTCGCTGTAAGGACAATTCAACATTTCTCCATCTTTTGTTAACGGCAGTGGAAGTATAATCGCATCCGAAAGTGAAATTTCATGCTTTAATTCGTATTTTTTCTCTGCGATATCGCTGATTTTTTCGGCACAGCACCATTTTACATCATATCCTTTTGAAATAAGTTTTTTTGTTAGATAGAGATTGCGTTCATCTCCACCGAGAATTAGGATATTCATGTTTGTCACCTCAAGATTGTGTTCTTCTAAGTTGGTTTGTGCGATAGGTAAGCGAGGGGCGAGCGTTTCCGCAGCTTTGCTGCGGAAACCTTAGGCGGCTTCGCCGCCTAAGAGCCGATGCCGCAAGCGGCATCGGCTGCTCGCCCCACCCGCAGACTTTCCTTATCGCACAAACTCATTTTGTCGCCGCTTCTACATATTATGCCGAATACATCAATATGTGAAAACACGAATTTTCACATAATTTATATATTGTCTAGCCAAAGTCCAAGTTTTATGTTATAATAATCTTGATAAATAAAGCGGTTTTATCTGCTTTTTATGGAATATAATATAAGTTTATGCTATAATATATTTGAAGATGAAAAACGAATTTTCCGATTGGAGTGCTTTATATGTACGAAATAGATGAATTGTTAAAAAAAGTCAAACGCATACATTTTATAGGAATCGGCGGTTCCGGTATGTGTCCTCTTGCCGAAATATTGCACGATTGGGGTTATCAGCTTTCAGGTTCAGATAACAACCCCGGTGACAATATCGACAAACTTCGCTCTTTTGGTATCCCCATAGCTATGGGGCAAAGAAAAGAAAATATCGGTGATGCGGAAATGGTCATTTATACTGCTGCTCTCCTCTCTGATAATCCCGAACTTTGTGCAGCTCGTGAAATGGGTGTCCCAACATTTGAAAGGTCGAAGCTTTTCGGTGCTATATCCAGAATGTATTCCAACTGTGTAGGAGTTTGCGGCACACACGGTAAAACAACAGTCACTTCTATGCTGACACAGATACTGGTCATGGCTGATAAAGATCCGACAGCGGTTATCGGCGGAAAACTTCCGCTTATTGATTCCCACGGCAGAGTCGGTCACAACGAAACAATGGTCTGTGAGGCTTGTGAATTTGTCGATACTTTCCTCGATCTTTCACCCGATGTGTCTGTCATTCTTAACGTTGACGAAGATCACCTTGACTACTTTAAAAATCTTGACAATATAATTAAATCTTTCCACAAGTTCGCCTCAATGTCGTCAAAGGCCGTGATATATAATGGTGACGATGTGAACACTGTCAAAGCCGTTGAAAATATAGAAGGCAAAGAAAGAATAACATTCGGACGGGAAACGCATAATGACTATTCAGCAGCAAATGTGGCATACAACAGAGGCTCATTCCCCGAATTTGATATAATCCACAAAGGTGAAACCATTGGCAGAGTCAAACTCAATATCCCCGGTGAGCATAATATTGTCAATACTCTTGCGGCTGTCGCTGCGGCAATGTATTGCGGTGCGACCGCTGAAGAATGTATCAAGGGCGCTGAGGCTTTTTCCGGTGCAGGCAGACGCTTTGAGATATTAGGCGAATTTGACGGCATCACAATTGCCGATGACTATGCCCACCACCCAAAAGAACTCGAAGTGACACTCAATGCTGTTATGAAAATGGGGTACAACAAAGTATGGGCTGTATTCCAGCCTTTCACTTATTCGAGAACCAAGATCTTATTTGATGACTTTGTAAGAGTTCTCCAAATTCCGGACAGATGCGTTATGACCGAAATAATGGGTTCAAGAGAAAGAAATACTTACGGTATTTATACCAAGGATCTAGCCGAAAAAATTCCTGACAGCGTGTGGTTCAACACGTTCGAGGAAGTCACGGATTATGTTGTTTCCCACGCGAAAAAAGGAGATCTTATAATCACCCTTGGCTGCGGAGACATATATAAGGCGGCAAGAATGATGGCTAAAAAGCTCGCCGAATAACTAATCAATATAAAAAAGACTGAGTTTTACAGAAGTAAAGCTCAGTCTTAATATTTTATAACGATTTCACTATAGCTCTGACAATTTCCGTCATTTCTTCCATCTTGCCCTCAGTGTCCGTAACAAGTTTAAACTGATTTCTCGCTCTGACAAGATTGTGTTCCGGATAATCTGTTCTAAAATATATGTCACCGTCAAGATAATCTTTCAAAAATCTCATTCCACATTCGAGTGTCATAAGTTTGACAGAAAACGGAAGATACTCTATCTCTGCCTTTGTCAAACATTGGAGTGTTTCACTGAGATAACCCTCGGTGTAACTTGTGAAAAGATCAAGATTAAGATATACTTTATCAAGGTCTGTTTCATCTTCTTTAGCTGAATTTGCTCCGGAACGCATACTGTCACCAAAATCATAAAGCGACATTCCCGGCATAACCGTGTCAAGATCTATAACGCAGAAAGCTTCCTTTGTGTTTGTATCAAACAAAACATTATTAAGCTTAGTATCGTTATGTGTAACTCTTGTAGGTATCTTGCCGTCTTCATAAAGATGCATTAGGATATTCATATCCTCGCAACGATCTGTAACAAATTTTATCTCGTTTAAACAGCTGTTCTTTCTTCCTGTGATATCTTTTTCGACACTTTCAAGAAAGTCCGTGTACCTCTTGGGTGTATTATGAAAATCAGCTATCGTTTCATGAAGATCCTTTGCCGGAAATGAATTAAGCCTTTTCATAAATCGACCGAAAGCTATTCCGGCACTCTTAAACACCTCAAGATCTTCTGTTTCATTGACCGTGAAAGAATTGTCCATATAGACATAAACTCTCCATGTTGAACCGCTTTCAAGTTTAAGATAGCTTTTTCCATCGTCTGTTTTCAAGAAGCGTAAAGTTTCTCTTTCAGGATCGCTTCCGCTTTCTTTTATCCTCTTTCTGAGGAAGTGTGTCACGGCTGTTATGTTTTCCATAAGCTCATCAGGCTTTTTGAAAACATATGTATTGATTCTTTGAACCATATATTTTTTATCGTCCTGTGTTTCGACAAGATATGTCGTGTTAATAAGACCAGCTTTTATCTGATTAATATTTTTTATCGGTTCGGTTATTCCGAATCCCTTACATAGCTCCAAAAGCTCATTATTTTCCATTATCTTATTCCTCTACAACAAAATATGCAAATTTTTCGGGTGCATGAAATCCACGTTCAAAACTCCCCATCGGTGAAAATGATCCATAGTGCGGTATCTCGGTCAGATCACCGCATTTATAGAAATTTCCTCTGAAAATTCCGCTTTTGACTGTATTAAAGCTAGAATAAAGTGCTTTAAATATCTCATTTGAGAAAAATATTTCATTTCCCCAGTACTCACCGTCTCTTATCGGCTTAACAATCGGTTCTTCTTTTGTAAATTCACTAAGTAAACGGCGAGAATATCTGCTTGTTCCAAACTCAGATAAATAAACTCCGTTCGCATTTGTTTCAATATTTATATAACCTTCCAAATCTAAGCATAAAAACATTTCAAGACAGCTATCCTCATAAACTTTCTCACCCGTAGATTTACATTGTGTTCTCGGATTTTCCTCCTTACACATAAGCAAAACATACACGCCCTTATCTCTGAGAAAAAACATTTTCGCATAAGCTTCCGGACGGTATTTTTCCAGACTTTCCCACTGATAGCAGTCTATGTCCGCCTTGGGAATATCGTCCCAAGGCGGTTTTTCGTTATATATTTTTGTTCTGTATACTTTCATGATTATATCTTCTTTACATTAACATCGACAAAATATTCACCGAGAGATTCGGTTGATATTTTGACTATGCCTTTGCCACTCTCACCTGTTGTTCTAACCCAAAAGGCTCTGTCACCACCAATAAGCGAGAATGTTGTAGGCCCGATAACCTCAATAGGTCCTGTTGTTTTGACCGTTATTCCGTTTGAGGCAAAAGGCATCTGATTTCCGTTTTGGTCAACGGCTTTGAGTGTTATTCTTGTGACATCATATGTATCCTTTTCAACAAGTTCATGACAATCAGCATTGACTTCAAGCTTTACTTCCGTGCATGAAGTTCTTGTGACGGTCTTAACACACTCATCGTTTATATAGCCTTCAAATCTGTAGCGGTTATATGAGCCACCCCAATTTGAGAGATACTTTCCGAAAAGGTCAACCGTCTTTTTGATACCCTTACCGCTTGTGATAAAACCGAGAGCTGTCAAAGGATAATATTTGGGCGATATTGTCCAACCCTTTTTTCTTGCCTCAATTAAGACAGTTTTTAGGCAAGATGCTGAAAACTCCGGCCATTTTTCTTCCTTAACCAAGCTGTCCCCTATAAAGTCATTTATGAGTACCGGCGGATGCGGAAGATGTTTGAACTCTTTTCTGTCCGGATATTCCGTTGCAATATACTCGTCATTTTTATAAATCTTAACATAGTCACAGTTTGTGAATGCATATATCTGCCCCATTGAGCAAGCGGGATATTCACCGATATCCATTGAACACGATATTTCAAGAATTGGAGTCTCATCCTGCTGCGAAGCGTAAAGATAACCGGCTAACTTAGGCATACGGAACATATCGGAAACACCGTGATAACAAATTCTGTCTCCACTTCCGAAGTCCTTATGCGTGTTATAGTCGGACATACACCAACCTGTCGCTCCCGAAAATCTATCCGAAGAATACATTTTGTTAAGCACTCTTGCGTGTCTGAGAGCTTGTTCGACTCTTATCATTTCACGGTCAAAACTCTTTGTCGGATACATATGTCCGTTGTGTTCTGTTACAAGGTACGGGGCATTTCCTGCGATAGTTGAAGGCTCAAGCAACGCCTTTTTACCTCCGCTGTGAACAAAGTCATTATATGTGTAAACGTCCTCAAGAAGATGAGAATGAGGTATTGCTCTGACACCACCCGTCTGTCTTGTGTCATCAAGACGATGAGCTATTTCGTTAGCCTTGACATAAAGTTCATCACAATCCGGCCCTTCGTTGACACGGACACCCCAAAGGATAACTGACGGATTATTTCTATCACGCATAACCATATCTTCAATATTTTTGAGGAAATTGTCTCGCCACTCTCCCTCTCCGATATACTGCCATGACGGTATCTCCGTAAACACAAGCAAACCTATTTCATCGCATCTTTCGATAAAATGTACACTGTCGGGATAGTGTGACGTTCTGACAAAATTCACTCCCAACTGATATTTAAGGAAATCCGCATCTGCTTTTTGTGCTGATGCCGGCATAGCATAACCGACATAAGGATAGGCTTGATGACGATTCAAACCTCTGAGCTTTATATGCATACCGTTGAGATAGAAACCGTCTTTTTTAAACTCACACTCTCTGAAACCGAATCGGTAGGTTTTGCTGTCATTTCCAAAAGACAAACGCAAGAAGTAAAGTTTCGGGTTTTCAACTGTCCAAGGCAAAACATTTTCAACTCGCCATTTGAAATTGACCTGCTCACCGTCAGCAGAACACTTCTGAGTACCGATAACATTGTCACCGTCAAGAAGCTCAACCTTGATTTCGCCTTTAACTTTGCGGTTAAAAGTAACGTCACAGTCGATGCATTTCTTGTCGTTTTCGACCTCTTTTGTTCTGATAAAAGCATCGGTTATATATTCTTCATCAACCGTTTCAATCCAAACTTCACGGTATATTCCACCATAGCAAAGATAATCGACAACATTTCCAAACGGCGGAATTTCTTTTCTTTCTGTTGAATCAACTTTAACAGAAAGAAGATTTTCACCGTCTTTGATCTTGTCGGTCACATCAAAGCTAAAGCGTGTGTAACCGCATTTATGTTCACCTAAACACTCATCATTAAGCCAAACTTCAGCATAGTTAGCTACACCCTCAAAGTGAAGTAAAATACGCTTTCCCGCTTGCTTTTTGAACGAAAAATGTTTTCTGTAGGCAGAAATGAACTGATACATTGTTTCGTCAAAATTATTCAGCGGTATTTCCTTGCAGGTGTGCGGAATATCAACTGTGACAAGCTCGCTATCATCAAATGTTGACAGCATTTTATTATCAGAATACTCCTCACTGTATTTCCAGCCGAAATTAAGAGTTGTGTTCTCTCTTGACATTATTTGGTTTCCTCCGTGTGCTTATTAAGTACATAAACCCTTGAATCTGTATCGACAAGCATTCTTGTGTCGAAGTTAAAACCGCTTGAAGTATACGGCTGACCGGGTTTAAATCCTGCATACATCAGGCAATCACCGGAAAGAGTATAGTTCTCTTTTTCAGTGCGTAATTTGACAGTATTTGTTAAGAATTCATAGAACTTTCCGTCATCCATATCCATTTTTATCGGCATCGGAATATTTATTATTCCTCCGAAAGTCTTTAAATTCAGAAGTTGTGTTCTCGTACACATATCATAAATCATGTCATCGTTAAGACCGACAAATTTTATAACATCATTGCCCCAGTTCGGCTTAACTCTATCAACAAAGTAACCCATAATTGCCTGTGAGCCATCATCGGAAACTATCTCCCACTTTGCTATATCCGACTTAAAGAAGTCGCCTATGCGATAGAATTTTCCGTATTGCAGAGTGTTTCTGTATTTCTTATAAAATTCTATTTGCTTTTTAACAGCTACCCTTTCAAAACGAGTGAGGTGAGTGACATCAAGCTCATATCCAAGAAGTCCGAATGCTGCAACATTAAAGCGATGTTCGATAGACGATGAACGGATATCCGCAAATGAGGTTGATGCGGCAACGTGCATTGTCATAACCGACTGTGGATAACCATATGAAGTACCTGATTGAATGAAAACTCTGTCAAGTGCATCGGTGTTGTCGCTTGTCCAGCACTGCGGCATATAGCAGAACATACCGAGGTCAAAACGATTGCCGCCCGATGAACAAGATTCAAAGAGTATATCGGGGAATTTCTCGGTCAGCGTGTCAAGAATCTGATAAAGTCCCATAACGTAGCGATGGAAAATCTCGCCCGTTTTTCTGCCAGTGCGGTGTGAGAAAACATCAGAGAACTGACGGTTCATATCCCATTTTATATATTCGATGTTGCCATAGCGGAAAACGTCAATAAGTGTGTTTGTGATATATTCTCTGACTTCGGCTCTTGTTAAGTCAAGTACGAGCTGATTTCTGCCCTGTGACGGCTCATAATCATCAGATTTTAATGCCCAATCGGGGTGAGCTCTGTAAAGGTCGGAATCGGGAGACACCATTTCAGGCTCAACCCAAAGACCGAACATGAGTCCCATTTCGTTTATCTTCTTTGAAAGTCCGTCTATTCCGTGAGGAAGTTTCTTTGTATTGACGTACCAATCGCCAAGAGAGCAATTATCATTGTTTCTCTTTCCGAACCAGCCGTCATCGAGAACGAACATCTCCGCACCGAGATCTTTTCCTGCCTTAGCTATCTGAAGTATCTTCTTTTCGGTAAATCCGAAGAATGTTGCTTCCCAGTTATTGACAAGAATCGGGCGCGGCTTATTCTTCCACTTGCCTCTGACTATGTTTTCCTTAACAAATTTGTGCATATTTCCACTCATTCCGTTAAGTCCCTTATCGCTGAAAGTCAGAACCGATTCGGGTGTGTCAAAGCTTTCACCGGATTTAAGATGCCACTCAAATTCAAACGGGTTTATGCCGTTTTGAATTCTGACCAAACCGTGAGTTGAAACTTCGGCTCTTGCTATGTGGTTGCCGGAATAAACAAGATTAAAGCCGTAGCAATCTCCGAAGTTTTCGTTAGCTTCGTCATTCTTGATAACAAAGAACGGATTATGTCTGTTTGAGCTTGTTCCGGTGATAGAACCGACCGAACAGACACCCGATGTCAGCTTATGTTCATTCTTACTTCTTTCCTTTATCCAAGCTCCGTCAAATGTGAGCATAGTCCAATCTCCTCTCGGAAGATCCAACTGCATACTCATAATGGAATTAATTTTTATTGTGTCTTTGCTGTTGTTAATAAGTCTTGCGCTTCTTGTGATAACATTAGCTTTTTCAAACACGCTGTAATAAAGCTCCAAAGTTGCACCAAGAGCTTTGTCGCAGAGAGTTACGCAAAGGGTTTCGCTTTCATCATAGCTTGACGGAAGACTCTTAAGCTTCGGCTTAAGCACCTTCTCGGCTTTGACAAAAAGGAAATCGCTTGTGAAATCATCATTCGGATGTTTGACCTGCATTGCCGGAAGTCTGTAGTCGCCCTTGCCGTAAGTCGAATATTCAAGAGCGATATGGTCAAGGGACAGTTTCTTATCTTTTTGAGAATGTGGTGTTGAGTTTGCGTAACCGCAACCATGCTTATCATAGAGATATGTATAATCGTCTGTATGGGAGACCTTTCTGCCGTAATAGAGACCTTCTATGTGTCCTGACGGCATTGCTTTTAAAATATAGCTTGTGTTTTCTGTCTGCAAATGAAACGTATTTTCTTTTCCGAAATAGATCATAATAATTCTCCTCATTTATGCTTTGCCCCATGTCCAATGGTGCTATAGCATATAATTTAACACTTTAATTATACTAAATGATACCTTGGCTGTCAAGAAAAACCGCCGACTTATAATGTCGGCGGCAATATTATCGTAAGTTTATTTCTTGAAATTAGTTTTCAGCAGGTGTATTCAGTTTATCCTCAATTATCTTTCCGTCTTGAACTTTAACAATTCGTTTAGCCTGAGCAGCTATACCGTTATCATGTGTGATAAGTATAACGGTTTTTCCCTCATCATTCAACTCTTTGAGTATCTTAAGGACTTCTTTACCCGATGCGCTATCCAATGCACCTGTCGGCTCATCAGCTAAGATTATAGGCGGTCTTGCCGCTATTGCTCTTGCGATAGCAACTCTTTGCTGTTGTCCGCCGGACATTTGTCTTGGAAGATGATTTTTTCTTTTTCCGAGACCAACTCTTTCAAGTGCTTCTGTCGATCTGACGTGTCTTTCCTCTTTCGGCATTCCCCTATATGCAAGAGGAAGTTCAACATTTCCTTGAGCTGTCAAAGACGGAATAAGATTATAACCTTGAAAAACAAAGCCGATTTCCTCGTTTCTTATCTCGGAAAGCTCATCATCAGAAAGATTGCTGACATTTCTTCCGTCAAGATAATACTCACCGCTTGTACATTCGTCTAAAAGTCCCAACATATTCATAAAGGTACTCTTGCCTGAGCCTGACTGACCGATTATTGCGACAAACTCACCCTCATCAACAGTGAGTGAAACTCCGTCCAACGCTCTGACTTCATTTTCACCGGGATTATATATTTTATATACATTTTTCACTTCAACAAGATGTCCCATAATGCACCTCCGAACATATTTCTCATATAAAATCACAGAGAAACATATAACATTTCTACTAATCTCATTTATCGTTATCTTATATATTTTACTTTAAAAGCGAAGTTCGGTCAATGCTTTTAATAAAATTTAAGCTATATTTAACACGATTTAAAGCTTACTTGCCGCCATTCTAAGCTGATTGCGGCAAATTTTTTTGACTTCATCAAAAGGCAATCTTTCTTCGTTTGTTTCTATTATTCGACTTATTCCCTCGTCTTTGGCTCTCTCCTTTGAGATCTCACTGATCCCGACTATCGCCGTCACGGGTACACCGAATGACTTCTTAGCCACAGTGAACGGAACTTTCCCTTGTAGGCTCTGCGAATCCATTTTCCCCTCACCGGTTATAACAATATCTGCACCTTTAATTTTTTCAACGAATTTGCATATCTCCAATACAGTATCTGCACCGCTTTTAAATTCGGCTGATAGGAAAGCAAGCAGGGCAAAACCCAATCCTCCTGCCGCACCTGCACCCTGAGTACCGGATATGTCTATATTAAGCGTTTCCGATGTCACTTTAGCTAAATGAATTAATCCTTTGTCAAGCACAGCGACCTGATTTTTGTCTGCACCCTTTTGCGGTGCAAAAACATATGCTGCTCCGTTTTCACCGAAAAGTGGGTTCGTGACATCGCATAAAGCTGTTATTTTGCAATTTTTTAACCTGCTGTCAAGTCCGGAAATATCTATTTTATCAATTTCACAGAGCTTGCCGCCCGTCATAATGATCTCACCGTCTGAATTTATAAATCTCGCTCCAAGAGCTGTCAGACAGCCCGTTCCGCCGTCTGTTGTCGCACTGCCACCCAAACCTATGATAATTTTTCGTATGCCTCGATCAAGTGCATCAAGTAATAGTTTTCCAGTTCCGTAAGTCGTAGAATTCAGAGGAAATTTTTCTTCAAGCAAAGTCAATCCACTCGCTGCCGCTGTTTCAATAACAGCGGTGTCACCTCCAATGACAGCATAATAGGCTTTGATTTTCCGACCTATTGGATCTGTTGTTTCAACTTCGATTTTTTGACCGTTCAAAGCGTACAAGAAAGCATCAACAGTTCCCTCGCCTCCATCTGCAACGGGCAAGGTTACACACTCTATGTCTTTATATTTTTCTTCAAGAGCATCCTTTATAATTTCACACACTTCAACTGAAGTTAAAGTACCCTTAAACGAGTCCGGCACAATGACTGCCTTTTTTATCTTAGTTTTCATCATTTTGCAACTTATATGTCTTGACGGTTTCGCCGGTTTCTGCCAGTTTTGAGGCAATAAAGTTAATCAGCTTGCTATCAGAACTTTCGTTCTCAAAGCATACCCATTCGCCGTTATTCTCTAAATAGTATGACGAGATCCTATATTTATTATCAGCTTCAACTATCGTTTTAATTGTTTTGTTCACTCTGTTTGAAATATAGTCAACGATATCACTTTCAAATTCGGCAAGACTTTCATAATCCCAAGCTTGCCACGATGCCTCATCATCAACTGAAGCATAGAGGTATTCTTCTTTGCCGCTTTTCATAGTGCAGACTTCAAGCATAAGCTCCATGTTCTCTTTTGTTCCGGCAAAAGCTATCGTGAAATCATCATATTCTATAAAGTTTGAAATTCCGGTTTTTTCGCTAACAGCATTTTTGATTCTTCCTAAGCATTTTTTCTCATTCTCATTATTCTCGACACAATGCTTTTCCGAATGGAAAAATCTAAATCGGCTCACAACCATATCTCTCCTTTATCTATAAGATAATTTAATAATACCACAGAAAACATTTAAATTCAAGAACACAGTCAGCGTGTACCACATAAAATAGTATTGAAATTTAAGTATCAATTACTTAAAGCTTTCAAATCTATTTACAGGAGGTATTATTTGTGGATAACAAAGGCTTTAGTTCCTGTGACAGCACACGGATCAAGGAGGCTGTCTGCATTGACACCAACAGAGTTTACGACTCCTGCGCCGACAAGGACTGCCTGAGCGACCTTCGGCTTATATTCACCGACAGGGCTCAGTGTGTCGTTGATCGGGCAACCTCCGTCAGATGCCGAAGCGCCGAGGTCATAAACGCAACTATCAACGTTGAAAGCGTTCCCTTCAACAGAGGGTGCTACAGCGTTGATATCACCTATTATTTTAAGGTAACGATTGATGTTTGTACCGCACCTTGTGCCGCACCGGAAACTGTCTGCGGTCTGACTACATTCTCCAAAAAGTGCATACTTTACGGCTCTGAGGGCAACGTCAAGGTGTTCACAAGCGAATATTCGTCAAACGAATGTGGTTGTGACAGACCTGCCGGATTTAACTCAACAGCTCCCAGGGCAAAGGTTCAGATAGTTGAACCTATTTGTCTCGAAGCAAAGTTATGCACACCGAATGATTGTTTGGAGTGCATACCCGAAAACGGTATTCCTGCCTGCATATGTGCCTTATTTGACGGCCAGTTTCAGCCGCAGTCAAGAGAAAACGCAGTAAAGGTTAGTCTCGGAATTTTCACCATTGTTCAACTTGAAAGAGACGTTCAGATGTTAATTCCGGCATATGATTTTTGCGTTCCTACCAAGGAATGTTGTATGGACACCATGGATCCGTGCGATACATTCAGGAAAATACATTTTCCGATTGAGGAATTTTTCCCTCCAAACTGTAAAAACGATAAAAATTAAGATGTTGCGAGCGCAGCGAGCAAAAGGTGGGAGTTTGCGTACTCCGATGCACGAAGTGCATCGGAGTACCAAACTCCCACCCCGCTGTTTAATTTAAAAGTCAGATATAAATTATGCAGGCTGCACAAACTCAAGCTTTTTGCTGAAATTTTGATTTTTATATTGTCTTACGCCTTTATCTTGTGGTATACTTTTTTAAGCAAATTACTGATAAAGGCGGTAATAATATGGAAGAAAAAAGAAATGTTTATATTGTCGGCCACAGAAATCCGGACACAGACTCAATTTGCTCGGCGATCGCTTATGCGGATCTGAAAAACCGTGACGGCGGAAATTATCACTATACACCGACAAGAGCAGGTCAGATAAACTCCGAAACAGAGTATGTTCTTAATTATTTTGGCATAGAACAACCGCTTTATCTCAACAATCTCGGAACAAGAGTCAAAGAGATGGAAATAAGACATACCCCAACTATAAAACGTGATCTTTCCTTAAGAAACGCTTGGCAGCTCATGGGCGATGTGAAGTGCGTTACTCTGCCTATAGTTAACGATGAAAACATTCTTGAAGGTCTTATCACAATACAAGATATTGCAACCTCATATATGCAGGAAGTCAGTGCATCTATTTTGTCTGACGGAAAAACTCCATACAGAAACATTGTCGCAACTCTTGACGCTAAGATGATAGTTGGCGACATTAACGCAAAATTCGATAAAGGAAAAGTTATTATAGCAGCGGCTAATCCCGATGTCATGGAAGATTATATCGAAAAAAATGATATGGTAATTCTCGGCAACAGGTACGAATCACAACTTAGTGCAATAGAAATGGAAGCCGGCTGTATTGTCGTTTGCCTTGATTCGCCCGTTTCAAAGTCAATTCAAAACTTAGCAAAAGCAAACGGTTGCACGGTAATTGTCACACCACTCGACACTTACACAGTTGCGAGACTTCTTAATCAAAGCATGACTGTTGAGTATTTCATGACTACTGAAAATCTTGTTACTTTTGATCCGTACGATTACACTGAGAGCGTAAAAACGGTTATGTCAACAAAACGTTTTCGTGATTTTCCGGTAACAGACAAGGGCGGGCACTATTTGGGAATGATATCAAGGCGTAATCTTCTGGGTGTAAACAAAAGAGCCGTCATTTTAGTTGATCACAATGAAGTCACTCAAGCAGTTGACAATATTGAAAATGCAGACATTCTTGAAATAATTGACCATCATCGACTCGGATCTATTCAAACTATAGAACCCGTTTATTTCAGAAACGAGCCTGTCGGTTGCACGGCAACAATTATATGGCAAATTTATAAAGAAAAAGGATATGAAATTCCGAAAAATATAGCCGGTCTTTTGTGCAGTGCTATACTTTCAGACACTCTCTTATTCCGTTCGCCTACCTGTACCATTTTGGACAAATTAGCAAGCGAAGAACTCTCAAAAATAGCCGAAATAGATTGCGAAAAATTCGCTATTGATATGTTCACCGCCGGCAGCAACTTACATCAAAAAACAGCTGAGCAAATATTCTATCAGGATTATAAAAAATTTGAATTTGGTAAAACCACTTTCGGTGTTGGACAAATAAGCTCAATGAACGAAAAAGAGCTTAAAGCGATCAAAGAAAAACTTGAACCGATGCTTGAAAAAGTTTGCAGAGAACGAGGTCTTAATATGGCATTCTTTATGTTGACCGACATTCTCAAAGAAAGAAGTGAGCTTCTATGCTTCGGCAACGAAGTTGACCAATTTATATCTGAGGCATTCGGCAGAAAGCCCGAAAACGGTTCAATCTTTCTTGAAAAAGTTGTTTCAAGAAAGAAACAGCTTATTCCTGCATTCATGAACGCAATAAATAAAGAGGACACTTTGGCATAAGTTAAAAAATCAGCACCCGCATTAGCGGGTGCTTTTATTTCTGTTTTCAGCTTCATTTTCAACACTTCAAGATTGTTTATCAAATGAAATTAATAACACTTTCGAGAACTCTGCGTACAAGCTCAATAAGATAAGTGAATATCTTCAAAAATGTGCTTTGTTCATATATTCCCATATTATCATTTTCGGTTTCAGCTCTAATAACATCTGTTTCAGTGTCGTTTATGAGATACTGCGGATAACTTTCATATGAATCAATCGTGACAGTCTCATCTGCAAATAAAATAGCATTAGTCAATTCCTGAAGATTTTTACAATTATCGGCGTGTTTAAGATATTTCACAAACCATGTTTTTTCGGGGAAAAGACAAGTTGAGGCATCTATCGTTTTATCCGGTGAGATATATTTTTCGTCAACATTTGCAAGGTACTCGTCACTAAGCTTTTCACCGTACTTTGCTGTTGTTGCACCGAATGAAGCATATTTTGTGTCAATTGTTCCGTCACTGACATTCTGCCATGATGGAGTTACAAGAATTGATGAATAACCGTACCTTGAATAAACACCGACACGGCAGTTTTTCTCCGTTTCTTTGACAGTTTCAGTTTTATTTTTTCTGACTGTATTATTATAGTTTTCGATTTTTTCAATAAGACCGTCATATTCGTCAGAACCTTCGTATACATCATTAAAAATGTAATCCATAGCTTCATCTATATATTCGTCCGGAATCATTGCCCAAATCGTAAGCCAACCGCCGAATATAGGAGCAAAAACTTCGGGAATAAGATATTCGGATAGATTAAGAATAATATCATCAGCAAGCGGAAGTAGTGCATTAAATATTCCCGCTGACGAAAGTATATCTATAATACCATTGATAAGATTCTCATACTCAGTCTGATCAAGTGCATATCTAAGGTACTCGGTAACTGATTCTTTGCTTAAAACTAACTGCCCTGTTAAAAGTTCACCGGTATATGTTTCTCCGTATATGGCTGTCGAATTGAAAACCACGCCATGAATTTTCTCGTACCCATAGACAGAAACATATGTAATAACAATGACACCGCCTAAGCTGTGGCAATCAAGAGCAACTTTTTCGGCTCCCGAACATTCAAGAACATAGTCTATATAGTCGTTAAGCTCTTTTGCAATTACAAGCGGATCTAAACGCCAATCATATTTGAACGGCAGAACTGAATCTTTTTTGATCTCATTGGGTTCAGGATAAATGAATTTTGCACCCGAATTATCCTTGGGTTCACCATTGCTGTCAAGCATAATGTCTTCAAAACAAGCACTTGCTATAGGTGTGACTGTCTCACCGAGTTTGTCCCAATCTCTGTCAACGACAAATCTTGCAAGTGCGGGAATACAGTCCTTGACAAGATCAAAAATGACATCGCCGGATATCCCGAAAACTTTTTCCTCGCTTTGCGTACCGATATTTTTATAAATATCATTTGACATAAAGCCATTGACTTTTATTGTCGGACAAGTCCTTTTATATGTCAAATCCGAACTTGCCAAAGCCGAAAAAGACGGTGTTATTGCAAGAACAATAACGATTATCAATGCCATTATACGAATAAGTTTTTGATTTTTCATGTTAGTTTCTTCCTTTCCTCCGTTTGTTTAAGATTATCACATTTTTTATCTTAGGTCAACAGTTAATTATAATACTTCCTCATATCTGCCAAGGCAAACCGACAAGTGAATACTATGCCAAAACCTATGTGTACGGCAAAAATCACTAAAAGCAATATAGTTGCCATAGCTATCTCATATAACAAGGGGCGAACAAAGTTCGCCCCTTAAAACTATAAATCAAGTTAAATTATTTAACCATGTTTGCTATTTCTTCTGCGAAGTTCTCAGTTTTCTTCTCGATACCCTCGCCCTTTGCAAAACGTGTGAACGCCTTAACCTTGATGTCTGCGCCAAGATCCTTAGCTACCTTTGCAACATAACCTGCAACAGAGCCGTCAAAGAGATCTGAACGAACGAAGTCCTGATTCATAAGGCAGTTTTCGGTGTAGTACTTGCCAATCTTACCGTCAACGATCTTCTTAAGAACAGCTTCCGGCTTAGAAGCCATCTTCGGATCTTCCTTCATCTGAGCGACAAGGATTTCTTTTTCCTTCTCAAGAACTTCTGCGGGAACAGATGCCTCATCAAGATATGAAGGACTCATAGCTGCAACCTGCATTGCAACGTTCTTGCCCATAGCCTCGAATTCCGGCTTAGCTGCTGTAGCATCATCTGTGTCAAACTCAACCAAAACACCAACTGTGCCGCCCATATGAATATATGTGGCAACCGGTGCTGCTGCACGAACGAAACGGCGAACTTTCATGTTCTCACGAAGAGCAAGGAATACTTCCTGAACAGCTTCTTCAACTGTTTCTGTGCCGTCTGAAACGGTGAGCTTAAGAAGAGCATCAAGGTCAGCGGGATCTTTCTCAACAACAGTCTTAACGATCTGTGATGCAAGTCCTACAAACTTTTCGCCCTTAGCAACGAAGTCTGTTTCGCAGTTGATCTCAACGAGTGCGCCGGCTTTGCCGTCACTGTAAGCTGCAACAACACCTTCTGCTGCAACTCTGCTTGCTTTCTTTGCTGCTGATGCTAAGCCCTTCTCACGAAGAACATCAATAGCCTTATCAATGTCACCGTCTGTTTCAACGAGTGCCTTCTTGCAATCCATCATGCCAACTCCGGTCTTTTCACGAAGGAGCTGCACGTCTTTAGCTGTAAATGCCATAGTAAATTCCTCCTATATTAAGTCATAAAATTACTTATCCAAAATCAGGCGGATATGAATTTCAAATCCGCCCGTTGTGTTTTTGATTATTCAGCAGCTACTTCCTCAACTGCTTCTTCAACATTTTCTGCTGCTTCGGGAGCATTCTGCTCGCCCTGTCTGCCCTCGATGATAGCGTCAGCCATAGCACCTGCAATAAGTCTTACTGCACGGATAGCGTCATCGTTACCGGGGATAACATAATCAACCTCATCGGGATCGCAGTTTGTGTCAACGATAGCAACGATGGGGATACCGAGTTTTCTAGCTTCGGCAACAGCGATCTTTTCCTTGCGAGGATCAACGATGAACAAAGCAGCCGGCTGTTTCTTCATCTCTGTGATACCGCCCATGAACTTTTCAAGCTTTTCGATCTCAAGCTCAAGCTTAGCAACTTCCTTCTTGGGAAGAAGTTCAAATGTACCGTCTTCCTTCATCTTCTTGAGCTGCTCAAGTCTCTTGATTCTTGTCTTGATTGTGTTGAAGTTTGTCATCATACCGCCGAGCCAACGAGCGTTAACGAACGGCATACCGCAGCGGATAGCTTCTTCCTTGATGGAATCCTGAGCCTGCTTCTTAGTGCCGACAAAGAGAACTTCGCCGCCCTGCTCCGATATTTCTCTGATGAACTTGTAGGCTTCTTCGATCTTCTTAACTGTTTTCTGAAGGTCGATGATATAGATGCCGTTTCTTTCTGTGAAGATGTATTCGCCCATTTTGGGGTTCCATCTTCTGGTCTGATGTCCAAAGTGAACACCTGCTTCGAGTAACTGTTTCATAGATACTACTGACATGATTTTATCCTCCTTAGTTTAACCGCCGCATAGTTCTGATTTGCAACGATTTTTATAAATCGCACCGACAAATAATTCCTATGCGTGAGTTTTTGCTGAGATAGTATATCATAGTCGGAATACAAATGCAAGAAATTTTGAAAAAATTTTTCGTTTTTTAGTGAATTTGTTTGTACGGGGAAGTTTTGATGTGGATATAGATTTATAGGTCGAAGGGAAGCCCGCCCGCGAAGCGGGCGGACAGCGGTCGGGTGTGTACCCCACGAGTGCGTAGCACGAGTGGGGTGCCGAACGAACGCTGCATAGCAAACCGGTTTTAATAGAAAATCTAAGAACTTAAAACACATCAGCTGTTTGCTCTACCCTCCAAAAAAGACACCCGTCAGGGTGCCTTTTTTCTGCATATATCAAATTTTCATTGCAATGTCCCATGCTCTCCAAACAACTGAGCGAAGATTGCCTATCTGCTTGCAGTCGCCAACCAAATAAACATTCTTTCCTTCCGGAGCAACAGGATTTGAAATATAACCTGCACAGCTGATAACAGAGTCACAGTTAACTTCAAACGTCTTGCCTGACTTATCTGCACAGACGATTGAACCGTCCTTGACCTCTCTGAGTGAGGTCTCAAGATAAACTGGAACTTCGTGAAGAGCAAACCACTCTCTGAGATATGATGAGTTTGAAAGACATACACCTTTCTGACTGATAAGGTCATCTTTCATCTCAACAATTATTGGATTTTTACCCTGAAGTGCTATTTCATAAGCTATTTCACAACCGGTAAGACCACCGCCAATTACAGCTACAGTCTGACCTACCGGTTTTCCGTTAAGATAATCGCAACCCTCAACCATCTTCTCATAACCGGGAACCTTTCTCAAAATTCTGGGAACTGAACCGGTCGCAACAATTACGGGTACATCACCGAGAACGCTAATATCTTTGATCTCATCGTTAAACTGAACGGAAATATCATTCTTGGCTATCTGAAGTCTGTACCACTCAAGAAGATCTCTAAGCTTTCCTTTATATGATTCGGCACTTGCCGGGATAAATGTTCCACCAAGAACATTGCTCTTTTCATGGATTATCGGAGTGTGACCTCTCTTTTTAAGCACAAGAGCAGCCTCCATACCACCGATACCGCCACCGATTATATGAACTGTCTTGGGCGAATTTGTCTTTTTGATATAGTGCTTATCCCACTGCATCGTTTCCGCATTGATAGCGCAACGTGAAAGATGCAAACTGTCAGAAAGATCTTGATCATTGGGAACGCCCTTATAATGACACATATTGAAACAACCGTTGTGGCAAAGAATACAAGGACGGATATCTTCTTCTCTGTCATTGATAAGCTTTGTAACCCATTCTTGGTCTGCAAGGAACGGACGTGCAAAGCCTGCACCATCTATTCCGCCGTTTCTGATCGACTCTGCCGCAACAGCCGGATCAAGACGTCCTGCACAGATAACAGGAATATCAACGAACTTCTTTATATGCTCAACATCTGCAAGGTTGCAGTTTTCGGGCATATAGATCGGCGGATGCGCCCAATACCAAGCATCATATGTACCATTGTCACAGTTAAGGCAATCATAACCTGCATCTTGAAGATATTTAACGGCCTTTTCTGATTCTTCCATATCTCTGCCGACTTCAACATAGTCCTCACCGGGAAGTGCGCCCTGTCTGAAGCCTTTTGTCTTTGAAATTACGCTATATCTGAGTGAAACCGGAAAGTCCTTTCCGCAAACATCTTTTATTGCCTTGACGATCTCAACTGCAAAACGATAGCGGTTTTCAAACGATCCACCGTATTCATCTGTACGCTTATTAACATATTTAAATGTAAACTGATCTAAAAGGTAGCCCTCATGAACAGCGTGAATTTCAACACCGTCAACGCCGGCATCTTTGAGCATTTTTGCACTCTTTGCAAAGGCCTCGACAAACTCATGAATTTCGGCAACCGTCATCTCTCTTGACGGAACTTTATCCGACCAACGGTTAGGTGAAGCACTCGCTGAAGCTGTTATCTTATCAAGATCCATAAACGGCTTGCTGATTTTGCGAAGAACAGGATTTGTGTAAAGCATTTCCATCATGCTGCTGATGGTGAATGAACGACCGAAACCGGCTGTGAGCTGAACAAAGAGTTTCGCACCTGTCTTGTGAAGTTCAGGCATCCACTTCTTAAGGTCATCATACATTTTTTTGTTTTTATAAAGCCACTGACCAAACATCGGGTTATAGACAGGCTGACAACCGGGCAGAACAAGTCCGACATTGTTCTTAGCGACTTCCATGATGAAACGAGCGCCATCTTTGTCAAAATGGTTCTTTTCCATCCAACCGAAAAGGTCTGTGCCTCCCATACTTGTCAGTACAATTCGGTTTTTAATCTCACAGTTACCTATCTTCCAAGGGGTAAACAGTGCATCATACTTTTTATCCATATTCGATTCCTCCATAACACCCGCCGACTTTCACAAATCGTTAAGGCAGATTTTTTCAGATACATTATATAGGTAAACAAATAAAAAAGCAAGTACTGAAAGATTTCTTTATAATTTTTCTTCGGCTTTTTTCCAAAGGTATTGACAATATTTTATCACACAGTTAAAATATCAATGGATAAATAATTTCTGCCGCACCAAGAGTTGAATTGGGCGGTGCTTATCTGAAAGGATTGATATTTATGAATTTAACACCCGAACAGCAGGCCATACTCGATGGCAAAAAGGGCGAAACCATGGCGAAGGTAATGAAAACCCTCGTTATGTACGGTGAAACCTTCGGTGCAACCGAAATGGTGCCTGTCACCAGCAAGATGGGACATCTTGTTACTTCATTTGGCTTAGGCGTTATGAAACCGGTTTACGGTCTTGTTGACGAGCTTATCGCCGGAAACGCTTTGAGCGCTCAGAAGTTCTCGGTTGATCCGAAACCTCTTGACAAGAATGTGCCGGCTAATCTCATCGAAAAGCTCATATTCAACAAGTTTATGTATAACTCTCAGAAGAGTTATGACGAACAGCTCCGCAAGCTGGGCCTTGTCAGCGATGATGCTTACACTTGTGCTTGCTATATGGACGAAATAGGAAATATTCCCGAAAAGGGCGATATCCTTTCATGGGCTGAGTCCTCTGCCGTTGTGTACGCCAACTCTGTTCTTGGCGCACGTTGCAACCGCAATTCCGGTATTATCGAACTTTTCGGTTCAATAGTCGGATATGTTCCTAAGTTCGGACTTCTCACTGATGAGGGAAGAAAAGCAACATGGATAGTTGAGGTCAAGACCAAAGAAAAGCCGGAAGCTCAGATTTTAGGTTCAGCTATCGGCGTGAAAGTTATGGAAGATGTTCCCTATGTCAAGGGTCTTACAGACTTTATAGGAACTGAACTTACAGATGATGCTAAAGCGTACCTTAAAGACTTTGGCGCAGCAACCGCAAGTAACGGTGCTGTCGGTCTTTATCATATCGCAGGTTTGACACCCGAAGCTAAAGAGCAGGGAGAAAGCATTATCGCAGACGGTGCAAAGACATATGTCATTGACGATGCTGAACTCAAGAGAGTCAAAGACAGCTATCCTTGCATTTGGAAAGATCAGAATGCCAAACCCAAGCTTTGCTTTGTCGGCTGTCCGCATCTGACATTCAGCCAGCTTATCGAATGGACAGAAAACGTTGAGGCAGGTCTTAAAAAAGCAGGCAATTCAAAGGTACAGATTCCGACAGTATTCACCTCTGCACCGGCAGTTGTCGAAAAATTCAATAAGACCGAATATGCCGAAAGACTTAAAAAGACAGGCGTCATTCTCAGCTATATATGTCCGCTGATGTATATGAACAATCCGCTTTGCGGCAAAAAGCCCGTTATCACAAACTCAAACAAACTTCGCACATACACTTCTTCAAGATATTACACAAGTGCTGAAATTCTTGAAAAGATCACTAAGGGGGTATAAGCATTATGAAAACTTTTAAAGGCAGACCGGTAGTACCCGGTAAGGCAGAGGCAACAGCTCTCGTTTCTCACGGTGGTTTCAATACCCTCGCATCATTCCAGCACTCGCTTATGTTCGGAGACAAAGAAGCTAAGTGCGGCGATCAAAACAATGCGGACATCTATAACAAGCCAATGGCAGGTGTAGCTCTTTGTCTGCCTCAGACAATAGGCTCAACGACCGGCGGAATGGTTCTCTACTGTGCAACAGCTATGGGCAGAAATCCCGCTTGCCTGCTGTTCTCAAAGGAGATAGACTCACTTGCAGCTGCGGGTGCGGTTCTTTCCGAAGTTTGGACAGATCAATCCATGCCGACAATTGACAATCTCGGCGATGAGTTCCTTGAATATGTCAAGACAGGCATGAAGATAACCGTTTCCGAAGACGGAACAGTTACAGTTGACTAATATATTCATATTATACAAAATGACTGCACTGAGAATGTGCAGTCATTTTTTACTGTTTTGAATGTATCTTGTTTTTAATATTTCTTATTCTTTCGGGGATATCTTCATCTTTTATGCTTTTGTGTATTTCACAAGTGCCTGCCTTCTTCGCTGTGTCATAATACCAATGCTTATACTCCAAAGTTTCAAGAGTATTTTTAAGCTGTTTCATTTGCCTTTCAACTTCTTCACGCTGTCTGTCGATAAGTTCAAGTCTTTGTTCTATCGTTGAGTCACCCTCCATGCACCAATCGACAAATTGTTTTATCTCTTTGATAGACATTCCTGTTTTTTTCAGGCACTCGATAATGTTTAACCATGATAAATCATCATCTTTAAAAAGTCTGACACCTCCGCCTGAACGTTCGACATTCGGCAATAATCCCTCTTTATCGTAATATCTGAGAGTTGACGGAGCAACGCCTATTTTTCTTGCCATTTCTCCTACAGTATAAGTCATAGCTTTTCTCCTTAAAGTTAAGTTTAAGTTTATATGTTGGTATGATTATAGTGATTGCAATTGAAAAAGTCAAGACTCCGGCAAGCATTTCAATTAATCAAATCATTTTGGCTCTATAATAATTGTCCGGATAACGCAACAATTATTATAGAGCCATTTTCTTAGTCATACTGTGTGATTTTATTTTATATTAAACCAGTTCAAGCTGTTCGCCTGCATCTTCTGCACTCAAGAGAGCGCCTGCTGACGGAAGATTCTTTGTCTTATATCTATATGGTTTTGAAAATTCACCGTCAACATAGTCTCTTGCCGAAACGACACGGTGTCCTTTTTTAAGTGTCATGACCGAAACGCCTATAGTGTCTTTAGTCGTTTTCGGTGAAATTGCACCCGTGTTAAACAGCAACAATCTTCCTGCCGATGACTTAACGACAATATCGCAATCATTCTGAACGTACTTTATATCGGCAAGCGGTGCTTTAGCGGAATAAGCCTTTATAAGCTTCTTTCTGTTTGTCTTTGTCGCATATGATGAAAGCTCGACCTTTGCGACCTTGCCGTTTTCAAAGAAGAACAGCATATAGCCGGAATAATTGTCAGTGACAACGGTATAGATCATCTTTTCGTCTTGATCAGCTCCAAGTTTGCTTGCGACAAACTCGCCTAAAACGCTGGTCTTAGTGTCGGCAAAATCCGAAACCTTAGCTTTATAAACTTGACATTTGTCAGTGAAGAAAAGCAGTTCCTTGCCGTTCGTTGTTTCTATTGTCTGGATTATTCTGTCTCCTTCTTTAAGCTTGTGATCACCACTCATTCTCAGTGACAAAGGCGTTATCTTCTTAAAATAGCCCTCTTTAGTGAAGAACAATGTGACCGGATAATCAGGAACTTCTTCTACCTCGACTTCTTCCTCGATATCTGCGGCATAGCATATCTCGCTCCGTCTTTCCTGACCATACTTCTCGATGACTTCTTTAAGCTCCTTGACGATGATTTTCTTTATCTTCGCCTTGCTTGAAAGTACGTCCTGCATTTCCGCTATTTGAGAAGTTAAGCTCTCGATATCGTTAAGTCGTTTTAAAATGTACTCACGGTTGAGATGACGCAGTTTAATTTCCGCAACATATTCCGCCTGTATTCTGTCGATGCCGAAACCTATCATGAGATTAGGTACGACTTCGCTTTCCTCAACTGTGTTTCTGACTATCTTAACAGCCTTGTCAATATCAAGAAGTATTTTTTCAAGGCCCTTCAAAAGGTGAAGTCTGTCGCTCGCCTTTTTGAGATCAAACTGAACACGTCTGTAAACGCAGTTAGCTCTGAAAACTATCCATTCACTCAAAAGTTCCTTAACTCCGCACACTCTGGGCATACCGTTAATAAGAACATTGAAGTTGCATGGGAAAGAATCTTCAAGCGGTGTCATTTTATAAAGCCTCTGCATAAGCTTTTCGGGATCTGCTCCCCTTTTAAGGTCAATTGTTATCTTTAAGCCGGACTTGTCCGTTTCGTCTCTTATGTCGGATATTTCTTTTATCGCACCGGCCTTGACCTTTTCAATTATTTTGTCAATTATCGCCTCGCAAGTCGTTGTCGGCGGAATTTCTGTTATATCAATACAGTTATAATCCTTGTCATATTTATATCTTGCTCTGACTTTGATTCCGCCTCTACCGGTTCTGTAAACTTCTTCAATAGCTGCCCTGTCATAAAGAATCATACCGCCACCGATAAAGTCGGGAGCAATCAAAGTGTCGGCTACCTCGTGGTCGGGATTTTTGATTATCTCTATCGTTGTTTCACATACTTCCTTAAGATTGAAAGAGCATATTGAGCTTGCCATACCTACGGCAATGCCTGTGTTGGCATTGACAAGAACAGACGGGAATGTTACCGGAAACAGTGTCGGCTCGGTGGTTGTGCTATCATAGTTATCAACAAAATCAACTGTATCTCTGTCAATATCTCTGAAAAGTTCGGCACAAATAGGTGCAAGCTTTGCCTCTGTGTAACGTGATGCAGCATACTGCATATCACGGGAGTATCCTTTACCGAAGTTACCCTTTGAGTCAACATAGGGGTGAAGAAGAACCTCATGGCCCTTTGAAAGTCGAACCATAGTTTCATATATCGCCGCATCACCATGAGGGTTAAGTCGCATTGTCTGACCGACTATGTTCGCTGACTTTGTTTTAGCTCCGGTAAGAAGCCCCATTTTATACATGGTATAAAGAAGCTTTCTGTGAGAAGGTTTGAAACCGTCAATTTCAGGAATAGCTCGTGAGAGAATAACGCTCATCGCATACGGCATATAATTAATTTCAAGTGTTTCGGTTATCGGCTGTTCAACGACTTCGCCTGCACCGAGAATATGAGTGTTTTCAAGCAATTCACGGTCAATTCCGCTGTTATTGTCTTTTTTTGTTGTCTTTTTCTTTGCCAAATTGGTTTCCTCCTTTCTCAGCTGACATCGGTCAGATCAATATATAAGTGGCCGTTTTGAGCTATGTGATCTTTTCTACCCGAAAGGTTATCGCCCAAAAGCAGGTCGAATTTTTCCGCTGTTTTGATCACATCATCGGGATTGACCTTAATAAGGCGTCTTGTGTCGGGATGCATTGTTGTCAGTGACATCATATCGGCATCGTTTTCACCAAGTCCCTTTGAACGCTGAACAGTATACTTAGCATTGCCGATTTCTTCGAGTGCGGCAGTTTTTTCTTTCTCGGTATATGCAAACCATGTTTGTCCCTTAGATGTTATTTCATATAGCGGAGATTCAGCTATAAAGACCTTGCCCTCGTTTATAAGAGTCGGTGCAAGACGGTATATCATCGTCAAGATCAAAGTTCTTATCTGAAATCCGTCAACATCGGCATCGGTACAAATTATTATTTTGTTCCATCTGAGCGAATCAAGATTAAAGGTTGAGATATCTTTTTTTGCACTCTTTGCTTTGACTTCGACACCGCAGCCGAGTACCTTAACAAGATCCATAATTATATCGCTTTTGAATATTTTGTCATAGTCACACTTGAGGCAATTAAGAATCTTACCTCTGACAGGCATTATAGCCTGAAAATCGGAGTCTCTCGCCTGCTTACATGAACCAAGAGCTGAATCGCCCTCCACTATGAAAAGCTCACGGCGACTGACGTCTTTACTTCGGCAATCGACAAATTTCTGAACTCTGTTAGCCATATCAATAGAGGCGGTAAGGTTCTTTTTGATGTTAAGTCTTGCTGTTTCGGCTTTAACTCTTGATCTCATATTTATAAGCACTTGATCGGCTATTTTGTCCGCATCAAGCTTATTTTCAATGAAATAGACCTCCAAATTATGACGGAGAAATTCTATCATCGCTTCCTTGATGAATTTATTCGTTATCGCTTTTTTCGTCTGATTCATATATGACGTTTCTGTTGAAAATGATGACGAAACAAGCACTAAACAATCGGCTACATCTTGGAATTTTATCTTTGAATCGCTCTTTGTATACTTCCCTGCCTGCTTAATATAAGCATCAATCTGATAAACAAAGGCATTTTTAACCGCATCATCGGGTGAACCGCCAAATTCAAGCCAGCTTGAATTATGATAGTATTCTATAAGCTGAACTTTATTTGAAAAAGCAAGGGCGAAATTCATTTTAACTCTGTAATCGGGCAGGTCGTCTCTGTCTCTGCCCATTCTTTCGCCTGACCATGAGCTGACTGTTGTCATAGCGGTATCCCCTACTATTTCCTTAACATAGTCGGTTATGCCGTCCTCATAATAATACTCGTATGTCTCAAAGCCACCCTTTATCTGATTTTTGATCTCAAATTTGACACCCTTATTGACTATCGCCTGTCTTTTTATTATCTCTTGATAATATTCAAGCGGAATGTCGATTTCAGTGAAAACTTCAAGGTCTGGTTTCCATCTTATTCTTGTTCCGGTATCGCCTTTCTTGCCATAAGGTTCTTGTTTTAATCCGCCGACATTCCATCCTTTTTCAAAGTGCAGATTATATTTATATCCGTCACGCTTAACTTCTGCATCCATATACTCTGAGGCAAACTGTGTTGCACAAAGTCCCAAACCGTTAAGTCCAAGAGAAAACTCATATGTTCCGCCGGAGTTCGTCTTGTACTTACCACCTGCGTACATCTGACAGAAAAGAAGTTCCCAGTTATATTTTTCTTCCTTTTTATTATAATCAACAGGAATGCCTCGTCCGAAGTCCTGAACCTCGATTGAACCATCAAGAAAACGAGTCACAACTATTCTGTTTCCGTAGCCCTCTCTCGCCTCATCTATAGAGTTTGACAAAATCTCGAACACAGAGTGTTCACAGCCGTCAAGTCCGTTTGAACCGAAAATGACCGCCGGACGAAGTCGCACCTTATCCGGCCCTTTAAGAGCAACTATATCGTCATTACTGTAGGTTTTCTTTTTCGCCATGATACTCTCCTTTTAACTGCAATGTCATTGGAAACGAAGTTTCACATTCTAACGCATAATTTTCCATATTAACACAGATTATACACTAAATAGTGCTTAAAATCAAGGGGAAAAATACAACATATTGTGAGATTCGTTGCGGCTCTGCGAGCCGCCGAGAGTCGGCAAGCAGCCACCTTCGGCGGCTGCTTGCCACTAACAGAGGTAGGTTCCTGCTAAAAGGCAAAAGGTTTCCCCTTTGGGGAAACGCACGGGCGAAGCCCGTGCCATCGGTGCGTAGCACCGATGCTTTTGCCCCCCGCACAGACCAACTTGCTGCAATAAAACCGGCGTGACGAAGTAAACCTCGTCACGCCGTAGCATATTGCAATAGTCAAATTAAGATACCAAATAAGTTTTTGCAGCAGCTATCTTATTAAATCTTTCGGCAAGTGTAACTCCATCGGAAAAACCGTTTGAGCCATATATCTTAAGCATTGCCAAACTGATATATTCGGCTATCTTTCTGAGAATCGGCAATATAGGCGATTCTTCCTGTGAAGGCTCAAATGCTCCGAGTTTCTGCATTATGTTTTCAAGCCTTGTTTGAGCTGCATCAATAGCCGATTGATCAGCTATAGTGTTATCAAGTGCAGCCTCTGCTTGAGCTATAGCCGCTGAAAGTTCAGCCGCATCTTCTGCTGAAAGATTCGATTTGTCGATCTCCTTTGCTGTCGGAAGTCTCCAACGGCGGAGTGTTTTATCATACTCCGAGCCGTTAAACATCGGATAATTTTCATTATATGAGTTAGTTTTCACTTCATCCGGAGTAACAATGATCGCTTTGGCAAGATTTAAAACCGCACTGTTGTTGCCAACTTCATGATGCTGTGAAACAAACACCCATGTGTTGTCCGGCAAAACAGACGTTGAAAGATCAACAGTCTGTTTATCGTTGATATATTTGCCGCTTACAGAAAGTGTTGTTCCGGGTGCAGCTCCGGTTGCACCCATCGAGGCTGAATAAAGAGGTATTATACCATCTGAATTGACACTTCCGGCCGATTTCACTATATTAAAGAAAGAATACTCAACTTCGCCGTAGCCAAGGTCGGCACCGCAAATATTGTCAATACGTACACCGGAAGAAACAGCGTTTAGAACATTTTCTCTGAGATTTAACTGAGCCTCATGGTAACGGTCAAGTTTTGCCTTAAGAGTAGTTTTTTCTCCATTTGAGAAATACTTTGCCGCAACTTCATCATATCTTTCACCGGGAACGCAAGCCCAAATTTGAGGACAGTTTATCATAAGCTGTTCAAGCAAAGCGTCCATGGCACGAGTAACTGTTCCCTGAAAAACAGATTTCGGGAAAATTCTGAGAGCCGCATTTATCAAATAACCGTATGCGATATCGCCGAAGTTTTCATCGGCTATCATTGCGAGATATTCATGATAGAAGTATTCATCATCGAGCTTAAAATCTCTTGTCATCATATCCGCCACGATATCCGTGCCGTCAAGAGCCGCAACAACATTCACAACCTGATGTAAGTCATCACTTCCGTATTCGTCAAGATATGCCGTGAACACACTGCCACCGAGGCTGACATTCATCAGCGTGACCTTATCCTTGCCTGTGGATTCTTTGACAAACTGAATATATTCATCAAGCTCCTTAGCTGAATCCATAACATTTCCAAAAAGGTTAAATGTGAAGAAATAAACGTTATCTTCACCTATCTCATCGGTGAGTTTTTGCATTGGGATCATGCGATATACCCATGATTTTTCGTCTTCGCTCATTTCGGAAATCGGATAATTATATTTTTTTGTAACAATATTATTTTTATTGTTTCCGTTTTCATCTGTTGCCTGAACGGAAAATATGTTCGTGCAAGCTTCATATACCTTATCAGTAAAGCCGTTATCTTTTTGAGTTATCAGCATCTTAAACAGAGGCACTATCAACTTTGGAATCTGTTTTTTTATTTCATCTGTATCAAAATAGAGTAATGTTCCACCGATTTCTTCGCCATCCGAATCCGTCTTTATATTTCCGTTTTCATCGCAAAGGTAAGTCTTTGAATGATTTATTCCCGGCACTATAACTATCGGGTACGAATCGGTGTCTGATGCGTTTGATATCTTGTTCTGTGTGACAGAATAAGCGTTATTTTCCGGTTGTGTCTTTGCGTTATCGGCAACAACACCGGAAGAAAATGTCATCAACGCCGACATTATAAATGCGACAATTGACTTGAAAGTCTTAGCTAAAAACATAATACCATATCCCTTCATATTGTTAGTTTGTTTTATTCTATCATGTTTGGAACGCTAAATCAAGATAAATTTGTGAAAAATGACGAACGGCATATGCAGCTGCATATGCCGTTCGTATCTGATATGTTTATTTCACTTTGACATTCTTCACCTTTGACCATGCCGAGTAAAGTTTGACATTTTTTCCACCAATCTTTACCGTCTTATAGGTTCTTATGCGTACATAATATTTCTTTCCGCTTTTAAGCTTTTTGATAGTTGTTGATGTTGTTCCGGTTTTGTTTACAGTGACGGTCTTTGCACTTTTCATATTCGACTTAGTGCTATACTGTATCTCATAGCCTGTGGTTTGAGTTGCCTGCTTTTTCCACTTCACGGTTAACTGTTTTTTGCCTGCCGTGAGCTTCGAGACAGATGCACCCTTGGGTACAATATTAAAAGTAAGTTTTTTAGAGCCGCTGTAATTGCCCTTGAACGTAATCGTTACAGTGTACTGTCCGACATTTTTACAGCCCTTTGCATATGCAACCGTGTAGTCCGTTCCGTTTTTCAACGTCTTTCCTGCGTTATCTTTGACGGTAACGGTCGGTTGCTGTTTCTTTCCGTTATATGTCAAGCTTGACTTTGAAAGTTTGACCGTCTTTATCTTGGAAACTGCAACATTCGATTTAACTTTGCTGCAAACTGTACACTTGGTTACGACAGATCCATTAGCCGTAAGAGTTGCTTTTTTAGTTGTCGTTTTATATGAGTGTCCCTTAGCTTTGACCGTTGTCTGAGCTTTTGTGACAGTTCCGCAAACCGAACATTTTGTTCCTGCTGTTAAACCGTTTTTATCGCAAGTGGCAGCTACAGCTTTTATTGCGACATTATTATGTCCTGTTGCAGATACGTTTTTTTGAGCAACAATAACTGTGCCACAAACCGAGCAATGCTTGCCTTCTGTTTTGCCAGTCTTTGTGCAGGTCGCAGCAACGGCTTTGTCGATTACAACAGTATGTGAAGCGGGTATGATATCCTGCTTTTTTATAATCTCTCCGCAGACAGAACAGTGTTCACCCTCGGTTTTGCCTTCAGTGGTACAAGTAGCATCAATCGCCGAGTCGATAACAATATCGTGTCCGCCTTTTGACTTTATTTCTCTGATATCGGTCTTTGCATCACAGCGTGAACAGTGGCGTGACTCAGATCCGTTTTCTGTGCAAGTCGGTTCTTTATCAACAATCCACTCAGAGCTGAATCTGTGTGTGTTCAATGATGGCATTTCCGTTATATCTTCCTTATAATTGCAACGTGTGCAATGGTGTGACTTTGAGCCTTTGTCTATGCAGGAGGGTTCGGTATCAATTACCCAATTGGTTTTATCAATGTTGTGTCCCAAAGCCGGAATGGCTTTGATTTCAGCAGTGACCGTGTTGCAAACAGAGCATTGCTTTTTCTCGGTAGAACCTTGTTCGGTGCAAGTGGGAGCTTTCGCCTCAACAACGGTTTCTTCTTTATGACCGGTAGCGGGAATTGTTTTTTGAGCTTCTATGACCGTGTTGCAAACAGAACAATGAGTTCCTGCGGTTTTTCCATCTTTAATGCAAGTTGCCTCAACCTTAGGATCAGCAACTACTGTATGTGGCTTAATGGGAATTTCAGTTTGGCTGACAGTGACATTTCCGCAAGCCGAGCATTTCTTACCTGCTGTCAGACCTGTTTTGGTGCAGGTCGCTTCTATAGCCGGAATATCTATATCATTTTTATGATCTTTCTTGGGAATAATAGTCTGCTCCTTGATAAACTCATTACAAACTGAGCATTTTATTCCATCGGTAAGGCCGGTTTCAGTGCAGGTTGCCTCTTTACCTTTGACACTCACTTCGGTATGACCGAGAGCAGGTCTGAACTCAGAAGCGGTTGAGTAGTCACAATCGCTGCATTTGCAGCTGGCTTTTGAACCCGGTGTTGTGCAAGTTGGTTCGACTTCGTGACTTGTCGAAGGATCAAAATTATGTGGAGTTATTTTGACGATACCGCCACACTTGTTGCATTTGGATATATGCCCTGCAACAGTGTCCTCCTCGGTTATGTCAGCCGTTTCAAGATTATCACAACAACGGAAAACAAATTGTATTGTCTCCGCTATATCAACTGCGCTTGTCCAGTCAGATTTGACAACATTTCCTGATTTGATCTTAATATATTCGGGCTTTTCTTCTCCATCATATATAAGCATATCACTTATAACATAATTATTTAGATTGTCAAACGATTTTAAAAGGTTGACCTTACGGCTGTTTGTATATGCGGAAACAACGCAACTGCCGAATTCTATATCAGTGGCACTGCTTATGTCGCTATTGAAACATATGTTGGAGCAAGTGGTATTTGTTACAAAAGATGTGCCAACCTTAAGGTCACTCTTTCCGGTGATAAGAAAGCTGTTCGGAACAGAATCAAAATAAATATTGCAAGGATTCTTCGTTTGGTTATTTAACTGAGTTCCGCTGATATAAACCTTATCCGCTTGGGCAAAACACAGTGTAAAATGCAATGCAGTATTGCTGGTATCAACCGCTTGAGTTTTTAATTTTATCTTAGGACTCACAACGCTTGTCGAAGAAGTCGAACTATACTTTGCCGTACTCAAAATATTAAGATTTGCATTTTGATTATCCGACATCAACAAAGCACTCATATCAATATCACTTTTTAATGTCACCGTGCTTTGAGTTGTTGAAGTATTGACAAGAGTGAAGTCCATTTCGCTGTCACCGCCGAGATAAAACAGTATGCCGCTGTCGGTAGATGTATTGGTAACAGTAATACTTTTTCCGTTAAGATCAAGAGCGATCTTTCCCGGATAAGTTATTTCAATAAGTCCTTCGCCTTTATAGTTGCTGATCGTTTTTTCGAGTACAATAAGTCTTTCGGGCGGATTGGTCTGTGTTGTTGTCACCTCAAGAGCTTCTTTAAGCTCATCAAAAGTTTCGACCGTAATTCTTTCACAGACTTTTTCACCGGCTGCCGATGTGCCAAGTGACAACATTGCGGCGAGCAATATGACCATTAAAATAACGGTCAAAGTCCTATACTGTTTGTTCATAATGTACCTCCTTGATTTTTGATTTATGCAGTTTTCTTCATGTTAAATTCTTATCCAAAATACAGTATATCATATGTTTTTCAAATTTTCAAATATTTTTTACAATTTAATTCAATCTTCCAAATTTTCTTTCGTTGTATACTTAAGTTTACACAAAAAAAGGACAAAGTGCGTTGAAACAACACATCTTTGTCCTTTTGGCTGATATCAGCCAAACCGATGTCTGAACAAGTCAGTAAAAAAGAAAAAAAGAAAGGTCACAACAATACAAAAAGAAAGGGATAAACAGTAAATAAAAATCAGTTTTCAAATATAGTGCAAGGCTCTTGTCATACATCGGCATTAAACAAATCGGGGGTTCTTATTCTCCCTTTGACATTGATATAATACAATACAATGTGTCCAAAAAAACGGACTCTATCTTCAATATGCAAATGAACCGCAGAAAAATATCCTGCGGTTCAAAAAATTTTAAATTTTGATTGAATATGCCTTTAGTGCGTTTTTATATTCGATTTTTTCGATATCTTCCTGACTTAAGCCGAGTGAACGCAAACGTTTAAGCTCCTCATCGGGATCCCACATGGGATAATCTGTTCCGAAAAGCACACGGTCGGGTGTATATCTTGAAATTATTTCTTTGATAGTTTCATCATCAAGCATATAAAATGATGATGAACAATCAACATAAAAATTCTTAAATCCGCAGAGCTTTTTTGATGCCTCATTCCAAATCGACCAGCCACCGAAATGCGCTCCGATAACCGAAAGTTCCGTGTATATTTCAAGTATCGGTATCAACCTATTCGGATTTGAATAATCATAGCGATTATCGCCCGTGTGAATGAGTATCGGTAAATGATTTTTCTCGCAAAGATCATAAATTTTTAAACATCTATAATCGTCAAGTTTAAATTTCTGAATATCGGGGTGCAACTTTACACCGTGAAGTCCGAGTTTTATCAATTCTTCGACATCGCCCTTAATATCCTCACTGTCAGGGTGCAATGTGCCTAAACCGATCATTTTTTCGGGATACATTTTGACTGTATCTGCGATGAAATGGTTTATAGACGAAACCTGCTTCGGTGTCGTAGCAACCGACTGTACAATATATTTATCAACACCGGCTTTTTCTCCACATTCAAGCAGAGTCGAAACCTTTCCGTCATATTTCATCGGCAAATCATAAAAGTTTCCCGTGCTGTGGGCAGCTTTCTCAGCTATCTTATCAGGATATATGTGACAATGTGCATCAATTATCATCTTGTCACCTGTTGAATCAGATCTTTACTGTCCAGCCCATATCGTCCTCGACCTTGCCGGTCTGAATACCATAGAGTGTGTCGTAAAGTTTTTGTGCCACAGGGCCAACTTTTCCGTCAGCGACCTGATGTTCTTCATTCATGTAATATAACCAGCCGATCGGAGATATGACCGCTGCCGTTCCACTTGCGAACACCTCTTTAAGAGTGCCGTTCTTTGATGCCTCAACAACTTCATCAATGGAAAGCTTTCTTTCAGTAATCTTAACTCCCCACTTTTTGAGAAGTTGGATTGCCGAATTTCTTGTGATGCCGGGAAGAATAGTTCCTGCAAGAGGAGCTGTGATAACTTCATCGCCTATCATGAAGAATGCGTTTGAAGTGCCGATTTCTTCAACATATTTATGTTCAACGGCATCAAGCCAAAGAACGTCTTTGCACTGATGCTCCATAGCTTTCATGGAAGCCTTCATGCCGCCTGCATAGTTACCGCCGCACTTAGCATAGCCTGTGCCGCCGACAGCAGCTCTGATATATTCATCTTCAACGAAGATCCTCGTTGTGGTGAGTCCGCCATCATTTGATGCGTAGTAAGCTCCGACAGGGCAAAGAATTACCATGAAGTGATAATGCTGTGAGGGAAGAACGCTGAATGAAACTTCATCGGCAAAAATGAAAGGTCTTACATAAAGAGCCGTACCCGGTTCTGAGGGAACCCAATCAACATCGACCTTGATAAGCTGACGAACAGCCTCAACGAACAGATCCTCGTCAATGTGAGGGATACACATACGGTCGTTGGTTCTGTTGATACGCTGTGCGTTCTGATCAGGTCTGAAAAGCTGAATATCACCATTCGGTGTTTTGTAAGCTTTCATTCCCTCGAATACCATCTGAGCGTAATGGAGAACACATGATGCCGGTTCAATTAAAATTTTCTCATGAGGAACGATCTTGCCGTCATGCCAGCCCTGGCCCTCGTCATAATCCATGATAAACATATGATCGGTGAAATATTTGCCGAAACCGAGCTGTTTTTGATCGGGCTTCTCCTTGGGGTGTGTTGTTCTTGTTACGGGAAATTCGTATTTCATGATTTTGACCTCTTTTCAAATATTATAGATTTTTGTTTTTCTGTCTCTGAAAACATTTATTGATTCTCTGATTTCTTTGATTACACCGAAATCGCAATCAGCTGTTATTGTTTCTTCTGCATTTCCGGCTTTAGCTAAAAGGTTTCCGAGTGGATCAACCGTCTGCGATGAGCCGCCGAAAACCGTGCCATCTGCTTTACCGCAGGAATTGCAACAGACAACGAACATCTGATTTTCTATAGCTCTTGCCTTTGTCAGCGTTTCAAGGTGAGGTATACGCTTATCGGGCCACTGTGACACGACAAACAACATCTCTATTCCGTCAAGTGCGAGCGTTCTTGCAAGTTCAGGGAAACGCACATCATAACAGATGATTATTCCGCACTTAATTCCGTCAAGTTCAAAAGTGCAAGTATGAGAACCAAACTCAAAGAATTTATCCTCATTCATCGGAGTGAAAAGGTGCGTTTTGTCATATTCCGCTACACATTCGCCGTTTCTTGTGAATATGTACGCCGTGTTGTATGCTTTGCCGTATTTCAATGTCGCAACGCTGCCTGCTACGATGTTGACGTTCAGCTCTTTTGCAAGAGAAGAAAATTTTGTTTTTATCCTCTCTCCGTTTTCATCACAGTACGAATGAAGTGACTGCGTGGGGTAAAAGCCCGTTGTCCATGTTTCTGGTAAAACTATCACATCGGCTTTTTCATTTGTTGCCGCAGCTCTTATCAGCTTTTCTGCGTGTTCATAGTTATAATCAATATCGCAAAACTTCATATCAAGCTGAACACTGCTGACTCTCATTTTATCAGCCCTCATAGTTATAGCCTGCCCGGATAGCCTTGACGTTCACCTCTAACAAATCCTGATGACGAGCTGAAACGACTTTTTTGAGTGCCTGTTCCAAGTTATCGGTTGAGAAACCGTCAACTTCCTTTAGGACTTTACCCGTGATTATCATGTTGGCGAGAGTTTTCATGTTATTGTCATCGGCTATCTGTGTCGCCGGTATGTAGTAAACATCAACATCGTCTCTTTTGACTTTTCTTGATATAAGTGTGGAATCGACAAAAATCTTTCCTCCGCTTACGACACTGTCCTCGTACTTATCAAGTGAAGGCAAATTCATAGCGATCAAAACATCGGGTTTTTCAACTATGGGCGAGCCGATAGGTGCATCGCTGATAATTACGGAGCAGTTCGCAGTTCCGCCTCTCATCTCCGGACCGTAAGACGGAAGCCAGCTAACCTGCTTAGACTCGATAAGTCCTTTGTATGCAAGAAACTTTCCTGCGAAAAGTATGCCTTGTCCGCCAAAACCGGCAAAAAGAAGATTACAGGTATTGCTCATTTTGTCTCCTCCTCTGCATAAATATCCTTATAAACACCAAGCGGATAATAGGGTATCATTTTCTCATCAACCCAATTAAGTGCGTTTTGAGGTGTCATTCCCCAGTTTGTCGGGCAGGTCGAGAGTACCTCAACAAGTGAAAAACCTTTTCCGTCAAGCTGATTTTGAAATGCCTTTTTTATCGCTTTCTTTGCGTTTTTGATGTTCTTGACATTATTCACAGCCACTCTCTCAAGATAAGCCGCACCGTCAACATTTGAAAGCATCTCGCAAACCTTGACCGGATAGCCGACAGAATTGACATCTCTGCCGTAGGGTGATGTCTGTGTGACCTGACCGGGGAGGGTTGTCGGTGCCATCTGACCGCCTGTCATGCCATAGATAGCATTGTTGACGAATATGACGGTTATATTTTCTCGTCTTGCAGCCGAGTGAACCGTTTCGGCTGTTCCGATTGCCGCAAGGTCTCCATCACCCTGATATGTGAACACGACCTTTGACGGATCACTTCTTTTTATTCCGGTTGCAACTGCGGGTGCTCTGCCGTGAGCCGCCTGAACGAAGTCGCAGGTGAAATAGTCATAAGCCATAACCGAACAGCCAACTGAAGCAACACCTATTGTATCGCCCTCAATTCCGAGTTCGTCAATAACCTCGGCGATAAGTCTGTGAATTATTCCGTGAGTGCAACCCGGACAATAGTGAAGCACTGCATCTGTAAGTGCTTTCGGTTTTTCAAATACAACTGACATTAGTTTGCACCTCCGTTTTTATCTGTTTCTTCAATCTTTGCAAGAACTTCTTCCGGTGAGGGTATCATGCCTCCGACTCTGTTGCAAAGATATACGGGCTTTTTGCATCTGATCGCAAGCTCAATATCCTCTATCATCTGGCCCATGTTCATCTCAACCGAAATAAACGCTTTGCATTTATCAGCTGCCTTTGCAAGCGGCTTTTTCGGGAACGGCCATAAGGTTATAGGTCTTATCATTCCGACTTTGATGCCCTTGGCTCTTGCCTCGTTAATAGCGTTTTTGGCAACTCTTGCGGTAATACCGAATGCGACAACGCAGATTTCCGCATCGTCCATGAGATATTCCTCAAACATTGCTTCGTTTTCTTCTATCTGTTTATATTTTTCGTATCTCTCGAAATTCTTCTTTTCGAGTTCTTCCGGTTTCAAATAAAGTGAGTTGACTATATTATGCTCTCTTTGACACTTTGTTCCCGTGACAGCCCACGGTTTTTCAACAGCTTTGACTTCACCTATGTCAAGCGAAACCGGCTCCATCATCTGGCCCATAGTACCGTCAGCGAGTATCATTGCAACCATTCTGTATTTATCAGCAAGTTCAAAGCCTTTGACCGTAAGACTTGCCATTTCCTGAACTGATGCCGGAGCAAGAACTATATTGTGATAGTCACCATGTCCGCCGCCTTTTGTTGATTGGAAATAGTCAGACTGTGACGGTTGGATTCCACCAAGGCCGGGGCCGCCTCTTTGAACATTGACAACAAGAGCCGGAAGATCACAGCCTGCAAGATAGGAAATGCCTTCGCTCTTGAGAGAAACTCCGGGGCTTGATGAAGATGTCATAACTCTCTTGCCCGTGGCCGCAACACCGATAACCATGTTTATTGCGGCAACTTCGCTTTCAGCCTGCAAAAACGTTCCGCCGATCTTAGGCATACGTTTTGCCATATATGCCGCAACTTCTGTCTGCGGAGTGATGGGATATCCGAAGTAATGGTGACAGCCTGCGAGAATTGCGGCTTCCGCTATTGCTTCGTTACCTTTCATAAGTACCTTATCTGCCATTTTTATCACCTCTCTACTTTTATAACACAGTCGGGACACATAGTTGCACAGAACGCACAACCTATGCACTTTTCACTGTCGGTCACCTCAGCCGGATGATGACCTTTAGCGTTCAGCTTTGTCTGAGACAACTGAACAATTCCTTTCGGACAAGCCGCAACACAAAGTCCGCAGCCTTTACAAAGATCCGTTACAAATGTTACTTTAGCCATTTGATCTTCCTCCTAATTTATCTTTTTTTGCAGGCTCAACGGAAGTATATCTCCAAAGCCTGCCGGCATTTCTTTAAATATATCATCTTTAACAGCCGTCATTTTTATAGGTAATCCTGTAACTTTTGAGATTTCTGTCGCATATGAAACAGAATTTAGGACATCTTCGGCTGTTGTTTCTTCGCCTAAGTTTGAGTTGTTGACTATAGCCGTGAATTTCATTGAGCAGGCTGTTTCTATCTCTCGCATGACCTGTAATGTGTCCTCGACCGTTCTTGTCAGCGGTCTGAAACAGTTAACCACAAAAAGCATCTCATAGTCGTTTTCCTCAACTATAGCCTCTGCATATCGACCTAAAGCATATGCTCCCCTGTCGTCACCGCCTATATCGAGAACGGCAAACTCACTGCGATCATCGGTTATGCTATACATATCCTGCGGCAAAGCCGGCAGATCAACGTTTGTGTTGGCATATTCCGAGGATATCAGCCTTATTCCGGCTTTTTCGAGTTCTTTGGCACTGTCCTTCGTTCTGAAATATGGATTGACTATATCAAGGTCGGCAATAACTACTTTCTTGCCGTCAGCGTTCATTTTGAGTGCATAATTGACGGCGATATTCGTCTTACCGCTTCCGTAATGTCCGGCAAAGAGTGTCACTCGCTTATAATTCATATACACACCCTCTTATCAAAGCTGATTTCTGATTATCTTTCCGCTTATCGTCTTGGGAAGTTCATCTTTGAATACAACAATTCTCGGATATTTGTACGGAGCAGTATGTTTCTTGACGTAGGTTTGGATTTCCTTTTTAAGTTCCTCTGTCGGTTCGGTTCCTTTTGTCAGGACAATGCTTGCCTTGACGACCTGACCTCTTATTTCATCAGGTGCGGCTGAAACACCACATTCGAGAACATAGGGAAGTTCCATAATGACGTTTTCGATTTCAAACGGCCCTATACGGTAGCCCGATGACTTAATAACATCGTCAATACGTCCTACATACCAATAATAGCCGTCCTCATCTCGCCAAGCGACATCACCGGTATGATAGTAGCCATCATGCCAAACCTCAGCCGTCTTTTCATCGTTGAGATAATATCCGAGGAAGAGTCCGCAAGGAGTTTTGTCCTTTGTGCTTATGCATATCTCGCCCGTTTCGCCTATCTCTGCCTCCGTTCCGTCAGCTCTCATTATCTTAACATCATAAAGCGGTACAGGCTTGCCCATTGAACCCGGTTTCGGTCTCATGCCATTGAGATTGGCTATTGAAAGCGTTGTCTCGGTCTGACCAAATCCCTCCATAAGTTCAAGTCCTGTTGCGTTATAGAACTGTCTGAACACTTCGGGGTTTAAAGCCTCGCCCGCAATAGTTGCGTGTTTGACGGAGCTTAAATCGTACTTGGAAAGATCTTCTTTTATAAACATTCTGTACATTGTGGGAGGTGCGCAAAACGTAGTTATATTATATTTCGCAAACAGCGGAAGTATCTCCGAAGCATTGAATCTGTCGAAATTATAGACGAAAACAGCACCCTCGCAAAGCCACTGACCGTAAAGCTTGCCCCAAAGAGCCTTGCCCCAACCGGTATCGGATATAGTCAGATGAAGTCCGTCTTTGCTGACACAATGCCAATACTTAGCTGTAATATAATGTCCGAGTGGATACTTATAGCTGTGAGTTGCAATTTTCGGATAACCTGTTGTACCGGAAGTGAAGAACATCAGCATCGGATCATCTCCACATGGAGCATCGTCTTCTCTTGGGAAGCGGCGAGTAAACAAGCTGTATTCATCATCAAAATTTCTCCAGCCGTCACGGTGTCCGCCGACAATTATTTTATTTTTAAGTGTATGCGCTTTTTCATCAGCGAGATCGACCTGATGAGCCGTATCACCATCAGCCGTACACAATATAGTTGTGACGTTTGCCGCCTTAAAGCGGTATTCAAAGTCATGATCGACAAGCAGGTTTGTTGCAGGAATAGCAACAGCACCTATTTTATGGAGACCGAGAATAGCGAACCAGAACTGATAGTGTCTTTTTAAGACGAGCATGACCTTGTCGCCTTTTTTGATACCCAGCGACTTGAAGTAGTTAGCTGCCTGACTTGAATGTTCCTTAACATCTTTAAATGTGAATGTTCTTTCGGTCATATCTCTGTCAAGGTGGATAAGCGCTCTCTTATCGGGCGATTTTCTCGCTATATTGTCAACAATGTCAAAAGCAAAGTTGAATTTATCCTCATTGTTAAAGTCAATAGCGACAAGATTTCCGTCTTTATCCTCAGTGGGAGAAACAAACTTTGAACAAACATAGCTGCTGTCTGTTGCCTTCACTCCGTTGACAGCTCTGTCATGAACTATCTCCTGAACGCTTGTGTCGCTTGCCAAAACAACGGCAAGGAATGTGCAGTCACGGCCTTCTATGGCTATCATTCCGTGAGGCGTTGATGAGTTGTAATATATACTGTCGCCCTCATAAAGTACCTCTTCATGATTACCTACTCGTACCCTTAAAGCACCACTTATAACTAAGTCAAATTCCTGACCTGCGTGTGTTGTGGTATGTATCGGTTTGTTCTCAAGGTCAGCGGAATATTCATATCTAACCCAATAGGGTTCGGAAAGTTTTTCTCTGAAGTTTGTCGCAAGATTTCTTATTTCAATGCCGTTTTCACTGGCTGTGACTTGACCTTTTCCCTTTCTTGTGACCGTGTAACTCGTAAGAACCGCACTGTGACCTTCAAGCAAGTCGGTAATACCGATATCGAACGCAAGGGCGCATTTATGAATAAACGTGAACGGAAGATCTATCTTACCGGATTCGTATTCCTTATAAAGTTCTACGGAAACCTCGGTCTTTTCTGCCATTTCCTCGGCTGTGAAGTCACAGATGTCACGCATTTCGTGAATTCTTTCAGCCACCTCGTAAAGCTGACTTGTTGTGGTTTTGTCGTCCATTTAAAAAACCTCCTTATGCAATAAAAAAATCCGTCTCAAAGTCTTGAAACTTTGAGACGGATATTAAATCCGCGGTACCACTCAAATTGCGTTGGCTATTGCCTTTACGCCACTCATCGAAGTCTATCAACTTCTAAGCACTAACGTAGCTGACACGAGAAAAACTATTTGCTTTCGCTTTCATCTTTCCGGCTCGGAAGTGATAGGTCGTTACGTTCAAATTCATATCAGCTCACACCAACCGCTGACTCTCTGAAAAGATCTAACCGTGACCGTCTTCGTCATAGCTTTTTCAATGAAAATTCTTTCATTGCGGTACATTATAAACGAACTTAGTTTAAATTGCAAGATACATTTTGTAATGTTTGAGATTACATTTTATAATAGTTGTTTTTATGCTGTCACAACAGCATCAGCCTTTTGCAGGCCGTATTTCTTGATCGCATCTTCACGCATTTTATATTTGAGGATCTTACCTGCAACATTCATTGGGAAACTGTCAACAAAGTCAATATATTTCGGAACTTTATGTTTCGCCATGTGAGTGAGAACATAATCTTTCATTTCGTTCTCTGTCATGCTTTCACCCTCTTTGAGAATGATACAAGCCATTATTTCCTCTCCAAGTGCCTCATCCGGAACACCTATAACCTGAACATCTTTTACTTTCGGGTGAGTATAGATGAACTCCTCTATCTCTTTCGGATAGATATTTTCACCGCCTCTGATTATCATATCTTTAAGTCTGCCCGTAATTCTGAAATTGCCCTCAGGAGTGCGGCAAGCAAGGTCACCCGTGTGAAGCCAGCCGTCATTGTCGATTGCGGCGGCTGTGGCTTTCGGCATTTTGTAGTAACCTTTCATGATATTATAGCCTCTTGCAACGAACTCGCCTGTCACTTCATCAGGACAATCCTCTCCTGTTTCCGGATCGACTATCTTACATTCTATCTTCGGCAATGCTCTGCCGACAGTGGCAACTCTGACTTCAAGCGGATCGTCTGTACTGCTCATAGTGCAGCCGGGTGAAGATTCTGTTTGACCGTAAACGATAGTGATTTCGCTCATATGCATCTTCTCGACAACTTCACGCATTTTCGATATCGGACAAGGTGAACCGGCCATAATGCCTGTTCTCATATATGAAAAGTCGGTTTTCGGGAAATCCGGATGCTGGAGCATAGCTATAAACATTGTCGGAACACCGTGGAAAGCTGTTATTCTTTCGTTATTTATGCATGAAAGCGATGACTTCGGCGAGAAATAAGGCAAAGGCATAATAGATGCTCCGTGTGTCATTGAAGCGGTCATGGCAAGCACCATACCAAAACAATGGAACATTGGAACTTGAATCATCATTCTGTCGGCTGTGGAAAGATCCATTCTGTCGCCTATACACTTGCCGTTATTGACAACATTATAGTGAGTGAGCATTACACCTTTCGGAAATCCTGTTGTACCCGAAGTATACTGCATATTGCAAACATCATCTTTCTTGACAAGTGATGCCATACGCCAAACTTCTTCAACAGGGACTTGAGATGACTTCTCTATTGCTTGATCCCAAGTCATACAACCCTCATGCTCAAAGCCGACAGTTATAATATTTCTAAGGAAAGGCAATCTCTTTGAATGAAGTTTGTCACCGGACTTTGTGTGTTTGAGTTCGGGGCAAAGTTCAGCCATGATTTCATCATAATGTGAATCTCTGTAGCCTTTTATCATAACAAGAGTATGAGTATCGGATTGTCTGAACAGATATTCCGCCTCATGAATCTTATAAGCTGTGTTGACGGTGACTAAAACCGCACCTATTTTTGTTGCCGCCCAAAACGCTATATACCACTGAGGTATGTTTGTCGCCCAAACAGCAACATGAGTTCCCGCTTTTACTCCCATTGCGATAAGCGATCTTGCGAATGTATCAACATCGTCTCTGAACTGAGAATATGTTCTTGTGTAGTCAAGTGTGGTATATTTGAAAGCAATCTGATCGGGAAATTCTTCAACCATGGTATCAAGAACCTGAGAAAAGGTCTTTTCTATAAGCTCTTCCTTTTTCCAAACGAATTTTCCTGTGTGAGTTTTATTGTAGAAATATTTTTTATCCTTATTCTCGCTGTCGTATGCTTCCATAAAACTTTCAAAATGAGTGAGGATTACTTCAAGGTCTGTTACTCCTTCAGCCCATTTTGTGTCCCACTCGATACAGATATATCCGTCATAGTTTATAGAACGCAGAGCATTCATCATATCCTTGAACGGAATTTTTCCCTCGCCTATGAGCGTTCTCTTGCCATATTCTTCAGCATCGGTTATATGAACAAGTTTGACATAAGCTCCGAGATTTTTAATCGTGTGTTCGGCATCTTCACCATTTTTGAAATATGTTTCATACATATTCCAATCTGCTCCTATAAAGTCGCTTGCGAAGAAGTTCAAAAGCTCACACAGCTTATCAGTGTCGCTGAACATTCCCATTGTTTCAATGAGCAGAACAACGTTCTTTTCTTCGCATATTTTCAATGCCTTGCCTATAAATTCTTCGACATATTCAAAATCGCCGACAGAGTTATCCGTAGCACACACTTTAACGTACCCAACATTGATATTGTTCGCCACGCTTATTGCTGTTTCAAGTTTGCGGAAATTTTCTTCTTCGTTTTTATCGGCAATATCACAATCGGCATCAATGCAGGCGATCGACTTTGACTCGTTTATCAATGTTCTCTTTGTTATTGATGCCATATCGGGGTTGAATGGGGAATTCTTTCCTCTGAAACACTCCGCCTGTACGTCATGTATCTCTATTGCGCCGAATTTAAGTTCCTCGGCAAGTGTGAGAAAGTCGGCAAAACTTTTATTTTTATGGAATTTAGTTGAAAAAGCTAATTTCAATTTTTATTCCTCCTCGTATGCTATTTTGTTGAGTGCGCTGACGTAGGCTCTGATACTTGCACCGATAACGTCAGTGGAAATTCCGGTTCCGGAATAGAGTTTACCGCTTGCTGAACGAAGCTTGACAAGAGATGAACCCATAGCCTCCGTACCCTCGGTGACAGCTCTTATCTGGAAATCATCAAGCTCATAGTGATGACCGATTATCTTTTCAATTGCAAGAAACGCAGCATCAATAGGGCCATCACCAACACTGACACCGCTTATCGGTGTGTCGTTTTTTGTCAAGGCGATATTAGCTGTAGCGGTGATAACATTGCCACTGTTAATGACATAGCTGACTATTTTATATGTCGGCGGAACTTGTAAAGCAGATGATGCAACTATTGCCTCAAGCTCCTTTGTTCCGACAAAATCTTTCTTTTGAGCGACACGCTTAAAGGCTTCATATACATTAGCATTATCTTCAGCTGAAAGGTCATATCCGATCTTTTTGACGGCATTGATAACAGCTCCGATATCATCATTCTTATCAAGTGTCAGTGAATCATCGGAATCATTTACACCATTTTCAAACGGTGATGTTTCGCTTTTCACAGTGTTGACTATTCGGCTTATCTGACTTGTGACTCTCGATATCTCGGTTGTGCAGATATCGCTTTCTATGCCTAAAGTGTCTCCCCTGCTGTTAACAATGTTCATCACACCGACAATGCTCGGCAAATCAAAAAGTTCAGCCGCAGTTTTTATTTGTGTGACACCGGCTGTGACCGCCGAAAGCACACCGGCTGTTGCAACTCCGAGTTTGTCTGACATTTCAAATGAAACTGTCATATCTTTTAATGCCGGAACATTCTCGAATATATCAGTGAAGAATTCAGCCGCTTCAGACGGGAGCAACGCTCCTTCACTGTCGCAGAAATTCACTCTGGATGCACCGCACTCTATAGCCATATTAACTGCCTCAAACAAAAAGGCTTTTTCGGCTCTAACGGCATCTTCGGCTGAAAACTCAATGTTATCCGTATACTTCTTACACTCGGTAACAAGGTCTTTGATCATCTGCATAACCATGTTCGGCTTTTTTCCGCATTTATATTCCATCTGAACAGCTGAAACCGGAACGCTGACCTTGAGTGCCGGATGCTTAGCTTCCTTGACACTGTTCCAAGCAATCTCGACCGATGAAGTTTCATAGTTGACGGGCACTAAAATCTCGCTGTTTTTTATAAGCGTTGCGATAGTCTTTATAAGAAGTGTATCTGTAGCTGTATTTTTAATTTCAGGCATTTCAATGCTGTCGCAGTTCAGTCTGTCTAGCATTTTAGCCGTTTCAAGCTTTTCTCTAAAGCTGAGCGTATGCTCCGCTGATGTTGAACATTCTCTGATTGTCACGTCTGAAAGGTAGATTTTTTTCATGATGTTGCTCCTTTATCAAAAATAAAAAAATCCCTGAAACACCTAAGTGCTTCAGGGACGATAAGCTATCTTACCGTGGTACCACCCACATTGCTGCTATGCAGCCACTCTTCGGATTCAAACAAATCCTAAGCTATGATAACGGTGCTTGCCGTGACTCCTTATGCAGTCGGAACGGTTAGGGAGTCCTGCTCAGATACGAGACAGCTTTAACATTCATCTATCGGCTCGCACCCACCGCCGACTCTCTGAAAAAATCCTGAAAGAGCTTAATATCTTCATCGCATTTCAAATATTGCAAGTATTATAAACCGCTTTTCGGCAAAAGTAAACTTCCAATTTGTAATGCTTGTCATAACAAAAAAGAATATATGTTTTTGTACGTTTTAGTCAATTCTTTATTTCAATTCGATCATCGGTAGGCAAGAAATCTGAAAATTTTACAATAGCTGTATCATATGATACAGTATTATTTATATATTATTCCTTTTCGCTCTGACACTTTCCACAATACTATCGCTATAACAAGACATATGCCCTCAGCGACCGCTACGGTGTACCAAACAAAATTTTCACCGAAAACAAGAGGAAGAAAGCTTATGCAAAGGAAGTTGAAAATTATACTTCGGCAAACATTCAGCGTAACTGCATACTTTGTTCTCTTTGTTGAGAAAAGATATGACGCAATCAAAGCACTTGCTGTCGCAAAAATAAAATTAAGACAATATTTCGGCAAAGCATTAATAACTATTTCAGCCGCAGATTCATCAGCTCCGAAAAGCAGACAAGCAGGTTTACCCATAAGGAACGTTATAATGAAAGCTATAATTCCACCGACAGCTCCGAGCTTTAAGCCACTCGAAAGATAGTATCTTAGGCTCTTGTCGTCCTTAGCCCCATAACTTTGACCGAACAAAGGCTGTATTCCCATCGAAAGACCATACATAAGTGAGGCAAAAAGCGAACCAACATAGCTGATAACCGAAAAGGCATTGACATGGGGATCGCTTATTCCAATGAGGACACGGTTCATTGAAGTTGTCGTTATCGGTGCGGCAAACTGAGATATCATTTCAGGAACACCTCTGATAACGATTTTTTTAAACAGCGACACCTGAATCTTAAATTTGCAGAAATGGAGTTTACCTCTTTTCTTGAGGAAATGTGTCATCAATATCAACACCGAAAACACCTGCGATGCACCTGTTGCGATAGCCGCACCGGAAATCCCCATTTTGAACGGATAAACAAGCAGCCAGTCACCGAAAATGTTGGCAGCAGTGCAAACTAACGCAGCAACGGTTGAAAGCTTAGGTCTGCCATCATTACGACTGAAACCGGCAAAGCAAGTATAAAAGCCTGACGGAACAAGAAACACCGAGTACCAGAAAATATAATCGGAAACCATATCGAGATATGTTCCGTTTGCTCCGAGAAGTCTTGCTATATTATCGGAAAAGCAAAGTCCGACAACGGTCAGAATCGAAAACACAACAAGAGTGATAACGGCTGAATGCATAAAAGCCTGATTTGCTCCCTCATCATCTCCCCTGCCGAGTCTGACAGCGGCAACAGCTACACCTCCGATAGTGAACAGTGCCGCTATCGCACCGACCACCATGACATAGGGATAAGCGACATTGACGGCACCCAAAGCATCTGTTCCGACACCGTTGCCGACAAAAATTCCGTCAACTATAGTCAAAAGAAAAAATGCTGCATTGCTTATCATTGACGGTATTATGTATTTCTTTAGATTACTTCTTTGTTCTTTCATTGTTGAACCTCTGTTTATAAATAACAATTTAAAATCAACAAGTGCGTTCAATCGCAAAAAGCCTAGCTTTTTTACAACCGAGCGCACTCGACATCTTTTCTTCGACCAACGGAATTATATCCGAGTGTATTGCGATACACGGTCCTCCGATGAAACTATTTTAATTATTTACAGGCATACTTCTCGATATATGTTCTGATTTTTTCAGACGGATCAAGAAGTTTGCTGACTGACATATCATGGTTAATTGTGTCAATGAGATATGAAATATATTTTGACATTTCGATTGATGCATACCAAGGTCTGTCAAGAAGCTCTTTCGGCTGATAAATAAGGTTAGTTGTGAACACCTTGTTTATAATACCATCTTCATAGGCTTTGTCGAATGCTTCAAGTCCATTGCAGAAAAGTCCGAACGAACAGCCAACAAAGATCCTCTTAGCCTTGAGAGCTTTAAGCTTTGTTGCAACTTCGATCATACTTTCGCCGCTTGAAATCATGTCATCAATAATAATAACGTCTTTTCCCTCGACATTATCGCCCAAAAACTGGTGAGCAATGATTGGGTTTCTTCCGTTAACTATTCTTGAATAATCCCTTCTCTTATAGAACATACCGAGTTCTATTCCGAGAACTGTTGCAAGATAAACACATCTGCCCATACCGCCTTCATCGGGAGAAATGCACATAAGATGATCATGGTCAAGCTTAAGATCGGGAATATTCTTTATCAGAGCCTTAACAAGCTGATAAGCCGGCTGAACACTTTCAAAACCTAAAAGCGGAACAGCGTTCTGAACTCTCGGATCATGAGCATCAAAAGTAATGATGTTGTCAACGTTCATTCTTTCAAGCTCCTGCAAAGCCAAAGCACAGTCAAGAGATTCACGGTTTGAACGCTTATGCTGTCTGCCTTCATAAAGCATGGGCATTATTACGGTTATTCTGTGGGCCTTGCCTGCCGAAGCGGCGATAACACGCTTGAGGTTCGCAAAATGCTCATCAGGACTTGTCGGAGCCTCCATGCCGTACATATTATGCTTAACATTATAATTAAAGCAATCACAAATAATAAACAGGTCATAGCCTCTTATAGACTGTTCGATAACACCCTTGCCTTCACCTGTGCCAAAACGGGGGAATGAGGTTTTAATGAGGTAAGTATCCTTAACATAGCCGTCATAAGCTGCGTTATCAGGTCTTTCCTTTCTCCAACTTACAAGATAGTTGTCAATCTTCTCAGCTATTTCTTCGCAACCCGGTAAAGCAATAACACCAAGTCTGCCGTAAGGAATAGAATTGAATTCATTTTTTTCGTCAGCCATTTGCGATCCTCCGTTATTTTATTAATATTTTTACTCTTATATTGTACTATATTTTTCTGCTTTTTCAAGCAAAACACAAATTTTGTCACTTAAAATTTAGTGTTGAATAAGAGCCTTAATTTGTGTATTTTTAACAAAACCACACTTCAAAGCACTAAATATAGTCTGTTTCTATTGTCATAACGACGAAACAGTTATCTTTTCTGGCCTTGATCTCATTTTTAATAGTTTCTTCAAGCTCTTTGTTGCTTATTTTGAAACCGTATGGAATAACAAGATCAAATATTATATTAGTATGTGTCGGGCCATCAACAACTCTGAAGTCATGCAATGTCAATCGTGAATCTATCTCTTTGATTACTTCTACCGCCATTGAATGAAGTGAATTTATTCTTTCATCATCAAAGACAAGCGGATCGGGGTGAACAACAAGATGTATATTGAACTTTTCCATTGCCAAATGCTCTATAAGATCAAGCATATCATGAGTCAGAACAAAGTCAGCATCACTCCTGACCTCAACGTGAACCGAACCGAATATTGCGTTAGCTCCATAGTTATGTAACACAAGATCGTGAATACCTTTGACACCCTCAAAGCTTGTGATAAGCTCAACCAGCTCATTGACAATTTCCTTGCTCGGCGGTTCACCTAAAAGCGGGCTGATTGTGTCCTTTAAGATGCCATATCCTGCGTACAAAACAAAGAGAGCAACTATGACACCAACATATCCGTCAATGCTGACACCGAATATTTTGGCGGCGATGACCGACAAAAGCGAAGCTCCGGTTGCACAGATATCGCCGATGCTGTCAGTTGTCACTGCTGTCATTGCCGGAGAATTTATCGCCGTTCCGAGTTTCTTATTGAACAATGCCAGCCAAAGTTTTCCGAGTATTGATATAACCAAAACTATTACTGTCGGTACGCTGAAAATCACTTCTTCGGGAGAGATTATTTTCTCGACAGACGATTTTATCAGTTCGACCGCCATCATTAAAATTAGAAATGCCACAGCGAGAGCCGATATATATTCAAATCTTCCGTGACCGAATGGGTGATCCTTATCCGGCTTTTTTGCACTGAGCTTAAACCCAAAAAGCGTAACTATGGAAGAACCGGCATCTGACAGGTTGTTGAATGCATCAGCTGTAACAGCAATGCTGTGCGATGCCGCACCGACAATAAACTTTCCCACACAAAGCAAAATGTTTAAGACAATTCCGACTACTCCGCTTAAGATGCCGTATTTCTCTCTCACTGTCGGATTTTTTACATCATCATAATTTTTTACAAAAACCTTTAAAAGCAGGCTACTCAATCAAATTACTCCCTTTATTCGTTAATTACATGGACATCGAGCTGATTGAACGGTATAGATATTCCGTTTTCATCAAAAGCGATCTTTACACTTTCCTGAAGGCTAAAATATACGTCCCAATAATGTTCATTAAGACACCAGCAACGAAGGCTCAATTGAATACTGCTTGCTTCTTGTGCCGAAACAAGAATGACCGGTGACGGATCATCAAGCACAGTGTCAAGCTTTTCAACCTGTGAAAGAACAATGCTCTTGGCTTTTGCAATATCATCAGTATAGCTTATGCTGAAAGTGAGATCGCAGCGGCGTTTTTCTTCTGCCGAATAGTTGATGATATGATTTGAAGTTATATCCGAATTTGGCATGATTATTCTCTTGTTGTCTGCGCTGAGAAGCACGGTGTACATAATATTTATTTCACTGACACAGCCGGACACACCCTTGATTTCGACAAAGTCTCCCTTTTTGAACGGTTTATTCAAAATCGTCATAATTCCGCTGGCAAACTGAGATACGCTATCCTGCAAACCTAAGCCTATCGCAACACCGACCGAAGCCAAAGCCGCAATAAAGGAACTGATATTAACACCCAAAGTTGACAAAGCTGAAATGATAACTATGACCATTATCGCAACTTTAACAATCGTTTCGACAAAGCGATAAACTGATGGATCAGTGCCTTTTTTCTTCATGCCCTTAACAGTCAGCTTCGCCGCCGCCTTAGCAACTATAAAGCCCAAAACAAGTGTCAATGCGGCAATTATTATTGACGGCAAGTGTTCCCACAAGGTTTCCAATGCTCCTTCACTTGTCCACTGCTTTAAGTTGCTGACGATCTGATTATTCTCAATAGCTTTATTAGCCCCGTCAACAAACTCACCGACAGCTTGACTTGCTCCTTCGGCTATTTGATTCGCTCCTTCGACTATTTGGCTTGCCGCATCGGAAATTTTTTCGCTTTCCTGTGCTGCAGCATCTGCCGCAAGCGGCAATATTGTTTTAAGCATATTAACACCCCTAAACATTGATTTACTGAAATTATACCATTAAGAATCGGTTATTGCAACAGTCAACAAAATTAAAGATACGTCGAAAATATTCTTTTCCATCTTCATGCAGCTCCACATAATAAAAACGTCAATATATTAATCATTTTCAACAAAATAGTTGACACAATTATAAAATTATTATATACTATGTATACAAAATATGAACAAACAGAAAGTGAGGTCTTTTTATGGCAAAACTCTGCTCGTTATTCGTTTCTATTATCATGTTTATTATTCCGTGCTTGAATCTTCCCGAATATACACCCGACACGGAAAACGTAAAAACGCAATACACTAACATTTTTGTTCACGGACTTTCCGGCTGGGGAAGTTATGATCTTGTCGATAAGGCAATGCCCTATTGGGGAATGCAGGGCGGTAACCTAATGACTTACTTAAGTGCAAGAGGTCTTGACAGCCGTTCAGCCTCGGTCACGGCAACAGCAGGTTGTTGGGACAGAGCTTGTGAGCTTTACGCTCAGCTCACCGGTACTCGTACCGACTACGGAAAAGAACACTCTGAACGTTGCGGACACAGCCGCTACGGAACAGACTACACCGGCAAGGCTCTTGTTGATAAACTTGACAGCGAAAATAAAATCAATCTTTTCGGTCACTCATTCGGCGGTGCAACCGTCAGAATGTTCACCTCACTTATGGCTGAAGGCAGTGAGGCTGAAAGAAACGCTACAAATGCAAACGAGCTTTCACCGCTGTTTGCAGGTGGAAAAGGTGACTGCATATATTCCGTCACAACTCTCGCTGCCCCTCATAACGGAACCAGTGCGTACATAATAAAGGATAACATTTTCAGCGAAGAAAATGCGACCGCAACCGAACTCGCAACAGCCGCCTTATTATCAGTGGCAAGTATGCCGATTCCCGATGGCAGAGATGAATCCGACAGTGCGGAATATGATATGCATATAGATGCCGCTTACGAACTCAATCGCACGATCGCAACGGTCGAAGGTGTCTACTACTTCTCTTATGCCTGCGACAATACTCAGGTTCAAGATGACGGAGTTCGTGTTCCGATTGAAGACACGATGGAGGCACTGTTTATACCATGTTCAAAACGTATATGTAAATATATCGGTGTCACAGAAGGCGGTATATCGGTTGATGAAAGTTGGCAGAGAAACGATGGACTCGTCAACACGATTTCAGCAATGTATCCCTCAGAAGCTCCGCACACAGACTTTGACAAAACCAAAGTTGAAAAAGGCATTTGGAATGTCATGCCGATTTATCATGGTGATCATATGTCACTTCAAGGCGGAATGACAGTCAAAAATGACGTCAGACTTTTTTATGCTGAACATATTGAGATGATAAATTCACTCGGATAACAAATTAAGCAACAGTGCAATGTCTTTTTGGACATTGCACTGTTGCTTTTTAAAATCAAATCATGTTTTACTGTTTCATTATTTGTTCAATTCTTTTCATCGCCTCAACAGTTTTTTCTCTCGTTGAAAAAGCTGTCAATCGGAAATAGCCTTTTCCGTTTTCCCCAAAGCCGTCACCCGGAGTTACAACTATGTTTGCTTTTTCTAAAGCGTAATCAAAAAAATCCCAGCCGGTCAAGTTTTCCGGACATTTTATCCAAATATACGGAGAACTTTCTCCACCCGTGTATTTTATGTCGAGCCTCTCCATGGCATCGGTAATTATTTTTGCGTTATCAAGATAGTAGTCAAGGCTTGCCTTGATTTCTTTTTTACCTTTCTTAGTGTATATTGCCTCTGCACCTCTCTGCGTAACATATGATACACCGTTAGTCTTTGTGCTTTGTCTCCGAATCCAAAGGTCACGAAGGGAAACACCTTCTCTTACAATTTCTTCGGGAACGACCGTGTGACCACAACGAAGTCCCGTAAAGCCTGCTGTTTTAGAATAAGAACAAATCTCTATTGCGCAGTTCTTTGCCCCTCGAATTTCATATATGCTTTTCGGAAAGTTCCCTCTGACAAAACCCTCATATGCCGAATCGCATATTATTATGCTGTTATTCTCGTTAGCATAATCAACCCACCACTTCAACTGTTCATAATTATAAACAGCTCCGGTCGGATTGTTTGGAGTGCAGAGATATATCACATCAAATTTATCTTCAGGCGGCAAAGGAAGAAAGTTATTTTCTTCAGTTGCACCGACAAAACTTATTTCTCTGCCGTCAATAATATTTATATCCGCATATGCAGGATAAACAGGATCGGTTATTAAAACTTTATTTTCAGGCGATAAAATATCATTGAGATTTCCCAAATCATTTCCTGCACCGTCTGAAATAAATATATCATCGGTTTTGAGTTTAACGCCCTTTCCGAGATAGTCTATCCTTATTTTTTCTCTGAGGAACTTATACCCTTGTTCCGGGCCATAGCCGTGAAAAGTATCGGAACATCTCATTTCATCAACCGCTGAATGCATTGCTTTTATAACTTCGTCACAAAGCGGACGAGTGACATCTCCGACTCCCATATCTATTATATCCACATTCGGGTTCTCTCTTTTATAGGCTTTTTTTCGTCTTTCGATCTCCGTGAAAAGATATCTATTCGCTAAATTAAGAAAGTTTTTATTGACTGTCGCCATCAGACATCGACCTCTCCGTCAAAAACAAATTCTGCTTTGCCCGTCATCATAATTCCATCATCGGTGTATTTGATATAAAGCTCACCGCCGAGAAGTTCGACCTTTATTTCTTTGTTTTTCGCTACACGTTTAAGCTTTACCGCTGCTGCAACGCAAGCACACGCACCCGTACCGCAAGCTAAAGTTTCGCCGCTTCCCCTCTCGCACACTCTCATCTTTAAGCTGTTTTCACCAACCATGCTTACAAATTCAACATTTACGCCTTCCGAAAACATACCGCTTTTGCCGATATCACTGCCGATGCTTAATACATCAATACTTTCAACATCATCACAGAAAATAACACAGTGCGGATTTCCGACAGATACGCAAGTTGTCTTATACACAGTATTATTGACAACTATTTCTTCATCAATCATTTGCTTTTTATCACTGACAACGGGTATTCTTTCACATTCAAATATCGGATCGCCCATATTAACGGTAACAAGTGAAACTAAACCTTTATCGGCAGTAATAATCAGCTCTTTTATGCCACTTTTGGTTTCGACCGTCATTCTTTCCTTGTGAAGTCCCCTTTTCTCGTACATATATCTTCCGACACAGCGAATACCATTGCCACACATATTTCCCTCGCTGCCATCAAGATTAAACATTCTCATCTTGCAATCGGCTTTATCTGACGGACAAATAAGTATAACACCATCTCCTCCGACACCAAAATGTCTATCGGAAAGTTTAACGGCAAGATCTTCCGGTTCGCTTATATTCTGTTCAAAGCAATCAATATATATATAATCATTTCCACAACCTTGCATCTTTGTGAATTTAAGTTTCATTATAATTCTCCTTGCTTTTGTTTTTTAAGTGAGGTTGAAATAAGTCCGGTGAATAAAGGGTGAGGTTTATTCGGTCTTGATTTAAATTCAGGGTGAAACTGAACCGCAACATAGAAGTCGTTTGTCTTTACCTCAACAGTCTCAACAATTCTTTCATCGGGTGAAGTTCCGCTGATAACCAATCCCTCACTTTCAAGTTCATTTCTGAAATTATTGTTGAACTCATATCTGTGTCTGTGTCTCTCAGATATAAGCTCCTTTTTATACCATTTCATCATCTGCGTATCTTCGGCTATCTTACATGGGTACGCACCGAGTCTGAGCGTACCGCCCTTTTCAATATCCGAATGTTGGTCGGGCAGGAAATCTATGACCTTGTGTGTGGACATCTCATCAAATTCGCCCGAATTTGCATCTTCAAAATTGCAAACATCTCTGGCAAACTCAATGACGGAAATCTGCATTCCCAAACATATTCCGAGATATGGAACATTATTCTCCCTTGCATATTTTGCGGTCTGTATCATGCCCTCAATTCCTCTTGAGCCAAAACCTCCGGGGACAATTATTCCGTCAATATCGCCGAAAATTTCAGAAGCATTATCCTTTGTGACGGTTTCGCTGTCTATCCATTTTATATCAACTTTAGCACCGCAACCGTAGCCTGCATGACGAAGTGCCTCGGCAACCGACAAATAAGCATCATGCAACTGAACATATTTTCCGACAAGTCCGATTTTGACCTTTTTATCCGCACTTTTGATACTTTCGACCATTTTTTCCCAACCTGTCAAATCAGGCTCTTTACACTCTATGTCCATTTCACGGCAAACGATATCACAAAGTCCGTTCTTCTCCAGCATCAGCGGTGCTTCATAAAGCACCGGTATAGTTATATTCTCGATAACACAATCCGGCTTAACATTGCAGAACATTGCTATTTTATTAAATATGTTTTCTTCAAGTGGCTCATCACAGCGTAATACTATTATATTAGGTGAAATGCCCATTCCTTGAAGTTCTTTAACAGAGTGTTGAGTTGGCTTGGTCTTATGCTCATCAGAGCCTCTGAGGAACGGCACAAGTGTAACATGAATATAGAGCGAATTTTCTCGTCCTACTTCAAGTCCAACCTGTCTTATGGCCTCTAAGAAAGGTTGGCTTTCAATGTCACCTGTCGTACCGCCTATTTCGGTTATGACAACATCGGCATCTGTCTTTCTTCCAACGCTGTAGATAAAGTCCTTGATCTCATTAGTTATATGCGGAATGACCTGAACAGTCTGACCGAGATATTCGCCCCTGCGTTCTTTATTAAGCACATTCCAATAGACCTTGCCCGTGGTAAGATTTGAAAATCTGTTAAGATCCTCATTGACAAATCTTTCATAGTGACCGAGATCGAGGTCTGTTTCAGCTCCGTCATCGGTGACATATACTTCACCGTGTTGATAAGGACTCATCGTTCCGGGATCAACATTTATGTACGGATCAAGTTTCTGCGCTGCCACCTTGAGTCCTCGTGATTTAAGCAACCTGCCAAGGGAAGCTGCCGTTATGCCTTTGCCAAGTCCCGAAACTACACCGCCGGTTACGAAAATATACTTTGTCATGATCTTATTCCCCACTTTTATATAATATTTAGATTGAAAATAAGAAAAGTGTCCATCAAAAGGGGTGACTATCCCCAATGATGAACACCATTGCTCAAAATTTCCGCACTTTATTTTAGCAAATGCAGAAACTGATTGTCAATACTTTAGCATAAAATTTTAGTGATTAATATTTTTTAACTTCAATTGACAAACAATTCCATGCCAAAACAATATCAAATCAAGCCTATAAAAATACTCCTGAGTCCTTTAGCAGAACTCAGGAGCTTATATTTAATTAAGTTTTAGTTATTGAAAAGTTTCTGAATAAGGCTGAGGAACCAGTTGATGAATGAAAGAAGGAAGTAGAAACCTCTCTCGGCCGATGTCTGCGGGTTGTCTGCCTTATAGTCGGCCTTCCAATAATAGCAATCGCAGTTGCTTTCGTTCATAACAGCGAAATCATATGCTGCTGCAGCAACAACGCCTTTACTGTTAGGCTTTCTGATAGCCGTGAAATACTGCGTATACGGACTATCGTCAACTGTAAGCTGATGATCAGCGGAAATTACGTTGTATGTTATCTTGTTTTCAGCATCTGTCCAGTCTGAGTGGTTCGCACCCTTGATGAACCAAGTCTGATCAGGGAACATACAGGTTGATGCATCTATCTGCTTGTCAGGTGAGATGTATTTGCCCTTGCCCTCAGCAACTCTGTCAGCGATATATTTATCTGAAAGTGTGTCATAGATCGTTGATGTTGTTGCACCATATGAAGCTGATGTAACTGTAGAGAACTGGTCTCCGATGATGTTCATTGACTTAACGACAGGAACTAACTGTACACCATATTTAGCGATAACGCAAAGGTTTCCGTTATCGTTGATTTCATTCATTATGTCAGGGATATGCTGGCGAACAACCTTGTCATAGTTGTCAATCTTCTCAATGAGACCTGCATACTGCTGACGTTTTTCGCTGCCTTCCGGACCGAATACATAATTCTTAGCTGTTTCATAGTCCTCCGCCTTGACAGCCGCCCAATATGACGGGAAAGTGAAGAATGTTGAAAGAGCAAGAGCAGATGTGATACCCTCAACAACTATGTAGTAGATCTTTTCCTTTGTTACACCGATAATCTTATCAAAGATACCTGCCTTTGAAAGCATATCAATTGTTTCATTGATAAACTCATCAACGCTGAACATACAAAGAGCATCACAGTCGATGAGGAAACGGTTAAGTGCATCTGCATCAAAGCTGAACTTACCGCTGATAGCCTCACTTATAAGCTCAGAGCCGTTTACAACACCGCCATCAAAAGCGACACCTCTAATACCTTCCATACCATATTTTTCAATGTATGCGGTAACAACTGATGTGCCTAAGCAACGGCAAACGATAGAAACTTCAGATGCACCTGTTGCGTTTTTAACATCATTAATATATGCATGAAGCTCATCTGCAATATAAATAGGATCTAATCTCCAGTCATACCAGAAAATATAGCTGTTAAGACCGAAAGATCTTGTTCCATTATATGAGTAGTCCGTATGACGAGCTACTTTCATAATAGCCTGCTTTTCGGGATTAACCTGTGAGCCATCAACAACTTCGCCGTTATTGTCAAGGAGAAGTCCGCCGAAAAGCTCGCCTATCTCTTTATAAAGAGCATCATAGTAGGGCTGATAGTTGCCTGAACCGAGACCTTGAATAAGGAAAGGCATAACGCAGTTGAGAACCGATTCAAGGATCGCATTGTCACCATCATCATCGCCACCCATACTGTTGAGAAGATCTCTGTATTCGAGAAGCTTGTTTCCGTCCTTATCATGGATTGATTCGCCATCACCGAAAATAGAGATTATCGGCACAGTTGTGTTGCGCATCTCACTCCAACTCGGCTGTGCAGCTGCCATTGCCGGCATTGCAAGCGGCACGATCATGAGAATGGCCATAAAAATTGCAAGTATTTTTCTTGACGTTTTTTTCATAATTATACGACCTCCATATAATGTGTCTTGAGATGCGTCAAAGCACCCCATGTTGTTAACATACAGATTATATCACCATTTTTTTAATCCGTCAATTATTTTTTGAATAATTATGAATATTATTTTTAAATTTTAAAGCTTTTCAAAACTAATCGTTTTGGTACGCTTTTGTCACTGCTTTTAGTAAAAAAATCTCGCCCGTATCATCTCAAAAATAACACGGGCGATTTTTATTACTTATTAAAAATTCTGTCGAAAGCACTTATTAACCAGTTAATAAATGAAAGCAAGAAATAGAATAACTTGTTATTTCCTGTTGCATTATCAACCTTTTCTTCGGCTTTCCAGAAATAAGTATCACAGTTTTCTTCGGTCATTTTGCTGAAAGTTTCGTTTGCATAATCGCAGACTATAAACTGACCGTATTCACTGTCATCAACTGTGATTTGTCTATCTGATGTTGCAACCGTATAAAGTATGGCTTCTTCAAAATCCGACAAATCACCGTGAGGTGTTCCTTTAAAGAACCAAGTCTGATCAGGGAAAAGACAAGTTGAAGCATCAACCTGCTTATCCGGAGCTATATATTTACCCTTGCCTTCGGCAACTCTTTGCTCTATGTAGCTGTCAGAAAGAGTAGTATATATATCAGCTGTTGTTGCACCGTAGCTTGAACGTGCAAGTGTACCGTACTGATCACCGAGTTCGTTTCTTGATTCAACAATAGGAGTGATCTGTGAGCCGTACTTACAAAGGATACCAAAGTTTGCATTTTCATTTGTTTTTTCGAGAATCTCATTTGTGTTTTCACGAACGATCGTGTTATAATTCTCGATCTTTTCGATGAGTCCCGCATACTGCTGACGTTTAGCACTGCCTTCGTCACCGAAAACATATTCCATTGCGTCATCATAATCGTCAGAGGAAACAGTTGCCCAGAAAGACGGCCATGTGGCAAGAGTTGAAAGAGCTAAAGCACTTGTCACACCTTTCACAACCGTATAATAAACTGTTTCTTTTGTGACACCGACTATTGATTCAAACACACCGGCTTTTGTTAAAAGGTCAAGTGTCTCACTTAAGAACGGATCAGTGGCGAGTGAGCCATAACCGTTGTTGTCAATAATGAAACGATTTATAGCATTGCCGTCAAGCTTAAACTTTCCGCTGATAGATTCGCTGAATATTTCAGCACCATTAGCTACCGGTACGTCAAAAGTAACGCCTTGGATATCATCAGTGCCATATTTTGCAAGGTATGCTGTGACGACCGTAGTACCTAAGCAACGTCCCACTATAGCAACCTTTGAACAACCGGTTACTTCTTTGACACCTTTTATATAAGCGTTAAAGTCGTCAGCGGTCTTAAGCGGATCAAGACGCCAGTCATACCAGAAATTATAATCGTCTAAAGTGTAATATCCACGCCATTCTTTATTATCAACGCTCAAATCATAAGCCATATCGGCTTTTCTCTGTTCGGATATTCCCGAACCGTTGGAAGCTTCGCCGTTTTCATCAAGGAGCATATCCTTAAACAGCTCAGAAACTTCTTTATAAAGCATTTCATAATACTTATCATAGTTACCTGTTCCGAGACCTTCTATCAAAAACGGAAGAAGAACATTAGCCATTGACTCATAAACTTCGCCACTGCCACCTTCATCGTCCTGCATCTTTTCCATAAGCACAGCGAACATATCCACATAGTTAGGCATTTCGTTTCCGTCTTTATCACACAGCGTTTCGCCGTCACCTCTAATAAATATCACCGGTACTTGACTGCCCGTATAGGTGAACTCAAAAGCAGCGAATGCCGGAACCGCTAAAGATAAGATCATCATTAACGATAGGAATACTGCGATAAATGATTTAAATTTTCTTTTCATGATACTGCTCCTTTTCGGCCGAACTTGATGTCCGTTTATTCTATATATTAGAATTATATCACTTATTTTTCACTTATTCAATTGACAGCTTGCACAAATATTAATATTAAGTGAATTTTATGTCGATAATACACAACTTTCCGCTAATGTTTAATGTTTGTTAATATTTATATCATTTAGCTACAACAAGATAAATCGCAATGCCGAATAAAAAAATAAGTAATCAGACAGAATTGAAATTCTGATGAAAGCCTATTGACGTTTTGCACAAAGAGCAGATACAGACTTCACCTGATGATAGAAAAAGTGAAAAATCTGCACTTGACCTATCGTCAATTATGTAGTAATATATATATGTATAATTATGGGGATTGTCTTTTGATGTACGCAAAGACGGTTGGTTCGGAAAGACCGGCTAAAGTGCCAAACAATGTGTACAAAAAAGCAAACCGCTTTAAAGCTTTTGAAAGGTAAGGATCAATTTAAGATCCGATGATATAAATATGGACAGTATATATAAAGGCGAGATTCTCAACGTGACAAACTTTGACAAAGGCTTTGTCTTTGCCGTAAAAAAAGAAAACGACAAGGGCGTTTTGATGGTCAAATTCTATGGCTATGATGCCGTCAACGATAAATTCACGTCAATAAAGAAAAACGTCTATTTGAAAATAAAATTCGGTTTTGAATATGAGGACATGGTTGAAGCTCTCGGAGATTATGTTTCCTGTGATGCAGCAACGATTTCAGACGGCAGGACAATGGCGATTTATCCAAGCGGTGAATATTATATTTTTAATCCTGACGGTACTGTTTATCTTTCTTCTCAGCTAACCTATAAAGGCTCACCTGCCGGAGATATAGTCACTGACGGCGATTGCATATGGTGTGTTGTACCCGATGAAAACGCTATTATCAAATATAGTCCGTCAGATGCGAGAATCCCACTGAGAATAGGCGGTGGTGCTTCGACAACTTTCAGCAGGCCGTGTTCTATAACCAAAGAAAAAGATATTCTTTATGTCTGCAATCACGGCAGCCGAAAAATAAGAGCCTACAATATCGTGACAAATAAAGTGAAAGACTTTATGAGCTTTGATGAAAGAGTTTTCAAATATATAATAAGCGGAAAACGCAAGTTCGTTTGGCTTAAAAGCGGACTTTATGAGGTCGATCAAGATAGGAGTGTTTGAGCATGAAAGATTTTTTAAGGCTTGATGTTATTATGCAGAAAGTATCGAAAAAACTCAAAGGAAAATATAAAATATCAAGGCTTATCAAGAGCATAAGCTTTGCTTGGTTTGTTTTCACCGTCATTGCCACTGTTTGGTCACTGATACCCAAGGAGGAAAAACTCCCTGAGGTTGACGGCGAAAAACTTCTCACCACTCAACTCGAAAAAGCCGAAGAAGATTTATCCGAAGATGAACCGATCGTTCCGATTGAGACTGTTAAAGCGTAAATTTTGGAAATATACAAAGAAACCGAAACGGCATAACCGTTTCGGTTTCTTCATTTTTCGCAATTATAATCTATTGGTAAAGTTGCTGTTGCATTTAAATCAAGATCAGCAAAATTTCCGCTTAACGCTTCATAATAACCTTGCGATCCGACCATCGCCGCATTATCACCGCAATATTTAAGTTCGGGAACAAAAAGTTGTCTATTGTTTTTATCGCATGACTCCTTCATTCTTCTGCGAAGAACCGAATTAGCCGATACACCGCCGGCAATAACTATCTTATCATAGCCTAAATCGTCACAAGCTTTTTCGACATTCTTTACAAGACAATCCACCACCGCTGACATAAATGATGCTCCGAGATTTTCTATGTCGATTTCTTCGCCTTTTTGTTTTGCATTGTGAATAGTGTTTATCACCGATGTTTTTAGTCCCGAAAAGCTGAAATCATATGGACAGCCATCAACTTTCGGATGGGGGAATTTATATTTTGAGTTGTCGCCGTTCTTGGCAAGCTTATCGAGATTCAATCCGCCCGGATAAGGCAAACCCATAGCTCGTGCAGCCTTGTCAAGAGCCTCTCCGGCAGCATCATCTCTTGTTCTTCCTATGACTTTAAAATCAGTATAACTTTTCACTTCAATCATATGAGTATGTCCGCCACTGACAACCAAGCAGAAAAACGGCGGTTTAAGATCAGCATGAGTTATATAATTAGATGCGATATGTGAGCGAAGATGATGAACGGGAACAAGCGGCTTCCCTGTCGCAAACGACAATCCCTTTGCATAATTCACCCCGACAAGCAACGCTCCGATAAGTCCCGGAGCATATGTCACTGCGATAGCGTCAATATCGTCAACCGTGCAATCCGCATCTTTTAAAGCTTTATCGACCACGCCGCATATTGCCTCAGCGTGTCTGCGTGACGCTATTTCCGGCACAACTCCGCCATATAATTTATGTTCTTCAATCTGAGTAGCCACTGCATTTGAGAGGACTTTTCTGCCGTCCTCAACAACCGCCGCCGCTGTTTCATCACATGAAGATTCTATTCCTAAGATTTTCATTCTTTGATCTCCTTGGTCATTATAATTCCGTTTTCAATCGGCTTTTGATAGAAATTTCGGCGTACTCCGACACGGACAAATTCGCTTTTTTCATAGAGACTTATCGCCGCCTCATTGCTTTCCCTGACTTCGAGTGAGATAAAATCGCCGTTTTCGTTTTCAGCAGTTTTCACAAGCTTTTGAAGGATTTCGGTTGCCACACCCATTTTGCGGTACGAGGAAGTCACAGCAATATTGTCAATATAATTCTCACCCATAACACTGTGCATTCCGCCGTATCCAATCACTTTATCGCCGATCACAGCAACAAAAAATCGGGAGTTCGGATTTTCAAGTTCCTCACTTAACGCATTTTCGCTCCACGGAGTTGAAAAACACTCCCGTTCGATCTCAGCAATAGCACTGATATGAGATTTATCCATTTTTTCGATCGTGATATCCATTACGTTGCTCTTTTCTATGGTTTACGGCTTATATGATAACACAAAAGGGAGATTTGTCAAGGGAAATTCGGGCAGCAAACCCAAGTGTAATACATCAAAAAATATGCAACGTGAGATAAAGCCGATGATTTCATTTATAAAAAAATGCCGAAAGGGGTGTCGCTATGTGCGATTTTATCGCACTCCCCTATCGGCAGTTCTGACTTTATAATTATAAATTGTATGCACTGATCATGCGACAAAGTTTCCTTCTTCACAAGGTGCGCTTACTCTCCTTATGTCGGAATATTCTGCTTTTCGTTCGACAACACGGATATTTTTCTTTCTCTCAGCCTGAACCTTACTGTCTTTAATGTCCGCAATTATCTTATCCTCAAGATCAATAAGACGATCTTCGTTTTTTATCGACCAAACTATAAGTGGTGTGAATACTGCAACAAAAACTATAAATAAACCTAATGACATGGTGATTACCTCCTAAAAGTAGAACATTTGTTCCTTACACTTGATATTATAGCAGATTTTTTGGGTTTGTCAATACAAATGTTCGATAAATTTCGAGTTTTTCCGAAAATTTGTTCGATTGATTTCAAATATTTCTTCACGGTAATATTTATGCTCCGGCTCTAAAATTTATTCTCATTTCATTCGACAGGTTTATTATATACTATTGTGTGTCCGAAAAAACGGACTATGACTTCATCGCAAAAGAGGCAGATACCTAAGTACCTGCCTCTTTGAAATAAGCTTATTGATTAATTGTTTTACTGATCCAATGCCTCTCTCTTTGCGAGAACTTCATTGTGAACTCTTTCTCTTTCTTCGCCATGAAGTTTATATGTGATAAACGGCAATCCTGCAAGGAGCATCATTATACCATGAACAACTGTATAGAAGAACAGAAGAAGGATCTTTGTTCTCATTTCCTGCTGTGTGCCGTCAAGAAGGCCTTGCTGATAACCAATGATTGATGTCCAGCCCTTTTCTGCATTATCGTAGAGAACATAGGGTACAACACCTTCGGCAATAAGACCTGAAAGAAGTGAGCCTATGCTGATAACGAACGGAAGTGTCGCATCAAGTCTCTTTCCTGTTGTAAGTTCAAGGTCATCAAGTATATCAGCCTGGAACATATGAGGCAGAAGGTTCGATGCACCGAACTGTAAACCTGTGCAGAAAAGACAAATTATAAATACGATATTAAGTGCAACCGGCTGTCCTCTGGTTATATAAAGATATCCAACACCGAAAGCAACTACGTTTATACAAACCGAATAAATGCCCGATGCTATGTAAATGACTCTCGAAGTAAACTTCTTAAGAAGTGCATTAACTATAAGCATACCGACCATTGTTCCAACACCGATAGGTAACGCAAACAGAAGCGTTTTGCTTGATGAGCCGAGCATTGCCGCTGCTATGAACGGCTGCATATAGGAAGCTATCTTTCTGAAGTTCTTAAGAAACTCGCTATATAAAACACGTCTTGCGTGACGGTTTTTCAAAACGAGGACTATGCCCTCAAGTGGATTCTTCTTTTCTTCATGGTAAGTTATTCTTTCCTTGACAGTTGTCATTGCAAGGAGCATTGTGACTGTCGCCATAACACCGCAAATTATAGCTGAAATGAAATAGTTGAGTGTATTATCCTCATTGCCGTTGACCGCTTTTGTGATTGCTGCGATGACAAGAACGATAACAAGCGGAGCCGAGTTACCAACAGCGGAAGAAATTCCTCTGAATGAAAGCAACTGCTCTCTTTCACTGCTGTCAGGTGTCATAACAACCGCAACCATGCTGACACAGTTTCCGAAATTGAGACATACAAGCTGAACGAGAGCGAGAGCGCAAAGCCAAATCATAAGTATCGCCGGATTTGCCTTAACGAAACCGGGTGTCCAGAAAATAAGTATAGTTATCAAGCCGCAAGGAACTGCCGCAAGCAAGCCGATAGGTTTAAACTTATTGCCGTTTTTGATCTTTTTGTTGTCAAGCACCATAGCACTTAAAAATGCAACTATAAAGCTTGCCACGCTGCAAAAGATGTTGAAGAATGAAAGCTGATCGTTTGTTATTTGCAGACCGTCAACAAGATATGCTCGTCTGTATTCATTGACCATGCCTGTCATGTTTGAGTAAAAGAATATCGCCATCATGTATAAGATATACTCTTTCATTTTGATATACTTTTGTGGTTTTACTGCTGTTTCCATAAATACCTCCTGTTAAAATCACGCAAATTTTAGGAATGTTATTTTTGCGGTACACCCCCATTTGGTAGCGTAATTCGTTGTTTTTCACAAAATGTCGGTTTCAGCAGACCGACAAAATATTATATATTAACTATAACACAAACGGCTCAACTTTTCAATACAATATTTATAAATTTCTCAATTTAGATTAACCGACAAAATTTCAAATGTGTTATTTAAGTCCTATAATTTTTAACATTCTGTTAAAAATATTGATTTTTTGTATATAAAATGTTAGATTATTTGAGCAAGAGTTGCCATTTTTCGGCAACCTATTAAGGAGGAATATGTAATGATAAGAAAATCAAAGAAATTGTTGTGTGTTATTCTCGCATTTATGATGATAGCCATGACAGTTATGCCCGTTTTCGGTGCCGTCAATATGTTTGATACGCAAAGCCAAATACCGATAATCACGATATCCGGTGATGGCAACACCATATATGACAAGAACGATCAGCCGCTTAGTAAGCTTTCAAAGCTTTTCTCCAACAACGGTGGTGACGGTAACGGAGTTGAAGATGGAGCTGTTTTTGAAGCAACAGCAAACATTCTCATGCCGTTTCTTGTCAACGGTATCCTCATGGACGATTGGGAGCCGTATTATAAAAATCTCCAAAAGGAAATCTCCGAACTTTTCGGCGACATAATTCTTGACAACAACGGTGAGGCAACAAACGGTACTCATATCAGCCAGTGGCATCAAGATCAGAACGCATACAAAATGTCAACCGACTGCAAAGGCGAAAAAGGTTTCTATTCATATGACGACTATCAGTTCTGGTATGATTGGCGTCTTGATCCGATGTATATAGCTGATCAATTTAATGAATACATTAAAGCTGTTAAACAAGCGACCGGCAGCGATAAAGTTTCGATTATTTGCCGTTGTCTTGGTACAAATGTAGTCTGTGCATACCTTGAAAAATACGGAACAGACGATATTTACGGTGTAGGTTTTGATGGCTCTGTTTGTATGGGTGTTGATGCTTTCTCCGAAGGTTTCAGCGGTGAACTCATGTTTGACGGAAATGCCATTGAAAGAGTTCTTGCCGATGCTAATTCATTAGGAATTTTCAGCATTGATCCATTCATTATAGCCACGATCGACCTTGCTGAAAAAGCAGGTCTTATCGACACAGCTATCGGCGTAACCAAAGCAACGATCTATGAGAAAGTCTATAAGGGTGTTATTTCGGCTCTCGCACTTTCCAGTGTCTCTTATCCTTCTTATTGGGCGTGTGTTGACATTGACCATTTTGATAAAGCTGTTGATTGTATTTTCGGCGAAGAAGGCAGCGAAAAGAGAACAACATATGCAGGTCTTATAGAGAAAATAACAAGATATAACAATCAAGTTAAAAAGAATATCCCTGAACTTATTAAGTCACTCCCCGAAAAAGATATTAAAGTCGGTATCATAGCCAAATACGGTTTTCAGATGATACCAATTTGTCAATCTTCAGAAACAATTGCCGACACATTTGTTTCGATAAAAAGTGCATCATTCGGTGCAACTTCGGGTACGGTATATCAGACACTTTCAGATGAATATATAGCAGCTCAGACAGAAAAAGGTCTCGGAAAGTACATTTCACCTGACAAGCAGATTGATGCATCAACCTGTATTTTGCCGGACAACACTTGGTTTGTCAAAGGCATCAGGCACTCCGAATGGACATATCCGGAAAATATGCTTCTTTCAACGATAATTTCAAGTGACAGACAGTTGACTGTTGACGATTTCGCTGAAACTCAGTTTATGGTTCAGCACCCCGATTTTTGGTGGGCATTGACACCGATGACAGAAGAAAACTGCAACACAGAAGCATGGAAAGCTGATGAAAAAACAGATAAGCCATCAAATGGATATGATAAGCTAAGTGCTTTAATAAAATCAGTTGTTGATTGGCTCAACCATTTTGTTAACTTTATCAAAGAGAAACTTTTCGCAGCGACTCCGGCTGAATAATTAATCAAAGGTCGTGTAGGTACAAAAGCCTACACGACCTTATAATTTAACCCACCGCCAACTATGCGGTGGGTTTTCGGTGAAACCCCGCCCGCAAAGCGGGCGGACGGCGGCTGAGCGTGTGCCGCCGAGCGCGTGCCGAAAGGCACGGTGCGAGGCGGTGCCGATCAGCCGCCGCATAAGCCAACTGTTCGCTTAAATATCTCCAAAGCAGATCTTACTGCAATATCAAACATTAAATCTAAACAGAACGATATCTCCGTCTTTCATTACATATTCCTTGCCTTCAGAACGGACAAGACCTTTTTCTTTTGCCGCTACCATTGAACCGCAAGCGATAAGATCATCAAATGATATAACTTCAGCTCTGATAAATCCTCTCTCAAAATCAGAATGGATCTTACCTGCCGCCTGAGGTGCTTTTGTGCCTTTTTTTATTGTCCAAGCTCTGACTTCGGGCTTTCCTGCTGTGAGATATGACATTAAACCGAGAAGATCATAGCTCTTTTGAATAAGAAGGTCAAGACCGCCTTGCTCTATTCCGAGATCAGCTAAAAACAGCTCTTTTTCTTCTTTGTCAAGTGATGATATTTCCGCCTCAAGCTCAGCACATATGGGAAGAACTTCTGCTCCTTCCTCAGATGCAACCTTGCGTACATTTATATAGTTTTCATTATTTTCAAGTCCGCCGGAAAAATCTTCTTCGCTCATGTTGCAAGCATAAATAACCGGTTTGCTTGTCAAAAGTGCCGTTGTGTCAATAACAGCCTGCTCATCGTCATCACATTCAATCGAACGTGCGGGTTTTCCATCTTCAAGCCAAGCTTTCAGACGCTTGAGGAAGTCAACCTCTTTAGCAAGGCTCTTATCGCCTTTCATTGCCTTTGTTGAACGATCAATACGTCTTTCGACCATTTCAATATCCGAGAAAATAAGTTCAAGATTGATAGTTTCTATGTCACGCAGAGCGTTGATACTGCCGTCAACATGGATTATGTCATCGTTCTCAAAGCATCGAACAACATGGATTATTGCATCAACCTCACGAATATGTGAAAGAAACTTATTTCCGAGTCCCTCTCCCTTTGATGCGCCTTTGACAAGACCGGCAATATCGACAAACTCGATCGTTGCCGGTGTGATCTTATCGGGACTATACATCTCAGCAAGTTTATCAAGTCTTTTATCCGGAACTGCAACAACTCCGACATTCGGTTCGATAGTGCAGAAAGCGTAGTTAGCCGACTGCGCACCTGCATTTGTTATCGCGTTAAAAAGTGTACTCTTACCAACATTGGGCAAGCCTACGATACCTAATTTCATTTTATATTTTCCTTTCGTTTATGGTGACTTTATATTTTATAATAATATAGTATATCACACAATTTAAGTTTTGTCTTTAGTTTTAAGATATTTTCCGACAGATTTTCCTGAATCAATAAACCCGACCTAAGAATGTTCCTCCTTAGATCGGGTTTGTTTTTATGATTTAACTATATCAATTATATTTATCGCTCCAACCGGACAAGCTTCACTGCACTTGCCACAGCCGGTACACTTTTCGTAGTCAACATGAGCGACATTGTTCTCAACCGTAACAGCTCCGCTTTCGCAGACCTTCGTGCATTTCATACAGCCGATACAGCCAACCTTACATTGCTTGCGAGTTTTTGCACCTTTATCCTTGTTTTTACAGAATACTCCTGCCTGTGCTGTCTCAACAGGCAAAAGCTCTATGAGGTTCTTCGGACAGGTATTAATACACATCTTACAAGCTCTGCATAAATTCGGGTTGATTCGAGCTACTCCGTCACAGATGAATATTGCCTCATACGGACACTTTTTAACACAATCGCCAAAGCCAAGACAACCATAAACGCAATCTTTAGGCCCACCAAAGAGCTGAGCTGCCATTTTGCAACTGTCAACTCCTACGTAGTCAAGCTTTGTGTTGACATTGTTTTTGTTTCCCTGACAGAGAACAACTGCAACCTTGGGTTTTACCTCGCCTGCTGATACTCCGAGTACGGTAGCAATAGCCTGTGCCGCCTCGTTTCCTCCGGGAGCGCAAAGTCCTGTATCCTTTGTGTCACCCTGAGAAAGAGCTGCCGCATATCCGTCACAACCACTGAAACCGCAAGCACCACAGTTTGCACCCGGCAGACATTCACGTATTTCAGCTGCTTTTTCGTCAACCGGAACTGCCATGACGATAGAAGCGATCGCAAGTCCAAGGCCTGCTATAAGTCCAATAACGGAAACTATGATAACCGCAATAATTATACTGTTCATCGTGGCACCTCCTTAACCGAATATCGACTCAACAACACCCGTAAAACCAAGGAAAGAAACCGAGGTCAGCGATGCCGCAATAAGCGTTATGGGAAGTCCCTGCAAAGCTTTCGGAATATCACAACTTTCAAGTCTCTCTCTGACACCGGCAAACATGACCATGGCAAGCATAAAGCCAAGACCGCCACCGAGCGAATTGACAATAGAAGTTGCGAAATTGTATCCGTTTTCGATATTAAGGAGAACAACACCCAAAACCGCACAGTTGGTTGTGATAAGCGGAAGATAAATTCCGAGTGCGTTATAAAGTGACTTCATATACTTCTTGAGAACTATCTCAACAAGCTGAACCAAAGCCGCTATAACTAAAATAAAGACGATGGTCTGAAGATATTCAAGGTTGTTTTTGACAAGCAAATATTTGTTTATGGGGTACGTTACGGCTGTAGATAAAACCATAACGAATATAACGGCAAGAGACATTCCCGTGGCTGTCTTAAGTTTCTTTGAAACACCGAGGAACGGACAAATGCCAAGGAACTTTGCAAGAACAAAGTTATTCGTGAGGATAGCCGTCATAAGGACGGAAAATAAGTATTTTGTCATTATTTTGCTTCCTCCTCTGCTTTATTTTCACAAGAGCCGACCATTGAACAGGTCTGAGCCATCGGGCAAGCCTCGCAGCCCCTGAGTTCAGCTTTCTTTTTGCCTTTTCTTTCGGCGAGCTTGTTTGAAAGGGCTATCATAATGCCGAAAACAAAGAAACCGCCGGGAGCTAAGACGAATATTATCATCGGGTTTTCGTTGATGAACGGGATTTTAAAGCCGTTGAAACTGAAATCACCGAACACTGCAAGCAAGTCCTTAATACCTGCAAGGAATGTTCCCGAACCGAGAATTTCTCTCACTGTACTCATAAGGAAAAGTGCTGCCGTGAAACCGCAACCCATTCCGAGACCGTCAAGTGCCGAAGCAAGGACTGCATTTTTTGATGCAAAAGCTTCAGCTCTGCCCAAGATAATACAGTTAACAACTATAAGCGGAAGATAAACACCGAGAGCAGTATCAAGTGCAGGAACGTAGGCTTTAACTATAAGCTGAATCATAGTTACGAACGATGCGATAATTACTATGTACGCAGGAATTCTTACTTTCTGGGGAATCACCTTTCTTAAGGCAGATATAACGACATTAGAGCAAATCAAAACTATAGTTGCCGCAATTCCCATGCCTATTGCACTTGAAACCGATGTTGAAACTGCAAGTGTCGGACAAGTGCCGAGTACAAGCCTTAAAACCGGATTTTCCGCCACCAAGCCTTTTGTAAATTCTTTTCCTATGCTCTGTTTTTTATCAGCCATCAGTTCGCACCTCCTTTGGCTTGAGAAACTATTGTTGATGCAAGGTTAACACAGCGTGTGACCGCCTTAGATGTTATCGTTGCACCGGTTATTGCCTGAATTTCGTTATCGGCTGAGGCTGTTTTGCTGACCGTTAATTCGCCCGATTTGCCGACATATTCGTTTCTGAAGCTGTCATTTTTTGCGTTCATACCAAGTCCCGGTGTGTCATCTATGGTGAGAATTTCAACACCGGTTATCTTGCCGTCAAGATCAAATCCGGTCATGACCTCGATTGTTCCGCCATAACTCTTATCCTGAGTTGTGACAGTGTAGCCGACAGCATCTCCGTTTGCATTTTTACCGATATAATATGTATATTCGGTATCTTCAACAGTGATTTTTATTTCCTCGAAATCTGTCGCCTCGATCAAAACTTGTGTTCTGGCCTTAGCTGCAGTTTCGGCGGCGACCTGTTTGATCTTTTCAGCTGTCAAACCGTTCGTACCGCCCAAAAGAGCAGTTGATATAAGACAGATAACAAAAAGAGCAACGGTCGGGACAAGTATTTCTTTTAATTTACCTTTCATGCCTTTGCCTCCTCTTTCTTCTCCTTGACAGAGCCAAACGGCTTCGGAGTCGTGAGATTTTCAATATGAGGAACAAGTATATTCATGAGAATAATTGAGAATGAAACACCTTCGGGCAGAACACCGAAAAGTCTGATAAGACTTGTTATCAAACCGCAACCAATACCAAAAATGACCTTGCCCTTCTTATTGATGGGCGATGTTGTGTAGTCGGTAGCCATAAATATAGCACCGAGAAGAAGTCCGCCGCTGAGAAGCTGATAAGCAACAAATGTGAGATTGCCTTTTCCTGCGATAAGCATACAAACAGCAACAGTTCCGACAAATGTCAGCGGAATTATAGGTGAAATAACCTTTCTTATAAGAAGGTACACAAAACCTATTAACAAAGCCGCAGCACACACTTCACCCATTGAACCGGGGCGTAAGCCAAGGAACATATCCTTGAGTGACGGAAGGCCTGCTGTATCAATTGCCGCCTTAATATCATCGGACTTTGTTATGTCAGCCATAAGCGCCAACGGAGATGCCGCCGTGACAGCATCTTCACCCATGCTTGTGACAAGAGGCTGTGTCCATGTTGACATAAGTGACGGAAACGAAGTCATGAGAATTATTCTCGATGTGATAGCGGGATTTACAAAGTTTTGACCGATACCGCCGAACATCTGCTTAACGATAACTATAGCGATAAAAGTACCGATAACAACGATCCACAAGGGCAGAGTTGACGGCAGGTTAAACGCAAGTATAATTCCCGTTACAACTGCACTGAGGTCTCCCAATGTGTTACTTCTTTTCATTATCTTTCTACTGACATATTCAAAAACAACAGAAGAAATTATCGAAGTCGCAAGCACCGCCAAAGCGTGAAGTCCGAAGAAAATTACGCTGACGACAGCCGCAGGAGTAAGAGCGATAATGACATCAAGCATTATGCCTGTTGTGGTTTCGCTTGAATGAATGTGCGGTGACGCACTGACTGTAAGCTTTTTATCCATTTTTAGAGTCCTCCTCTCTGACTACTTGCTTTGCAAGTCGCATATACTGCACAAGAGGTCTGCTTGACGGACATGAGAATGCACATGAACCGCACTCCATACAAACATTGACACCTATTTTCTTAAGTCTGTCAACATCTTTCGCCTTGGCATATCTCTCAATAAGAGTCGGCATAAGACTCATGGGGCAAGCATCAACACATCTGCCGCATCTTATGCAGTCACGCTGTTTTTTCGTCAGATATTTGTTATCCGTAAACGCTAAAATTGCGTTGTTCTGCTTACAAAGCGGAGCTTCAATACTTGAAAGTGCAAGTCCCATCATCGGGCCGCCGAAGATGATCTTCTTCGGATCATCATTAAAGCCGCCGCAAAGTTCAATAACATCGGCTATCTTTGTTCCTATCGGTACTCTGACATTGTTCGGCTCTTTTATTGCCGTACCGTCAACAGTAACAGAACGGCTGATGAGTGGTTTACCTGTTTTAAGGTATCTGCCGATAAATGCAATACTTCCGACATTCATCACAACGCATCCGACATCGGCAGGGAGCTTTCCCGGTGGAACACGTCTGCCTGTAGCCGAAAGGATCATCATTTTTTCCGCACCTTGAGGGTACTTAGACTTAAGAACCATGAGTTTCACAACTCCGTCCTTGTTATCTTCCATGTCAATTATGTCTTTGAGTACCTTAAATGCTTTGGGTTTGTTATCCTCTGCTGCAATTATTATCTGCTTAAATTTAAAATACTTCTGAATTGAATAAATTCCGTTGATGATATCTTCACCGTGGTCAATACATTCACGGTAATCGACCGTGATATAAGGCTCGCACTCCGCCGCATTGATTATCAGCGTATCAACGCCCTTATCGTCAGGATAGTTCAGCTTAACATGAGTCGGGAAACCCGCACCTCCGAGACCAACAAGACCGGAGGCTCTGACAGCCTTTATCAAATCCTCTTTTGAATTGATAACCGGCGGTTTCACATCGGGTGAAAGTCTCATCTCACCGTCTGACTCGATCGTGACAGCCTTAGATATCATTCCATTTGCAAGGTACACGTCACCCACAGCGACCACCTTGCCCGATATTGTGGCATGAATCGGAGCCGACACAAATTTATCCGTGTCGCCTACAATTTGACCGACATCAACAATATCGCCGACCTTGACAGTCGGTTCACACGGCGCACCTATATGCTGCTGCATCGGAAGAACGACCGTTTTAGGAAATTCCATTCTTTTAACGGGCTTTTCCGCCGTGTTCTTATTGTGCGGAACGGAGATGCCTCCCCTGCTCTTTCCGACAGCAGTAAGCACACCGTTTACAATTTTGCTCATTCTTTATACAACCCCTATCTGTTGAATTTATAACAATTTAATTGTATTTTATTCTTTCAAGTTTCGGCATTACAATTTTCATCACCATACCGGTCACAAGTCCCGTTGCTACTCCGAAAAGCAGAAGAAACGGTGCATAATTCAGTATTGCACTTGTACCCGTGATAACCACGGAAACCAAAAGCTGACCTAAATTGTGAAAGCATGAGGAAACTACTCCCACCCCAATGAGACTAACGGATTTGACTTTGATAAGCAGAAGCATAGCCGCCATGCTTAAAAGACCACCGGCAAGGCTCATGAAAAAGGCTGTCACTCCTCTTGTGATTAAAGCGAACACCGACTTGATGAGAACTATATAAATTGCTCCGCCGAAACCCATTGTGTTTGCGGCGAACATTGTTATTATATTTGAAAGTCCGGGTTTTGCACCGGGCGGCAGGAACGCAACCTGCGGCATAAGCAGACTCTCGGCAAAAGACAGTGCCAAAGCCAAAGCACCGAGTATGCCTGTCAGAGCTAACTTTTTTGTGGACATCTTCTTCATTTTGTTTCCTTTAATATGTCACAATATCCGGAGACTTATCATCTTTGTCCGAAGTGACCGTGACAACTGTTTTATTAGGTACGCAGGAAGCCGTATCTCCGTTTAAGCTTAACTTTCCGAATTTTTGGCAAAGCTTATCCGGACAATTTGACGATGAATAACAGACAGTTCCGTTTTCGACCGTGAGTATAGCACCGTTGATTTTGATTTCCTGTTTTTTATTTACACTGTTGAGATCAATAACATGAGTGAGTTTGCCGTTTTCATATACCTTTGCCGTCTTTTGCTCACTTGGAGCGTACCTGAGAAGAATAAGGCACAGAGAAACGCTCAAAAGTGAAAGGATTATCACAGCGTCTCCACGCTTAACCGCACTCATTGTGTCTCACCTAAGACAGTATATTCACTGTCCGTTAAAGTAAATTTATTATAAAGCCCATCTGTAACAAAGACATTTTTATCTTTATCAATGAATATGCCCTCGGCATTAAATTGAGCCAAAAGCTTAACAGCTTCATCAAGCCCCAAAATAAATGCGGCGGTCGAAAGAGCATCGCTCAAAAGTCCATTGTCACAGACAACTGTGACACTCATCAAACCACTGTCGGCAGGATATCCGGTTTTCGGATCAAGTATGTGATGATATTTTTTGTCACCGACTTCGAGTACTCGTTCATAGTCACCCGATGTCGAGATTACACCACCGGCAAGTGAAAGTTTTCCAATATAGTCGGTGCTTTCCCCTCTGGGATCTCTTATCGCTACGTTCCATGAATCTGCTGTCGGATTATCACCGTAAAGGAGAACACTGCCGCCAACAGAGATAACTGCCGACTCAACATCGGTTGTGTCAAGAGCCGCTTTTATTTTATCGCAGGCAAGGCCCTTTCCGACAGCTCCGAGATCAACCAGCTGATCTTCTCCCAACAAAATCTTATTGTCGGCAGTTTTGACCTTACTTCCGTCAACATAAGATAAGCTGTTTTCAAGCGTGTTGTTGTCGGGAACTGCTGCTCCCTCCTCGCCGATTTTCCAAAGTGACGTGACTTTGCCCATGGTTATATCAAATGCTCCGCCTGACTTCTGATAGACAGAGTTGCAAATTTCAAAAGTTTTTCTAAGCTCATCATCACATTCTACGCTGCCGTTTTTATTAAGCTGACAAACCTTGCTTGAATCAATACACATTGAAATTTCATTTTCAAGCTCTGTTATCGTTTTTTCTATTATTTCAAAAGCATTTTCACTGTCATTTTCGCCGTAAAGCTTTTCGGTAATTACTGTTCCCATAGCAACGGTTGATTTGGTATTCTGTTCGGTTTTGCTGTTGTTCATATCAAGTATAACCATGACAAAAACTATCACCGAAAGCAACATTATTCCGACAGGAACAAGTGATCTCTTTATACTTTCCTTTTTCATTTCACTATCTCCGAGTCACAAAATTAACCACTTTACATAATAACATTTTTATGTACGCTTTTCAAGTAAAAAACGGGATTTTAATTTGTTAGTTTTTTCACAAGAACTTTGTTTAAACCGCCGCCCGTGAAACGGGCGGCGGCAGCTGCGTGTGTACTCCCGAACACGGAGTGTGAGGGAGTGCCAAGCAGCTGCCTAAACGCAGAAATTGTAAATGTTGAACAAACGATAAATTTGAATGAAATCCGGCAAGCAGGAAAGAATATATTCAAGGAAGGTGATAATATGAAAAAGCGGTGGCTTATACTAAGCGGTGCGGTAGTCGGGTTTATCAATGCACTTTTCGGTGCAGGCGGTGGAATGATAGTTGTTCCTATACTGACAAAAGCGGGACTTAGTCAAAAAGAATCACAAGCAACCGCCGTGTCGATTATATTGCCTCTGACCGCAGCGACCTGCATTATATATTATTTTCAAGGTACGCTCAATATTTCTGAGGCTTTCAAGTTTATTCCTCTCGGTTTAGTGGGTGCTGTTGTCGGCTCGTTGTTGCTAAAAAAAGCACCCGACAACATTTTAAAAAAGTGTTTTGCGGTGTTTATGCTTTGGGCAGGAGGGAGAATGATTTTTAAATGATAACATATATTGCAGCTTTTCTCTCCGGTCTTTTAGGTTCAATGGGGTTTGGCGGCGGCAGTGTTCTGATAATTTATCTGACTCTGTTCGCCAACACCGATCAGCTAACGGCTCAAGGTATAAACCTACTGTTTTTCATTCCGTGTGCGATACTGTCCGTCATTATCAACATAAAAAATAAACTCGTTAAGTACAAGGTCGGTGCGTACCTAATATTAGGCGGTGCGGTCGGAATTGCTGTCGGAGCGTTTGCCGTTAAGTCTATCGACAAGTCTTTGCTATCAAAACTTTTCGGCGGTTTTATCTTCATTATAGGTCTTATTACACTGTTTCAGAAACCCCAAACTAAGAATAAAATCGAAAAAGGATAAAAATGTCATCAAAAAGCTAAAAAAAATCTCCGTTTGCTCTTGATAAACGGAGATTTTTTTGCGATAATGTAAGCTGTATTATTATAGTGTATAGGTATGTGCATTTTTGCACCTGCTTTTAAAAAGGAGTGTAAATTTTGAACGATAATTTAAAGCTTGCTCAACTGCTTTTCGGTGATATAACTACTACCCCCGAAGAACTTGAAGAGCGTTTTCCGCCGAGAGGTCTCAAAGAAGGTGCAAGGGTAACACGTTTCGCCCCATCGCCCACCGGCTATCTTCATATGGGCGGTCTTTTCGGTGCTTTAGTCGATGTTCTCACTGCTAAGGCAAGTGACGGAATAGCTTATCTCAGAATTGAGGATACCGATAAAAAAAGAGAAATAGATGACGGTGTGTCGGCTATTATAACCGGACTTGATTCATTCGGAGTTCATTTTGACGAGGGTGTGACCGGTTTTGGCACTGAAAGCGGTGACTACGGCCCGTATACTCAAAGCAAGAGAGTTGACATCTACAAAACCGTTGCGAAAAGACTTGTTGAACAAGGTCTTGCTTACCCGTGTTTCTGCACTGCGGAAGAACTGAATGAAACAAGAGAAAGGCAGGAACAAGAGGGTGAGGACATCAGAGGTTATTTCGGCAAGTGGGCAAAATGCCGAGATCTTACTTTCGATGAGCAAAAAGCAAAAATCGAGTCCGGAGTCCCTTATGTTCTTCGTTTCAGAAGTGACGGCAGCAGCGACAAGCGTATATTCTTTGATGATGTTATCAGAGGCAAGATTGAAATGCCCGAAAACATAATTGATGAAGTTCTTTTAAAGTCAGACGGCATACCGACATATCACTTCGCTCATGTTTGCGATGATCACTTCATGAGAACAACCCATGTTATCAGAGGCGAAGAATGGATATCTTCCGTTCCGAAACATATTGCTCTTTTCAAAGCCTGTGGTTTTAAAGCTCCGAAATATGCTCACACTCCTCAGGTCATGAAAATTGACGAAGATGACGGCACAAAGAGAAAGCTCAGCAAGAGAAAAGATCCGGAAGCCGCTGTCAGTTATTTCGTACAGGAAGGTTTCCCGAAAGAGGGACTTTTAGAATATCTTTTGACACTTCTCAACTCCAATTTTGAAGATTGGAGAAGAGCAAATCCTAAAGAAGATCTTTTCTCATTCAAGTTCAACTTGAAAAAAATGAGTTCAAGCGGCTGTCTGTTTGATCTCGTTAAGCTTACTGATGTCAGCAAAAACGTCATTTCCGTAATGACCGCTGAAACAGTGCTTGAAAGAGTTTTAGTATGGGCTGAAAGTTATGATAAAGAACTTTTCAATCTTCTCAACCGAGATAAGGAATATGCTAAGGGAATTTTCAGCATAGACAGAGGCACAGCAAAGCCGAGAAAAGATATCGCAAAATGGTCAGATGTCAGAGACTACGTTAAGTATTTCTATGACGAGTTATTTGACGAAGAACCGCAGCTTCCCGAAAACATCAACAATGACGATGCCATAAAGATACTTGAGGCATATGAAAAAGTATATGACGAAAACGATGACAAGGACACTTGGTTCCAAAAGCTCAAAGATATTTGTGAACCTCTCGGATTCACACCGAATGTAAAAGAATACAAGAAAAACCCCGATGCATATAAAGGTCATGTCGGTGACGTTTCAACAGTTGTTAGACTCGCCGTTACATCAAGAAGAAACACACCCGATCTTTGCTCGATAATGGCTCTTTTGGGCAAAGACAGGGTTCTTGACAGAATAAACAAAGCAAAGGCTAAATTTTCAAATTAATGAAAGGAGACACTATGGAAGAAGTTAAGGTTTCAAATTTTATACATGATTTCATAGACGAAGATCTTAAAAACGGTGCTTACGACCATGTTCAAACCCGTTTTCCGCCCGAACCTAACGGTTATCTTCATATAGGTCATGCTAAAGCTATCTGCATAAACTTCACGACCGCTAAAAAATACGGTGGTGTATGCAACTTAAGACTTGACGACACAAATCCAACCAAGGAGGACGTTGAATACGTTGACTCCATTCAAGAGGATATCAAGTGGCTCGGTTTTGAGTGGAACAAAGTTCTTTATGCGTCAAGCTATTTTGATTTCATATATGAATGTGCTGTTAAGCTCATCAAAATGGGTAAGGCTTATGTTGACGATCTCACAGCCGAAGAAATAAGGGAATACAGAGGTACTCTCACAGAGCCGGGCAAGGACAGCCCCTACAAAAACCGTTCGATCGAAGAAAACTTAGAACTGTTTCAGAGAATGACTGACGGTGAGTTTCCCGATGGTGCAAAAGTTTTGAGAGCTAAAATAGATATGGCATCTCCAAATATGAATATGCGTGATCCGGTAATCTACAGAATCGCTCATGTTTCGCATCATCAGACGGGTGACAAGTGGTGTGTTTATCCGATGTACGACTTCGCTCATCCCCTTTCAGACACGAGAGAGGGTGTCACTCACTCGCTTTGTTCCCTTGAATTTGAAAATCACAGACCGCTTTACGATTGGTTTTTGAAAGAATTGGAACTTGAAAATCCGTCAAGACAGATCGAGTTTGCACGTCTTAACCTCAACTACTGCTTAACCAGCAAAAGAAAGTGCTTGCAGCTTGTTAACGAAGGTATAGTTGACGGTTGGAACGATCCCAGAATGGTCACTATAAGCGGTATGCGCAGGAGAGGCTATCCGGCAGCGGCAATAAGAGACTTCTGCGAAAGAATAGGTGTTTCCAAAGCGTACAGCGTAGTTGACTTCGGACTTTTAGAGGCTTGTGTCAGAGACGATCTCAATATAAATGCTCAAAGAGCAATGGCTGTTCTTCGTCCGCTGAAAGTCGTTATTGATAACTATCCCGAAGGTCAAGTCGAAGATATCGAGGTTGAGATCAACCCGAATAAACCCGAACTCGGAACAAGAACGGTCAGATTCTCAAAAGAGATATATGTCGAACAGGAGGACTTCATGATAGAGCCTGTCAAGAAATATTTCAGACTCTTCCCCGGAAACGAAGTCAGACTCAAAAGTGCATATTTTGTCAAGTGTGTTGACTATGAAACCGATGAAAACGGAAATGTAACAGTCGTTCACTGCACATATGATCCTCTCAGTAAGGGTGGCGATTCACCTGACGGCAGAAAAGTTAAGGGTACTCTTCATTGGGTAAGTGCGGCAGACAGCGTTAACTGCGAAGTCAGACTCTATGACAGACTGTTCAATGTCGAAAATCCCTCAGATGAGAGCAATGGCAGCTTTACGGATAATCTTAATCCCGAATCGCTTGTTGTTCTTGACAACTGTCTTGTTGAAGGCTCACTCAAAAACGCCAAACCCGGCGATGTGTTCCAGTTCATGAGACAAGGCTATTTCTGCGTTGACACTTCCGGTGATAAAAATAAACTCGTATTCAACAGAACGGTAGCTTTAAACTCATCGTTCCAAGCTAAAAAATAATAAAGGCAGGTAAAAGTTATGAATTTATCTTACAGAATTTCAACAGCTATACTTGGTTTTGGCTCTGTGCTTTGTGCTTTCTTTTTGAAGTTTTTCACTTTCACCATTACAGCTGTTATCATCACAAAAACTTACAGTTATTCTATCTTTGAGGCTATTAAAGAGCTTGTTAGCAGAAGTGGCGGTGACGGCACTTCCGGTGACAACTCAGCCGTTATGGAAATCATAGATCCAATGCTTAAGCCGGCAATAACATTTTTTGTTCTCGTTGCAATAGCTTGCCTTATAGCAATAGCTATTTCAGTTGTTTCTGCAAGCACCGATCTTCACGCTCCGCAAGCTGTACTTTCGGGTGTAGGTTTCATTCTTCTTGTTATTGCAGCCGGTTGCGGTTCAAACGCACTTGGTTGTCTGACAGGTGATGAGCCTCAGGTTTCACTTGCATCCTTGGCAACTGCCGCTTCCGGAGAACTGACTAAGGATAACGCACTTTCCACTCTCGGCTCTGCACTGTCCAAGATACAAGTTGCTCAGCTTTCCTACGGTTTCTATATTGTCATGGCAATCTTCGCTGTTATTTTCATCATGAGTCTGATATTCGCTTTCGTATGCAACAACGATCAGCCCAAAAAGGTCGGCAAAAAGCATAAGAAAGAATATAAGAGAAAGAAACCGATGAAAAAGCTCAGCGCTATCGGCAGATAACTTAAAATATGAAATAACAGGTACGTCAAGCAGAAGCTTAGGCGTACCTATTATTAAAATTCGGAGGAATAATATGTCTGAACTTTTAGATCAGCTTAACGATGAAGATCTCGATCCAACCGTAACGATCACTGACACTGACGGTGTGACAGCTGTTTATGATTTTCTCGATATTGTCAATCTTGATAATATTGAGTACGCCGTGGTATGCACTCCCGAAAGTGACGGCTTCGTTGATATTTTCCGTATCATCGAAGTCAATGGCAAGGAAAAATATGTTCGTGTCACAGACGAAGATCTCCTTGAATCGGTTTTTCATATTTTCAAGATAAAAAATGAAGACGAATTTGATTTTGAAGGCTAAATTCAGTTTCATTAAAAGGTTCGCTATATTCTGAATCGAAACTTGTCTGCACCTGCCTATTTCGGCAGGTGCTAATATTTTAATCAAAACCGCACATAATGAACAAATAAAGTCAGTAAATTTTAATAGACTTATCATGGAGGTTATGTTATGTGTGGAATTATAGGCTATGTAGGTAACGGTAATGCCGGCGAATATCTTATATCCGGACTTGAAAAACTCGAATACAGAGGCTATGACTCGGCAGGTATAGCGGTCATCAAAAATAATGTTATCAACACTGTCAAATCAAAAGGTCGCCTTAACGTACTCAAAGAAAAAGTCTCACATGAGACAAATTTTGCAGATGGAAACATAGGAATAGGTCACACACGTTGGGCAACTCACGGAGAACCGTCAGACCTTAACTCACACCCCCATCTGAGTGAAAGTGGACTTTTCGCTGTTGTCCATAACGGAATTATAGAAAACTTTTCACATCTTAAAGAAAAACTTATCGCACAAGGCTATGAATTCAAATCTGAAACCGACACCGAAGTTGTGTCGCATCTGCTGGAAAAAAACTACAAAGGTGATCTTTTAGCAGCCGTTAAAAAAACTGCTGATGCTCTCGAAGGCTCATATGCTTTGGGAATACTGTGCAAAGACTTTCCCGATAAATTTGTTTGTGTACGCAAGGCAAGTCCTCTTATTGTCGGTATCAGCGACACCGGAAATTTCATTGCATCGGATATTACGGCAATTTTGAACTACACCGATAGCGTATATAAACTGAATGACGGAGAAATCGCTCTTATTTCAAGAAACAATGTGATATTCTATGACGAGAATTTGAAAGAAGTTCAAAAAGAAGCAATGCATATTGATTGGGACATATCATCGGCCGAAAAATGCGGTTATGAGCATTTCATGCTTAAAGAGATCAATGAACAACCGGAGGCGATCAGAGCGACACTCTCCCCAAGAATCAAAGATAACGGAACGATAGCTCTTGACGGAGTGAAGATAGAAAAATCAGATCTTGAAAACCTGAACAAAATTTGCATTGTAGCCTGTGGCTCAGCGTACCATGTGGGAGTGGTCGGAAAATATGTGATTGAAAATCTGACGGGAATTTCGGTTGAAGTCGATATTGCATCAGAATTCAGATATCGTAATCCAATAGTCGGTAAGGAAACGCTGGTTATAATAATCTCTCAAAGCGGTGAAACGGCTGACACACTCGCTGCACTCAGAATGGCTAAGTCAAAAGGTGCGAGAGTGCTTTCCATAGTGAATGTTGTCGGCAGCAGCATAGCCGCTGAAAGCGATGATGTGCTTTACACTTGGGCGGGGCCGGAAATAGCAGTTGCAACAACTAAGGCATATTCGACTCAACTTTTGATGATATATATTTTAGCCGTACACATAGCAAAAATATTGAATAAAATTGACTCAGACGAGACAAGAAAACTGTTATCCGAACTGATGTCGATGCCCGACAAGATTGAAGAAGTATTGAAATCAGCCGATGATATAAAAGATAAAGCAAGGCTTTTTAAAAATCTTGAACACGCATATTTTATAGGCAGAGGCATAGATTACGCTATCGCTCTTGAGGCATCTCTTAAACTTAAAGAAATAAGCTACATTCACTCCGAGGCATACGGTGCAGGAGAGCTTAAACACGGAACTATATCTCTGATAGAAAACGGAACGTTAGTTGTCGCACTTGCCTGTTGTGATGAACTTTTCAAAAAGACTATGAGCAATATCAAAGAAGTCAAAGCCAGAGGTGCAAAAGTTTTATGCGTGACGACTGAAAAGCACTTAAACGAACTTGATGATATTGATTTCAAGCTAATAATCCCCGATTCAATTCCGCTTTTTATCGGCTCTGTTGAAGTTGTTCCGATGCAATTGCTTGCTTATTACGTTGCGAAAGAAAGGGAATGTGATATAGATAAACCCAGAAATCTAGCCAAATCCGTAACAGTTGAGTGAAGAACATCAGCCACAGGCACGTTTGCCTGTGGCTGATGTTTTCATTATTTTAATAATTCTATTCGCTGTTTTCTTTTTCAAGCTTTATATACCGTCTGATAAGATAGAGCATTTATCCGTTAGTCGAACGTCACTTATGCTTTGAAATATAATACAGTTCGCAATCGACTTCAATACTTAAGCTATTAGTTGCTCGCTAAAAAGTCAAGCGTTATCTTCGCTGTTTCATCGGCATAGTTCTCGATAAACATATGTCCTCCCCCACTCACTGTGAGATCAACACTGCCTGACGGAAGATGTTTTCTGAGCGTGTTTCTGTCCTTTTCTTGGATCACTACATCTTTGTCACCGTTGACATAGAGTATCGGTGACATTTTTTCAACCGCATCAAGGTTAGTTTTAGGCAACATTGTGAAAGAATAGATCGCACCCATACCTGTGCCTTGTATTTGTAACGGTGTTGTTATCTTTGAAAGATCATATTTTTCTGCATATTCATCATCACAAAGTCCGACTTTGAGCAATGCTCTGACTATGAAATTGAAATGTGTCATGCACTCCATAAACTTTGCCATGACAGGAGCTAAAACCTCGCTTTTCATCATTGCCGTTACAAATTCGGGAACTCCGGTGTTACAAGCTGTACCATATAGCAAGACATTTTTCACGCTTTCCGGATATTTCTCAGCAAGTGCAAGAGTTATGTAACCGCCCATTGAGTGACCTGCGACATACCAAGGCTCATCGCTTATGCTCGTCATCAGTGCATACATTATATCCTCACGAGGATATAGCTTTGTGTCGGCTGTTTCTCGTGTTGAATACCCAAAGTCGGGCAAATCCGCCGCAACGCAGGTATAGCCCTCTTTTGAAAGTCTTGTCGCAAGCTCCTCCCAACAATAAGACGACAGTGCGAAACCGTGGATCATGAATATTTTGGCCTTTTCATTCTCAGCCTGAAAAACTCTGTAGTGAATTGATAGTCCCTCATAATCAAAAAATTCACTGTTTTCAAACGGCTTTTTGGTTTCGCTTTCAGCAGCAAAAGCAGGAATTGCAAGTGAAACAAGCATAGCAACTGCAAGCAAAAGCGAGATTATTTTTTTCGATGCTTTCATAATTATATCCTCCGTTTTAAAAAAGCGTAAGCCACCAAAGGACCTACGCTTTTTGATTTACATTTGTGTGTTCTTTCTATACTTAAGGTAGTCTTCAAGTATCATCACTGCGGAAACCGCATCAATGACCGCTTTTCTATCCTTGCCTCTCGTGTTCGTGACGTTCAGTGCTTTGTGTGCCGAAACGGTTGTCAGCCTCTCGTCCCACATATTGACGGGTACATCAACGATTTTCTCTAAGCTTTCAGCAAGTTCTCTGCATTTGTCGGCTCTGAAGCCCTCTGAGCCGTCCATGTTTTTCGGCTTGCCGACAACTATCATTTCCGCCTTCTTTTCGTTCGCAAGTTCAGCGATTTGATTTGCAACCTTCGGCATATAGCTTTCTTTTATAACGCAAACGGGAGAAGCTAAAAATTCAAGTTTATCACAAACAGCTATCCCCGTTCTTGCATCGCCGTAATCAACAGACAAAATTATCATATCAGTTATCCTGCAACTCGCTCTTGACTGTGTTGAAAGTTCTCTTTCTTGACAGCCCTTTGTGTATATCGCCAAACACCTGCTTAAGTATAGTCCTTATCTGAAGCGAAGTGCCACCGAGGTTTGACGGAATATTATAACCATACCAAATGGAACAAACGTAATACGGAGTACCCGCACATATCCATTTGTCGTAGTTATCGGTCGTTGTACCGGTCTTAGCGAAAGTCTGAAGTCCGCTGACAGCACAGCCGTAAGCCGTACCGCTTGAATTTGTCGTAACACCGGTAAGAAGTGTAAGCATTGTGCTTGCGGTTGATTCTTTAATAGCTTGTGTATAAGTCGGCTTAGTGTTATCAAGCAGCACCTTGCCGTCTCTGTCAAGGACTCTATAATAGCTGTAGGAATCATACACTCTGCCGCCATTACCGAACGCTGCATATGCACTCGCCATTTCAAGCGTAGATACACCACCGTTAGTACCGCCAACAGCAAGCGGGCTTAAGTCCTTATCACTTGCCGTCAAATGTTTGAGCTTAAAGTTCTCTGTTACATACTTATAAGATGTCGCAATACCGAGTGTTTCATGGAGTATTCTCGCAGGAACGGTATTAAGCGAACGATAGACAGCTGTTGCAACTGTTACGTTTGAACCTGAGCCATAGTCTCCGTTATAGTTTTTCGGCCAACTTGTTCCATCGGGAAGAGTTATGCACTGATCGAGAACAGTTGTTGAACCCGATTTGATATATCCCATATCAACTGCCGGAGCATAAATTGAAATAGGCTTAATTGAAGAACCGGGCTGTCTGAAAGATGTCGCTGCTCTGTTCTTGACTCTATTGCCCTTCTTTTTACCGGTACCGCCGACAATCGCCACTATTCTGCCTTGATAATCCATTATAGTGCAAGCGGAATCGGGAAGTTCACCGTTCTTGTCTTTGACAGCATATGGGAAACCTTTTCTGTTCACATATATATTTTCGAGCTTTTCCTGAACATTAACATCGCAGGCGGTTTCGATTTTTAAACCACCGCAGTAGACAAGTTGCCAAGCTTCACTTTTGTCATAGTCATATTCAGCCATAAGATCCGCCATTACTTCCTCTATAACGTAATCGACATAATAGCTCTGATATTCGACTTTCTCATCATCGTCATCATTCTTGCTTGATGAAGTTCTGGCTGCAAGCTTTATCTTCTTATTGATAGCCTTGTCGTATTGCTTCTGAGTGATTTTTTCCTCGTTGAGCATGGTGTCAAGGCAATACTTCTGTCTGACCTGTGCTTTTTCCAAATTGGTATAAGGATTGAATTTATACGGATTTTGAGTTATCGCCGCCAAAAGAGCACATTCAGCAAGGTTAAGCTCATCGAGATTCTTTCCGAAATAAGTCTCGGCGGCAGTCTTGACACCGTAACAACCCGAACCGAGATAAACCGTGTTAAGGTACGCTTCAAGGATATCGTCTTTGTCATAATTCGCTTCGAGATTCAAAGCTTTTGTTATCTCGCTGAATTTTCTGACATAAGTGACCTCGTTCTGTTTTGTGAGGTTTTTGATAAGCTGTTGTGTTATTGTCGAACCGCCCTGAGTGCTGTTCGTTACAGCAACCTTCACTGTTCTGAGCCAGTCAACACCGCTGTGTTCATAAAAACGCTTGTCCTCACAGCAGACAAAAGCCCACTTGAGATTATCCGGAATATTTTTCTTGTCAACCCACATTCTGTTTTCTTCACCGTGAAGTCTGATAAGTTCTTTTTTCTTACCGGAATCGTTAAAATAATACAATATAGATGTTTGGTACTGTTGGCTCTTATATGAATCGAGGTTTATAGCAAGTGAACCGTTTTTATATGAGACAACATAGTTGAACATATTCACGCCGACAATACCAACTGTCAACACGCAAGCGACAGCCAATCCGAACACGACAACAAGAGCAGTTTTCACTCCCGGATTCATCGGTTTTTTATTTGCTTTCTTTTCAAGCTTCAATCTTTTCTTTTCAGCTTTTTGAGCAATTCTTTTTTCCTTTTTCTCCAAACGCTTATTTTCTGCGCCGGAGCTGTTTGTGCTGTTTTCGTTTGACATCAAACAGTCCTCCTTTATAAAAGCGATCCTTAAAAGAACGCCTATGCTTTTGTCATGAAATAAATACATAATTACGCATAGTACAGTTATTATAATAAATTATGCAAACTAAATCAACCTAAAAACCAAAAATTTACAAAAAAGGTAAGTTTTTATTTTTATTTTTTCTGTCAAGCCCGCCTTCGATATGAAAGCTCACCGGAAGAACACTCTCGCTCGTACCCGTGAAACGCTTTTATAGCTTGTTTTCAGAATAAGGGAAAGATTTTTTAAGTATAAATTAACATAACATATTTGGGGTGATTTTATGCTTTCGGCTATTCTTTCATTATTGTCAAACATTTTTCATTTTGCTCTACAGATCAACCCTGCCGGAGCTTTTCCAAGACCACTTAGTGCAAAAGAAGAAGAAAAATATCTCCGTCTTGCAAAAAACGGAGATAAACAAGCCAAAAACAAACTAATCGAACACAATCTGCGTTTGGTCGCTCATGTCATCAAGAAATACTATGCCTCAGATCCCGACCGTGACGACCTAATATCAATAGGTACGATCGGTTTGATAAAAGCGGTCAACACTTTCGATGTGGACAAAGGAGCAAGACTTGCGACATATGCGGCAAGATGTATAGAAAATGCTATGCTAACATAAACGAGTTCAATCTCACCGGAAGAAAACAAACTAAAATTTCCAAATCGACTTTCAAATACCAATTATAAAAAGTAATAGCAGACGATAAAACTTTATTTAAGCTTTATCGCCTGTTTTCTTTGCAGCTTCTATAACCGCATCCAACAAACGCATCTTCTGTTCGGAAGGACAGTTCAATTTTTTAATATGCTGATCTACCATGCTTGCGTGGACATCGGCAACTCGCTCAGCCAACTCTCGCCGGCCTTCTTCTGTCTTTGGATAATGGACAAGCACATTGATTTGAGTTTTCTTTCCGGCGATATCACACACCCCCTTATATAGTCAATCTATGAAAAAGAAGTTGTCTGATATTCCGATGATTTTAAATTTATTTTCTATCTTTAATATAGAATTTTGTTATAACGTCAGTGATGAAACACATGAACCTTATTTCATTGATTCATCTTGCAAGATTTATTTTTATTATTACATTTCATTTCTATAAAATATAAACTTTCTAATTAAAGTATTGACAACAACAAATAATTGAATATAATAAAGTTAATCTATATTAACTATTTTGCTTGGAGGTGTTAGAATGGATAAATTTTTGGTTGCGAATGCTGTGTTTTCCAAATTCAGCAGAAATTATATGGAACTGAAAAAGAACCTCCCGATCCGTCCAAGTGAGATGGGAGTGCTAAATATCATAGCTGCAACACCCGGCCCTCATAGCTCCGTAATGTTAGCTGAACTTTTAGGAGTATCCAAGCCAATGATCACAGCAAATCTGACTTCTTTGTTAGAAAAAGGCTATATAACTAAAGAACAATCCAAAATTGACAAACGTATATACTATGTTCTGCTCACCCCTAAAGCTTTACAATTGGTTGAAGATGCTAAGTCCGACACAAATGAGCAACTGGCAAATATGGTTGCCGCTATGGGACAAGACAATTTTGATATGTTGGTAAATTTAACTCAAAAAGCCAATCAAATTATAGAATCAAACAGAGGTGAAGAAAAATGACCAAAGAAGGAATTTATGAATTTATCGCCCGACAGAAAACCTCAATTATTTCCTCCGTTGGAGAAGACGGATATCCTGCCACCCGTGCGTTAATTCAGCCTGTTTTAATCGAAAAAAATGTGATCTGGTTTGCCACTTATACATCGTCACGAAAGGTACACCATTATCGTATCAATCCAAAAGCCTGCGTTTATTTCTATGAAAAAGGCAGGAACTTTCAAGGTGTGGAAATTAAAGGTACGATGGAAGTCTGCACCGATCAAGCTATAAAAGAAAGGTTTTGGAAGCCCTTTTTTACACGCTTTTATAGAAAAGGAGTTACCGATCCCGATTACTGTATTCTAAAATTCACCGGATTTGAAGCTCAGTGGTTCGCAAGCCAGCGAACACAAACAATTAAACTTTGAGGAGGAATCTACAATGGATCTCAACGACAAAATTTGGAATCCGTGGCACGGCTGTCATAAATGTTCGGAAGGTTGCCAAAACTGCTATGCATATTTTCTTGACAAACGATATGGCAGAGATACAAACGAAGTAGTTAAAAATAAGTCTGATTTTAATTTGCCTGTCAAGAAAGACCGAAACGGCAATTGGAAATTACCCTCCGGATCTTTTGTTCGTGTATGTATGGCAAGTGACTTCTTCGTAGAAGAAGCCGATGCTTGGCGAGACGAAGCGTGGGAGTTTATTCGCCGCCGTCCGGATGTAACCTTTTCTCTGCTGACAAAACGTGCTGAACGAATTAAGAGCTGCTTGCCGTCTGATTGGGGTGACGGCTGGGATAATGTATCATTTTCAGTTTCATGTGAAAATCAAAAACGTTTGGAACAGCGTATGCCGTATTTGCTCGATCTGCCTGCCAAGCATCGCTGGGTTAGTTTAAAACCATTCATTGGCGAAGTTGACATCGCTCCTTATCTCTCGACAGGTAAAATAGAAACTGTTCTTGCCGGCGGTGAAAACTATTTAGGTTCACGTCCCCTGCACTATGAGTGGGTAAAAAAAGTTCACGATGCTTGTGTGGAAAATAATGTTCAACTCATTTTCGGTCAGACCGGCAACATTTTCATCAAAGACGGCAAGGAGTACAAAATTCGCAACCGCACTGAACAAATGGTACAAGCATTAAAAAGCGGACTTCATTATCCACCGGTGGACATAGAAGCTGAAGTCGCTGCCATTTATGAACGTAAGGCAGCTATGAAAGCCGCAATGGAAGCTAAACGTAAACCAAGGGAAGAAGATAAATTTCATTGTTGAAAAGGAGTTTTGTTTATGTATATTGCATCTGATAAACGCTATGACACCATACCCTATAACCGCCTCGGCACCAGTGGTTTAAAGCTGCCCGCAGTTTCTCTCGGACTGTGGCACAACTTTGGCAATACAGGTCGATTTGACACTATGAAACAAATGTGTCTCACCGCATTTGACAACGGCATAACTCATTTTGACCTTGCGAACAATTACGGCCCTCCCGAAGGTGCTGCTGAAATCAACTTCGGACGAATTCTAAAAGAAGATTTGGGTGCTTACCGTGATGAGTTGATCATCAGCACGAAGTCCGGATATTGGATGTGGCCGGGCCCATATGGCGAATGGGGTAGCCGAAAACAACTGCTTAGCAGTTTAGACCAGAGCCTTAAACGCATGGGACTCGATTATGTTGATATTTTCTACCACCACAGACCGGATCCTGAAATTCCTTTGGAAGAAACTATGGGTGCGCTTGCAACTGCTGTTCAATCCGGAAAGGCTTTGTATGTTGGACTTTCAAATTACAATGGTCAAAAAATGGAGCAGGCTGCTGCTATCTTGACCGAGATGCGTGTTCCCTTTGTGATTAATCAAAACTGCTATTCGATTTTTGACCGTACTATTGAAAACAACGGATTAAAGGAAACTTCAGCTAAATTGGGTAAGGGCATTATAGCCTTTTCACCTCTGGCACAAGGCTTGCTGACAAATCGTTATCTTAACGGTGTTCCCACTGACAGCCGCATCATAACCGATGGTCGTTTTCTGAAAGAAAATGCACTAAGCGAGCAACGACTGAATCAGATTCGCCAACTGAACGACTTGGCATTGCAGCGTGGCCAAACTTTGGCTCAAATGTCACTGAGCTGGATCTTACGAGACGGCATAGTCACCAGTGTTTTGGCGGGTGCTTCAAAGCCGGAACAGGTGCTTGACAATATCAAGGCAGCTCAAAATACGAAGTTCACAAATGATGAACTGGCACTGATTGATCAAATCAGCTTATAATTAAAAAATTTCCCGAAGAACTTGCCGGAAGTGGTTAGATTCTTCGGGAATTTAGTTTTTGAACGTTTGCTCTCGTTTATTGATTTCGGCAAAATATTTTTGATGTGCTTACTCCATTGATACGTTATGTTATTGGCATAAGTCACATAACATATCAATATAGGGAGGAGATAAGAATGTCGGAAAACGAAGATATAATAGCCATATATTCTCGAAAATCAAAATTCACAGGAAAAGGCGAAAGCATCGGTAATCAGGTAGAACTATGTAAAGAATATATTCGTTTACATTATGGCGATGCAGCCGCAGATAAAGCCATTGAATATGAAGATGAAGGGTTTTCCGGCGGAAATTTAAATCGACCTGACTTTAAAAAGATGATTGAAGCGGCGAATAATCACAAGTTTAACACTATTATTGTATATCGTCTTGATCGAATCAGCAGAAATGTCAGTGACTTCTCCGGCTTGATCGAAGAACTGACTCGTCTTGATATCTCGTTTATTTCTATCAAAGAACAGTTTGACACAAGTACACCTATGGGACGTGCGATGATGTATATTGCATCGGTTTTTTCCCAACTGGAGCGTGAAACTATTGCAGAGCGTATCCGTGATAATATGCATGAACTGGCAAAAACAGGGCGATGGCTTGGCGGTATCACTCCAACAGGCTACGCCTCCGAATCAGTCAAGAGTGTTACTATTGACGGCAAATCTAAAAAAGCCTGCAAGCTGAAGCTTATTCCTCAAGAAGCTGATATTGTCAAAATGATTTATGACTTATATATAGAAACAGACTCTCTGACATTGACCGAAGCAGCTTTGATGAAACAGGGCATCAAAACAAAAAACAATAATTATTTTACCCGATTTTCCATTAAAGCTATTTTACAAAATCCGGTTTATATGATCGCTGATGAATACGCTTATAATTTCTTTATTCAGAATAATACAGACCTATTTTCCGATAAAAACGCTTTTGATAATAAGCACGGCATTATGGCATACAATCGCACCGATCAGGAAAAAGGTAAAACCACAAAGCATCTTCCGGCAAGTGAATGGATCGTATCTGTCGGCAAACATCGTGGGTTGATTTCGGGAAAAGTGTGGGTGCAAATTCAGGAATCTTTAGAACGAAACAAATCAAAATCTTTCAGAAAACCACGCAGCAATGAAGCTCTTTTGACAGGATTGTTATTCTGTAGTTGCAGTGAGCATATGTATCCGAAAATGCGTAAGCCCAAAAATGCGAGTGGTAAAGTCATATATACTTATGTTTGCAAAATGAAAGAACGCAGTCAACATTCTTTATGCAACAACCCAAACGCTAACGGTAATGAGTTGGATATGGCTGTTGTCAAGCTGATTAAAACGCTTGCCGAAGATAATAATACTTTTGTATTGCAGTTAGAACGAAGTCGCAAATACTACAACAGAAGTCAAAAAGTTTACGAACAGCAGCTTTTTAATATGCAAAATAAAAAATCTGAAACAGAAAGAAAAATCAATTTATTGGTGGATTCACTCGTAGATATGAGTGACAGCTCTGCAAAAATTCATGTGACTAAACGAATTGAACAATTAAACGTTGAATATCAATCTCTTAACCGGAGTATTCAAGAATTGAAAGAATTAACTTCACAATGTCTTATCAACGATGCTGAATTTGATATATTATGTCAAATTCTGGCTATCTTCGAGAAAAGTATTGATGAAATGTCGCTTGAAGAAAAGCGTAACACCATTCGTTCTCTTGTGAATAAGGTAGTGTGGAATGGCGTTAATGCTCATGTTATTCTGTTTGGTGTAAGAGAAAATGAAATAGAATATTCCAATATTACTGCCGTTGTGACGGATAACATCGAAGATGATGACAGAACAAAATCATCAAATTTCTCAAATTTCAATTGCGATGATAACGGAAAATAAAAAGAAAATCTTCCTGATACTTAAAAAACACATTGGTGTGAGGATAGCAAATGAAATTCTTATGTATTTTCGTTCTAACCGCAAGAACGGCGCTGTTGTGTCAATAAATGAGCCTATAGAAACAGACAGTGAGGGCAATCCCTTAACCTTGATGGACATCGTTTTCACCGAGGACACCATAGCCGATGATATCGACACGGTAATCAAAAGCGAAAAGCTTTATAAATTTGTGGAAGAAATTGACGATGAGAGAGAAAAAGAAATTATAATTAACCGATACGGACTTTATGAAAGAGAACCTAAAACGCAAAAAGAAATCGCCGCAGACCTTGGAATATCAAGATCATACGTTTCACGGATAGAAAAGAAAGTCCTCGAAAAGTTGAGGAAAAGATTTGATTAAACTTAAAAATGTCGTGTGGGTAAAAAATACTCACACGACATTTATACATATTCATAAAAAACCTTGAAATATTATTTCATTCTCTTAAGCACAAACTTCAATACGTTTCTAGCGGATCTTTCCATTTCAGCTCTTGTAATGCCGCAGAACGAACCTAACGTCTCTAAAAGTGTTCCGTCTGAGACATATTCATTGCCGACTCTGCTCATATTGCCCGGCATAAGCACATCGACCTGCGCCCTGACTCTGTAGGCGTTGTCTCTGATTGACGGAAACTCCGGTGAAGCCGATTTTCTCATCCACCAATCGGTTAGAACATTGCCTTCATATCCCCACTCTTTTCTGAGAACAGTTGTCGCAAGATCATAGTTATAGTGACTCCAAACACCGTTGATCTTATTGTAACTTGTCATAAGATTCATCGGTTTTGCCTTTTTCACAACAATCTCAAAGCCTTTGAGATAAATTTCTCTGAGCGCTCTCTCGGAAATTCTTGAATCATTTTTGTTTCGGTTGACTTCTTGATTGTTGCAGGCAAAATGTTTCGGACAAGCAGATGCTCCGAGAGATTGTATTCCTCTGACCGCAGATGAGGCTATCTCGCCGCTTAAAACAGGATCTTCCGAGTAATACTCAAAGTTTCTTCCGCAAAGAGGATTTCTGTGAATATTCATACCGGGAGAAAGCAAAACATCAACCTTGTGATAATCAAGTTCCATGGCTATTTTATCGAAAAGTTCTTTGACAAGCTCTTTGTTCCATGTACACGCAAGTGCCGTTCCGCAGGGGATAAGTGAAACATGACGTTTTATTCTTATGCCGGCAGGCCCGTCTGTCGTTATCATTGCCGGTATTCCGTAATCCGTCAGCTTATCAATTATGCCACCAAACGCACCTGCATTGCCGACAACTCCATATTTGCTCTGCATAGCGCCATGGCCTCTTGTGAGAGCTTCAAGCTCCTCATTGTCAAGCTGAGATATAAACTCATCAAGAGTGACTTTTCCATCTTTGACATCTGATAACTTGTACCCCAAGTCTCCTTTGTAGCCGATCTGTTCCGGCATATTGTCAAGTATTCTGTCGTGGAGATTTCTCTCTCCCTTTTTGAGCATTTCATAAGCCGGAAGAAGTCGTTTTCCATTTTGAAATGCAACCAATCTCTTGAACGGTTCGGCAACTGAACAAACTTCTTCAAGCTGTTGAATTTGTTTTGTATTTTCAAGCTCAAAACTTCCTGCAAGCTTATCGGCTCTAACCGATGCTCCAACATAGAATAAGTATTTTCCGCTTTCCAAAACATAGCTTGATTTATAGCCTGTCTTACCCTCGTCATCATATGAAGATATTTCATATTCGCTTATTTCAAAATTTAAAGTTTGAGTTTCATTTGGTTCAAGCAACTTTGTCTTTTCAAATGTAACAAGGCTTCTTGCAGCTTTACCGAGCTTTCCCTGAGGTGCTGAAAGATAAACTTCTGCGACTTCTTTACCGCTGACAGAACCAATATTTGTTATATCAACCGAAAAACAGATCTTACCGTCTGCGTACTTAAAATCGTGTGACTTAAATGAAAATTCGGTATAAGACAAACCAAATCCGAATGGATAAAGTACATCTTCCTTGGCGAATGACTCAAAATATCTGTAACCGACATAGATATCTTCCGAATAGTTGTTATATTTAAGTTTTCCGAAATCTGATGCACTCGGATAATCGTCATAATATCTTGCGATAGTGTCGCTAAGCTTGCCGCAAGGATTAACTTTGCCTGTCAGAACATCTGCAACACTGTTTCCGCTTTCCTGACCGCATTGCCATGCATATAAAATTGCGGTTATGCTCTTATATTTTTCTGTCCAAGACATATCAATAAGATTGCCGCAATCCATAATAACAACGACTTCCTTGAAACGCTCACATATAAGGTCGAGGTTTCTTTCCTCTGTATCTGTCAGATAATAGCTGCCCTTATCGAGTTTGTTTTCTCTGTCCTCACCGGCTGCTCTGCCTATAACAACAATTGCCTTATTACTTTCCAGTGCGGCATATGACACCATAGCCGGACTCAAAGGCATTTCTTCATAGCACATCGGCCAGTGGCCCCAAAATCCTTCATCGGGAACATTTTTCGGTACAGCACACCACTTTTCATAATATTCAGCGAGTTTTTCATTGATTTTAATATCCGTGCTTCTCAATGCCTCAAGCAAATTAACATTATACGGAGCATGAACGTCACCGCCTGAGCCATAACCGACACAGAACCAATTTACCTGACATCTTCCGAAAACCGAAACGACATCATTTTTGTTAAAAGGGAGCGTACCATTATTTTTCAGCAAAACGCAGCCTTCCGCACCGCTTTGGCGAATAATCGGTGCAATATTGTCATTATAATATTCGTTGCCCTCAGCTGTATTCATTTCCTGACTGAGCGAACCCGAAGCAGTAATAAAATCACTGACTTCTCTGATCACCTTTGATATTTTCTTCTTAAGAGTTGACATAAATTTTCCTCCTATGTTTCAAGGCAAAATTTTCGGATTTCTGCGATATGTCATGATTTACATACTAAATCCGAATATCTTCTGTTTAACGCTAAAATTATACTTTAAATAATTTAAAATTGCAACATTTGTTAAAGTTTAAATCGAGTTTTATTCAGAATTTGAGGCTGCCGCTTTAAAGCGACAGCCTCATGATGTTTATTATATAATGCTTTAAATGATTAACTCTGATTTTGCCGGTGAAATCAGCGAAACCGCTTTATAGTATTAACTATTTGAACAATTTAAAGAATGGATTTTTTTATAAACAGTTTAGCTTTTTCGCAATCTGATGAAAGTCTGATCTCAACCTCACCGCCGAATCTCTGTTTGACATCGACAATGCCTTCGCCGCTGACATTATATGTGTACTTATCATTCATAACAGCTATGACAACGCTTTGATTTCCCTGCGGCTTTGAAAGTATAATTTCTGCCTCGGTATTATCAGATGAAAATTCACACTTCTCCGTCAGCGTATCAAATCCAACTGTTAACGTTCCGGTCTTATAATACGAATTCGCCCACATATTAATGGGAAGCGACAACGCACCGAAGTTATGGAACCAGCCTCCCCTGCCTGTCACAACATTGACCATTTCAAATGTATAGTATCCGTATTCACTCTCACGTTTCCAAACATCAAGAGCGAGTCTTGCTATCTCATAAGCGAAATCATTTTCACCCAAATCGAGCATTGCTTTGAACAAAAACCACTGATGAGCAAACCAGATATTACCGTTCCAATAGCCGTTGACTTTGAAATATGATGCCGAAGTGTCAACCGCACTGATACCGTAACGACTGAGCATTTCTTTTTCACTCTTAAGATGACCTAAAATTCTGTCTTTTTGCTCTTGGCTACACGCACCTGCGACAATCGGATAAACTCCGTCAAGACCTTTATTGAGATTTTCACCGTCTTTTGTGAAATATTTTCCTATTGGTGCGTAGCTGTCGCTATGAAGGACATAGCTATAATAACCGCTGTTTTCGTCCCATGAATATAAATCAAGTGCGTTCGTCAGCTTTTCAATATCTTTTCTGTACACACAGGCATCATCTGACTTTCCGATAAGGTTCGCCGCCTTAAGCATGATCTTCGCTATTCTTATCGCTTGAGCCGAGGTTATGACCGGAGCCGCAGTATCTCTAAGCTCATCGTGCATCATTGCGACTTGAGCAGGATAATCGTCCATTCCGGAAGATGAATAAAAATAGTCATATGTTGTGAGAAGTCCGCTTTTGAATTTAGCCGTTGTTGAACCTCTTATCTTACCCAAAAAGAAATCATAATAAAGTTTCAATCGGCTGTAATATTTGACGGTCATCTCTTTCTTTTTGTCTGTGTTAAGCATCTCGTTGAAGATGTAAAACTGAACCGGAACAGGTGAACCGTGATGGACAAAAGCATAGTCAGGATTGTTCTCATCACTCAAATATGTTTCAAGTATGTATTCTGCAAATTCCGGTGCATATTTTAAAAACGCAAGTCCGATAAAGCCGGAATCCCATGTATAGAGACAGTCCCAACGCTTTCCCGGTGTGTGATGAATAATATATCTGCCGTGTTTATATATTGGGTAAACAACATTTGTCAAAGCCGCAGCTTTTAAAAGCTCATTGCTCAACTCATACTTTTTTCCGGATTCGTTGAGAGTGAAACTTTCATATTTTTTGACAGCATCAAGATATATTTCTTCATATTCACGCTCATTCCGGTATTCCGTCTCACCTTTAGACACTACCGTATATTTCACCGCAGAAGTGTGAGGCTCAATGAAAACCGTGTGTACCAAAACGTTGTGAAAAAATCCTCGGTCACTATGTTTATCCTTAAAAGAAGAAGTAAAACTTTCGGTCAAATCGTCAAAGCTTTCATCACTGTTTGAAATTCTTGAACTGAGACAATCCTCAAGACAACCGGTGTTTATAGCTCTGAAACGGGTGTTTTCATCAAAAGTCCGGAAGAAATAATCACCCTCATATTCTTTATATCGAAGTTTAGAAAGTGAGCCTTTGCCGCAATCCGTGACAATGATATCGGGTTTGACTTCATGAAGTCTTTCACACACTTCAATCTTATCGACATCTTCACTTTCCGTGATAACAAGAAAGTCTATCTCCAATGCACCCTTACCGCTTGAAACAAGTTCCAACTTTTCGGGTATACTTTCAAGCTCAAAGCTCTTGATTTTCAGTTCATCCGTTGCCTCAAACTCAAGACGTTTATCGCCATTCAAGACGAACACGGCATCTTCTTTCCCGTTGACGTAATTAACACCAACCATCTTGCCCTGCTCGTACTTTATCGCACTTGTTCTGTATCTCACCGAAAGCACGGGCTTTGAAAAATTCGCTTTGCACTCAACGGTATAGCTGACTTTATCGCCTTTTTCTCCGCCAAACGGAGCGAGATATCTGTGTGGCAAATGCCATTTTGAGGCTCTGTCTCCGAGTCCTCTGCCGAGATAAAATCTATCATCGGTGAAAACGCCCTTTTTCATTGCATCGGCATTTTGCTCGTCCCAAGGACGCTTTATGTTGTATTCATATTCATCATAAAGATCGGATTTTATCAAATAATGCTTTTGTGGGAAATTCACATCACAATATCCGTCACTTCTATATTCCATTGAAAGGAAATAGTTTATCAAGCAATTTTGAATAAGATCCGTATTGTTGAATATTTCTGTTCTTATCAAAGTTGACTCATCAGAAAGTCTGACATAGGAAATTTCGGAATAAACGTCATCTTTGTTTTCAAGATCAAATCTATAAGAAAAATAGGAATAGTCATCATTACAGTGCCAAGCACGACAGCCGCATGGTACTGTAGTGTTCGGGACTCTCGCTCCCGATCCGAAAACAGCAGGAGAAGCGGTGCAATCAAATCTCACACCGCTTTTCATATCTTCATCGACTATTCGGGAAATTCCCATATATTTTTTTGAATAAGGCCCCCACAAAGGGAAAGTACCGTCAAGTCTTTTCATCGCTTAGCCCTCCACCTTTGCAGTTCTTACCGTTGTTTCAACGCTCTTGCTCTTATATAACTCACCGTTGACATCATAAATGGTTCTGATTCTGAAACTATATTCTTTGTCAGCCTCCAGCTCCTTGACCGTATATCTGCTTTTTTTGCTGTCAACCGACTTTATTCTATCCCAATCGCCGGTAGCCTCATTATAAACATATATATAATATCTGTGAGCATATTGAGCTTTTTCCCATTCCAGTGTAACCGTAGTGTCGGTTATATCAGAAGCGACAAAGTTTTTGCACTGATCCGGAACGATTTCAAATGTTGCGGTCTTAGTACCTCTGAATCTGCCCAATCCGCTGACAGTGACTTTTGCTTGTCCGATTTTTGTATTGTTTGAATACGAAACGCTGTATTGTTTGCCTTCTTCAAGAGTTTTAAGAATAATTTTAGGAGTCTTAGCCTCACCTGTGTAAGTGTAATCATAACCTTTTTCAAAATTTATACCGTAATCTTTAACACTTCTGCCTAAACCGAAATAGGCGGCAATGCAAAGCAAAAGTATGACAGTCATAGATCCCAAGGCAAGTGCAGTTCCCTTTATACCTTCTTTTTTCTCGCGGCGTTTCTTTTCCGCCATTTCATCAAAAGTCTTTTCATCAAAAATTTCTTCGGCAATTTCCGGCTTTATGTTATCAGAAAAAGTCATCATCGGTGATGAATTTTGAGCTATAAGATCCGCTTTATTCTCAACCACCGCTTGCTGAAGCTCAACAAAAGCCTCCTCCAAAGCTTTTCTCATGTAATATGGAGTCACATATCTGTCCTTTGTTTCAAATGAGCAAGCCTTCATAACTATATCGGTAAGTTTACCTGCGTTATAGGTCGGTCTTGGCAACTCTTTTCCGGAAAGACGCATTTCAAGAGCTTTTTCCTGTGAATACTCGTTTTCAAACGGCAGTTTTCCACCATTGAGAAGTCCGTAAAGAACCATACCCAAGGAATAGACATCGGAACAAAAAACTTTTTTGCCGCCTGTGCAAGCCTCCGGCGAGGCATAACGCAGAGAGGAAATATCATCGGAATTAAAGTTCTTTCTGTTTTCGATAATGTCAATATCAAACCCGCCGAGCTTAAATCTTCCGTTGTCGTTGACATATATATTTTCAGGTCTGACATTGCCGTGAACGAGATTGAGCTTGCGGACATTTTCAAGACCTTTGCAAATATCAATGCCCATTCTTAAAGCGGCACCGATAGTCAAGCCGTTCGATCTTATATAACTGTCAAGTGTCTCGATATAATCATAACGAGCGATAAGCATATAGCTTGTTTCTTCACTGTCGGATATATCATAGATCTCTCTCATGCTGACAATTCCGGGTTTTGAGCAGAAACCTCTAAGAAATTGGAGTTCTTCTTTTTTGCGTTTCACCATGCCTGCGATATGCTTTTTAAATTCGTCCTCCTGCGGAAACTCTGTTCTCAGCTTGTTGGACTCATCGACATCGGCAGGAATTGATATTACTCTTATCGCCGAAAATTTAGTCACATCGCCTGATGTTTTTTCCGCTTGATATAGCTTTTCTCCTCTTTTTTCGCTGAGAATATAGCTCAATGTCCATTCAGGCAATATTTTCTTTATATCCTGTTCATTCATATATATAACCTCGCAATTTGAGACTGTCAGGTACAAATCAGCTTTATCTTAGCTGAAAATATCCCATTCTGTTTATTAGTATACACCAAAATCGGCTCTTTGTAAATAAAAGGCAGAAAAAAAGGGATATCTTTGATGTTTATAACAGCTTGAATAGAACAAAGAATACTTTTAAGTACGCATTGACCTCTGCGTACCGCAAGATATTCTGTTAAAAGTGAAAATACGGCTTTTTTCAGCTCTCCTATGTTAATTTTTATCGGAATATGTTGAAAAAATCTTTGTTATGCTATATAATTATGATGTATAATAATATTAGTGGGTGTGTATATATGGCTCAGATGAATTTTAAAATAGAGGCAAACGGTTACTCTGTCGAGGAAGTTGACAGATATATTGCTATGCTCCAAGCTGAATATCAAAATGCCGTTCAGTGGAGCAACGAAATAGAAAAGCAGCTTGATGACAACAGAGCAGTCTCCGATGCGTACATCGAAAATGAAAAGCTGAAAAAAGAAAACGAAAAGCTTTTAAGCGACTGCAAACTCCTTGCTGCCAAGCTTAAATCACTCAGCGGTCAGACAGGAAAAAGTGTCGAGCCGACAGCTGAAAAAACTGAAAATTATGACACAGACACAGCTAAAATCGTTAACGGAATAATTTCCGCAGCTAACAAAAAAGCTCAGGACATTGTGAACGAGGCTTATAAGACGCAGGATATGATCTTTTCAACCAGAATAACCGGTGCGCAACACGAACTCGAAGAAATCGAAGAAAAAAAGAGAAAAGCGGCAAGCGAGCTTGACGAACTCAGACAGTTGAAAAAAGAAATAGTTGAAAAACTCAGCTTCATCAAAGGCAACCTTGACGCATGAGAAATGAGAAAGGCAGATAAATATGCAGCTACACAGACCAAAAGCGTTGGACGATCTTAACGTTGATTTCTTCAGCGGAGATATTGACAACACCGAAGAAAAAATTCAAAAAGAAACCGGTGATATTTTGAATAGATTCACAGATGAAATAGACATTGATTTTTCAAAATACACCGAAGATGTGTCAAATGTAACAGAACCAATCGAAAGTGAACGAAGAATTCCTCAACTTCCGAACAAGGACGCATCTGAACCTTACAGTAAAGAAGAAATCATGGACTTTCTGTCAGAGGACTTTTCAAAGCTTGATGAGATTATCGAAAACATTCCGTTCACGGGTATCTCAGATGAAGGCAATGAAGAAAAGGTTGAATTCAGACATGAAGTCGTCAGCGAAGAACATAAGGAAGAACCTGTTGAAAGAAAACCGCTTGTTGATGAAAAGACAGCTCTTGAGAGTTTCCCCGATTTATCCGACTCAATAATTGATCTTGCGGCAAAGCCTATTCACACCAATAATGAAAAACAGCGTGAGAAAGATGCTATAAAGCAAGCAAAGGATAACGCAAAAAACTCAATCGAAAACGAAAAGAAACGCATTAAAGAACAGAAAAAACTTGAAAAGACGGTACAAAGACCATTCGGAAAACGCAGAGCAGCCGTTTTTCTGTTAGTAATTTTTCTGATACTCGGAATTTTTGCAAGTGCTGTGGCAGCTTTGGCTTATGCTGTTGACAAGTCAGATGAGGGTTATGTGAAAATGTCCGGCATAACCGCTGCTTATGTTGACGGTGACAAAATAAGCGGTGACAAACATATCGGCGAATACATTTTCGTCAAGCAAGGCAGAATACAAGGCAACGATACGCTTATGTTTTTAGGTGCAGGTAACACTCTGAATGTTGCAGATGTTATAGGATTCGGCGATGGCCTTTATGCAGTGGAGATGGGTTCAACCGTTTATAGAGTTGACAGTTCAAATATTCTCGGCTGTGCAAAATTCAAGACTCCGAACTTGGCGATAATCAGAAACATAATTTCCGGCTATTCATTCATGGTTTTCGGTGGCTTGGCAATTTATTTTGTGCTTGTGATTTTTCTTTCTTCAATGAGGCTTCGCAAGCTTAACGCAGCAATAAACGAAATCAAAGAAAGCTATGAGCTTATATAAAGTTTAGATTTAATAAAGAGGCAGCCGCTTTTTACGGTTGCCTCTTTATTTATGTTAATCATTTTTCAGTATTAGGTTGCGGAGTCGTTGAAATAAGCTTGCCTACACACGTTTTTGCATAATCTTCACCGAGCTGTTTATAAAATGCCAATTTAAAAAAGTAGCCTTTTTCTATCCAAAAGCAGTAATAATAGTTATCTGAAGATTCACACCATAAAACGCCTATCCCGTTTATCTTGCGTTCGCTAACATCGCTAACAAAAGCTCCACCTGCCGTATTGCCGGTGATCTGTGAAAAAATCACTTCGTTTGTGTCTTTATCACGCCAGAATGACTGAGCTACACCGTTGTCGTTCAACCAACCCATATCTTCTTTAAATTCATATCCTGTGGGAATAAGCGGCGGAACATAAAATGTTTCTATTTTATCGCACATATTCGGTTCTGTTGGTGTCACAAATTTGAGTTCTTCCCCATCATATGTATAATAAAAATTTATAATCGGTGTTTTATAAGCTTTAATAGTCACCGTAGTACTTATCCCTATTATCAACACCAACACCGCTGCAACGACCTTCCTTGTTACGCCGTTTAAGAAACCCTCAGAGGAGTTTCTGTCATCTTTGATTAAATCGGTCATGTTTTCTTTAAAGCTGTCAGAAAAATCATATTCGATCTCATTCTCCTCAGGTATGTCCGAAAACTGCTCTTCTTTAAACCTTTTCAAGGCTTCGATCATAAGCTCATCATATTCTTTTTTATTCATGTCGATTCTCCTCCTTCTGAAATTTATCAATAAACATTTTTCTTCCTCTTGAAATTTGTTGACGAACAGTATTGATGTTTTTTCCCAGCTGATCGGATATTTCTCTTTCATTCAAGCCTAATACAAAATGAAAATACATCACGTCTCGATAAGTGTCAGGCATATTCTTTATTATGCTGTAAGCAAGATCTGACATTTCAATTTTATCAAACTCATAATCCGACTTTCTGTCCTTCAACGACCACGCATTTTCCAAGTTTATAATTTCACCCGCCCCTTTCTCTTTTCTGATGTACGCCAACGCTGCACGGTAGGCGGCAGTCAACACATAGGAACGAATCGCTTTCTCATCGAAACTTTTTATTTTTGAAAAATTCTTAGCGATCCCGAAAAAAGCATCATGAACCGCATCTTCGGCAAGAAACTCATCATGAAGAAGGCTGTTCGCCGTGTACCACATCTGATTCTTATAGTTGTCGTATATATCCTGAAATCTTTGACAATATTTTTTATCATCAAGCATCATCAGAAAAATCATTTTTCAACCCCCTCTATAAATATAAGATGCATTTTTTGTCGATTTCATTACATAATACGCAGAAAAAAATATTTTTTCAACTTTTTCTAAGATTTTTTCATTTTTTTGTAATGAAATGCCGATTTTTTGCATCTTATATTATAGGGAGATTATAGAAATTTAAAAAGGAGGAATTTTATATGTTTAAAAGAGTTATTTCTGTTTTTCTCTCAGTGCTGTTTCTTTTCGGTTGTATGGCAGTTCCTGCGGCAGCGGAAACAAGCCAAGATATGTCACCCTATGCTTCAAATGCCGATAACATCTACACCAAACTATCTATTTCAAGCAGTGGCAAAGCTACCATTACAATTTTTTGTAATAAAAGCTCAGACAAAGTGACATCAATGGTTGCCATAACTTATCTTCAACGAAAAGTCGGACTTATTTGGGTTAAGGTCGATAACGGACTTGAAGGAAATAAGTGGAGAGAAGCATACAACTACACAAACACCATGTCGAAAAACTACACTATTCAGCTCAGCAAGACCGGAACATACCGTGTAAAAACCGAATACACCATATACGAAACCGGTAAATATCCTCTTGTTGTTGAAAGAGAATGCACTGCCACTTATAATTAACTTTATCAGTTCATGCCGACTAAATTTAATAACCCCTTCACACACTGTCGGCATTTTCTGAATATGTGCCGCATTATCCGGCACCTTGAAAAGTTCTCCTGCAACAAATCAGGAGAACTTTTTGTTTCATATAAGGCATTAATGTTCTTTTATTTTTCCTATTGCTCCCTTTTCGAGCCTTGACACCTGAGCCTGCGAAATGCCGACCTCCTTGGCGACCTCCATTTGAGTTTTGCCCTGCATAAATCGCAAATTCAAGATGAACTTTTCTCTGTCCGAAAGCTCATCTATTGCTTGTTTCATCAAGATTTCATCAATCCAATTTTCGTCACTGTTGCTGTCACCTATCTGATCCATAACATATATCGTGTCTCCTCCGTCAGAGTATACCGGATCATACAGCGAAACCGGATCAACAACAGCCTCAAGAGCCATAACGACAAGCTCTTTTTTAATTCCGAGTTCTTTAGCTATTTCTTCGACTGTCGGCTCATGTTGAGTCTTATTTGTCAGTTGTTCCTTGACCTGCATTGCGTGATAAGCTGTGTCACGGAGCGATCGGCTGACTCTTATAGGGTTATTATCACGCAAAAAACGGCGGATTTCCCCTATTATCATCGGAACAGCATAGGTTGAAAATTTTACATTCTGCGATGTATCAAAATTATCTATTGCTTTGATAAGTCCGATACACCCAACTTGAAACAGATCATCGGGGTTTTCATTTCTGCCCAAAAATCTTTGAATAACGCTTAAAACTAATTTTAAATTTCCGCTGATAAGTTTATCTCTTGCATCTTTATCTCCGCTGTGTGCAAGCTCCAATAGTCTCATTTTTTCACTTTCCTTAAGCACCGTAAGCTTTGATGTGTTAATTCCGCATATTTCGACCTTGTTAAACTTCACATTCATACCCCCAAAAGCTGTTAGTGTGATTATTGACGGCGAGTGGAGATTTAATGCGTTCAAGAAAGCATAAGACGTCATGCAAATGTTAAATTTACTATTAAATTCTTGTATTCAGCGGCGATCGGTGGTATAATCAAGCTAAAAGGAGGACGTATGCATGAAAAGGACAGTTAAATTTATACTCTGTGCAGTCTTGCTTACGCTGACACTTTGTGCCTGCTCTAAAAATGAGGCTCTGGGTTTGGTGCTTTCGTTTAGATGCGAAAACTCCGACAACACTTGGTTGCTTGAGACGACAAAACAAGGTGTTGTTGATCTTGTCGGTGAAGCTCAAAAAGATGAAAAAACGGGAGATCTGTTTTTTGTATTTGAGGCTGCCGGTGAGGGAGAAACCGAACTTGATTTCTACTGTGTGAAGTTAGGCGAATCCGATATTTCAAAGGCAACCTATGTGAAAAAATATAGAGTCACGGTCAATTCCGACTTTGAAATAACAAGCGAACTGATAACAGATGAAAGCATAACGATACCCGCTGTGAAGTTAACCTGCAAAGAGGAAGCTGAAGCTTATCTATCGCAAAGCCTTGACGTACTTAAAAATGATGACAGTAACGAATATGTGATAAAATATAAAGGTACTTATACCGAAGATGATATAACATGGTACAAATTCAGTTTGTCAAAGATTATCACTCTTAATGACGGCAGAACTGTTTTGAGGTTCACTCAAATGTATGCAGTCAGTGAGAACGGAGAAATAAAAACACTCGATGAAGGCAAAGATACACCTGACATCGAGCTTAACAACAAATAAATATATATGATATGTTGAATCGGCTGTCGCATATGCGACAGCCGATTTTATTGATATTTAAAACTTTAAATCAACATAAATTCCATAATGATCAGACAGATAATCACCATCAATCTTGTCATCTATAACATGAAACACAAGCGGTGTTGTCTCTTTTGAGACAAAAACATAATCCAGCCTGCCCTTAACCACTGCTCCGCCATAGTTGTGGAACGTTTCCTTATCATCGGTGACCGGAGCCAAAAGTCGGCTGTCATTGAGCTTTTCAGCGGCAAGTGAATACATAACTGAACTGTTGTCGTCATTCAAGTCACCCGTAAGCACAACGGGATATTTTCCGATAAATTCATCAGCCTTGTTCAACAAAACTTTCATCTGGTTTTCTCTTGCCTTTTCGCTGATATGATCAAGATGTGCATTCATGTGGACATATCTTGAACCTGTCTCCTTGTTTTCAAGAATAACCCAAGTGCAAATTCTGATATTCTGCGATCCCCAATCCTTCGATCCGGGAACATCGGGTGTTTTTGAAAGCCAAAACGTACCTGAATCAATGGCATTATATTTGTCGCTGCGATAGAAAATAGGGCTGAATTCTCCCAAAACATTGCCGTCAGTTCTTGCAACTCCAACATAGTCATAACCCGTCATATGTTCCTTAAGATAGAGCATCCATTCGAGTGTTGCCTCTTGAAAGCCCATGGAGTCGGCTTTGACTTCTTCAAGCTGTGCCACAAGTCTCGGTGCTCTGTAGGCTATCGCCGTTTTGCCGACACCGCCCATGCGAAGATTGAACTGAACAACTCTGACATCTGCTTCGGGAGCGATCGGCTCGACCGGATTGGGCGTAACGGTTGCACAACCGCTGATGATAGATGCTAAAAAGATGTTGACCGCAAGCAAAACTTGAGTCAGTTTAGTGTAAAATACTGCAAACATATTATTCTCCTTTCGATTTTTAGTAATATATGTTAGCTTATTCTGCTCTTAAGTGCTTCCAGCGTAACACTGTACGCTTTAGTTTCATATTTAAGCTCAATAGGCTTTATCTCGAAACCCTTTTTATTTGCGATAAGCGAAGCAAAGTATTCAAGCAAATGCGGATTTTTCACAAGACATGGGCCTGTTAAATGAGTTCCGTAAAAGTTTCCTTTAATTATTCCCTCGTTTTTATCCTGCTTTGAGTTTCCTGCACCGAAATCAGCAGTAAACATTGGTTTTTCACGGCTTACGGTTTCACTCGCTTTGTTAATAAATCCTACACATGGGCTTTTAAGAAATTCGGCTGTGCAAACTTCATCAGTAAGTGTTCTCTGCTTATTTGTGACTGTCGTTTCCATGTCAAACCAGCCGAGACCTTCCGTCTTTGTTCCGTTAGGTGAAGTTATGCTTTTTCCAAAAATTTCAAACGAGTTTCCGGTTGCAAGAATTAAAGTTCCGTTTTCGTATGCGGAAAAGATATCCGACTTATTAGCTTTCAGGTCATTAAGAGCCTTGAGCTGTTTTTCCTCAGTACCGGATCCGACATATATGAAATCATAGGCTGAAAAATCGACTTCATCATAAAGCGACAGCTTATCGACAGTAACAACTGCTCCCTGCTTTTCAAAATATCTCTCAACCGCACAGATATTTCCATATTCGCCGTAAAGATTCATCAAATCATGATATAAATGCAATACTTTTATTTCCACGTTAATCTCCTCCTTACTTTACGATTTCAACCATTGACAGGAACTTGTCCTTATCTGAGAAACACGTTACTGTATATAGTCTCTTGTGTCCTGCCTTTTTCACCGTTTCCACTGCCTCATTCAGATTTTCTATAACACTGATACGGCTTTCATCAATATCCGTATATGAAAATCTTACCGCAAGATCATTGGCATACTTGCCGCAAAGATAGATATGCTCCGTGTTTTCTTTTCCAAGTACGCCGAAGTTTATATCCCAAAGCCAACTTGTCTCACTCGTGAAATACTTCCTGCTGACGGCATCGACTATTATTATGATGCCGTGATCTTCTTTCTGATCCGTAACATAGCGTATCGATTGATCATAGGAAACGGAGTTTTCATGCTTTGAAGTCAGCAATGTGCCATAGCTTTCGCCGAGGTTATAATTAACAACACGTCCGTTTGTGAGAACGTAATCACTTATGCTTGCGGAGATAATCTTTCGGTCAACTCCTACCAAATCGCATACCGCAAAACAGGCAAGCATATTATAAGCATTATAAATACTCTTTATCGCAAGAGTTATCTTGCTGTCTCCGTTGACGGTGATGACACCTGTTTCAAGATCGGCATCGGTTATTGTGTACAAAGTAGGATTACGCTTAAAGCCGCATTGCGTACAGTGATATGAACCTATGTGATTATAGTGATAAAAGTCATATTCAAGCTTTCCGTAGCAAACCGGACAGTATTTAAAGTCATCATACACACCGGTATTTTTATCAGATGAGAAGTTCTGTTTGTCCATTCCAAACCAAACAACATCTTTATGAGCCTTTCCGAAAAGTGAAACTATTGGATCATCGCTGTTCAATATGAGACAGCTTTCGTCACCTATACTTTCGTTGATAGCGTTCCAAACCCACTGTGGGTGTCCGTTTCTCGTCAGCTGATCTCTGTAAAGATTCGTTATGACAAAGTGTGTAGGCTTGAAGTATTTGAACGTGTATTTTGCATATCTCTCGTCAGATTCTATCAGAAGAATATCACTTTTCATCTTGCCGGAAAATGTGCTGTTACAAAGTATCAATGAGGTGACACCTTCGATCTGATTCGATCCCTCTTTGTTATAGGCAACATTCCTACCTGCGTTTTTAAGCACTTGAGATATCATTTCAACTGTCGAAGTTTTTCCGTTACTGCCTGTGACGGCTATAATTGTTTCGGGCAGTTTAACATACTTTAAAACATCGGGATATATTTTAAGAGCAAATTTTCCCGGCAAGCTGCTGCCCTTTCCGACAAGCTTTCCGATAAATCTCAAAACCTTACAGACAAAGATCGCTAAAAACATTCTCATTTTATTGTTCCTCCTTTAAACGCTTATAAAAGTATATATCACGGTTTGTTCAAAATCAATACTTTAATGAGCCTCAAACCAAGTTTTTCCCTCACCGACATCAGCTATAAGCTCAACCGACATCTTGCAGGCATTTCGCATTTCTTCTCCAAGTATTTCGGCAGCTTTATCCTTTTCGTCATCAGTTGCTTCAACTATCAGTTCATCGTGAACCTGCATGATAAGTTTTGATTTCATGTTTTCGTCTTTAAGTCGGTTATACACTCTGACCATGGCTATCTTGATAATGTCCGCCGCTGTACCTTGAATCGGCATATTTCTGGCGACTCTTTCACCGAACGCTTGCAGCATCTTGTTTGAAGCTGTAAGTTCGGGCAAATATCTTCTTCTTGCGAACAACGTGCTGACAAAGCCGTCATCTCTTGCCTTTGCGACAACATTTTTCATATATTCATCAACACCGCTGAAATTCTTAAGATAGCCTTTTATATAAGCGTCTGCCTCTTTCCTTGTAACTCCGATATCTTTCGCAAGTGAAAACGCACCTATGCCGTAAACTATACCGAAGTTGACAGCTTTTGCTCTTGTTCTCATCAAAGGTGTGACCATCTGCGGTGGCATATTAAACACCTGCGAGGCTGTTATTGAGTGGATATCCTCGCCTGAGTTAAAAGCCTCTATCATATTTTTATCGTTTGCGACATGGGCTAAAACTCTAAGTTCTATCTGAGAATAGTCTGCATCTAAAAGTACGCTGCCATTTTTTGCGATGAAGAACTTCCGAAGTTCTCTGCCGAGTTCCGATCTGACTGGGATATTCTGCAAATTGGGATCTTGTGATGAAATTCTTCCCGTTCTGGTTTCGGTCTGATTCAAGGTTGAACGTATTCTTCCGTCATCGCCTATAACCTTTAAAAGCCCGTCACAATATGTGCTTTTGAGCTTAGCCAACATTCTATATTCGAGAACATCGGCAACGACCGGATAATCCTGAGCAAGCTCCTCCAACACGTCTGCACTTGTCGAATAACCGCTTTTCGTCTTTTTCTTACATGGTATACCGAGTGTTTCAAAGAGTGCAGCACCTAACTGCTTAGGTGAGTTAAGATTAAACTCAAAGCCGGTCTGACTGAATATTCGATCAACAACACTTTCAATTTTAATATCAAGCTCTTTTGAAAACTCTCTTATTCCGTCACCGTCAACTAAAAAGCCTTCATTTTCCATTGATGCCAAGACCTCTGATAACGGCAACTCTATCTCATACATAAGCTCATGCTGGCCATTGTCTTCGATCAAACCCGACAGAGTATCGCAAAGTCTTTTAAGTCGTTCACATTCGCTTGCGTTTTTTGTCAGTTTTTCGGAGCTGTCGATTTCATTTTCTGTGACCGAATACTCCTGTGAAAGTCTGTCAATTCCATAGTCATTAGCTGACGGATTGAGAATATATCCGGCTAAAGATGTGTCAAATGATACATTATTTAAAGCGATATTGTTCGCAAAGCTATATTTATAAAGTGACTTAACATCACAAGTGTATTTTTCTGTGTCACCCGAAAAGAACTGTTCGGTAAAGCTTTGAAAATCAAGGCAATCACTTCCGACAAACTTAAGCGTTTTGCCCATATTAAAAATAAATCCGCTGAGTTTTTCAGACTCAAATAAGCTGACAAAGTAAGCTTGTTTCATATTGTGAAGTTCGCCCAAGAGCTTCATAAGGTCACGTTCCTCTGTGAGCGTGATCTTTTCTTTTTCTTTCTGTGTCGGAGCTTTGACATTTGTCTTTTCAGCCGACAATCCGAGTTTTTCTATCATGCCGAACATTTCAAGTCCGACAAGCATATTTATTGAGTTAAATGCATCGGGTTCTTTGATCTTGTAGTTATCGAAGTCACAGTCTATAGGTGCATCAAGACAGATCGTACCGAGGGTACGGCTAAGATATGCGTTGTCCTTGTCGGCTGCAAGTTTATCATGAACGCCTTTCTTTATGTCGATCTCATCAAGATGTTCATATATATAATCAATATTACCGAAACGCTGAATGAGATCTCCTGCGGTCTTTTGTCCGACACCTGCGACACCGGGGATATTATCCGAGCTGTCGCCCATAAGAGCTTTAATCTCTATCATTTGTTTTGGCTCAACACCATAATCTTCCATAAGCTTAGCTTTATCATAGTGAACGGTCACGGCTTTCCCCATTTTTGTTGAAGCCAAGAGAACTGTCGTGTTGTCGCTGACAAGCTGTAGGCTATCTCTGTCACCGGTAGCGATAAAGCATTTGTCATCACCTGTTACATGAGCTGAGAGCGTTCCTAAAATATCGTCAGCCTCATATCCCGCCTTTTCGACAACCGTATAACCGAGATAGGTTAACAAATCCTTGAGTACAGGCATCTGGCTTGCAAGTTCGGGCGGCATTCCGTGTCTGCCTGCCTTATAGCCATCATACATCTTATGTCTGAATGTCGGCTCTCTTAAATCAAAGGCTATTGCTGCTCTATCGGGAGAACACTCCTCTTTGAGCTTTATAAGAATACTCAAAAATCCATATATTCCGTTTGTAAATCTTCCGTCTTTCGTTGTCAAAAGCTTTATTCCGTAGAAAGCTCTGTTGACAATGCTGTTGCCGTCAACCACTAAAAGTCGCATTTATATTCACCTCAATGTTTTTTATACGATTGATTATATATGTTTTATTAACCGTATGCACAGATTCAATGTAATGAAAACTTATTTTGTATTTAGTATAACATATTTTTTAAGTTTTGTGTGCATTTTGTCAAAGTTTATGGTAGAATGTAGATTGAATATGTTTTATTTTAATTTGGAGCAATGCAATGAACATAGGTAACACACAATTAGATCCCAGATCGGCTATTCTCGCACCCATGGCAGGTGTAGCCGACATGGCTTTCAGAGAGCTTTGCGTAAGCTACGGTGCGGCATATGTCATCGGAGAAATGGTGAGCAGTAAAGGTATCACCATGTCAGACAGAAAAAGCCGCCAACTGCTTCTTTTAAGCGAAAAAGAACGTCCGGCAGCAGTTCAGATTTTCGGTGATGATCCGGAAATTATGGCTCGGTCGGCAGAAGAATGTCTTGTATATAATCCACAGGCGATCGACATAAACATGGGCTGTCCTGCACCGAAAATTGCCGGCAACGGCGGCGGCTCGGCTTTAATGAAAGATCCCGAAAAAGCGGAAAGTATAGTCAAAGCCGTTGTGAAAGCTGCCGATATTCCCGTCACGGTTAAAATCAGAGCCGGTTGGGATAGTGAACATATCAACGCTGTCGAAATAGCCAAGCGTGTCGAACAGGCAGGAGCAGCTGCTATCACTGTCCACGGCAGGACAAAACAACAGATGTATGCACCACCCGTAAATAGGGATATAATCGCTGAGGTCAAGAAGAATGTCGGTGTACCCGTTATCGGAAACGGAGATGTCGTTGACGGCTTAAGTGCGGCTGAAATGCTCGAAGAAACAGGCTGTGACATGGTTATGGTCGGCAGAGGCGCATTAGGCAGACCGTGGGTATTTTCACAGATAAACGCATTTTTAAAGCATGAGGCAATTCTTCCCGAACCACCCGTCAGTGAACGAATGAGAGTCATGGTCAAGCACATTGAAACTATCTGCGAATACAAAGGTGAAAGAGTTGGCATAAGGGAATCAAGAAAACATGCCGCATGGTATATGAAGGGCATAAAGGGTGCTGCCGCTTTCAGGAGAGATGCCGGAACACTCGAAAACCTCGACCAAGTCAGAGATCTGGCATACAGAGTATGTGTCGAAAACACATGACATAAAATTTCAATCGCAAAAATATATTTACAACAATAAATCAAAATCATACAGAGGTGGCAAAATGAACGAAAGTGTCAAAAAACTTATAACGTACGCTTTAGATCATTCTTTGATTAAAGACAGTGATCGAATTTTTATGACTAACAGAATTTTAGAAGTAATAGGTGCTGACAGCTATGATGAGCCGCAGGAAGAATACAACAACATTGATCTTTCCGAGGTTTTATCGGATTTGACGGATTACGCTGTCAAAAACGGCACTCTCAAAGAGAATGATCCGACACACAGAGACCTGTTCGACACTAAGATAATGTCAGTTTTAATTCAAAGGCCGAGCGAGATCATTGACAAATTCAACAGCCTTTATAAAAGCTCTGCGAAAGAGGCGACCGACTTCTATTATAATTTCAGTCAGGACACAAACTATATAAGACGTGATAGAATAAAGCGTGACGTTAAATGGGTTACTTCGACCGAATACGGTGATCTTGACATCACAATAAATCTTTCAAAACCGGAAAAAGATCCCAAGGCTATTGCCGCTGCGAGACTTATGCCTCAATCGGGGTACCCAAAATGTCAACTTTGCTATGAGAATGAGGGCTATGCAGGAAGAATAAATCACCCGGCAAGACAAAACCACCGCATAATTCCGATCACCATAGATGGTTCACCGTGGGGGTTCCAATATTCACCCTATGTTTACTATAACGAACACTGTATCGTTTTCAATTCAAAACACGTTCCGATGAAAATTGATGAGTCGGCTTTCAGAAAGCTGTTCGACTTTGTTAAGCTGTTTCCTCACTACTTTGTCGGCTCAAATGCAGATCTTCCTATAGTCGGCGGCTCAATCTTATCCCATGAGCATTTTCAAGGCGGTCACTATGAATTTGCAATGGCTAAAGCCGAAATAGAGAAAGAATATAAGATAAACGGTTTTGATGACGTAACCTGCGGTAGAGTCAAATGGCCGATGTCCGTACTTCGTCTGAGAAGTTCCAACTGCGAAAAAGTGATAGCTCTCGGCAGCAAAATTCTTGACGCATGGAGAACATACAACGATGAGAGCTGTTTCATTTTCTCTGAAACTGACGGTGAAAAGCATAACACCGTTACTCCTATCGCAAGGCGTAAGGGTGATAAATTTGAGCTTGATCTCATTTTAAGAAACAATATCACGACAGATGAACACCCGCTTGGAGTATTCCACCCTCACTCGGAGATACACAATATCAAAAAAGAGAACATTGGACTCATCGAAGTCATGGGACTTGCGGTACTTCCGTCAAGGCTCAAAAGTGAAATGGCTCTGCTTAAAGAAACTGTTCTTTCGGGTAAAGATTTTGAAAATGATGAATCCATAGGAAAGCACTACTCTTGGTTTAAGTCCTTTGAAAGCAAATACAACTTCACGGAAGAAAACATAGACAATATTCTTCACGATGAAATCGGTAAAACTTTCTCAAAAGCTCTTGAACATGCCGGTGTGTTCAAAAGAGATGAAAACGGTATGGCAGGATTTGACAAATTTGTTGATTCGTTAAAATAATAAACATTTTCATCTTTGCGACAGATGATCGACACCCCTCGCACCTACCGGTGCGAGGGGTGTACACTCACCTGCCGTCCGCCCGCTTCGCGGGCGGGTTTCAATTGCTTATTTTACCTTTATCGTTTTCCTCTTTTAAACTTATAATACTTATATGAGAATATTCCGAAAATCACAACATATAAAACCGTTACAATCCCAAACATAATAGCGATAACATATCTTTCGCAATAAAGGTTTCGGATAAATCCCGGCACTAAAACGCTGAAAAACAGCAACAGCAATGGGACAACTCGTCCTTGGAAGATGCGTTTCACCATTTGTTCTCTTGAACTGTCATCACAGAAAATTTCCTCTGCACCGTCAGTTTGAGATGCAGGCTTTCTAAAATAGCTGTATCCGACATAATCCTGCAAATATTCCCAACCGCAGTCGTTGAACATTTTCACATATTCCTCTTTGTTGGCAATTCCATCTTGGTTATAATCAATCTGGTAGACAACATCTTCCGGAACACATTTCTCAAAGTGGTAGACACAAAAACCCGATACCTTCACAAATTCCCAACCGGATTTGTGCATTTGGCGAAGATAATCCTGTTCCTTTTCATAATCGTAAATTATAAAATACTTGAAAGTCTTTTTCGTTTCCATTTACATTTCCTCCTGTGCTATGCGATATAAGCGTTCTATTCGTTTCAATTCAATTTGCAAAACCTCTGAACCTAAATCTGTGATTTGATAAATCTTGCGTTTATCTTCTTCTCTGACAAAACTAATCAGCCCATCTTTTTCCATTTTTGATAAGCTGCCATACATTGTACCCGGAGCAAGACGAATAGCTCCATCGGTCAGCCTTTCGACTGTTTGTACAATTCCGTAGCCATGATTTGGCTTTTTTAAACACAGCAAAATATAAAATGCTGTTTCCGTCATGGGTACATAAACTTTTTTAATATGCTGATCCAATTAAAATATCTCCTTATCTAAGGTTAAATGAACACGATACAATCTCTTGAGACAGATTTCACCGATATTATGTAGAAAGTCCTCGACAGGCGACAGCCTATCTTTCAGTTTCTTACTTATCTAAACATAAGCCTTTCTCAGAACTGTTTCTCACCAAGTTTCATCGAACTTATCTCACTGCGATATATCGTACTGCTATATAATATATCGCACCTCGATGTATTTGTCAAGTAAATTCAGAAAAAAGTTGCATTTTTCTCATACAAGGAAAATGCAACTTTTTAACATATTTTACGCTCTTTATTTTAACGGCAAATTAATAATTATGTTTCATCGCTTAAAACCGCATGAGCGCATTTTATTCCGTCAACAGCGGCGGAAACTATTCCACCTGCATATCCTGCTCCCTCTCCGCAAGGATATAGTCCTCTGACATTTGTCTGGAAAAACTCGTCTCTTATTATTCGCACGGGTGACGAACTTCTTGATTCGGGAGCTGTTAAAACAGCATCATTCATCGTAAATCCGTCTATCATCTTGCCCATTTTAACAAGTCCCTCCTGCATTGTGTCAGTCACCTTTTTCGGAAGAACAAGTCTTATATCGCTCGGCGTAACACCCAAAGAATAGCTCGGATTAACAGTACCGAGTCTTGTTGAACGTCTGTCTGACAGAAAATCTCCGACAAGCTGACACGGTGCAGTGTAATCACCACCACCGACCTTAAAAGCGGTATGTTCTATCTGTTCTTGCAAATCGAAACCGGATAAAACATCGTTATCGGGGAAGTCCTCCGGCTCTATTCCGACAAGAAGTGCCGAATTTGAGTTTTCTTTATCTCTTGCGTATTCGCTCATTCCGTTAACAACGACACCGTGATATTCACTTGTCGCCGCCACGACCGTGCCGCCCGGACACATACAAAACGTATAGAGGCCTCTTGAATGTGGCGGATGGCAAGCCATTTTATAGCTTGCAGAACCCAGAGCCTGATGACCTGCAAAATCTCCGTATTGCGATCTGTCAATAAATTCTCTGGGGTGTTCAATTCGACAACCGACAGAAAACGGTTTTTGCATCATAACGATGCCTTTATCTCGGAGCATTCTCACCGTATCACGAGCTGAATGTCCAATAGCAAGTATCAAACAATCTGTCTCAATATCAACACTTTTCCCATTTTCTTCGTACGTTACACCTTGCACAAACTTGTTGTACACGATAACACCTGTCAGCTTGCAGCTGAACTTGACCTCGCCTCCGAGAGAAATAATTTCTTCTCTCATCTTTTTTATCACACCGCTGAGCTTATCCGTACCGATATGAGGTTTGGCTGAATATATGATCTCATCAGGAGCGCCGTGTGAAACAAATTCCTCAAAAACTTTGCGTATAAGCGGGCTTTTAGTGCCGGTGTTGAGTTTTCCGTCAGAAAATGTTCCGGCACCACCCTCACCAAACTGTATATTTGATGAAATATCAAGCTCTCTTGTGTTACAGAAACGTTCAACGTCAGCCGTACGCTCATCGACATTTCTGCCTCTTTCAAGAACAAGAGGTTTAAGTCCGGCTCTAGCTAAAATCAATGCCGCAAATATTCCGGCAGGGCCAAAACCTGCAATGACCGGTCTGAAAGCTGATTTTCTCTTGTTTTCCGGCATCTGATATTCATATTTCTCCACTACACTGACCTTGTTTTCAGGGAAAGCGGCAGAAATTTTTTCCTCATCTCCGTCAATTTCGACATCAAGAGAAAACACGAATTTTATATCGTCTTTTTTTCGGCTGTCCACAGCCTTTTTATATATCGAAAGACTTTTAATGTCGCTTGATTTTATTCTAAGCGTTTTCGCCGCCTTTTTATAAAGTTCCTCGGAACTGTAATCAAGTCCGGTTTTTATCTCATTTATTCTTATCATTTTGCACCACTTTTTCCGCTATGCTTTTTGCGGCGAGTCTGCCGCTTGACCAAGCCCAATTAAGATTGAATCCTCCGCAGTCACCGTCAACATCGAGTATTTCTCCTGCACAAAACAGGTTTTCGACCTTCTTTGACTGCATGGTTTTTCTGTCAAATTCATCAGTTACCGCACCGCCCGATGTTACCTGAGCAAAAGAAAAATCTTTTGTTCCGCTGAGTTTAAAGTTTGTGGCTTTAAGTGACATGGCTATATCATCAAGCTGTTTTTGCGACAGTGTATTTGATGCGTTTCCGAGTGATATACCGACCGATTTCATCACGGCTTGTCCTATTCTTTTAGGCAAAAATCCGCTGAGGATGTCCTCAACCGATTTATTGGGAAACGTTTCCGATTGTTTTTTTAAGTACGCTTTAAGTGCCTGCTTATCGTAAGCCGGAACAAAGTCCACAGTAAGCTCTGCATTTTTTCCACCGTCTGAAAGATAAGGCGATGCATAAGCCGAAACTTCCATTGATACTATACCCGACAAACCGTAATCCGCAAAAAGCAACTCTCCATGCTTTTTGCAGACAAACTTTTTATCAAGCATCAAAGTCATATCGACCTCACAGCGGACACCTTTCAACGGCTTAACAAACTCCTTGGTTTTTGTCTCAAGTTGTACAAGACTCGGTGAAAGTTTAGTTATTCTATGTCCCAATGAACGCAGTATTTCATATCCGCTGCCGTCAGAGCCTTGGCTCGGTGCGGCTTTTCCGCCTGTTGTGATAACTGCAAAATCAAAACGCTCCTTGCCGTTTATCAAAAAATTTTTTTCTTGCTTTATTATGTTCTCAACATAATAATCGGTAACAATATCTATACCGAGATTTTCTGTTGCAAATCTTAAGCTGTCAAGCACACTCGATGCCTGATTGCTCATGGGATAAACCCTTCCGGACAAATCAGCTTTTGTATAAAGCCCGATCGAATTAAAAAAGGATATATTATCTTCCGGTGAGAACCTACTGAGTGCGTACCCGGCAAAAGACATATTTCTGTATCCCTCGTTTTCAGCCGAGAGGTTAGTTAGATTACATCTGCCGTTACCCGTGGCAAGAATCTTTTTTCCCACACGGTCATTTCTCTCAAAGACAGTCACACCTATGTGTCCGTTTCTCTTTTTCAACTCAACAGCACAAGCAAGTCCTGCCGCACCTCCGCCGATTATCGCCACTTTCACGCTTTCACCTCCAAGCAAGTCTTAACTTATATATTTTATCATCAGCGATATTTATTGTCAATCGTTTGACACAAAGATATATAGATGATATACTTATATATAATATAAAATGAAAAGTAAGGACGGTTATCATGAAATCCTTATCAATAATTTCAACAACTTATGAAAAAGAAAAAGGTATAAATCTTGACGAATGTCTAGACTCTATATTCGCTCAAACGCTCATGCCCGAACGTGTTATTCTTGTCGGCGATGGCAAATTAACTGATGAGCTTTATGCCGTCATTGAGAAATATAAGTCGGAATACCCCGAAAAGTTTGTCTATTATGAGACAGAAATCAACAATGGAAACTGGTTTGCATCAAACAAAGCGATAGAACTTTGTTCAACCGACATCATTGCAAAAATCGACTCTGATGACATTTTGATGCCGACATATGCTGAAAATATTTTAGCTGAATTTGAAAACGGAGCCGACATTTGCGGTGTCTATATAGACGAATTTGACGACACAACAAAAGAACTCATCACAACGAAAAAAACTCCCATTGAACATGATGAAATATACAAATTCGCTAAACGCAGAAATCCATTCAACAATCCGGGCATTGCATTTTCAAAGAAACTCGCCGATAAAATCGGAGGCTATAATGAAATGGTCAGATGTGAGGACTATGATTTTGTTGTCAGAATGTTAATGGCGGGAGCTAAAGGTAAAAATATCCCCAAAAGCCTTGTCAAATACAGAACTTCAAAAGAAAATATGAAACGGCGAAAAAATTTCGTCAACACAAAATGGTTCATCATATCAAGATACAGAATATATAAATCGGGTTTCAGCTCACTGAGTGATTTTATCATCCCTTGTGCCGCACAGCTTGTTCTTTTCATAATGCCTTCAGCTTTAACAGGAAAAATTTATGGTATGCTCAGACGTTAAAGTTCCCTTGACTGTTATAAAATTTATGGTCAAATTGAATCTTAAACCTTGACACGGCTGAGATAAATTGTTATACTTTCAGTGTACTGATAAGTGCCGTTCTTTGCGACTGACGGATTGTTAAGTGGAGCACCACAAAGGAGCAAAGATTGTTTCCACGGAAGATATTTTATCTCCGTTTTAAGCCGACCGTCTGGGCGTACTTGAACTTATAAGGTCAAGTACGCCCTTTTTGTATTTTTTCGGAGGTGACCAAAATGAAAAAAGTAGGAATAATTATGGGAAGCGACAGTGATCTGCCCATAATAAAAAAATCAGTCGATGTTCTTGAATCATTGGGTATCCCTTTTGAGGTACACATATATTCAGCTCACCGCACACCGCTTGAGGCTCGTGATTTTGCCGTCAATGCTCGTAAAAACGGTTTCGGAGCAATAATCGCAGCCGCAGGAATGGCTGCTCATCTGGCCGGAGCTATCGCCGCTAACACAACTCTACCGGTAATAGGTATACCGTGCAAGTCATCGAATCTTGACGGACTTGATGCGCTTTTGTCAACGGTTCAGATGCCGTCAGGAATTCCTGTTGCGACAGTGGCAATAAACGGTGGAGCAAATGCAGCTCTTCTCGCCGCACAGATAATAGCGGTTGAGGACAAAGAACTTGCTGAAAAGCTTGACAAAAAACGTGAAAATGACGCAAAAGCCGTTCTTGAAAAGAACAGTAATATAGAAAAAGATTATAATTAACGGAGGATTTCAAAATGGAAAAGGTAACTCAACTCTACGAAGGTAAAGCAAAAAAGGTCTATTCAACAAATAACCCCGAACTTGTTATCGTTTCATACAAAGACGATGCAACGGCACTTGACGGTCTTAAGAAAGGCACTATCTCAGGCAAGGGTGTCGTAAACAACAGAATGTCAAACTTCCTTTTCAAGCTTCTTGAAAAACAGGGCGTTTCAACTCACTACGTTGAGGAGCTTAATGACCGTGAAACAGTCGTTAAAAAGGTAACCATAGTTCCGTTGGAAGTCATAATCCGCAACATATCAGCCGGTTCTTTCGCTAAGCGTTACGGTGTTGAAGAAGGTATCGTTTTCGATGAGCCGACTATCGAGTTTTCCTACAAAAACGATGACCTCCACGATCCTCTCATAAACTCATATCATGCTTTGGCTTTGGGACTTGCGACAAAGGAAGAAATCGACACAATAAAGTCAATGGCTTTCAAGGTCAATGAAGTCTTGAAGGAATATTTCCTCTCTCTCAATGTTAAGCTTGTTGACTTTAAACTCGAATTCGGCAGACTTTCAGACGGCACTATCGTTCTCGCTGATGAGATTTCTCCCGACACCTGCCGTTTCTGGGACGCTGACACAAACGAAAAGCTTGACAAAGACCGTTTCAGACGTGACATGGGTGGTGTCGAAGCCGCATACGGTGAAATGATGAAACGAGTTTTCGGTGACTGATTTTCTCCGAAAATTCAAACACGTTAAATTTAGTTTTATTTAGGATATGCATACCTCTGCAATGTGAAGCTTGAAGTTTAAATTATATGAAATGTTTTTCGTACAAAATAAAATTCTTCAAGCTTTCATTGCACTGACAGAGAAAGTAGGTTAATATGGGCGGATTTTTCGGAATTACCTCAAAACAAGACTGCATGACTGACGTATTCTTTGGTGTGGACTATCATTCTCACCTCGGAACACGCCGTGGCGGTCTTGCTGCATTTGATAAAGAAATAGGATTACAGAGAAAAATACACAATATAGAAAATTCACCTTTCAGAACAAAGTTTGAAAGCATTTTCAGCGAAATGAAAGGCACATCGGCTATCGGTTGTATAAGTGACACCGATCCTCAACCTATGCTTATAAGATCAAGTCTTGGAACATATGCCATTTGCACTATAGGAAGAATCAATAATGTTGATGTTCTTATAGACGAATGTCTTAATATGCCCGGCGGATATTTTGATGCGATGACAGGCGGAAAAATCAACACAACCGAGTTGGTCGCAGCACTGATAAATCAGAAGGATAATTTTGCCGATGGAATTAAATATGCACAACAGCTTATTGACGGCACTTGTTCTATTCTTATACTCACAAGTAACGGTTCGATCATTGCCGCCCGTGACAAGGTCGGAAGAATCCCCCTCTTGATAGGTAAAGATGAAAACGGCTATGCCGCATCATTTGAGTCTTTCGCCTATCAGAAACTCGGATATAACGATGAAAAGGAACTCGAACCGGGTGAAATAGTCAAAATCACTCCGGACAGCCTGACCGTTTTAGCAAAGGGCGGCAAGAAAAAGCGTGTCTGCTCTTTCCTTTGGAGCTATTACGGTTATCCAACCGCAACTTATGAGGGTGTTAATGTTGAAGCCATGCGTTGCAGAAACGGTGAGATCATGGCTGAGCAAGACGCTAAAAACAAGTTGGCTCTCGATGTTGACTATGTCGGCGGAGTTCCCGATTCCGGTACTCCACACGCTATCGGCTATGCTAATCAAAGCCGCAAAAAATTCGCTCGTGCTTTCATTAAGTACACACCGACTTGGTCAAGGAGCTTTATCCCTACGATGCAGTCGGAACGCAACAAAGTAGCGAAGATGAAACAGATACCCGTTCACGAGTATATAAAGAATAAAAATCTTCTGTTTGTTGATGACTCTATTGTCAGGGGAACTCAGCTTAGAGAAACAGTCGAATTTCTTTATGAAAACGGAGCTAAAGCCGTTCATATGCGTTCGGCTTGTCCTCCTATAATGTATGGTTGCAAATATCTCAATTTCTCACGCTCAACAGATGACATGGAGCTTATCGCAAGGAGAGTTATCATGGAACTTGAGGGCGAAGAAGGGTTTAACCACATTGAGGAATACTCAAACGGTGAAACTGAAAGAGGAAAAGCACTTCGCAACGCAATCTGTAAAAAGTTTAATTTCGCATCTTTGGAATTTCAGTCCCTTGAGGGCATCATAGAAGCAATCGGTCTTGACGAATGTGATCTTTGCACCTATTGCTGGAACGGAAAGGAATAAAAAACTATGATCAACAAGTCCCAATCCGCCTCATACGCTGAGGCAGGAGTAGATATAACCGCAGGCTACAAATCTGTCGAACTTATGAAAAAACATATCGCCAGAACCAAAAACAAGAACTGTCTTGACGATGTCGGAGGTTTCGGTGGATGTTTCGGTCTGGATCTCAACGGAATTTCACAGCCCGTTTTAGTTTCGGGTACAGACGGAGTAGGTACAAAAATCAAGCTTGCAATGTTGCTTGATAAACATGACACTATCGGTATAGATTGTGTGGCAATGTGTGTCAATGACATCATTTGCTGCGGAGCAAAGCCGCTTTTCTTCCTTGACTATATCGCTTGCGGCAAGAACTTCCCCGAAAAAATTGCCTCGATCGTCAGCGGTGTTGCCGAGGGCTGTGTTCAGGCGGGCTGTGCTTTGATAGGCGGTGAAACCGCAGAACACCCCGGACTTATGCCTGAAAGTGACTATGACCTTGCCGGCTACTGCACGGGTGTTGTCGATAAATCAAAAATTCTTGATAAAAACACCGTCAGTGAGGGTGACATAGTAATAGCTCTTGCATCAACAGGTGTTCATTCAAACGGCTTTTCTTTGGTACGCAAGGTTTTCGATATTGAGAATGCTGACCTTACCTCACCGATGTCTGAACTTGACGGAAAGTCTTTGGGTGAAACTCTGCTGACTCCGACAAAGATTTATGTCAAGTCAATGCTTGCTTTATTTGAAAAAGTCAATGTCAAAGCCGTATCACATATCACAGGCGGCGGCTTTTATGAAAACATTCCGAGAGCATTACCTGATGGGTACTCGGTAAAGGTTGACAAATCATCACTCAAAATTCTCCCGATATTCAAACTTATACAGAAAAAGGGCAATATTTCCGAGAGAGATATGTTCAACACGTTTAACATGGGTGTCGGTATGAGTGTCACCGTATCAAAAGAAGATGCTGAAAAAGCTCTTGAAATTCTCAAGGCAAACGGTGAAGATGCTTATATAATCGGAAGTGTTATTAAATCAGATGAGGGTGTTATCATTGAATAATACAAAAAATATAGTCGTCTTAGTTTCGGGCGGCGGAACAAATCTTCAGGCACTTATTGATGCCGAAAAACAGGGAAATCTCGGAAACGGAAAAATCACCTGCGTTATTTCATCAAAGTCAGATGCATATGCACTGAAAAGAGCCGAGGACAACGGCATTAAAACAAGGGTTTTGCAAAGACGTGACTATGCTGATATTTCCTCATACAGTGTGGCAATGCGTGACACACTCATTGAAGAAAAAGCCGATGTTGTTGTGTATGCCGGTTTTATGACAATACTTGATGAAAATGTATGCGATGCGTTCCCATATAAAATGGTAAATGTTCACCCTGCCTTGATCCCGTCTTTCTGTGGAAAAGGCTACTACGGTCTCAGAGTGCATGAGGAAGCACTAAAAAAAGGTGTTAAGGTGTCAGGTGCGACCGTTCATTTTGTAACCGCCGAATGTGATGCAGGGCCGATAATTCTTCAAAAGGCTGTTGAAGTCAAAGAAGATGACACTCCCGAAGTTCTTCAAAGACGAATCATGGAACAGGCTGAATGGAAAATTCTCCCCGAAGCTGTCAGGCTTTTATGCGAAGATAAAATCGAAGTAATTAATTCAAGAGTACATATAAAAAAGTAAAGAGAGGTTGCTGACATGGAAGTAAAAACTATTGAAAACGAGCTTAACTCACTTGCCTATCACGGCAGAGGAATAATCATCGGCAAAAGTCCGAACGGGAAGAAGGCTGTCACGGCTTATTTCATCATGGGACGCAGCGAAAACAGCCGCAACCGTGTGTTTATCGAAGACGGTGAAGGTATCAGAACTCAGGCTTTCGATGAATCGAAAATGACCGATCCTCACCTTATCATATACGCTCCCGTGAGAGTTTTAGGCAATAAAACAATAGTGACAAACGGAGATCAGACGGACACGGTCTATGAGCTTATGGACAGACAGATGACTTTTGAACAAGCACTTCGCACTCGTGAATTTGAGGACGATGCTCCCAACTTCACGCCCAGAATTTCCGGCATCATAAGACTTGAAAACGGCAATATGAATTATGCTATGTCGATATTAAAGTCGGCTGACGGCGATCCGACTTCATGCCAGAGATATACCTATGCGTACTCGAACCCCATATCGGGAAAAGCAAAATTTATCCACACATATAAGTGTGACGGAAATCCCCTTCCGAGTTTTGAAGGCGAGCCGAAAACGCTTGAGCTGCCCGATGTTGACATTGACACACTGACCGACATAATTTGGAACAATCTCAACTCTGACAACAAAGTTTCACTCTTTGTCAGATACATTGATCTTGAAAACGGCAAATACGAAACAAGAATAGTTAATAAGAATGTATAAGGAGAACGGATATGAAAGAATTTGAGCTGAAATACGGCTGTAACCCCAACCAAAAGCCGGCTAAAATCTATATGAAAGACGGCAGTGAACTGCCCATTGAAATTCTTTGCGGCAGGCCCGGATATATAAACTTCCTTGATGCTTTCAACGCTTGGCAGCTTGTCAAGGAACTTAAAGAAGCTCTCGGCTTACCGGCAGTGACCTCGTTCAAACACGTTAGCCCTACATCTGCGGCTGTAGGTATTCCTCTTTCTGACAAGCTTAAAAAAGCTTGTTTCGTTGACGATATCGAAGGCTTGGACAACTCACCTCTCGCCTGTGCTTATGCAAGAGCAAGAGGAACTGACCGTATGTGTTCATTCGGTGATTGGGTTGCTCTTTCCGATATTTGCGATGTCACAACAGCTAAAATGCTTGCCCGTGAGGTATCTGACGGAATAATCGCTCCCGGATATGAACCCGAAGCTTTGGAAATTCTCAAATCAAAGAGAAAAGGCAACTATAACATAGTTAAAATTGATCCCAATTATATTCCCTGTGAAATTGAAACTAAACAGGTTTTCGGCATCACATTTGAGCAAGGAAGAAATAACTTTGAGATAAACAAAGAATTACTTCAGAACATAGTAACAGACAATAAGGAATTGCCCGACAGTGCGGTTCGTGACCTCATTATTTCCCTTATCACACTTAAGTATACACAATCGAACTCCGTCTGCTATGCCGTTGATGGTCAGGCTATAGGTGTCGGTGCAGGTCAGCAATCGAGAATTCATTGCACAAGACTTGCCGGAACAAAAGCTGATACATGGTTCTTGCGTCAGCATGATAAAGTTCTTTCTCTGCCTTTCAAAGCTGAGATAAGACGTCCCGACAGAGATAATGTCATTGACGGATATATCAATCAAAACGAAGAAGATGTTTGTGCAGACGGAAATTGGGAGAAATATTTCACTGAAAAACCCGAACGTTTCACTCGTGAGGAGCAGGCTGCTTATCTCGCAACTATTGACGGTGTAGCTTTAGGTTCAGATGCTTTCTTCCCGTTTGATGACAATATTGAAAGAGCAAAGAGAAGCGGTGTCAAATATATTGCCGAACCCGGTGGCTCAATAAGAGATGACATTGTTATTGATTGCTGCAACAAATACAACATGGTTATGTCGTTCACCGGCATGAGATTATTCCATCATTAAAGGTGAGTTTATATGAAAATTTTAGTTGTCGGCGGCGGTGGCAGAGAACACGCCATAATAAAAAAGATAAAAGAAAACAAATCGGTCGATACCGTCTATGCTGCACCCGGTAACGGCGGAATTGCAAAAGATGCGGTTTGCGTTGATATCAAGGCGACCGACATAAAAGGTATCACTGAATTTGCATTAAACAAAAAGATTGACTACGCTGTTGTAGCTCCCGATGATCCGCTGGTTTTAGGACTTGTTGATGAGCTTGAATCAAATGGCATACCTTGTTTCGGGCCGAATAAGGCGGCGGCGATAATCGAGGGCAGCAAGGTTTTCTCTAAAAATCTTATGAAGAAGTACGGGATACCGACTGCGGAATATGAGACATTCGACAATATCGAGCAGGCACTCGCCTATCTGGAAACCGCACCCGTACCGACAGTTATAAAAGCTGACGGTTTGGCTCTCGGAAAGGGTGTCATTATCGCCGAAACCCGTGAACAAGCAAAACAGGCTGTCATCTCAATCATGCAGGACAAGCAGTTTGGCAAAAGCGGTGACAGTATAGTTATAGAAGAATTTCTGACAGGCCCTGAAGTTTCCGTGCTTTCGTTCACTGACGGAAACGTTGTTGTTCCAATGATATCTTCAATGGATCACAAGAGAGCCGGAGACAATGACACCGGACTTAACACCGGTGGTATGGGTACGGTCGCACCAAATCCATATTACACAAAAGAAGTCGCAGATGAATGTATGGAGAAAATTTTTCTTCCGACAATCAGAGCGATGAAATCAGAGGGCAGAACTTTCAAAGGCTGTCTTTACTTCGGGCTTATGATAACAGAAAAAGGGCCAAAAGTTATTGAATATAACTGCCGATTCGGAGATCCCGAAACGCAGGTCGTATTGCCCTTGCTTAAAAGCGATCTTCTGACTGTCATGCAGGCTGTAACAGATGAAAAGTTAGCCGAAACCGAAGTTAAATTCAGCTCAAAAAGTGCCTGTTGTGTGATAATGGCATCTAAGGGATATCCCACAGCTTATGAAAAAGGATATGAAATAACTATATCCGATAATGTCTTAAATGATACATATATTGCCGGAGCATCACTTTCAGATGGAAAACTTTTGACAAACGGCGGCAGAGTTTTGGGCGTCACAAGTGTATCGGACACATTACAAGAAGCCGTTAAAATGTCATATGAAAAAGTCAAAGCAATACACTTTGACAACAGCTTTTACCGAAACGATATCGGTGCTAAAGCTTTAAAAGCATTGGAGGAAAACTGAACATGGTTTACAGAGTTTATGTAGAAAAAAAGCAGGAACTTGCAAACGAAGCTAAAGCTTTGCTTTCCGATGCAAGAGGTCTGCTCGGCATTGAAAATCTTGAAAATGTCAGAATTTTCAACTGCTATGATGCCGAAAACATCACCGAAGAACTTTTTGATTATGCTGTCAAAACGGTCTTTTCGGAGCCGCAGTTAGACATAGCATCAAGCGACATATCGGTTGACGATGCTGTTGTTTTTTCTGTTGAATATCTTCCCGGTCAGTTCGATCAACGTGCCGACAGTGCAGCTCAGTGTATTCAGATAATATCTCAAGGCGAACGTCCGATAATACGTTCTTCAAAAGTCTATGCACTTTACGGCAAGCTGAGTGAAAACGATATCGCCGAGATAAAGAAATATGTCATCAACCCCGTTGAGGCTCGTGAGGCAGATCTCAACAAACCAGAAACTCTCATAACAAATTATGATATTCCGACTTCGGTGAAAACTCTTGACGGATTTTTGGCTCTTGACAGAAACGGACTTGAGAAGTTTGTCGCTGATATGGGGCTTGCAATGGACACAGATGATATTGAATTTTGTCAAAACTACTTCAAATCGGAAGGCAGAGAACCGACTGTCACCGAAATTCGCATGATTGACACATATTGGTCAGATCACTGCCGTCACACGACATTTTTAACCGTTATTGACGGTGTTAAATTTGAAGATGAGCTTTTACAAAAAGCTTACGATGAATATATTGCCGTACGCAAAGAACTCGGAAGAACAAAGCCCGTCTGTCTTATGGATATTGCCACTGTTGCGGTCAAATACCTCAAAAAACACGGTATGCTCGACAAGCTTGACGAGTCCGAAGAAATCAATGCCTGCACAGTCAAGATAGATGTTGATGTTGACGGTGTAACAGAGCCGTGGTTACTTTTGTTTAAAAACGAAACCCACAACCACCCGACAGAAATTGAACCTTTCGGTGGAGCAGCAACTTGCATAGGCGGCGCTATCCGTGATCCCCTTTCGGGCAGAGCTTATGTTTACGGAGCTATGCGTGTCACGGGAGCAGCAGATCCGACAGTACCCGTCAGTGAGACGATTTCAGGCAAGCTTCCGCAAAGAAAAATAGTCACAACTGCCGCCGGCGGTTATTCATCTTATGGCAACCAGATAGGACTCGCCACCGGCATTGTCGATGAGATCTATCACCCCGGCTATGCGGCAAAACGTATGGAAATCGGTGCTGTTATAGCTGCTGCTCCTGCGGAAAATGTGCGCCGTGAAGTTCCCTCACCGGGAGACATTGTTATTCTCTTGGGAGGTGCAACAGGCCGTGACGGTATAGGTGGTGCAACCGGTTCGTCAAAAGCCCACAACGCTCACTCTGTCGAAACCTGCGGTGCGGAAGTTCAAAAGGGCAACGCACCCGAAGAAAGAAAGCTTCAGCGTCTTTTCCGCAACAAGACCGCAACACAAATGATAAAACGTTGCAATGACTTCGGAGCCGGCGGTGTTTCGGTCGCAGTAGGCGAGCTTGCCGATGGTCTTGAAATCAACCTTAACGCTGTCCCGAAGAAATATGAAGGTCTTGACGGAACAGAGCTTGCTATCAGCGAATCTCAGGAAAGAATGGCTGTCGTGGTTGAACCGCATAATGTTGACAAATTCTTGTCTCTCGCCGCAAGTGAAAACCTTAATGCCTGTCCGGTTGCCGTTGTCAAGGCTGAGCCTCGCCTTGTGATGAAATGGAACGGCGTAAATATAGTTGACATAAGCCGTGAATTTTTAAATTCAAACGGTGCAGATAAACACATCACAATCACTCCCGAAGCACCTAAGAGCTTTTCAAAAAATATTGACGGCGGTTTCGCTGACAACTGCAAAAAAATCGCATCGGATCTCAATATCTGCTCAAAGAGAGGACTTTCCGAGCGTTTTGACTCAACCATAGGTGCAGGAACAGTCCTTATGCCGTTTGGTGGCAAAAACCAACTGACACCAATACAGGCTATGGTTCAAAAAATATCTGTCGAAAAGAAACACACCGATGACTGCTCTCTCATGGCTTGGGGCTATAACCCGTTTATCACGGAAAAGAGTCCCTATCACGGAGCATATCTTGCGGTCATAGAATCTGTTTCAAAGCTGATAGCGACAGGTGCAGAATTCAAAGACGTTTATTTGACATTTCAGGAATACTTTGAGAAACCCGGAACAGACGGCAAACGTTGGGGCAAACCTTTGGCAGCACTTCTCGGAGCTTTCAAGGCTCAAAAAGAACTCGGCATAGGCTCTATCGGCGGCAAGGATTCAATGAGTGGATCGTTTGAAGATCTTGATGTACCCCCGACTTTGGTTTCGTTTGCAGTCACAACGGAAAAAGTCAAAGATATCATTTCACCCGAATTTAAAAATGCCGGCAGCAAGCTTGTTATGCTAAGTCCCAAATATGACGAAGATACTAAACTTCCGAATACCGAATCACTTATAGCTACCTTTAACAAAGTCAGCTCACTTGTCCGTTCCGGTGAGGTCAAGGCTTGTTATACTCCAACTCTCGGAGGCATAGCGGAAGCTGTTATGAAGATGGCTTTCGGAAACGGTCTTGGCTTTAAGTACGCAGAAAGTCTCAGCGTTGATGAAATCTTCGGTTATTCTTACGGTTCATTCCTTATCGAAACAAATAATGATATCGAAGGTGCGGTCATTATCGGAACTGTCACTGATAACGGAAAGCTCTCTATGGGTGATGAAAGCATAGAGCTTAGTGAACTTCTTAATACATATGAAGATAAGCTTGAAAGTGTCTATAGCTGTAATATTCCCGATGCTGAAACACCGATGAAAAACTTTGAATACAAAGCAGAAAGCTACCCCGTACCACATATTAAAACAGCTAAGCCCCGTGTTCTTATTCCGGCTTTCCCCGGAACTAACTGCGAATACGACAGTGCAAAGGCAATGCGTGATGCAGGTGCAGAGCCGGAAATCATTGTCATAAACAACCTCACGGCTGATGGAATACAGTCAAGTATCGACAGATTCGCAAATGAACTTAAATCAGCTCAGATGATATTCATTCCCGGTGGATTTTCCGGTGGTGATGAACCTGACGGCAGCGGTAAGTTTATCACGGCATTCTTCCGCAATGCGGCTATCAAAGACGGAGTCACAGACCTCCTCGACAACCGTGACGGTCTTATCTGCGGAATATGCAACGGTTTCCAAGCTCTTATCAAATTAGGACTTGTCCCCTACGGCAAAATAATTGACACAGATGAAAACTGTCCGACTCTGACATATAACACGATCGCAAGACATCAGTCACGCATCGTACGCACAAGAATAGCATCAAATAAATCTCCGTGGCTGTCACTTACAAATGTCGGTGATATTTACAGTGTACCGATATCGCACGGTGAAGGTCGTTTCCTTGCGAGTGAAGAATTGATAGCTGAGCTTGCTAAAAACGGTCAGATCGCAACTCAATATGTCGATCTTAACGGAAACGCAACAGGTGATATTCACTTTAATCCGAACAATTCAATGTATGCAATAGAAGGTATAACCTCTCCCGATGGCAGAGTATTCGGCAAAATGGGCCACAGCGAACGTATAGGAAACGGTCTTTATAAAAATGTTTTGGGCGACTATGATATCCGGATGTTCAAAGCAGCAGTTAAATATTTCAAATAAAAGGAGGATATTCCATGGCTTATTTATCAGATATCGAAATTGCACAGCAGTGCGAAATGAAACCTATCACCGAAATTGCTCAAAAAGCAAGTCTAGATGAAAAATATATCGAACAATACGGCAAGTATAAAGCTAAGATAGACCTTTCTCTTTTAAATGACACCGAACGCAAGAACGGAAAGCTTGTTCTTGTCACAGCTATAACACCCACTCCCGCAGGTGAGGGCAAGACCACCACAACTATCGGTCTTGCTGACGGACTTTCAAGAATAGGAAAGAATGTCACAGTCGCTTTGCGTGAGCCGTCACTCGGGCCGGTATTCGGTGTCAAAGGCGGTGCAGCAGGCGGTGGCTACGCTCAGGTCGTTCCCATGGAGGACATCAATCTCCACTTCACCGGTGACTTTCACGCTATAGGTGCGGCTAACAATCTTCTTGCAGCTATGCTCGACAATCACATTCAGCAGGGCAATGCTCTGGGCATAGATGTTCGCAAGATTACATGGAAACGCTGCGTTGATATGAATGACCGTCAGCTTCGTTTTGTCGTTGACGGTATGGGTGGCAAGGCCAACGGTGTTCCTCGTGAAGACGGATTTGATATCACGGTTGCAAGCGAGATCATGGCTATCTTCTGTCTTGCAAGCTCAATAACCGACTTGAAAGAACGTCTTGGCAAAATCATTGTCGGCTACACATATGATGATAAGCCCGTCACGGCGGCTGACCTAAAGGCTGTCGGAGCAATGACCGCACTTTTGAAAGATGCGATTAAACCGAACTTAGTCCAGACTCTTGAGGGTACTCCGGCTTTTGTTCACGGTGGACCTTTCGCCAACATTGCCCATGGATGCAACTCCGTTATGGCAACAAAGCTTGCGCTCAAAATGGGCGATTATACCGTCACCGAGGCAGGTTTCGGTGCGGATCTCGGAGCTGAAAAGTTCCTTGACATCAAGTGCCGTATGGCAGGTCTGACTCCGGATGCTGTCGTTGTTGTCGCCACTGTCCGTGCACTTAAGATGCATGGAGGTATGGATAAAAAAGAACTTGCTAACGAGAATATTGAGGCCCTTGAAAAAGGCATACCTAATCTTCTTCGTCATGTTTCAAATATTAAAAATGTATACAAGCTTCCCTGCGTTGTTGCAGTCAATCGTTTCCCGACCGACACAGATGATGAAATAGACTTCATTATCAAAAAGTGCCGTGAACTCGGAGTTAACACCGTTCTTTCAACCGTTTGGGCTGAAGGCGGAAAAGGCGGCGAAGAATTGGCTCATGAAGTTGTCAGACTTTGCGAAGAAGAACAAGGCGACTTCACTTTCGCTTATGAGCTTGACGGAAGTATTGAAGACAAGATCGAGGCTGTTGTCAAGAAAGTTTACGGCGGTGACGGAATAACAGTTATGCCCAATGCAAAAAAGCAGATAGCACAACTGACTTCTCTCGGTTTTGACAAGCTCCCCGTCTGTATAGCCAAAACACAGTATAGCTTCTCAGATGATCCGACAAAGCTCGGTGCTCCCGAAAACTTCACCGTCACGATAAAGAACGTAAAAGTTTCGGCAGGTGCAGGATTTATAGTCGTTATGACAGGAGATATACTCACAATGCCCGGACTTCCAAAGAGTCCTGCGGCAGAGCGTATTGATGTTGACGAAAACGGAAAGATATCAGGCTTGTTCTGATATAGGTTCTGTGCCGAGTCGCGCACAGAAGGCAGTCGGGGCGCGGTAGTCGCTTCAGCGGCGAAAGTGCCCCGACGGAAATTCAAAAGGAGGCTTTGTCTGTGAATATCTCAATCGTGAACGAAACCGAAAACGACCTGATAGTGTCCACTCCGAGCATACAGAACAATGTTGTAATACTGTCCGGTGAGAAAAAAGATGTTCCTTTTGACACAGTTCCGGCGACATTTTCCGTTAAAAAGCAATATATCAAATTGAGCAATATACAAAAAGTTTTTTCTTATCTAGGCGGTGTGGTTATCGGCGCACTGCTTTGTTTGATATATTATTCTCAAATTGAAAGCTTAAAGGACAGTGTTAAATTCCCCGTCAACTTTTTCGTATCAAAAGAAATTTTCAATGAAAACACCGTCATAAAATTGCGTGATACTTCCACAAGCGAATTATGTTCGGCGCAAATAGACGGTATGCCGCTAAAATCCGAAGTGCTGATTTCAAGACAAGCATTATCCGAGGAAAGAAAAGAGTATTACGAGTCCAATATAACCATGTTTGTCGTGCCGGTTATGACGGTATTCGTGCTGTCCGTCATGGCTGTAGCATATTTCAAAACGGCGACAGTGACGATAATCGCCGTGGCGGTGGATGCGTTGTTATTCGCGCCGCTATTGGTAATCGTCTTAAAGAACCGCGTATTTTATAAAAGGCTGTATAATGAAATAAATACCGACTAACGATTAGGCGGTCGGTTTTTTTAAACTGATATAAAAGTTCAAAACTGCTTCAAGTACGATTTTTTGCAAGTTTATTTGATTGTATAACAATTTCACTTTTCGCCTTCGGGGATTTTGATTTCCAGCCCTATCCATTTGCCGAGTGTGTCGCCTAAAATGATCGATATATATGTATCCGTTTTTAGCGGTACAGTTTATAGTCTGTCTAACATCTAAATCGCTACCGCGCCCGCCAACGACGGCTTCGCCTCCATAAAATATGGCTACACGTCTACGATGAAAATTATACATTTTTCTCGTCTATCCTCCCCTGCATTTTTAGTCACTTTTTCGTTTCGATTTTTATTGACATATGATTTCATATATGATAGAATTTATAAAATGAAATCTTTAAGAACGATACAGTGATATCGGCAAGATGGACGATATTTTACGCGGGGGATTTGTTCCTTGCCGTGTTATGCTGTCTTGCCATGCGGCAGGGCGATTTTTTTGCCCGAAACAAATGGAAAGGAAACAGCTATGGAAAAATGCAACGCTAAATTGACAGGCTTCGATAAATTTCCGACTGTGGCTCAAGCTGCCACGGAATTTCTCATTTCCCACGAAAAATTTAATTCTCACAAATATACTGTTTTTCCCGGCTTTTGCGATGTGCATGTGCATTTTCGTCAGCCGGGTTTTTCCTATAAAGAAACGATTTTGTCCGGTTCTTTAGCTGCGGCACACGGCGGTTATACTGCTGTCTGCACAATGCCGAATTTAGATCCGGTACCGGACAGCTCGGAGCATCTCAAAGAGCAGACCGACATCATAAAGCGTGACGCAAAAATCAAAGTTTATCCTTACGGTGCGATAACTGTCGGACAGCAAGGTGAAAAGCTTTCTGATATGGAATCTATTTCCGGTGAGGTCATCGCTTTTTCAGATGACGGAAAAGGAGTTCAATCCGAAGAACTTATGCTCAATGCAATGAAAAAAGCAAAAAGCTTAAACAAAATGATAGTTGCCCACTGTGAGGATAACTCACTTCTTCACGGCGGTTATATACACAAAGGAACTTACTGTGAGGTTCACGGTCACAAAGGTATTTGCTCTGAAAGCGAGTGGAAACCCATTGAGCGAGATTTAAGCCTCGTCAAAGAATCGGGCTGCTCGTACCATGTGTGTCATATCTCATGTAAGGAAAGCGTTGAACTTATAAGAAAAGCCAAATCAGAAGGCTTAGATGTCAGCTGCGAAACAGCTCCACACTATCTGCTGCTCGATGAAAACGACCTTGAGGAGAACGGCAAATTCAAAATGAATCCGCCTCTCCGTTCCAAAGCTGACAGGGAGGCTCTGATTGAGGGCATTATTGACGGCACAATCGACATGATTGCAACAGACCATGCTCCACACAGCGGAGAAGAAAAATCACGAGGACTTGAAAAAAGCTCATTCGGAATAGTCGGACTTGAAACGGCTTTCAGTGTGCTTTACACCGGACTTGTGAAAAAAGGAATAATCACTTTAGAAAAACTTATTGAACTTTTGGCAATAAATCCGAGAAAAAGATTCAACATTCCTCTTAATAACGATTTCACTGTTTGGTCACTCGATGAAAAATATACTGTTAACACAAACGACTTCCTTTCACAAGGAAAATCGACTCCGTTTGAAAAAGCGGAAGTTTACGGAAAATGCTATGCAACAGTTTGCGATGGCAAACTTATATTATAAATATATTCAGGAGGCATAATTATGGCAAAAAGAACAGATATAAAAAAAGTATTGATAATCGGCTCAGGCCCGATAGTAATAGGTCAGGCCGCAGAGTTCGACTATGCGGGAACACAAGCGTGTTTAGCACTGAAAGAGGAAGGATATGAAGTCATACTTTGCAACTCCAACCCTGCAACGATTATGACGGACACTTCGATTGCCGACAAGGTTTATATGGAGCCACTGACTCTTGAATATATAGCCAAAATTCTCCGCTATGAACGTCCTGACGCTATAGTACCCGGAATCGGCGGTCAGACCGGTCTTAATCTTGCAATGCAGCTTGAAAAGAAAGGCATTTTGAAGGAATGTGGTGTTGAACTTCTCGGAACTTCAAGTGAAAGCATAGAACGAGCTGAGGACAGAGAGCTGTTTAAAGAAATGTGCGAATCTATCGGTGAACCGGTCATTCCATCAGAGATCACCTATAATATAGAGGAAGCTAAAAAGGCTGCAAATGACATCGGATATCCGGTTGTTCTTCGTCCCGCTTTCACTCTTGGTGGCACAGGCGGCGGCTTTGCCAACAATGAAGAAGAACTTTATGAGATAGGTCTTAACGCTTTCAAACTCTCCCCTGTTCATCAAGTTCTCATAGAAAAGAGCGTCAAGGGATATAAGGAAATTGAATTTGAAGTTATGCGTGACTCAAACGATCATGCTATCACCATCTGCGGAATGGAAAATATTGATCCGGTCGGTGTACACACAGGTGACTCGGCGGTTGTAGCTCCTATTCTCTCTTTAAATGATCATGACCTTAAAATGCTCAATGACAGTGCTATAAAAATTATTCGTGAATTGAAAATAGAGGGCGGCTGCAACGTTCAGTTTGCACTCAATCCATATTCAAGTGAATATTATTTTATCGAGGTCAACCCCAGAGTTTCACGTTCCTCTGCACTTGCTTCAAAGGCAAGTGGTTATCCGATAGCAAGAGTTACAGCTAAAATAGCTCTCGGAATGGCTCTTGAAGATATCCCCGTTGCAGGTGGCACGGCAGCAATTGAACCGAGCCTTGACTACATAGTAGCTAAATTTCCGAGATTCCCGTTTGACAAGTTCGCTGATGCACCCAACACTCTCGGCACTCAAATGAAAGCCACAGGCGAAGTTATGGGAATAGGATCATCTCTTGAGGAATGTCTGTTAAAGTCGGTGCGTTCACTTGAAACCGGTGTCTGTCACTTCCATGTTGATAAATTCGACTCCATGACAAACGATGAGATCTTTGGCTACATCAAAGAGTTTAAAGACGACAATATTTATGCGATATTTGAACTTTTACGCAGAGGTACTGATATCGACACTCTCCATAAGGCAACAATGATAACTCCGCTGTTCCTTGAATCATTCAAAAGGATCGTTGACACCGAAAACGCTCTCAAAGAGAAAAATAATAACATTGATGTTCTTCGTTCAGCTAAAATAATGGGATTCTCTGACGAATACATTTCTTCCGTTTGGAACACACCCGAAACCGAGATTTATGCTATGAGAAAAGCAAACGGAATCGTACCTATATTTAAAATGGTTGACACTCTGCACACCGGAAAGTATATAGCTTATCTCTATTCATCATACACAGGTGAAAATGCATCCAGACTTACGGATAAAAAGAAAATAATCGTTCTCGGTGCAGGCCCTATCCGTATCGGTCAGGGCGTTGAATTCGACTATTCAACGGTACACGCAGTTCAAACTATCAGGAGAGCCGGCTACGAGGCAATTATTATCAACAATAATCCGGAAACGGTTTCTACAGATTACACAACAGCCGATAAACTCTATTTTGAGCCACTGACTCCCGAAGATGTCATGGCGATCATCGACTTTGAGCAGCCGGAAGGTGTTATAGCTTCTCTCGGCGGTCAGACAGCCATAAACTTAGCTCAGCCTTTAATGAACAGAGGGGTTAAGATCATCGGAACTGACTGTGAGGCAATAGAAAGAGCTGAAAACCGTGACAGCTTTGAAAAGATATTGGAGGAGCTTAACATTCCTCAGCCAAAGGGCAAGGCAGTCACAAAAATAGAAGACGGTGTTGCCGCAGCAGCGGAAATCGGCTATCCGGTTTTAGTACGTCCAAGCTTTGTTCTCGGCGGCAGAGCTATGCAGATCGTTGCAAACGAAGAACAACTTCGCCACTACCTCAAAACAGCCGTTGAAATAGATGCCGACAAGCCCGTACTTGTTGACAAGTACATTCAAGGAAAAGAAGTCGAGGTTGATGCTATCTGTGACGGCAGAGATGTGTTCATTCCCGGCATCATGGAGCTTGTTGAACGTACAGGCATACATTCAGGCGACTCGATAAGCGTTTATCCTACATTCAGCATTTCAAACAAGGTCAAGGGCATAATCTTACAGTATGCAAAAAAATTGGGACTTGGCATAGGCATAGTCGGACTTTACAACATACAGTTTATTGTTGATAAAAACGATGACGTTTATATAATTGAGGTCAATCCCCGTTCTTCAAGAACAGTTCCGTTCCTTTCAAAGTCTACAGGCTACAGCCTTGCCGACATTGCGACCGAGGTCATTCTCGGAAGATCTCTCAAGGAACAGGGCATCTTCGACATCTATCCCGAAGAAAAGAAACGTCACTACGTTAAGGTTCCGGTGTTCTCATTCAATAAAATCAAAGGTCTTGACGCTTATCTCTCTCCCGAAATGAAATCAACGGGAGAAGCGATCGGTTATGACGACAAACTCAACAGAGCGCTTTATAAGGCACTTCAGGCTTCGGGTATGCATCTTCAGAATTACGGTTCTGTATTTGCGACAATTTCCGACAAGGATAAAGATGAAGCTCTCGAACTTATTCGCCGTTTCTATAATCTCGGCTTTAATATTCTCGCAACAAGCGGAACTGCAGCCTTCCTTAAGAATAACGGTATTCGCACTCATGTTCTTAAGAAAATAAGTGACGGCAGTGAGGAAATTCCGGAAGCTATCAGACAGGGACATATCGCTTACGTCATAAACACTCGTGACATAGGAGCATCAACTCAGGAAAGTGACGGTCAGAAGATCCGCCGTCTTGCCACCGAGAACAATGTGACCATGTTCACCTCGCTCGACACGGTCAGCGTACTTCTTGATGTTTTAGAAGAAACAACACTCACAATATCAACTATAGATTCTTAAAAGGTGTCAGAAATGAAACAAGGTATTTTTGAAATATCAGAAAATATTAAACTTACAGAAAATGTTTATAAAATGAAACTTTTAGGTGATGTCAGTGATATCACCTCCTGTGGCCAATTCATAAACATTAAGCTTGACGGTCTTTATCTTCGCCGCCCAATCTCGGTTTGTGACAAGGACAGTGACAGCGTAACTATAATATATAAGGTTGTTGGACACGGCACTGAACAAATGTCAAAACTCCTTGTCGGAGATAAGCTCGACATTCTCACCGGCTTAGGCAACGGATATGACCTTTCGCTTTCGGGCAACAAACCGCTTTTAATTGGCGGTGGTGTTGGTGTACCACCACTTTATATGCTCGCAAAAAAGCTTATTGAACAGGGAAAGCAAGTTTCGGTCATACTCGGTTTTAACACCAAAAGTGAAGTCTTTTATGAGAGTGAATTTAAAGCTCTCGGCTGTGATGTGACGGTCACAACAGTTGACGGAAGCCGCGGCACTAAAGGCTTTGTAACAAATGCGTTCCCCGATGATTATTCTTACTTTTACACTTGTGGCCCTGAGCCTATGCTCAAAGCGGTTTATAAAGCTTCAAAAACCGAAGGTCAGATGAGTTTTGAAGAAAGAATGGGCTGCGGTTTCGGAGCTTGCATGGGCTGCTCATGCAAGACTCTCACCGGCTATAAGAGAATATGCAAAGACGGCCCCGTTATGAAAAAGGAGGAGATATTATGGGAAGATTGAGCGTAAACCTTTGCGGAATTGAGCTTGACAATCCTGTTATTCCCGCATCGGGAACGTTCGGCTTCGGATACGAATTTGCCGAATTATATGATATAAATTGTCTCGGAACTTTTTCTTTTAAAGGTACGACTAAAGATACACGTTTCGGCAACCCGACACCTCGAATTGCAGAGTGTTCATCGGGAATGATAAACGCTGTGGGACTTCAAAATCCGGGTGTTGATAAGGTCATATCCGAAGAACTTCCGAAATTAAAGAAGTGCTTTTCAAAAAAGGTTATGGCAAACGTCAGCGGATTTTCAGTTGAAGATTATGCCTATACCTGCGAAAAACTTGATAAGGAAGAACAAGTCGGCTGGCTCGAAGTCAATGTCAGCTGTCCCAACGTACACGGAGGCGGCATGAGTTTCGGAACAGATCCAAAAGCGGCAGCCGAAGTTGTCACGGCAGTTAAAAAAGTCACAACAAAACCGGTCATCGTCAAGCTTTCACCAAATGTCACCGATATCGTCAGCATAGCGAAAGCTTGTGAAGAATCCGGAGCTGATGGAATAAGCCTTATAAACACACTTCTCGGAATGAGAATTGATTTAAAGACAAATAAGCCTGTTATAGCTAACACAATGGGTGGATTTTCAGGGCCTGCCATTTTCCCCGTGGCAGTCAGAATGGTTTATCAAGTCGCAAATGCAGTGAAAGTTCCCGTTGTCGGAATGGGCGGTGTTTCTTCGGCTGAGAACGTTATAGAGATGATGCTTGCAGGAGCAACGGCGGTTGAGATCGGTGCGGCAAACCTTGTCGATCCTTATGCCTGCCGTGATATTATCAACGATCTGCCGAACGCAATGGACAAATACAATATAGAAAAATTATCAGATATTATAGGAGGAGTCAACAATGGGTAAAGACGTTATTATAGCCTGCGATTTTTCAAGTGCAGAGCAAACCTTTGAATTTCTTGACAAATTCACCGGAAAAAAGCCGTTTGTCAAAATCGGAATGGAACTTTACTACGCTGAAGGGCCGTCTATTGTCAAAGAGATAAAACGCAGAGGACACAAGATTTTTCTTGACTTAAAACTTCATGATATTCCGAATACGGTCAAAAAATCTATGGCGGTACTCTCAAGACTTGATGTCGATATATGCAATCTTCACGCAGGTGGAACTGTCGCTATGATGGAGGCGGCACTTGAAGGCTTAACAAGGCCCGATGGAACAAGACCTCTGCTTATAGCGGTAACACAGCTGACCTCAACAAATCAGGAAAGCATGGAACGTGACCTTCTGATAAAAGAACCGATAGACGAAGTAGTCATGCACTATGCACAAAACGCAAAGAAAGCAGGACTTGACGGTGTTGTATGCTCCCCTCTTGAGGCCGGCAAGGTACACGAAGTTTGTGGAAAAGACTTCTTGACCGTAACACCGGGAGTACGTTTCGCAGACGGTGATATCGGTGACCAAAAACGTGTCATGACACCGGCTCAGGCTAAAGAGATTGGCTCAGATTATATCGTTGTTGGCAGGCCCATAACCGCTGCCGAAGATCCAGTGAAAGCATATGAACGCTGCATAAAAGAGTTTGTTGACTAAAGGAGTAAGTGAAAATGGAAAGCTATAAGAGAGAATTTATTCAATTTTTGGAAAATGCCGGAGTTTTAAAATTCGGTGACTTCACAGCTAAAAGTGGCAGAAAGATCCCCTATTTCATAAATGCAGGTGAGATCAAAACCGGAGATCAGATATCACGCTTGGGTGAATTCTATACTAAGGCGTACCTTGAAAAATTGGGCAATAAGAAAGCTGTTCTTTACGGTCCGGCATATAAGGGAATTCCAATAGCGGTGTCGGTAGCCTGTGCATTATCGAAAAACGGTCTCGATGTTCCGTTCTTTTTCAACCGCAAGGAAGAAAAAGATCACGGTGAGGGCGGTGTTTTTGTCGGATACAAGCCCCAAAGCGGTGAAGAAGTAGTTATAGTTGAAGACGTTATCACAGCCGGAACAGCTATAAGGGAAAGTATGGCTGTTCTCTCAAAGCTTGAGGGTGTCAAGGTTTCAGCTGTCTTTGTCATGGTTGACCGCAAGGAAAAAGGCTTAACGGACAAGTCAGCTATGGGTGAAATCAGTGACGAATTCGGATTTCCCGTTTATTCTGTTGTTGATGTTTATGATATTATCGAATATCTTGAAGAAAATGAAGAAAACCTTGAAAACGTCAACCGCATCAAGGCTTATCTTGAAATTAACGGTGCAAAAGAATAAGAAAGTGAGTTTAAAATGAGAAGCATTATAGATATTTCCGATCTGACGGTCGAAGAAATTGACGAGCTTGCTAAAACTGCTCTGGATATTATAGACAATCCCGAAAAATACGCTCATATATGCAACGGCAAAAAGTTAGCCACGCTGTTTTTTGAGCCGTCAACAAGAACTCGTTTAAGTTTTGAGGCTGCTATGTACGAATTAGGCGGCAATGTGCTTGGATTTTCCGAGGCAAAAAGCTCATCGGCATCTAAAGGTGAAAGTGTCGCCGATACATCTAAAGTTGTCAGTTGCTATGCCGACATAATAGCTATGCGTCACCCGAAAGAGGGCGCGGCTCTTGTTGCGGCAAACAACGCATCTGTTCCCGTTATAAACGCTGGTGACGGTGGTCACTGCCACCCGACACAGACTCTCGCAGATCTTCTGACAATACTTCGTGAAAAGGGCAGACTCAACAATCTCACTGTCGGTTTCTGCGGTGACTTGAAATTCGGCAGAACCGTTCATTCACTTATCACGGCTCTCAGCCGCTATGAGAATATAAATCTTGTTCTCATTTCACCGGAAGAACTTAAACTTCCGAGTTACGTCAAAAAGGGCGTTATTGAAGAAAAGAACATTCCCTATGAACAGACAACAGATCTCGAATCTGTCATAGGTAAACTTGATATTCTTTATATGACTCGTGTTCAGCAAGAGCGCTTCTTCAATGAAGAAGATTATTTGAGACTCAAAGACAGTTATATTTTGACTCCGGAAAAACTTAAAAATGCAAAAAAAGATCTGTCTATTCTCCATCCCCTGCCCCGTGTCAATGAGATAAGTGTCGCTATAGACAAAGATCCCAGAGCCTGCTATTTCAAACAGGTGCTTAATGGAAAATATATGCGTATGGCTCTCATATTAAAGCTCTTAAAGGAGGCAGGAACAATATGAACATAGATTCTATATCAAACGGTGTTGTTATAGATCACATAACCGCCGGCTGCGGAATGAAACTTTATGAGCTTTTGGGACTTGACGCTCTTGATGTATCCGTAGCTATCATAAAGAATGTCACAAGCAAGAAAACAGGCAAAAAGGATATCATCAAAATTGATGCCGATATAGCTGTTAATTTAGATGTTATCGGTTTTGTAGATCCCGGTGCTACTGTTAACATTATTAAAAACGGTGTATTGGTTGAAAAAAGAAGTATAGATATGCCGGAAAAACTGACAAATGTTATCAAGTGTAAAAATCCGAGATGTATTACCTCATGTGAACAGGAACTTGATCAGATATTCAAACTTACAGATAAAGCCACGAAAACATATCGTTGCATATACTGCGAAACAAAGGCACAGTAAAATAACACGGCAGAAGATTTGATCTCCTGCCGTGTTTTATGTTTGTGTCACACAAAGTCCAACTTCAATTAACAGATATTTATTGAAATAAGGTATTTCATTTGGTATAATTATCTAGGATTTTATATATAGAGGAGTCATTCATATGGATAACTTACAACAAATTAAAGAACAAATCTGTGACGTATGTCACAAAATGTGGCAGCTCGGCTGGGTAGCGGCAAATGACGGAAACGTCAGCGTAAAGCTCCCTGACGGTAGAATAATCGCCACTCCCACAGGAATCAGTAAGTCGTTTATCACGCCCGAAAAGCTTGTCATTCTCGACAAAGACGGAAATATCCTTGAAGCTCAGGAAGGCTATCGTCCATCAAGCGAGATAAAAATGCATCTTCGCTGCTATGACAAGCGTGAAGACGTTTTCAGTGTAATTCATGCTCATCCCCCCGGAGCAACAGGCTTTGCGGTCGCTCACAAGTCGATGGATATGTATAACATGATAGAAGACGTAGCGGTTATAGGATCTGTTCCGTTGACACCTTACGGCACTCCGTCAACAACAGAAGTCCCCGATGCCATTGAGCCTTATCTTGAAGAACATGATGTCATGCTGCTTGAAAACCATGGCGCATTAGCTGTCGGAAGTGACGTTATCACCGCATTTTACAGAATGGAAAGCCTTGAACTTTGGGCTAAGATCACGATAAACGCAGTTATTCTCGGTGGCAGCCACGATATCAGCAGAGAAAATATCCAAAAACTTATTGACCTTAGAGGCTACTATAGAGTCACTGGTAGACATCCCGGCTACAAAGTATTCGATCCTGATGACGAAATGTTGCACAAGAAAGACTGAGAGGTAAGATTATGCTTAAAGGAATATCCCCCGTAATATCCCCCGAACTGCTTAAGGCTCTCGCTGAAATGGGCCACGGAGATGAGCTTGTTATAGCTGACGGCAATTTTCCCTGCCACAGTGTCGGAAAAAATGCTGTTGTTATAAGAGCTGACGGTCACGGTGTACCCGAAATCCTCGATGCTGTTTTAAGTCTTATTCCCCTTGACACATACACAGAAAAACCGGTTGCTCTCATGGAGGTTGTCAAAGGTGACACCTGCTCAACTCCCGAAATATGGCAAACTTATGAGAATATTCTCTCAAAACATGAGCCGGATCACCATGATATTGAGTACACGGAGAGGTATGCGTTTTATGAAAGATCCGAAAAGGCATATCTGATAATAGCAACGGGAGAAAAAGCAATTTATGCTAACATTCTTCTCAAAAAGGGTGTGGTGAAATGAAAACAGTTTTAGCTTTTGACTTCGGAGCATCAACCGGCAGAGCGATAAAAGCGACTTTTGACGGAAAGAATATAGACTATAAAGAAATTCACCGTTTTGAAAACACACCTAAAAAAGTTGACGGTCATGTTTGTCATGACGTTGAAATGATCATCGGCGAAATCAAAACGGCAATAGAAAAAGCCGGAAAAGTCGATTCTCTTGCCTTTGACACTTGGGGTGTTGATTACGCTCTTTTAGACGAAAACGGAAATCTGCTTCATGAGCCATACCATTACCGTGACGAAAGAACAAAAGATGCACTCAAAAAAGCATTCAAAACGCTCGGTGCTGAAGAAATATACAGTGAAACGGGAAATCAGATAATGAATATCAACACTCTGTTTCAGTTGATATGTGACGAAAACACAAAAAAAGCAGACAAGTTGCTTTTTATGCCTGATCTTTTTGCTTATCTTCTAACCGGCAAAAAAGCTTGTGAAATGTCGATAGCCTCAACTTCACAGATGCTCGACATGAAAGAAAAATGCTTTAGCAAAAAGATCCTCAACACGTTCGGAATAAGTGAAAACATTTTTCCGCCGCTTTGTGAAAGTGCAACAATCAATGGCGAATATAATGGCATATCCGTCATAAGCGTTGCCGGTCACGACACACAATGTGCGGTGGCTGCGATGCCGAAGAAAGTTGAAAATCCCGCTTTTCTCTCTTGCGGAACATGGTCGCTTATCGGCTGTGAGCTTGATAATCCCATTATGACAAAGGAAAGCAATGCTCTTGAACTTTCAAACGAAATGGGAGCAAACGGAAAAGTTAACTTTCTGAAAAACATCAGCGGACTTTGGCTTATTCAGGAAACAAAACGTGACCTTGCCGATGCAGGGTTGAAATATACATATAATCAGCTTGAAATGTTTGCTCGTGAAAGCAAAGAATTCAGAAGTTTCATTGATCCCGATGATCCTTCACTTTCCTCGCACGGAAAGCTGCCCGACAAGATAAAAAACTATTGCCGACAAACAAATCAGCTCGTACCCGAAACCACGGGACAGATAGTTCGCTGTATCTATGAGAGTCTCGCTTTGAAATACAGACTTGCTCTCGAACAGATATCTCAGTGTACCGGCAAAAAGTTTGATGTTCTGCACCTCATGGGCGGTGGAACAAAAGACGAATTTTTATGTGAGCTTACAGCTCAAAGCTTGGGTATCCCCGTCATTGCAGGGCCTATTGAAGCAACGGCTTTGGGCAATATCGTTCTTCAGCTTATCGCTCTCGGCGAAATTAAAAGCATTGATGAAGGCAGAAAAATCATAGCGGAAAGCGAAAAAGTTAAAACATACACCGAAAAGCATGATCCCGAATGGGACAAGGCATATAAAAGATTTTGTGAAATCATCAAAAAATAAATCCAAAGGAGAAATAATTATGTTGTATCCAAAAATCGGTATAAGACCGGTAATTGACGGACGTTGGGGCGGTGTCAGAGAAAGCCTTGAAGCTAAGACCATGGGCATGGCAGAGGCCGCTGCAAAGCTAATAAGTGAAAATCTTAAATATCCTGACGGCACACCCGTTCAGTGCGTAATTTCAGACACGACTATAGGAGGCGGAGCTGAGGCTGCAAAATGCGAAGAACAGTTTTCAAAAGAAAACGTTGTCGCTACTCTTTCGGTCACACCCTGCTGGTGCTATGGTTCAGAGACATTCGACATGAACCCGAATACAATAAAGGCTGTTTGGGGTTTCAACGGAACAGAAAGACCGGGTGCTGTTTATCTTGCCGCAGTTATGGCTGCTTACGCACAAAAAGGTCAACCGGCATTCTCAATCTATGGCAGAGATGTTCAGGATATTGATGACTCAACTATCCCCGATGATGTTGCGGAAAAAATACTTCGTTTTGCAAGAGGTGCTGTCGTTGTAGGCTGGATGAAGAACAAGGCTTATGTCAACCTCGGCGGTATCGCAATGGGTATTGCCGGTAGCTACTGCGATGAGGCAATGTTCAGAAAATATTTTGGAATTCGTGCCGAATGGGTAGACATGAGCGATATAATCAGAAGAATTGCTCTTGAAATCTATGACAAAGACGAATACGAAAAGGCATATGCATGGATCAAAGCAAACTGCAAAGAAGGCTTTGATCTCAACGAGGGCAAGGATCTGCCCGAAATCATCAGAAAATCTAAAGTTGTTCCCGCTGACAAAGATTGGGAATTCATCACAAAATTCACACTCATCGTCAGAGATATACTTTACGGCAACAAGAAGCTTGACGAAATGGGCTGGCACGAAGAAGCTCTCGGCAAGAACGCTATCGCAGGCGGTTTCCAAGGTCAGAGAAACTGGACAGACTGGCTTCCAAATGCCGACTTCACTGAGGCCATTATGGCATCAAGCTTTGACTGGAACGGCCCGAAAGCCCCCACACCGTTCGCCACAGAAAACGACACTCTCAACGGTGTTGCGATGATGCTCGGAACTCTTGTTTCCGGCTCTGCCCCTTGTTTCCATGATGTTCGTACGTATTGGAGTCCGGAGGCTTGTGAGAGAGTGACCGGAGTCAAGCCCGATGGCAAGGCTAAAAACGGATTTATTCATCTTATCAACTCAGGTGCGACAGCTCTTGACGGCAGCGGTGCTGCTAAGAATGACAAAGGCGAAAGCTGCATGAAACCTTTCTGGGAGATGACAGACAGCGATATTAAGGCTTGCCTTAAGGCAACCGATTGGTGTAGAGCCAACTATGAATACTTCAGAGGCGGCGGATTCTCAAGTCACTTCCGTTGCAAAGCTGAAATGCCCGTGACGATGCTTCGTGTCAACATCGTTGACGGAATAGGCCCTGTCCTTCAAATTGCCGAGGGATATACAGCTGATCTTCCCGACAGTATCCATGAAACTATAGATAAGAGAACCGATCCATCTTGGCCAACAACGTGGTTCGTACCCAATCTCACAGGTGAGGGTGCTTTCAAAGACGTTTATTCCGTTATGGCTAACTGGGGTGCAAACCATGGTGTTACAGTTTACGGTCATGTCGGTGCGGATCTTATAACTCTCGCCTCGATGCTTCGTATTCCGGTTAATATGCACAATGTTTCAAAGGATAAAATTTTCCGTCCTCACGCATGGTCTGCTTTCGGAACAGAAGACAGTCAAAGCGCTGATTATAAAGCTTGTCAGACATACGGCCCGATTTACGGCTAAAAAATAAAAAGGAGATTTGAAAATGGTCAATAGATTTGTATTAAATGAGACATCTTATCACGGCAAAGGTGCAATATCAGAAATTGCAACCGAAATCAACGCAAGAGGTTTCAAGAAAGCTTTTGTTTGTTCAGATCCCGATCTTATCAAATTTGGAGTCACAAAAAAAGTAACCGATATTCTCGATAACGCTCATATAGCGTATGAGATATATTCAAACATCAAACCCAACCCCACCATTGAAAATGTACAGACAGGTGTTGCGTCATTTAAAGCAAGCGGTGCAGATTGCATTGTTGCTATAGGCGGTGGCTCATCAATGGATACAGCTAAAGCTATCGGTATTATCATTGAAAATCCCGAATTTGCAGATGTTCGTTCTCTTGAGGGTGTAGCTCCGACAAAGAATAAATGCACACCGATAATCGCTGTTCCAACAACGGCCGGCACAGCAGCAGAGGTAACTATCAACTATGTCATCACTGATGCCGAAAAGAACAGAAAAATGGTCTGCGTTGACGTTCATGATATTCCCGTTGTTGCTGTTGTTGATCCCGATATGATGTCTTCCATGCCCAAAGGACTCACAGCCGCCACCGGTATGGATGCCCTTACACACGCAATTGAGGGTTATATCACAAAGGGAGCATGGGAAATGAGCGATATGTTCCATCTTAAGGCTATTGAGATCATCGCCAAAAGTCTCAGAGGTGCTGTTGAAAACACAGACGATGGCAGAGAAGGCATGGCTCTCGGTCAGTATATCGCAGGCATGGGCTTTAGCAATGTCGGTCTCGGCATAGTCCACTCGATGGCTCACCCTCTCGGTGCTGTTTATGACACACCTCACGGTGTAGCTAACGCTATCATTCTCCCCACTGTTATGGAATATAACGCTCCGGCAACAGGTGAGAAATATAGAGATATAGCCAAGGCTATGGGTGTTGAAAATGTTGACTCAATGAGTCTTGATGCTGCAAGAAAGGCAGCGATTGATGCTGTCAAACAGCTCTCAACAGATGTCGGAATTCCTGCTGATCTCAAAGACATTGTCAAAGCTGAGGATCTTGACTTCCTCTCACAATCGGCATATGACGATGCTTGCCGTCCCGGTAATCCGAGAGACACAAGCGTTGAGGAAATCAAAGAGCTTTATCTTAAACTAATGTAATAAGTACGCATTAGTTATATATTAGGGGGCAGTTTGGCTGCCCCCTAATTTTATTTTATATAAAATTTACTTAATAGTAACAATTAGAAAAATTTTTATTAAATTATATAAAGATTTATTAACAATAATCTGCTATGCTGAATTCATAAAGCTTATAGGAGGTATAATATGAAGAAAGAAGAAATCCACAGCTTGGTAATGACTCAGAAAAAATATTTTGATTCCGGTGCAACACGTTCTGTTGACAAGAGAATCGAATACCTGAATAAGATCAAGGAGTACATTATCAAAAACGAGAGTGTTATTGCTGCCGCCTTGAAAGCCGATCTCGGCAAAAGTCCCTATGAATCTTATTTGTGTGAAATTGCGGTTGTTGTCGCTGAGGTCAACTATATGCTCAAAAATATCCGCAAGCTCACAAAAAATAAAACAGTTATGACACCTTTCGGTCAACAGCTTTCTCACAGTTATATAAGACCGATGCCTTACGGTGTGGTTTTGATAATGAGTCCATGGAACTATCCGTTCATGCTCACTATCCCGCCCATTATTGATGCTATTTCGGCCGGCAACACCTGTATTGTAAAAACAAGTGCATATTCACCGAACACAAGCCAAGCGGTGAAGAACATGATCGAGAGCATTTTCCCAAAAGAATATGTTTCGGTCATCACCGGTGGCAGAGATGAAAACAGTTTCCTGCTTGATGAGAAGTTCGACTATATCTTCTTCACCGGCAGCAAAAATGTCGGTAGACTCGTTCTTGAAAAAGCCGCTGTCAATCTGACTCCTGTCACACTTGAACTCGGTGGTAAAAGCCCGACAATAGTTGACGAAACAGCAAAGCTCAAAATTGCTGCAAGACGCCTTGTTTTCGGCAAAGGTTTCAATGTTGGCCAGACCTGTGTCGCTCCCGATTATGTCTATGTACACAAAAGCGTTAAAGATAAATTTATCGGGTACGTCAAAGAGGAAATCAAACGTCAGTTTGGCGATTGTCTGAGCAATGAGGACTATGGTTGCATCATCAACGACAAACATTTTAACAGATTATCCGGACTTATCAACGAGGATAAGGTCGTGTTCGGTGGTAAGACTGATCCTGCAACAAGAAAAATTCAAATGACAGTCATGGATAACGTAACATGGGACGATGCCGTCATGAAAGAGGAAATTTTCGGCCCGATAATGCCGTTCTTGACATACGAAAACCTTGATGATGTTATTGATGAGATCAGAAAACATGACAAACCACTCGCTCTCTATGTTTTCTCGGAGAGCAAAGCTAACATTGAAAAGATACATTCATCGTGTACATTCGGCGGCGGCTGTGTCAACGAAACAGATATTCATGTTATAACAACAGCTATGGGCTTCGGTGGTGTCGGTGAAAGCGGAATGGGACAGTATCACGGAAAAGACGGATTTGATACTTTCACTCACTACGCAAGCATTGTTGATAAAGCATCATGGTTTGATCTCGGTCAAAGATATCAGCCTTACACCAAGCTCAACATTTGGTTCTCACGAAACATGAACTTCGGTTCAACCATACACAAAGCTTTAAAAACAACTTATAAAGCTGCTCCGAAGTCATTCTCGGATCTTATAGAATTACATCTGAGTAAAAAGTAAAAAACCGTGCCTTAATGTGTGGTGACTCCCAAAAGTTAGACCAAAACACTAACTTTTGGGAGTCGGTTCATTAGACACGGTTTTTGTTTTTAGATAGAAATTATTTTACAAACAGTGAAGTTATCAGGTCAATTATCATTCTGAATAAATTGATAATCGAATCTGAAAAACTGATTGATACCGAATAATCAGGTGCGTATCTTAATACTGTCGGAAGTCCTGTTTTTGCATCGTATTTTTCGATCTGAACAGTGTGCTTACCGTATGTCAGATATTTATAGGGAATTGTGCAGACACCGTTTTCATCGGGTGTCAGCTCAACTGTCTTACCGTTGTAGCCCCATGTAAGCTTATAGTCCGTAACCGGACATTCTTCAACAATCGGTTCAAAAGTTAAATCGTCATATGTAGTGTCCATACTGGTGAAAGAAACAATGCCATTTGAAAGCTTGTCTGTGTTCATAATAGGATACTGCATACCGGTAACATACGGATCGCCGTAATACATTACGATAGCCTGACCGTCTGATACAGTGAAATCGTCAACGCTTACATCTGCAACGACTCCGTTAACCATATAAAGCCAACCATCCCACTTGATCGCTGTGTAAGAACCGGCGGTAATGCCATTTATAGCATTAATATAAGCACCGTATTTTGACTCGATAGCGTTGACGCTCAAACTGTCATCTTTCTCATCTGCCGTTTTAACAACATCGAGAACAGTTGATCCGTCATTTACTGTGACATCATCATAATAAAGGCAAGCATTTATGCCCTCAATACGAAGACTTACTGTTACTTTGCCATTCTCGGCAAAAACAGCAATGGATAAGCATCCGAAAAGCATCATGACCGCAAGAATGACACTGAGTGATTTCTTGAACATTTTCATTTTGTTCAGTCCTTTCTTGATTATTGTAATATTGTAAGCTTGCCGTTACCGTGCACTGTAGCGACAAGTAATTACCTTAATATATATTTCCTATGTCCTCACCCATATCGCAGGTATAGGCAAAAACTATCTTATCCCCTGCCTTCACGCTGCAAGAGCTTGCTCCGACATTTGGAAATTCACCATTTACGCTGTACATCCAGCCCGACTGCTTGCCGCAATCTTTTTCATAAATCTGATGTATTCCCTCAATATAGTAATTTGCAAAAGCGGGAGTGTATGTATATTCTATCTGAATACCGCTTCGTTGACAGTATTTGCAATTAGCCTTACAGGTGTTATCGCTGCAAGCTTTTTTTATAACATCAAAAGCCGTTGCATCGCCATCAATTTCAACAGGAGTATCTTTCAGAATTATGCCGTCTGACGGAACAAAAGCTTTCTTTGACTCCTTAAGCATATCTTGATTTTTGTTTATTGTGTCGCAAATTATCGTGACAAAACAAACATCTGCTTTTTCTGTTACAACTGCACTTGTCGTGGAGATCGTTGTTTTAGGTACGCTCGAAGTCGGCACAGTAGTTTTAATATCGTTGCTCTTTGTCGTGGTGATTTTTTCTGTCGAATTGACACGTTTGGTGGTTGAAGTCGTTTCACTGCGAGTCGGCTTAGTTGTTTTATTTTCGTTTTTTTTAGGTTTTGTTGTTTCTTTCGATGCGGCAGTTGTGGTTTCCGCTTTTGACGTTGTGGTATTCTCGGTCGTATCCGTAACTTTTTCTGTTGTCTTTTGTTCTGTGATATTTTGCTCTACGACAGTAGCCGAGGGTTCAGCTGTAATATGAAATTCACTTGATACACCATTTGTAGTTGTATCATTTGATACATTTCCGCAACCGGACAGAACAACTAAAACTGCCAAAGTGCATATTATTAAGCTCTTAAATTTTTTCATGTTTACTCCAATTCAAATACACCGTATTTAATTCTAAGTCTCGTGAATTTGTCGGTCATAGGCTTGTTTATAAAAAACAGCAGAACACCCGTTGTCACACCATGAATCAAATTGAACGTCACACCCGATGCGTACACCGCCAAAACAGCTTTAGTTGTAAACTGAGTGACCATAGTCATAACACTGCATGAATCAACGATGAAGCCATAAACCGCAAAACAAAGAAATCCACCTATCACGCTGACAAGAAATCTGTCTGTATTATAGCTTTTTCTATAAAAAATCAATCCGCTGAAAAATCCGACCAAGCCCATTCCAAGCATTTGAAACGGTGTAAATACTCCCTGACCGAACAGAAAGTTAGATATCAGCATAGATAGACTGCCTGTGACAAAACCGACATTCGGGCCAAACGCAACAGCAGTGACTATAACCAAGGCACAAGTAGGCTTGACCTGCGGAATAAAAGCCATGACCGCCCTTGAAGCAACACATAAAGTGACCATCATTGCCACCAGCACTATTTCGCCGGTTTTGATCTTTCTGTTTTCAAAGAAAACAAAGAAAGGCAACATTGACAAAAACACGATTAAAACAGCGGATATATAGTAATTCCGGCTTTGTGCATATTTCATAGACAGCAAAATTGACAATGGAGCTAAAATCAAAAGTGTAACGACAGAAACCACCGTCAGCTTTGCAGATTTTTTTTGCATAGCTCAAGCACCTGCCTTTGTGTCACCGCATTTTTGAAAATATCTCTTGAAATTTTGTTGGCGGCTGTTGTGTAAAAATAGTTCTGTGCAAAAAAATCATATTTGTTTTCCTTAAGGACACACATTCCGTCAAATATCATCGCACATTCGTCACAGTATTCAGCACAAAACTCGGTGTCATGAGAAACCATAACGACCGTGACACCGCTTAGACAAAGATCTTTGATCTTTTCAGCAAATCTCTTTTTAAAAAGGTTATCCATGCCCTTAGTCGGCTCATCAAGAAATATTATCTTCGGCTCTTTAAGAAGCACCATAGCCAGAGCAGCTCTTTGCATTTCGCCACCGCTTATATCATAAGGGTGTCTGTCCAAAAGCGGTGTTATCTCCGTGAACTGCGATATTTGTTCGATTTTTTCATTTATCTCGTTTCTTTTTAAATGCAAGTTTTTAATTGCATTTTCAAGATCCTCTCTGACCGTGTTTCCGGCAAAAAGGCTCTCGCATTTTTGGGGAAGGACAGCCAAAACTCCGTTATAAAGCTCCGACTGAGCGTACTTGTTTATGTTCTTTCCGAAAAGTTTTATCTTTCCGAATTTGCATTTTAATATTCCACTCATCAATAAAAGTGCTGTCGTTTTTCCTGCTCCGTTAGCCCCCATGAGAGCTGTGAATGAACCTTGTTTGATAGATAGTCTCATATTTCGCAGTACATATCGGCTTTTATCGTAAGCGTAGCTGACATCGGACATATGAATTGCCACATTATCTGACAAATCCCTTATATCTCTTTGCGGTACACTTTGAACTGTTCTGCCGTCAAAAAGATCTTCAAGCATTTTATGCCCTTCGGCAACGGTAAGCGGCATTTTTGTTTCAAGTCCGAGTTGAGCGTGAAGCTTCATTTGAAACGGCATTGCACAACTGACAAACTCGTTATTTGCAAGAAGTTCACCCTGAATGTTCTGCGGATTTCCGTCACTGATTATTCGGCCGTTTTCCATGATAATCACTCTGTCTGCATTTGGAATTACGTTTTCAAGTCTATGTTCCGTAATGATCACTGTTATTCCGTTTTCTCTGCAAAGCTTTTCTATTGCATCTAAAAAAGTCGATGCCGCAACCGGATCAAGCTGAGATGTCGGCTCATCTAAAATTACCGCTTTCGGGTGCATTGCAACAATACTCGCAAGACAGACCAACTGTTTCTGACCGCCTGAAAGCTCGGCTATCTTTTTATCAAGAATATTTTCAAGTGAAAAGTAAGCTGAAATCTCAGCGGTGCGAAGTCTGATAGTTTTGCTGTCAAATCCGAGATTTTCAAGTCCGAACACAAGCTCCGATCTAACGGTGTGAGTAACTGCCTGATATTCGGCATTTTGAAGCATAAAACCGATATTTTCGGCTGATTCTCTTTGTGTGAACTCGTTTTTATCCTTACCAAAATATGCGATTTCTCCACCGATATCACCTTTCGGTGTCAGCTCAGGTTTAAGCGTACTTAAAAGTGTGGATTTTCCGCTTCCGGATCTTCCGCATATAACAACAAATTCGCCTTGATCTATTTCCAAATTTATATCTTTGAGTACAAGAACATCACTGCCGGAATAGGAAAAATCGAGATGTTTTAATCTGAAATTGACCATCTTTTTTCCTCCATAACATCTAATATAATAGGCATAAGCAGGACAAATGTGAAGAACACACTTATCACTATTTTAGATAAAGTTAAGTTTGAAATCTCAATAATCGGATTATACGAAGCGATAAACAATTCACCAAAAACAAAAGTGAATATGACAGCCAATACGGTTATCAACACTATGACCAAATCTCTAAGTGAAAAAACATAGCTGTTATAAGACGTTCTGCCGTGAAGTCCGTAACCCCTTGAACGCATTGAGTTGGCGGTGTCTATCCCCTTTTCCAAAGTCCATGAAACAAGTATGGAAAGCCGTCTTGATGCTAATTTTATTTTTGCCAAAAAGCCAACGGCATCCGTTCCGTTACCAACACCTTTTTCGGCTTTTGATATCTCCTCGGACTGTGTTCTGATGAGTGGTATGAATCTTAAAACCATTGAAATTATCAGGGCAAGTCTCGGTGAAAATCTCCCGAAAAGGAAGATGATCTTATCGCTTTCCACAACTTCGTTAAAGCAATCAAGCCACATGAGCATACTTGATATTTTCACAGCCGAAACAAAACCGTAAGCGAGAGCCTCAAGCGTAAAGTTGTTGCCGTTTTTCATAACGAATAAAACTGTCACCCCATAGTGGCTGAAAAGTCCGTTAAAAGCCGTAATAAGCACTATAAGCGGCAAAATAAATTTCAGCAAAAACGAAACCGTTTTTTTCCTCTGCAATTTCAAATCATATACAACTCCACAGGTGAAACACAAAAAAAGTGGTATCGGATCTGTCAGTGTTAAACTGATAATAAAGCTGAAAATGAAGAATATTAATGCCGTAAACGGATGAAGTGATTTAAAGCCCAAATTCATTTATATCCCTCTCAGCGAAACAAAGATTTGATTTTTTCTATAAGTCTGTTAATAAAAGCTATAATTCTTTCCACAAAACCGTTTTCTGTTACATCTGAAGTAACAGCGAATATATATCCCGAATCATTTTTATAGTACAATGTACCGTCAGCTCCGACAGAAACCGTGCTGATACAATATTGGCTTTGACTGTCATCGGGTTTGAACAGCTCTGTTTTCTGCGGTTTGGTTTGTCCTTCGCTATCCTCAAAGACCGTTATTCCACCCGGACGATTGTTATATGTCGAGTAAATATATACTTTTGACGTCGTTGCCTCATACCCGATTGAAACGAGCATTGTGTTTTGAGGATATCCAAGCATTTCACATGAATAGATTTCTTTCATTGTGTTTGCATCAAGTACGGCAAATTTTCCCGATTTTCCGCTTTGATATCCGATGTATAGTCTGTTGTTATATACGACAGGTGTTGCCGTCACTGCTCCCTCGGCTTTATATGCTTTCAGAGAGCTTAATACACCCGTTTCGCTATCCATAGTGAATTTATAAACATATCCGGCCTTGCTTGAAACATAGTATGAGTCATTTTCTGAATAAAAGGTAACAGATGAACGGATATCGCCCTCGGTTTCGATCGCTGACACTTCTTTGCCGTTGCTTTTATCAACTACGACTATCGAAGATTGGCTGTCGCTTCCCTTCTGACCGTCATCTTTTCCGAATACAACGAACTTATCCGATACCGCACAGCCAGCCCAATAAAAGCCACCCTGCGATCTATAAGTCCACGATGCATTTTTTGATTCATACTCATTATTTATATCTTCGTCATCAACGCTTAAGCAGATATAATTTGCATCTTCGTCTTCATCGTTCCAAAATCCTGTATAGATATAGCCCGAACTGTATGTTATGGGACAGATAGCTTGTCCTCCAAGCGGATCTTCATATATCCAAAGCGATTTAAGCGATTGATAATCAAAGGCCTGAACGATGCCACCGTCAAGCTGAACAAAAACTTTTCCGTCAGCATAAATCGGCGCTACTGTTGCATATAAGGTAGTGCTTTGAAGTTTTACGCTTGCGATCTCATCGCCCGTTTGAGCATTGAGTTTATACAGCTTAACACCGGAAACCAATAGCAACGTGTCACCGACAACTGTCAGCGGTGTAGGTGCTGCTCGATAATTTGCACCAAATTTCTTTGAAAATTTCAGCTTAGCGATAACGATTGGCGTTTGAGCTGAAGTAGTTCCGACAAACGATTGTTCAACAGCACACGAAACACCTGAAATCAAAGAAAAGGTCAACAATACAACGATAAAAAATGATAAAATTCTTTTCATGTCTTTCCTCCGACCGTCAACTTACTCTTGCGAACCGTCTTTTTTGTACATCGAGGTATGATAATTCGGCAAGTTTATGCTTGCACTTTTAGTTTTTCTCTTTTTAGACTTTTTCACTTTCGCTTTCGGCTCTTTCAGCCCTGCATATTCCAACGCTCTAGGCCATGGGCCGAGATAAGCCTTAATTTTGGAAACTGTAACATCATCAAAGTCATTTTTTAACGGTATTCTGCCGATTTCTTCCGCCTTTTTTCGCAGAATATCTGCCGCAAGATCTTTCTTTTCTTTGGTTATCATAAAAATTCTCCATAAAATCCTGAAAAAATAAAAACTCTTTCAACCAAACAGGTCAAAAGAGTACAACTGATTTAGGGTACGCAAAATACACATTCGGGCAATGAAAAAGTGCAACCCGAACATGACAAACGAGCGATAAATCGGTTGCACTCTTCTCACCAAAGCTGTGTTAAACCAAAAAGACACGGCAGGTATCCTGACTTATGATGCGGCGTTTTCACGCTAAAGCTAAAATTAAGCTTAAGAGCAAGCCTTCTCAGAACGCAAGTTCCAATGGCATATATGCTCTGACTTGTCAAATACAGTAATGGCGGTTGTTCCGGATTCGGACCGGATTCCCTTTTACATCTACTCAGCAAACAACTTTTCAAACCGTATCTTTTATATCTTTATTAACTTGAGGTGATTATAGCATTGTTTGGAAAAAATTTCAAGAGGGTGAGACTGCAAGTTTTCCGCTTTTACGGCACTTTATTAAACAATCTATAGATTCAAGCGATAAAAGGGCCTTGAATTTAAATATCTGGACCTTTCAAGCTATATCGCCGATAAAAAAATGCGTTAGTATTAAGACAATTCGGCAAGTTTCACTGTCAGATTTTATGTACGATTAGGAAACAGCTTTTTCAAAAGCATGATATCGAAAGAAAACCTAGATATATATTCTATATATAAGAAACCATAATCAATTTGCAAAATGCAACAAAAATGTAAAGTTATAACAAAATAAGGAACAAGCAAAAAGGCACAAATTTTGCAATTTGCGGTAAAATTTTATCCAAATCTATTGACATGGACAACAAAACCATATATAATACAAAGGCTGTAAGCGGACAATATATCCGAATAACAAATCATCGGGGTGTGGCGCAGGTGGTAGCGCGCTTGACTGGGGGTCAAGAGGTCGCAAGTTCAAGTCTTGTCACTCCGACCAGCTGAAAACACTCGCAATTCCTTATTTTACAAGGGATTGCGAGTGTTTTGTTTTTGTC
>CAZTSC010000002.1:0-106493 GCA_964616655.1 uncultured Faecalibacterium sp.
TATAATACCATAAAAGAGGAGGGCATATATTATGGATATTTCAACGCTTGACACAGAGGTTATTGAAAAACTTGCTTTTTGTTGGAGTGTGTCACAATGGGGTTATTTGTCAGCACATTCAACCGACAACAAGAAAAGATTGCGCAAGAAAATGACAAAAGATCTTGACAAGACATACAATATAGACAGTGATATTATGGCCCACCTCAAAAATTGTGATGACGGTGAGTTTTTTGATATATTGGAATCATGCAGTGCGTACACCGAAAAAATCGCTAAAGACAAAAAACAGGCTTTCACAGAAAAATTCAGCGAGCTTTCCGAAGATGCAACCGAATTGCTTTATGATTTTGCAGCAGGATTTTATGAAACCTGCACGAAGAATTCAAACGGAGATATGATCTTCTATTTCCCGAAAGCCTATGCCGTGGGTACGGTGCTGACACTCAAAAACTCCGTTGTGAAACCGTCTGGCTTTGAATTTCCGAAGGAAGAAATAACCGACACCGAACTTGAAAAGACCGATGACGGATATATATTAAGATTGTTTTATGTACCCCATAGGTATGACGATTTTACGGAGGTTATTGCCACAGAGGAAGAAAAAGAGGAACTTGCAACAATCACTTTCACTGACGCACAGACGGAACTCGGAATATACAAATCAAATTTTAAAGGCTATGATCCGTGGACGTTTCTTTCGGAGATATGCAGTTCTCTTGTTGAGTTATCCGAGCATAAAGAGTTGACGGACAAGGAAAAAGCTTTATTGCCGCAAGCGAAGGAATTGTCTTTTCTTTTCGGCCCTAACTTCGGCGAATACAAAGTCACAAACTTCCCGATCTTCAAGTCTAAAGCACAAGCTTCGGGGTACAAAAAGGTATTAAAACTTGTTGATAAAATCGAAGCACAGGAAAATGACAGCGACCGCTTAAAACAAAACATCAAATTGCGAGTTGAACTTCAAAACGCAAAATATGAGCAGCTTTGGAGAACGCTTTACGCACCGTTTGAAGAACTTCAAAATGAATATCCCGAATTTATTTCTTTGTTTGACACACCGAAGATACTTCCGGATGTACGTTCGACCATTCAGACATTTATGGAGGAACACGGATATGAAGGGGAATATCCGAACTTTGTTAAAACAGCCACCGTGTCGGGCGTACATATAATCGGAAACATGATTGACGGCAGTGTTCTTGTCGGCAGAGATAATGCCGTATTTTATGTGCAATGCCATGAATACATATATGACAATGACTTGTCGGTGTCGTTTTTCTGCGGAACACAGATATTGAAAAAAGGCGAAAAAGCCGGCGACATTTTCACTTCCACATTCAAGTCACCGAGGAGAACAGCCGAAGATGGTGCATATTTCAACACGGATTCCGATGACATGGATGAAGTCGAAACACTGAACAGACTCAAAAGAATACTTAATATCGCAGTGAAAAAAACGGAGCTGAAAAAGCTCAACAAGTATGAAAAGAAATCAGCAGGATTAGAAAGTCAATCGTTTTTGGCTTCATTTGTTTTCTTGTCGATTATCGGAATACTTTTCTGTGTGATGCTGATGGGAGGCTTTTTGCTGATAGGCGGAATTATCGGTGGTTTGACACTCGGATTTGACGGAATCAGAGAAATAATCGAAGATATGCCGTGGCTGAAACTGGGAGCGCTAGCCTATGCGTTGTGGGAAGTATTTGCGGTGATATTTTCAATTATATAGAATTATAGCCGAATGGAGTTTACCGTTCGGCTTTTTGTGATTTATCATTCGATATTTTGACTATAATATAAGCATAAGACAACTCGTACCAAAAGCAAATATTAGCACTCTAATATAGAGAGTGCTAATATTAATAAAATGTTAATCGAATTGATGTTGAAACGACACAATCTGGGGTTATACTGTAGACAATGAAAGAGAGAAGAGAGCGAGGGAAACGCAAAGGGAATATCCCGAACGCAACCGAACGTCTGCCCTTTCAGAAAATGAAAAATACAAATTTAGAAGGCTTAAAGCCTAACGGAGGTAAGTATTATGTTTGGTTTAACACCCTATGAAAGAAGAAACAACAATATCGGTTATTACAACCCGTTCAAAGAGCTTGAGGAGTTCGAGAGAAGCTTTTTCTCACCGAGAACCTTTGAGGCATTCAAAACGGATATCAGAGACGAGGGCGACAAGTTCGTTCTTGAGGCTGAACTTCCCGGATTTGATAAGAATGACATAAACATCAATCTTTGTGACGGAATGTTGACGATCAGTGCTGAACACAGCGACTCGAACGACAAAAAGGACAAGGAAGGCAACTATATCAGACGTGAGCGTTCCTACGGTTCGTTCTCAAGAAGTTTTGATGTGACGAACATTGAAGAAACCGCTATCGGTGCGGAGTTTAAGAACGGTGTTCTTGAACTGACTCTCCCCAAGAAAGAAGACAAAGAAGAGCCGGTCAAAAAGATCGTGATCAAATGAAATAAGATAAAATAAAAATGCACCGCACGGTGTAAAAAAGATGAACCTCTACTGAAAAGAAAAACAATCACGGCACTACTAAATGGAGTGCCGTGATTGTTTTTGTCGGAACAAAATAATAATTTTGCTCAAAATTAAAGCCTTCCCGTTTTTGGGAAGGCTTAATATCTCATTTATCAGTCGCTAACGTAGGGAAGAAGTGCGACCTGACGGGCGCGCTTAATAGCTACTGTAAGCTCTCTCTGATGACGAGCGCACGTGCCTGTTACACGGCGGGGAAGGATCTTAGCTCTGTCAGAAGTGAACTTTCTGAGCTTTGCGATATCCTTGTAGTCGATCTCCTCAACCTTGTCAACGCAGAAAGCACAAACCTTCTTGCGAGGCTTTCTTGACGGGCGGTTGGATCTTTCGCTCTTATCGTATGCCATTGGAATTAACCTCCTTGTAAATTTAGTTGCTTTTTTGCAGTTTCATCAGAAAGGAAGATCCTCATCATCTGTGATTTCTTCAAAATCTGATGCACTTGCGGTTTTGAGTGCCGGCGCGACCTGTTCTGTCGGATATGACGAGCCGCCGGTCTCTGCCTTTGAGCCGCAAAAACTGACTCTGTCAGCCACGACTTCATAAGCTGTTCTCTTGTTACCGTTTCTGTCTTCATAGCTACGGCTTTGGAGAGAACCTGTTAAAGCGATCATCTGACCTTTTCTGAAATAGCGGCAAACGAACTCTGCGCTCTGTCTCCAAGCGACAATGTTGATAAAGTCTGTCTGTCTGTCCTCGCCGTTTCTTGCGTAGGATCTGTCAACAGCTATGGAGAAACTTGTCACGCTAAGTCCGGTTGTTGTGGTTTTCAGTTCGGGATCAGCTGTGAGTCTGCCCATTAAAGTGACGTTATTAATCATTTTAACGACCTCCTCAAGCCTTCTTGACTGTCATCATTCTGAGAACGCCTTCTGTGATGTTGGCAACACGCTCAAGCTCAAGCGGGAAGCTCGGATCAGCGGTGTAGTTAATGAGGTAGTAATAACCCTCCGGCTGATAGTCGATCTCATAAGCAAGTCTGCGCTTGCCCCAATCGTCGATGTTTGTCACCGTTCCGTTTGCTTCAACAAGAGCCTTGAACTTCTCAACTAATGCCTGAGTCTTTTCTTCGCCTTCAGCAACCGTGAATACAAGCATGGTTTCGTAGTTGTTCATGTCTTAAGCACCTCCTTTTGGACTGTTGGCTCCGCAGCTTAAAGCGGAGCAAGGTGTCGCATTGCATAATTTACGACGGTAAACATTATATAGATAAATCAAACATTTGTCAAGTCCTGAATTTTATTTTTTTGTACGCTCAGGTGTCTGCCCGATGTTAATTTATTTGTCGGATTTTGTGTTTTGAGCTGAAAGTCTTTCTTCGCTTTCTCTTTTTGAAAAGACACAGCCGCAATAATTCTGTCTATAAAGCCCATAGTCTTTTGAAAGAACTATTGACCTTTGATATCCGCCTTTTTTCTTGAAATCAGACGGCAGATGTCTGACCGAAAACTTTTTTCCTGCTTCTTCACCTATCTCGTTTAATGCCTGAGCGTTTTTCAGCGGACTTATTGTCAGCGTTGTTGTGAAGAAGTCAAATCCGTTATTTTTAGCGTATTCGGCGGTTTTCTCAAGTCTGAGCTTAAAGCATTTCAGACAGCGTTCGCCACCCTCACGGCATTTTTCGAGTCCCTTGACAGCATCGTAAAACTCTTGACTTTCAAAATCCGAGACAGCGAGTTTGATTTTTCTTTCGGTGAGATTTTTGTTCATTTCTTCAATGAGTCTTTTTTCTTCGTTTGCTCGCTTATCATATTCTTCCTCAGGATAGAGATTGGGATTATAGAACAAAACGGTTATATCAAAGAATTGGCACAGATATTCCAAACAATAACTGCTGCATGGAGCACAGCAGGCATGAAGGAGAAGTTTGGGCTTTTTTTCTTCTCTTTCAATTTCACTTATTATTCCGTCAAGCTCACGCTGATAGTTTATTTTCATATGTTATGCCTCCCGTAAGCACTCATTTCCTCGTACCTTAAATAAAAGGCGGACGGATAAAGCTCCGACCGCCGAACTGTTATTCTTCGTCATAATTTTCAAGGACTTTAGCCATGTCAAGCTTTATATATCCCTTGGGCATCTCAAAATATGAATCGGGGACATTTGAAGATATCTCCGAAATGTTGTATATTGTCGATGAGCCGTCAGGTTCGATGAAGTCCATTCTGACAAGTTCTTTGTTATAGAAGTAGTAGTTTTTAACGTCACCGTCAGCATAAGTAAATGATTCACATATACATTCTCTGCCGTTTATATCGACTTTATATGTTTTGACATTATCATATTCCATGGCCTTTTCAACATCTATAGCTCCGCCCGACATTTCCGCTATCATATCATCGGGCAATGTGCAATATGTTCTGAATTGCTTAATAACTATAGCGCCTTGCTTTGTCGCATCATTATATATGACTTCGGCAGGTATTCCCTCGACTGTCGTTTCAAGATAGATGCTGCCGCCTTTGAAAGCCATAATTATTTCGCCCGGAATATCGGGATCGGTCGAAGTGAACTTCATAAAATACGTTCCCGATGCAAAAAGCTTAAGATATTTTTCTGACATCAGCTCAGCTTTTTCCGAACTTGACGAATTGTTGCTTTTGTCTGCTTTTGTCGAAGATTTGCTATCTGTGTCCTCAACAATTGAAACCTCGGCATTATAATTGTATGTTGTACCGGAATTTGTCTGTTGGATATCAACAGCCGTTGTGTTGTTTCTGGGCAGAGTGCCTGTGTATTCGCCGACAACATAGAGAGATTCATCAAGCACGGGATATCCGTCAGAATCTATTCTCGCTCCGTAAAGATTGCCTGATGGATCTGTTATTCCGGCATATACGTTGTTGTTTTGGTCGAGTATCGCAAGATAAGTCATTCCATCGGGATCGGTAATTGTCAGAGTTTGTTTGCTGCTGTTTCTGACACTTCTGACACACACCGCAAGCGCCGCCAAAACGATAACCACCATCAAAGCGATCATCTTTTTCTTTTTTTTCATTGAAAATCTCCTTAAACTGACAGGTTAGTTTTTGTTAGAATTCTTTGTTGTTGTCTCGCTGTCGCCGAGTTCGTCAAGATTAAGTTTGCTGAGATTGAACGGAATGAATCCCTTGGGAAGTTCAAAGATGGAATCGTCAACAGTTGAAGATATTTTCGTGATGTTCATGACTGATGATGTGCCGTCCTTGTCAATTTGATCCATTCTGACAAGTGTTCCTTTGTGGAAGTAGTAGGTCGTAGTTCCGCCGTTTTTAAGCTCATAAGCCTCGCAGTGACAATCTCTGTCACCTATAGTTGCTTCATATACGACTACATCTTTAACTTCATTGTTGCTGCTTCCGAAGTCAGCCATATCAAGTTCTTCAAGCATACTTGACGGCATCTTGCAATAAACTCTGTAGTCATTGAGAACAACATATATGTTGTCTTTTTCTTTTTGATATATCATTGTGCAATTCATGCCTTCAAGCTTGGTTTTCATATATATATTACCGTTCTTGACCGCAGCCGCAACAGGAGCGTCCATATCATCGCTTGAAAACTCAATATAATAGGTACCCGAAGCAAAGAGCTTTTTATATTTTTCTGCAAGAAGTTCGCTGTTTGCGGAAGTTGTTGAGTTATTCTTGTTGGTTGTGTTGTTCTTTTTTGTGCTTTCCGGCTTGGTTTTAGATGTTGAAGCATCTTTGTCGGTGACAACAGATGCACTTGCATAGTTGTAGTTGTCTCTTGAGTCATCGACATTGACAACAGTGGTGTCATTTGTGGGCAGAGTGCCGTCATAATTTGTGACTTCATATAAGTCACCGTCCTTGAGAACATTGCCTTTTTCGTCTATCGGTGCAGCATAGAGCTTACCTGCCGCATCGGTTACTCCGGCATAGGTCTTGCCGTCACTGCCTTCTATTGCGAGATATGTCATGCCCTGAGGATCGGTCACAGTGTTGCTGTCCTCCTTTGTATTATTACAGCCGTAAAATACGCCGGATATTATAAAGACGGTCATGAAAACCGCCGCAACTCTTAATATGCCTTTTCTCATCTTAAAGTACTCCTTATAATCACGATTTACAATAAAATGATAATACAAACAGGCGATAAAATCAATAGAAAACTTAATGTTTCTTTGTGAACACTTTATTAAGCTGAAGAAAATTGATCTGAATACGTTTTTCAAAGGCAGGTTTTTGCAGTCTCGAATTAATTTCAAACAAATTTGTTTGGCTGCAAGAAATTTATTTGACTTTTGACAAAGAGCTTATGAAAGCCGGCTGCAAAGAGCGAAAAAAATAAAAAATTCCGCACACTTTCGTGAACGGAACTTTTTGGAGCTGGTGATCGGACTCGAACCGATGACCTGCGCATTACGAATGCGCTGCTCTACCAACTGAGCCACACCAGCATTTTGCAAACTGCAAGAGTTATTATATATAAAAGAGTCAAATAATGCAAGAGTTTTTGAGAAAAAATTTTTTAAGCGCATATTTTGATCCGGTTTTCCCTATGAAAACATTGATTCAATCTGCATTATATACTATAATATAATTATCCGTACGCATTGACTTCCTGCGTACCGCGAAAGGAATAAACGCATATGAAGAAGTGGAAAATTATTTTAACTATCATTGCTGTTGTTGCTATAGTCACCGCATTGATATTGAGGTTTGAACTCATCACCATGGGAACTCCAAGCGGCAAGCTGACTTTCACATCGGAAGGCTCGGCATACGTCTATGATTTGGATATTAACAAGCTTGAAAAGATCGCCGTTGACGGCTACGATTCTGTTTTCTGCATCAGCGGCAGTAATTATGAGATAAGCTCTTTTTACTGTCTTGCAAGAAAAGATGATGACTTTTTTGCTTTACACATTGATAAAGGCGAGGTGGTCTCAAAAATTGAACTGACGAGTGAACCCAAAACGGCTAAATTCGTTAAAAATCGACTTATAATCGGTTTCGGAAACGAAATCAAATATCTCAGCTCCGTGAATGACGAACTGAAACCGCTGACGGATAAGATCGGAGCATCACAGATACTTCCGTCAGGATATAACTCAATTTTATGGAATGATACAAGTTACCGTATATGTGTGAGGAAAGACGGAAAAATGAATGTCGGAGAAGCTAAGAGACTTGAACGCAAATTTATTCCGGTTGCATATGACAACAGTGCCATAACGGTCTATGATCCGAATGAACAGAAGATATATTTTATTGATGCCGAGACTTGCGAGATTTCAACCGCTAAAGACAATCTCAGCGGAACTTGTCCGATTGTGACCTGCGGAGAATATGTCATCAGCAAGGATATTTCCGGCAATTCGGAAAACCGCCGCTTGTGGCTGACAGATACCGAAAACGGAACGGTCAGAGCTGCAAAGTTTGATAATATCCTAATGAAAGCGGCAAATGTCGAATGGATAACCGAATAAAAATCGCAAATAATATAACACCGCAGTTAAGGTTCACATCTTAACTGCGGTTATTTGTTTGACTTAAGCAAGCTCTATTTTATCAAGCTTGTCACCAAGTATCATTTTTGCGTTTTTATAAAAGCTTTCGGGATCTTTGCTGACGAAAAATCTTTTCTCGGATTTTCCGTGTTCACTGTTTGTCTTGCCGAGCTTTTCAAGCTTTTCTTTTGCTACATTTGCCACGGCAGCAGATGAGCTTATCAGTGTCACTTCCGGCAACATATCCGATATGGTTTCCCATAAGAGAGGATAATGAGTGCAACCGAGTATCAAAGTGTCAACGCCGTTTTCTTTTATTTCTTTGAGGTATTCGCCCAAAGCTCTCACGGCGGATTCATCGTCTCTCATGAAGTGGCCTTGTTCTATCAAAGGAACGAGTTTGGGGCAGGCTACATTTGTGACCGAGATGCTGTCATTAAGTTTGTTGATCTCTCTTTGATAAGTTCCGCTGTTTATGACGGCATTTGTCGCCATGACACCGATCTTACCGTTCTTGGTCGCTTCGACAGCTTGCTTTGCCGCAGGAGCTACAACTCCGAATATCGGCATAGTGTAGATTGTTGTGAGTTTTTCTCTGACTATCGAATCGGCTGTGTTGCAGGCAATGACTATCGCCTTGACATCGAATGAAGTCAAAAATTCCATGTTCTTCAAAACATATTCCGTTATCTGTTCTTTTGTCTTTGTGCCATAGGGCATATGAGCAGTGTCACCGAAATATATGATATTTTCATTCGGCATAGCATCTGTCAGACCGTCAACGACCGTCAAGCCGCCGAGTCCCGAATCAAAGACACCGATATAATTTTTGTTTTTGTTCATGCGTTTTCTTCCTTATCAACTTATTAAAGAGCGTTCACTATTCTTTTGAAATGCTCTCCTCTTTCTTCAAAGCAGGAATATTGGTCAAATGAGCTTGTTGTCGGTGAGAGCAGAACCGTGTCTCCGCTTTCGGCTGTTTTAATTGCCTCAGACACAGCCTCGTCAAGTGTTGTGACAACAATTCCCTCATCTCCGACCAAGTCGGAGACAAGTCTTTTTCCGCAAGCTCCGAAACCGATAACCTTTTTCACGCAACCGAGATGTTTTTTCATTTCGTTCATGCTCAAGCCCTTTTCAAAGCCTCCGACAAGGAGAATGACTCCTTTATCAAATGCTTTGAGTGCGGTTATGGTTGCATCTGTGTTCGTACCCTTGGAGTCGTTGTAGAATTTGACTCCGTTCTTTTCTCGGACAAATTCAATGCGGTGTTCAACTCCCGTGAAAGCGGAAACAGCGGATATCACCGAATCATTATCTACACCGATCGCTTTTGCGGCACAGACAGCGGTCAAAACATTTTGAAGATTGTGTTTGCCGACAAGACGAATACAATCTGTCGGAAGAACTTTCTCTCCTCGTACATATAAAAAGCCGTCTTTGATATAGCTGTCAGCCGAACAAGTGTCAAGGCTGAATGTTTCGACATTACATTTTGCGGGGTACGCCGAAGTGTATTTCATGATTTCCGGATCGTCAAGGTTGAGAATAAACGTGTCACCATCGGTCATGTTTTCATAGACTCGAACCTTTGAACGGTAGTAGGCATCAAGGCTTCCCATGAAGTCAACGTGATCCGGTGTCAAATTAAGTATAGCGGCGACATCGGGGCGGAATTTGTCGATATTGACAAGCTGGAAGTTAGAAATTTCCAAAGCGATATAGTGACCGCTTTCATGAAGAAGTCCGTTTTCCATGACAATTTCACAAAGAGGAACACCTATATTTCCGCAGAGGTGGACTTTTTCTCCAAACGCTTTATGCAGAATTTCATAGACAAGTGTCGTTGTGGTGGTCTTACCGTTCGTGCCGGTCACAGCGATAAAATGTTGAGGTTTAGCGACTTGAAAAGCAAGCTCAATTTCCGTAATGATAGGGATATTATTCTGCTTAAGATATAAAACAACGGGGTTATCAAGAGGTACACCGGGGTTTTTCACTGCCAGATCATATCTGCCCTCAAACTCGCCCTCGGTCTGACCGACTATAGAAACTCCCATGTTTGAAAGCTTGTCAGCCTGTTTGATTTCTTCTCTTTTTTTCGATTCTGAAAGCGTGATGTTCGCTCCGAGTTCATTCAAAACTTTGATAGCGGCCATACCGCTTCTTGCAAGTCCTATTATAAGAACGTTTTTCCCTTTTAAATCCATATATGCCTCCGTTGTACGGATAAGCATTAAAGTTAAATCCGAAGTCACCTAAAACGGCGTATTTTCGGTGTTTTGCGGTTTAAATCTACTCGCAAGGTTGTCGGGATTTGCGAGCATTTTAACGCCGCAGGTGCGGCATTTATCCGAAACAAATTGATTTCGGATTTGACTTCAATGCTTAAGGTACACGACTGTAAAATTTTCAATGTATAATAATTATATGACAAATGGGTGGGATTGTCAATCAAAAGTTGAATCGAGAAAATGTTCCGAAAGTGATAAATAATATCCAACACACGTCAAGAAATGTGTAGAAGATATTCACAATCTTTAAAAAATATTAATAATTTTATTGACATTAAAAATCAAAAAGTTATAATTAAATTATCCGACATGTGTTATTTAAAATTCACTTGATTTAGACGGTACATTCGGAAATTGTATTAAAAGGAGAATCACAAAAACATGAAGAAATCCAGAACGCAAAAACTGTTGTCACTGCTTTTGGCGGCGGTGATGATATGGGGCATGGTGCCTGTGACAATGGGCTATGCCCTTATGGAAACAACCCAGTATGTAACTGTGGATAATTTCAACTATGAAATATATCCGGACTCAGGTTATGCAGTAGTCACGGGTTATGACGACACGGACAAGATTGACAACGTTGTTATTCCGTCTGAAGTCAACGGCTATTCAGTAACCGAAATTAGCTCATGGGCATTTTCGGGTGACTACATGACGACCGTCACCATTCCGTCTACGGTTACAACGATCGGACATAACCCTTTCGGCGAGGGAAATACCCTTAAGGAAATCATAGTTGCCGAGGGCAACACAAAATATTACACGGTTGACGGTGTACTTTTTGAAAAAGACACTTCGACACTTGTTGCTTATCCGCCACTCAAAGAAGATAAAATCTATACAATTCCCGATGAAACCGTAACTGTCGGTGATGAGGCTTTTTGCGTGGCTATGAATCTTGAAGAAGTCGTTTTCCCCGACAGCCTTAAGAGAGTCGAAAACAATGCGTTTGCCGGTTGTCTTAACTTGAAAAAGATTCCTATTGAACAGCTTGAATACGCAGGCGATGGTGCATTCGATCTCACAGCAGTTGAAGAACTCACCGTGACTAAGAAAATTGAAACGGGCGAAGAAAACTCAACTTTCAGCGGAATGATCAAACTCAAAACCCTTACTATTGAAGAAGGCGTTGAAGAATTAAACGATAACTTTGCGTACTCTAAAATTGAAAGTGTCACAATTCCGGCGAGTGTTAAGACGATCGACACTGATGCATTTTGCTGGTGTTTCAGCCTTAAAGAGATAAAAGTCGCAGAAGGCAATAAAAATTTTGTTGTTGTTGACGGTGTACTCTATAACAAAGATATGACAGAAATTATTGCATATCCACCGGCTTTGGAACAGACGGTATATAAAGTTCCGGAAACTATAAGAAGTTCAAAAGCATATATATTATCAAAAAATCTCAAGACGATTGTTGTTCCGAAAACTGCCGAGATAAGAACGACACAACACGCATTCGGATATTATGTTGAGCAGTTTGAAATTAATTCATATCAAGACATGCTCGAACGTGAAATGATAATGGATAACGCAACAAAATTTGTTGAGGGTTTCACTGTCTACGGCTACAAAGGAACAACAGCCGAGGAGTTCTATCAAAACAACACACTTTATAACGACACGAAATTCATCGCACTTGACGATTTCACCGGTCACGTTTACAGCGATTGGAAAGTCACCAAAGAGCCGGACTATGAAAACCGCGGCATTAAAAAACGCACTTGTCTGCTTTGCGATTCGATAGAAGAACAGTGGATCAATCGTTTGTTCCCGGAAAGTATAACAGTTGGCGATTTCAACTATGAAGTATATCCCAAGTGGGGTTATGCAATGGTTACACGTTATAACGGCAGCGGAACCGATGTTACGATTCCGTCTGAAGTCAATGGCTATCAGGTAACAAAGCTTGACAGCGGTGTCTTTTCCGAAAAAGCCGTTCAGACCGTCACCATTCCGGCATCTATCACTGAAATATCAAACAATCCGTTTAGCTTATCTATGAATTTAACCGAGATAAAAGTTGCAGAGGGCAACAGTAGATACTACACAACAGACGGTGTTCTTTTTGATAAAGATACAAATACTCTTATTGCCTATCCCATAGGAAAAACAGACAAGTCATACACTATTCCTAACGGAATAAAGACGATCGGAGTAGAAGCTTTCTCTGTGGCATCGAACCTTGAAAAGGTCGTTTTCCCCGAAAGTCTTAAGAGAGTTGGTTCTCACGCTTTCTACGGTTGCTATAATCTGAAAGACTATTCGGTCGCTAACCTCGAATTTGCCGACACAGCTGCATTCGCTTTCACAGCTATAGAAAATTTGACGTATCCCAAGGGATTAAAAACAGGTGAATACGGTGCTTTTGTATACTTATTCAAACTTAAGACACTTACAATTGAAGAAGGTGTCGAAGCATTAAATGCCACAGAGTTCGGTATGTGTGGAATGAAGAGTGTAACTATCCCCAAGAGCGTAAAGAATATTTATAACGGTGCTTTTGCAGAGTGTTTTAACCTCAAAGAGATAAATGTTGCAGAAGGTAATGAAAACTTTGTTTCTGTTGACGGCGTTCTCTATAACAAGGACATGACAAAGATAGTTGCGTTCCCTATCGCAACAGATATGACAATATACAAAATTCCCGACACCGTCAAAGAACTTGACGATAACCTTTACGGAAAGAATATCAAGACTGTCATCGTACCGAAAACTGTCGAAGTCGGAACACATAAATATTCGTTCGGATATTATTGGGACGCTTTTGAAATCACATCGGTAGACGACCTTATCAATATTGAAGAAGTATTCTTCAACTGCATAAAACCTGTTGGAGCATTCACTCTTTACGGCTATAAAGGTACAACAGCGGAAGAATATTATAATGAGAACAAAGACAAAGTTGACGTTACGTTCATCGCACTTGACGATTTCACCGGTCACATCTACAGTGATTGGAAAGTCACGCTAAAACCGACACAAACATCAACGGGAATCAAAGAACGCAAGTGTTATTTTTGTGACATTGTTGAAGTCAAAATTCTTGATAAACTTCCGCTTGCCGAGGTCAAAGACACATCAAGTGGAATCACTCTTTCATATCCCGACACGGCATTCAGCGGCAACGTCACTCTCAGTGTCACAGACGCAACCGGTACTGCTGCGTGGAACGTTCTTGACAATTCAAAGAAGAACAGCCTTAAGACGATGTTTGACATAGTCACTCTCGTTAATGGCTCAAAGGTACAACCCAACGGTGCTGTCACGGTCAAATTACCTCTCCCGACAGGCTATAATCCCGACACGACAAATGTTTATTATGTCACCGAATCGGGTACTGTCGAAAAGCTTGACAGCAAAGTCGAAAATGGTTATATCATATTTGAAACAACGCATTTCAGCTATTACGCTATCGTTGACGAAAGCTCACCTATCGTGACACCCGAACCGACACCTCAGCCCGAAGCTTGCAGCTGTATGTGTCACAAGACAGGCATTTCCGGATTCTTCTATAAGATCATACGTATCTTCTGGAAACTTTTCGGAACAAATAAGGTCTGTGAATGTGGAGCTGTTCACTACTAATAAATTTGTTGTCAAACGCTCCGGCTTAATCTAAAAACAGTTTTTGCGGTCTGTGTTTTTATGCAGGCCGCAAAAGTTATTTGAATAAATATTAAAATCCTATTGACAAGATGTTAAACTTGTGTTATTCTTATTCAAGTCAAGCGATGGTGGGTGACGTTTATCTGCCATCGCTCTTATTTTTAATGAAAAGGGGCTTTGATATGAAACTTCAGATTCCAAAAAACTATGATCCGCTGCTTGACATTCGTCACACTGAGGTCGCTATCAAAAAAGTCAAGGACTTCTTTGAAAAAGATCTCTCTATACAGTTGAATCTGACACGTGTTTCTGCTCCACTCTTTGTTAAGACCGGAACGGGACTTAATGATACGCTCAACGGTGTTGAAAGACCGGTTAGTTTTGATGTACTCGAAACGGGCGATGAGGTCGAGATCGTTCACTCCTTGGCGAAGTGGAAAAGAACCGCCCTTAAGCATTACGGCTTTGAGCGAAATGAAGGACTTTACACTGATATGTATGCTATCAGACGTGATGAAGAAACCGATAATCTTCACTCGATTTATGTTGACCAGTGGGATTGGGAAAAGATCATCGCAAAAGAGGACAGAAATATTGAGACTCTCAAAAAGACCGTCAGGGGTGTTTATGAGGCTCTTAAGCATACGGAGAATTATATAGCAAACGAATACGACTTTGTACATAAATTCTTGCCGGAAGACATTTTCTTTATCACAACTCAGGAACTTGAGGACAGATTTCCGGACAAGACTCCCAAGGAAAGAGAAAACATCATCGCAAGAGAGCATAAGGCTGTTTTCATCATGAAAATTGGCGGTGTACTTAAGTCCGGTGAAATACATGACGGCAGAGCGCCTGACTATGACGATTGGGAACTTAACGGTGATATAGTTGTATACTATCCCATTCTCGATATAGCACTTGAACTTTCAAGTATGGGTATCAGAGTTGACGAGGAAGCTCTTAAAAAACAGCTTGAAATAAGAGGCTGTCCGGAAAGAGCCGAGCTGCCGTTCCAGAAAGCGTTGTTGAACGGAGAACTGCCCTACACCATTGGCGGAGGCATAGGTCAATCAAGAATAAGTATGTTCTTCTTAAGGAAGGCTCATATAGGTGAGGTTCAGGCATCTGTTTGGCCGAAAGAGATGAGAGAAGAATGTGAAAAGCACAATATAAACCTCTTATAACCTCTAATTTGATATGACAGGTTAAAGGTTAAAAGCAATAATTACGCACCCAAGACTTAACAGCTAAGATAAAGCTGTTGCGTTTTGGGTGCTAATATTTTAAGCATATATTATCAATCAAAGAAAGGGACCATTAACTTTGCCGAAAAAGGCAGAATTCTACTAAAAAACATGGTGCAGACATTTGTCCGCACCATATAAATTCAATCATTTATGATTTGTTTGCTTCTTCCATCGCCTTTGCTGCCGCTTCCGCTTTTCCCTCAGGTGTGTCTCTGTAGTATTGAGTCATCGGGTTGGGGTGCTTGTTGTTCTTCCAGAGATCTTCCGCCACAGGCGCCCACTCACAAGCGAATTTGTCACACTTTGAACAAAGATGCTCGGCTGTTTCTTCTTTGATAAGGTCGGTCGATTTAGCTCCTGTTTCACCGACTATTTTTCTGAGATATTGCGGATTTTCAAGCATCGGACAGGGCCTCAAATGGTTGTCGTTGAACGGCTGGCCTTTTCTGAATGCCGTGAAAAGAGGATTTCTCAATCCCTCGACCAAGGTGTTCTTTCTGATATTTGAATCCGAATAATGAATGAATACGCAAGGCTCCATGTCACCGGCTGAATTGATATGAAAATAGTTTCTTCCGCCTGCGATACAGCCACCGACATATTCGCCGTCATTCTGGAAGTCCATGACAAACATCGGCTTGCCGGTTGTTGAGTTTCTTATCTGACGAAGCCACTTATACATATGAACTCTCTGTTCAGGTGTGGGAATAAGCTCGACTACCGCATCGTGTCCGACAGGCATATAGCAGAAATACATTCCGAACTTAACGCCCTTCTCTATCATATCGTCCATGAATGTGTCGCTTGTGACGGTGCTGACATTTTCACGCGTGTAGCATACCGACATTCCGAACAGACAACCCTTTGATTTGAGAAGCGACATAGCAGCTATAAGCTGATCATATGCGCCCTCGCCACGTCTAGCGTCTGTTGTTTCTTTTGTACCCTCAATGCTCAAAGCTAAGGTGAGGTTTCCGACACGTTTCATCTCATCACAGAATTTTTCATCTATGAGTGTACCGTTGGTGAATGCGAGGAAAGCACAATCGGGGTGATTTTCGGCAAGTTTGATAAGGTCATCTTTTCTGATAAGCGGTTCGCCACCGGTGAAAAGGTAAAGGTGAGTGCCGATCTCAACGCCTTGATTGACAACGCTGTCCATTTCTTCAAACGTTAAGCTCTGCTTATATCCATATTCCGCTGACCAGCAGCCCTTGCATTTGCGATTGCAAGCACTGGTGGGATCCATAAGGATAAGCCACGGAATATTGCATTTGTATATGTCCCTGTTTTCTCTGACAGCTTTTGTGCCGTGATAGCCTGCACCGAGGCCCATTGCAAGCAACATTTTCTTTAATACCTGTCTGTCAACATCATGGAGAATGTTCATCGCATAATGATAATAAACATTATTCTCATCTTGAACAGCATTTCTCATTGCATCAAGATATGATTTCTTAAATGTTCCGCCGAGTATTTTTTCACTGGCGTTGATAAGCTTGACAAGATTTTGTTTTGGATCTTTATCAATATATTTAAGAACCTGATCTATTGTCATGCCTGCGGCAGCTCTTTCAAGTTTGTCTTTAGTGTTCATTGCTACCTACTCCTTTGGAAAATATAAAGTCAGTATAACAGATTTTTTTGTCTTTGTCCACACGTTGAATAAAATATAAGTGTTGTATAATAAAAAATATAAATCTATAATACTTAAAAATTTTTTGATACGCAGAAACCGTTCTTGCCGATAACCGACCGAACGGAAATAAGCACCGTGAAATCGAACATTTTCATAGAGTACACAACAAGGTGTACTTAAACAAAAAAATAAGCGACAGAAAAAGACTTGCGTTGCCTATTGAATTATTGACTCGTTTTATTATATAATAACGATAGAATATTTTTTAGGCTGGTATTTATATGAATGAAAAAACTAAAAAGACACTCTCGCTTGTCGCAAAGATTTTAGTTGCGGCGGTCATTTTGACGGTCGTTATCTTAAACTATGATAAGCTTAAAAATCTTGACGTCAGAGCGATAGTCGAAAACGCACCGAGCATCTATGCGGCAGTGGGTGTTGTGATAGCGATATTTTTCGCAAAGTCTCTCCTGTTCGTTATTCCCGCATCGCTCATATATCTGTCTGTCGGAATGGCTTTCACTCCGATTCAGGCAATATTGATAAGCTTTGTCGGAATAAGCATCGAGGTTATGACAACTTATGTTTTGGGAAGATTTTTAGGTGGAGATGCCGTCAGCAAGCTTTTAAGTAAGAGCAAAAGCGGACAAAAACTTCTCGAAAAAAATGTTCAGGATAAATTCGGTGTATTATTTTTGATGAGGTTTACAGGACTTCCGATAGACTTCACAAGTCTGTTTTTGGGTGCATCAAAATGCAATATTTTGAGATATTATATTGCATCAATGGCAGGAATAATGCCGAGAGTTATTGTTTTCACGGTCTTGGGTGACGGAATATATGACATAATTCCCATGGAATTGTTGGTCAAAATAATTATCGGCGCTATACCCGTGGTGGTGATAGCTTTTGTTGTGAAACATTTTGCAGATAAAAAGAAAAACACAAGCAAAAGCGAGATGTGAGTTTAATTATACGGCACACTTCCATGCGAAGTGTGCCGTAATGATTTGTCTTTAATGAAGTATCAGATCGCAAAAACGCATACGACCAAGAGTACCACACTTGAGAGGAATGTTAAACAATATCTTTCTATGAAAGAACCAACATAACATATTCCCGCACCGAGAGCAAAAATAACCTTTTGGAATATGTTAGCGTTGCCGTGATAAAGCTTATCCATCATGTTCATTGCGTCCTCAACCGATGGGAAGCAGTTGACAACAAGCGAAAATCCGATCCAAAGACAAGCTATATCAATAAGTCCCATGGGAAAACTGAAAGTGCCGAGATAGAGAATGTCGAATGCTGCCGGAGCAGAGATGAGAAGCGCAAGAGCCAACTGCAATATCATCGGAACGAAACATATCGCAAACGCACTGCCCGCTTTCGGCATAAATTCGTGTTCAACGTGAGAACACATCTCATCGTTTCTGAGATAGCGGTTATCCTCAACACCTGCTTTGTGTATACGGCAAATGATCTGCTCCCAAAAAGCTCTTATCATAGCTCCGGGGAAAGTGATGAAACGTGTTATTATATAAAGTGTTGTCATGCTAAATCACCCTCCGCATCTGTTAAAAGTTCCTTAACGGTCATGTCACCGTTTATAACGCTGTTGATCTGCTGTGACATATCATAGCCGTTGGTTTTAAGAAGGTCAACTATATCATCATAGCCGTCTTTGTTGCCTGTCAAAGAGCTTGTCAATGCATAAGTGTAAAGGCAGGGGAAAAGGTTGTTGACCGAGTAGCTGTTTTGTGTAACAACAGAATACATATTGGTTGCCGCCTCGTGGGCCTTTTCGTTATCACCCTTTAACATATACGCTATTGCCTGTATTCTGTAAAGGTCGGAGCTTGCAAAGCCGTAGTTGCCTTGGGCGGTGAAACCTTGTTCCGCAAGCTTGAGCATTTCATCGGGATCAACTGTTTCGATAAAACGGTATGCATTTGCAAGGTAAACATAAGCTGTTCCGTCTTCGGAGTTTTCTTTGATAATTCTGTTGAAATACTCTTTAGCCGCATTGACGTCACCGAGTTTTGCCGCTGCATTGCAAAGGTCATAAAGATGAACCCATTCTTCGTCACCGTAGGTTTCGTCAAGTTCTATAAGGTACTTATAAACTTCATCGTTTATGCCGCCGAGAGTGTTTTTGACAACATATTTGTAGTAATCAATATAGTAGTGGTCATAGTTGTTTTCGCTGTCGTTTTTCAGTGCGTCAAGGCTTTCGCATATACCGTCAGCATCATCATATGTCGTTTCTTCGCTTGACAGCGGTTCATAGATTATGTTTTCGATAGCCGTGATGGTATCGTTTTTGATCGAATAATCATTTATGAACTTGTATGACGGGCTATTAAGATCATTCTCGTCAAGGTATTGGCCAGCCATTGCGACTGCATCTCTATAGTCATTGAGAGTGGCAAAGACCTTAACGCATCTGCCGACAAGCTTTTTCGGCTTTGAGTTGGTGTCGGCTGAATTGATCGCATCGTAATAGGCATAAAGTCCGGTGTAAAGCTTGCCTGAGGCTATAGCCTCTTGAGCTGTGACGGCTTTATCGAGAATATCAACATTTCCGCTGAAGTTTGTCAGCAGTGATGTTGCACCCAGTATAAGCACAGCGATCAAAATAAGTATTCCTTTAGCACCGATCGGATATGAACGCATGATATCCTTGCAATCGGCACAGTAGGGGTAATCTTCGCCTTCGCTGAGATCACGTTCTTTTTCGCCGCAACATTCGCAAAGCATATCATCAGGGATAGCATCTTCGCTTTCTTCGTCATCGTCATCGTCTTCTTCATCGGGACCGTCATCGTAGTCTTGAAGATCACCGCCTGCGAGATAAGTTTGAGTTGCATTATCAAGCTCAGTTTGGAACATATCTCTTATATTTTCGAGTTCTTCATTAAGGCTTTCGCTTTCCGGTACGTCAGACTCAAATTCTTCACCGAACTCCTGCTCGGTTTCAAAATCTTCATTATCCGGTATTTTTTCAAAATCGTCCAAGTTGAATACCTCCTTGAAAATGATATCAGTTTATTGTAACACCGTATAGCTCGAATTTCAAACTTATTTTGAATTGTTTACAATAAATAAACATAATTGTGAGAAGTTTTATAATCGAAGATAGAGAAATAAAGCTGTCAACATAAACAGCTTTTCGGCTGATAGATTGATCGCTTGCTTATTAACGTTTATATAATTGCAATACATTCCGCAAAATGAAGTTCGGAATATTGTAAACCTGCAATTTATATCAGAAAAAATTTAATTTGGGATATTGACACGTTAGACCATATGAGCTATAATAACGCTGTCAGCAGGAAGATATTGCTGACAGCTTAAATGAATATAGACTTCGGGGGTGCCGATGAAATTCGGCTGAGATTAAGGCTGATCGCCTTTAACCCTTTAACCTGATGCCGGTAATGCGGACGTAGGGAGTAAAGATCTTAACGCCGATGAAGTTTAGTTTCATTGGGCGTTATTATTTTTATGGAGGTCTTATCATGACAAAACAATCAAAAACTTTCCGTCTGACGGTCACAGCCGTCATGATAGCACTCGGAACGGTGCTGTCAATGCTCAAACTCTATGCACTGCCGTTTGGTGGTTCGGTCACGTTCTTCTCGATGCTGCCGCTTTTGATGGTCGGCTATATGTTTGGAGTTAAATGGGGTGTGTTCTCCGGCTTTGTTTACGGTGTACTCCAGTGCGTTTTGGGAGCGTTGACAAGCACTCCGTTTGCATCTCAAAGTGCGATAAACGTTGTGTTTATCATACTTCTTGACTACATAATAGCTTTCACTGTTATAGGTATGTCGGGTATGTTTAAGAAAAAAATCAAGAACACAACAGTGTCGTTTGCTGTCGGTTCGGTAATTGCGATGTTGCTTCGTTTTATTGCTCATTTTGTATCGGGTATTCTGTTCTTCGGCTCATGGGCTGAGTGGTATTTCACTCAAGAGGGTTTCCCTGCTTGGGGACAGAGAATACTTGATTCTTTTGGCGGATTAAAACTTTCGTTTATCTATTCGTTTATTTATCAGGCATCATATCTTGTACCGGAAATCATTATCACGGTTATTGTCGGAGTGATCGTTGTCAGTGTTAAGCCGATCAAGAAATACCTTCTCGGTGAGAATATGCAGTGAAATAGTCAAGTGTGAAAATTGTTTTTGCAGTTTGAATTTTAAGTGATATTCTAACAAAACAAAAGAGGCTGTTGCAAATTAAAATTTGCAACAGCCTCAATTAATTATCAGTTGAGTTCAATTGTGAAGTCATATTCCGGAAGATATTCGCCTGTTGCGAAAACTCTTGCTCTGCCGATGACTCTATCCTCATAAACCTCAAAGATATAGCCTTGTCCGTCAGCTTCATAGCCATTGTCATTGTTGCAAGCAATGGTCGGAAGGTTGACTGACTTGAATGAGCCATAGTCCTCATATGTGTACTTGCCGAAACCTGTGTGAAGATGTCCGGTTATGTAGATAACGTTATCGTACTTTTCAAAAATAGCCTTAACGTCATTTGACTGATCGCCTATAGAACCTGCATCAAAAATAGCCGGTGAACCCCATGTGTCGGGCAAGCCGTGAGTTTTCTTAAGCGGCTGATGATTAACAACAAATACGGGTTTGCCGCTTTCCTGTGTTGATGCGATCTCGCTGTCAAGCCATGCAAGCTGTTCATCACTGTACCAGCCTTCTTCAAAGACCGACTTATCGCTGTTCATAACTATAAACTTATAGCCATTGATCTCAGTTGTGTAGTTGAGGTGGTTTTTCTCAACTTTGCCTGAGCAAAGGTCGTTGTGGAAGTTGGCAATTCTCTTTGACTGGAGACCGAAAGCCTTAAGTCTGATATCGTGGTTGCCGTATGAGATGATGAAATCGTTAACATTATCCTTAAGCTCAGCAAGCTTTTCACCAACAAATTTATATTCGCTTTCAAGTCCGTTTTCGGCAATGTCACCTGCGATAACAAGAGCATCGAGTTTTATAGCCGAGTTTTTAACATCGTTGCAAGCGGCAACAAAGTTAGCCTCTCTCTCATAGAGGTAGTTTGAAACTTGAGAATCGCCCCAAGCTGCAAAAGTGAGCTGAACGGTGTCGGGATCAACCGGAGCTATCGGTGTCTCGACAGATGGTGTGGATATCATGCCAAATGAGGTCATGATTGTGAGCATTAAGGTCATCACCTTATAGGCGATGAGTGGAAAAAGTCTTGTCATTTGTTTGTTCCTCCATTTTTTATTAATACGCAGTTCATCTGCGCTATTTAAAGCGTGTTACGCTTTTTTACGTTAGTTATTACTTATGGTCTGCTACCATGGGTTCTACAGCTTTTCAGTATTTATCTAATTGAAAATCTGATCAACGGCGATGAAATCGGCACCCATTCGCTTCGCTCATGGGTACGCGATTTCATCGCTCCGCCCGCTTCGCGGGCGGGTTTGTCAGTTACTTCTGTTAGCCGGACTGCCGCAGCATTTTTTATATTTCTTGCCGCTGCCGCAGGGACACGGATCATTCGGGCCGACCTTTTTATCCTTGTTGCGGACTGTTTTGCCCTTTTCACTTCCGTCACCTGCACCCGATGTACCGGTTATCTTAGCGACTTGTTCACGTTTGACATCATCATCTGTGCGTATTCTGAGATTCAATATCATTCTCACGGCACTGTCTCTGATGTTGGCTGTCATCTGATCGAACATATCATAGCTTTCTTGTCTGAAAACGATGACCGGATCTTGCTGACCGTATGCACGAAGTCCGACACTGCGTTTAAATTCGTCCATAGCGTCAATGTGATCCATCCAGTTGAGGTCAACACAGCGAAGAAGCATTGATCTTTCTGCCTCACGCATTATTTCCGCACCGAATTCCTGTTCTTTCTTCTCGTGGAGAGCATGAGCCTTTTCCTTAAGAAGTTCTTCGAGTTCATCACGGCTTAAATCTTCGATATTCTCATCATCGGATATGAGCCATGAATATGTGCTGCGAAGTCCGGTGTAATTCCAATCATCGGAATCTATGCTTTCGGAGCAGTAAAGCTCAAGACTATCATTAATTGACTCATCTATCATCTTTGAGATAACGGGTTTCATGTCCTCACCTCTGAGAACCTGATCTCTCTGACCATAGATTATCTCTCTTTGATGATTCATAACATCGTCATAGCTGAGAACGTGAAGTCTGATAGCGAAGTTATTGCCTTCCATCTTCTTCTGAGCGTTCTCAACACCCTTTGTCAGAATACCGATCTGCAAAGGCATATCATTGTCAATAGGCATACTGTTCATTATGCCCATCATTCTGTCGCCACCGAAAAGTCTGATAAGATCATCTTCCATTGAAAGATAGAATCTGCTTTCACCGGGATCGCCCTGTCTGCCGGAACGTCCTCTGAGCTGGTTGTCTATACGTCTTGACTCATGTCTTTCAGTGCCGATGATAAACAGACCGCCGGCTTTTCTGACGGCATCTGCCTCATCTTTGATTTCTTCTTTATATTTCTGTTCAAGCTCTCTGAACGTGTTTCTGGCCTCAAGTATGCTCTCGTCATCGGTTTCTCCAAATCCCGTTGCCTCGGCAATGAGTTCTTCGGGATATTCGAGACGGCGCATTTCACTCTTTGCAAGATATTCGGCATTACCGCCGAGCATGATATCAGTTCCACGACCTGCCATGTTTGTGGCGATCGTGACAGCTCCGAGTTTACCTGCCTGAGCGACTATTTCAGCTTCTCTGTCATGGAATTTAGCATTCAAAACATTATGCTTGATTCCTTTCTTTTTGAGCGCTCTGCTGAGCTTTTCGCTCTTTTCGATAGAAACCGTACCGACAAGCACGGGCTGCCCTTTTTCGTGACAGGCGATTATCTGATCTATGACCGCATTGAACTTAAATTCTTCCGTCATATAGATAACATCATCGTCATCGTTTCTGATAAGCGGCTTGTTAGTTGGGATCTCAATAGCATCAAGAGAATATATCTGTTGGAACTCGTCTGCCTCCGTCAAAGCTGTTCCCGTCATACCCGAAAGTTTTGAGTACAAGCGGAAATAGTTCTGGAAGGTGATCGTGGCGAGAGTTTTGTTTTCTCTTGCGACCTTGACATTTTCCTTTGCTTCTATGGCCTGATGCAGACCTTCGTTATAGCGTCTGCCTATCATGATACGACCGGTGAACTCATCAACAATGAGAACCTGTCCGTCCTTAACGACATAGTCTATGTCACGTCTCATGACACCTCTCGCCTTGATAGCGATGTTGATGTGATGAGAAAGTGTAAGGTTTTCGGGATCTGTAAGATTTTCAACACCGAAGTAGCTTTCCGCTTTAGCGATACCGCTTTTTGTCAAGGTTGCGGTTTTGGCTTTTTCATCGACAACATAATCGGCATCTATATCCTGATCTTCAACGTTTGCCTTTGAGTCGATCTCAGCGACCTTAGCCATTTTAAGTCTTTTTGCGAAATCGTCTGCCTGCTTATATAAAACAGATGATTCGCCGCCCATACCGGAAATGATGAGGGGAGTTCTTGCCTCGTCAATAAGAATCGAGTCAACCTCGTCAACTATGGCGAAGTTGTGACCTCTTTGTACCTTTTCTTCAAGGTATTGAACCATGTTATCACGAAGATAGTCAAAGCCCATTTCATTGTTTGTGCCGTAGGTTATGTCTGCGGCATAGGCCTCACGTCTTTCTTCCGTTTCAAGTCCGTTGACGACCAAACCGACCGTCAGACCTAAGAAACGATAGACCTTGCCCATCCATTCGCTGTCACGTCTGGCAAGATAGTCGTTGACGGTGACGATATGAACACCGTTTCCGCTGAGTGCATTCAAATATGCAGGCAGGGTTGCGACAAGAGTCTTACCTTCACCGGTTTTCATTTCGGCAATTCTGCCTTGATGCAGGATTATACCGCCGATTATCTGAACGGGGAAGTGGCGCATCTGAAGAACTCTCGCTGATGCCTCACGGCAGGTTGCGAAAGCTTCGGGGAGGATATCGTCAAGCGTTTCTCCGTTTGCGAGTCTTTCTTTAAATTCATTGGTTTTATTTTTAAGCTCATCATCTGTCAGCTTTTTGTATTCTTCTTCCAAGCTGAGGACCTTGTTGGCTATCGGCATGACTCTCTTGACCTCTTTTGTTGAGTAGTCACCGAAGATTTTTTTAAAAAGTCCCATTTTATCACCTCTTTAATTAATATCGGCTGAGTTTTAAATTGTGGCCATATCTAAGTTATTATAGCACAACTAAATCCAAAAATCACTATATTTGCCAATTATTTTTCTTTAAAAAGCAAGGTGCGAAGTTCATTTGTGTTTTTGAGATAGTTGTCACAACAGTTTTTCATATATTCTCTGATTTCGGGAACAATATGTGACCAGCCTGCACACGCAAACGGCACATTTACGCTGTTAGCCATATCAAGTCCGGGTTTCATGTCGTCTACCATGAGAATTTCCTCCGGAGAAAGGGAATATATCCTCATGATCTCATTTAATGCGTACGGCGAAGGTTTTATTTTGTCCTCACCCAGATCATAGCCGAAAATCATATCGGGTTCATCGACTCCCTGAGCTTTATAGTCACGCTTGATGTTGGCTGAATTTGAATGGGTTGCGACACAGACTATACCGCCCGATTGACGGAAATCCCTGATTATTTCGGGCATTCCCTCATAGAAGTGAGCGTTTCTTGTTGAGGTATATTCTCGCCACATTTTGTCCTGTTTGACGGCTTCTTCATCGGTGAAATGCAGTTCTTCACGGCACATTCTGAAAAAGCCGATATAGAAATTATACTTCATAAATTCTTCAAGGCTCATCTTTGTTTCCGGCCTGAGGGCATCGAGAGTTTCAAGCCACTGCGGATAATGTATTTCGGGAGTGCTTTTGACGGTCGTGTCATCGTGATCAAGCACAAGGCATTTAAACTTAAGTTCCATTTTGACCTCCTTTAGAGAAAACTCCGATAAAAGTATAACACAGCAAGCGAAAAAAGACAACAGCGGAAAATCAAGAAAAAGCAGGAGCGAATGCCCCTGCTTTAAGAGTGTTATTTATCCATTTCTATTATCTTGTTATAGATTCTCTCGCAAGCACCTCTGTCGTTAAACGCAAAGAAATTGTCAATTCTTTCTCTGTATTTGTCCTTGAGCTTGCAGCCGTTTTCCATATATTCGATTATGCGGTCGATAGTGGAGTCAAGGTCATATTCGACCTCACCGAATCCGTCACGTTCATAGTCGAAGTAGCCTTTTGTATAAACATGGTCACCGGCAAAGAAACTTTCCGAATCAAACTGACAGTACATTACAGGCTTTTTCATATATGCAAAGTCAAAAACTGCCGATGAATAGTCTGTTATTATCAAGTCGCTTTCTGCATAAACATCTCGATAGCTCATGTCGAAGTCGTACAGTTCAACCCTCGGATCACACTTAAACACATGTGCTACGGGAACCATTCCGGGATGAGGCATGAATTTGATTTTATACCCCAATCTGTCAGCGGCATCTAAAAGCTTTTGACTGCTCATAATTGAAGAATAAAATGCAACATATTCGCTTTTTATAAGTTTTTCTGTTGCCTCTCGGCTACCGGTTGCATAGTCATACTCGGTTAAGAGGTATTTTCTCCATGTCGGCATAAGAGTAATATATTTTTTTTCGTCATGATAGAGAAGATCAAAACGTGGCATACCGGTCAACCAAATATTTTCCGGATCGTAGTTATATCCGTCACCGTTTACGATAGAATCATATTCGGGTTTAGCTGAGGTAACAAAGCCTTTGATATCTTTCTTAAACTTGCCAAGCCAACCGGAAATGTCATCTTTTGTTACACCGTGCTGCAGGAAAATAAAGTCATAATCAAGTAAGCCTCTGACAAAGAATTTATTTCTGCCAAACGGATTCAACACATTTTCATCAGCTGAAGATGAAATAAACTTGTCTGCTAACAGCATTTTTAAAAGATGTTCGTGCGAGCCGTAATCAAGAACAGGACCGATTTTGCTTAATGTATCGTAGTCAACGCTTTCGTGACTAAGAACAAAATATGCGTCAACATCATTTGCATGATTTTCCATTACATACTTAAAGAAAGCCTTGCCGTTATCATCGGCTTTCACAATTCTGTCGGATATAAGCCAAATAGGTTTCGTCTTTTTCTTTATTTGTTCAAAGTATTCACGGCGGTATTGAACAAGTTCAAGCCTTTCTTCTGTCGGATTTTTCAATATTTCGTTTTGGAGTTTTATTTCAACAGCAGGTATTGTGTTTTCGTCAAACGGCTCAATTGTTATTTCATTGTTTGATGCATAAAGCAAGTAGCCGTTTTTAAACAGATATTGATTACGGAACTTATTATTGACTTTACACAAATGAGAATATGATATATTTACTTTGTTTATTGTCATGTCACCGCTTTTGACTGAAAGCCGTATTCTTGACCTAGCATTGATATTTGAAAGGTCAATAGCTGCTTTAAATACTAAATTATCAAATATCGGTTCACCTAACATATATGTGCAATAATCGGAGCTGACAATTCTTTTTGCTTCGATAATTTTTTCTTCTATATCCAAAAGCACTGTCGGGTTTTTGAAATATCCATGAAGAATAGCTGTTGAACCTTCGATTATCAATTGGTTATCAATAACATCAAGTATATATATTGTTGTCGGATTTTTTGAGCAATCACCAAGAACAAGATCATTTGACATTATTGCATACCTATATCCGTTTGGATGTTGCCATACAAATTCTACATGAGGGTTCAAAGTACCTTTTATTTCAAGCATTTTATATTTATATTCAAAATTTGCAGACATATGTTTAGCTATGATAACATCATCAATGTAAGACAACGCTTTTTTTATATTGTTCATATATTCAACACGCTGTTTTGCATTCAGCATAGTTGTATTCAAGTCTTTTGAATATGAAATACGCCATTGAAGTTCGTATGCTACTATATACTGTAGGAACAAAGGAATATTATTATGCTCATCTTTAAAGTCATCTATAAGTTTGAGTATATATCTCTCCATACTATCAGTAAAATAGCTTAGATTTTCCACACTTCCCTGCAAAGCCGATGAACCATCATCTCTCTTGCGATACATATATTTAACATCGGAGCAGACACCGTATTTTTGCTTTTCGTTTAATATGCGTATAACTACGTCTGCATCTTCGGAAATTTTAAGATTTGGATTAAACTTATATTTTTTGATTATTTCCGATTTAAAGAAAGATGTTGCAAGGTGTAACTGAATGTATTGGGGTTCATATTTAAGATCAATTACCCTCGTTCCGTTAGCGAACTTGTTGTTGAGAGGGTGTCCGCCTCTCTTTGCTTCAAAGAAGAATATCGGCATTGTCACAAAGTCAACTTCATCGCCGTGTTCTTCCATAAAGTCATACATTTTTGTGAACGTAGCCTTATACTTATAATAATCATCAGGATCACAGAAACCGATATATTTACCTGTTGCATATTCTAATCCCGTGTTTCTTGCCAAGGAAACACCGCCGTTTTCCTTGTGAATACAAATCACGTTTTCGGGATATTTCTTGGCTATTTCGTCACAGATTTCGCCCGATTTGTCCGGTGATCCGTCATCAACAAAAACGACCTGAACATTCTCAAAGAAACCTATGTTCTGTCTGCGAATACTTGCGAAAGTTTCTTCGACATATTTTTCAACCTTATAAACAGGAATAACGACCGAGATCTTATATTCGTATTCTCGGTCTTTATACATTTTTTCGATCTGTTCGTTCAGCTTTTGTGAGTTTTCGCCATTGACGGATTTTATATCGTTTTCGTACGCAAACTTTGTCATTGCGGAAAGAGCCGCCTGACCTTTTATGCTCTCATCTTCAGCGAAGCGAGTCAACTTTTCGAGATTGATAAATTTTGAAATTTCCGTACCGTTTTTGATATGGCGATAATATTTTGCCTTTGAATTTATGCCGATCTTTCCGTCTTTAAGCTGGAGCTTGAGGAAAAAGTCGGCTTTTTTAACGCTGTCGAGTTTCTCTCTGACGATAAAGCATGAGTTAAGATCAAGTGTGGCGTACTTATAATTATCTTCAAAATCGGCAATTTTTCTCTTTGTCAGATAAGCTCTGTCAATGCAAACGGATTTGTCATTCTTTTTGGCATAAACCGGAAGCTTGACAACCGCACATTTATTTTTTGCAAAGAATTTTTTGACGGAGCTGAAAGCGTTTTTTGAATAAGTGGCTGAAAGTTCGGGGAAAACAACATATTTTCCACTCGCTTTTTTTAATGCCGCATCATATGCCTCAAAGTCAAGCTTGTCCGATTTGATAAGCTTGACATTCTTAGGATGTTCCCTCTTAATTTTTTTGATTTTTTTGAGTGTGTCATTGTCTTTCGAGCAAATGAAAATTAACTGTATTTTGCTGAAATCGACATCTTGTTTTTTGACACTGTCTATGAATTTGCCAACATTTTTAGCTGCATTGTTGGAAATTTCGCTGTCGGCGATAGTTATGACCGAAAAATCATAACTTCCCTCAAACAAACTCATTTTGTGTTCCTCCTTGAATAGTTGCTTCTTTATTTTGTGTTTTTTTGCCTACTTTACCCTCGCAAAGCATCAGCTTTTTTCATTTTTATTCTCTATCAGAGCTTGAAAATCTAATTCTAAGCTAAATTACATTGTAGCAGATATGCTATAATAAGTCAATGTTTAGCATCGGATTTTCTGTTTTGTTGATTTTGTCGAACACCGTTAAAATAGCCTTATCAAAATTTTCAAAAAAAGAAGCACCGCCCTTTTCAGGACGGTGTCAGCTTATCTGTGTTACGACAAATTTAATCGGGTTAATCCGTTTGAATCAGGCAACACAAACGTCAATTACGCTTCTGCCTCTTCCCTCATCTTTGCAAAGCATTCGCTGCAAAATACGTCTCTGCCTTCTGTTGGCTGGAAAGGAACTTTTGCCTCTCCACCGCAGCGTGCGCACGTTGCCGTAAACATTTCACGAGCAGGTCTGCCTGCATTCTTACGCGCATCACGGCACTTCTTGCAACGCTGAGGCTCATTCTGGAAGCCTTTTTCTGCGTAGAATTCCTGTTCACCTGCGGTGAATACGAATTCCTCGCCGCATTCCTTACAGATGAGAGTCTTGTCTTCAAACATTTTTTTAACCTCGCTTGATTTTTATTACCCACAACGGAATTGCACCGTTAATTTTTATAATGCTCACTTGAGCGATGGGCATATATAAACGCTTTCGCATTTATCGCAGTTTCTTCCTCACTCTCTGCATTGCGTTGTCAACGCTTTTGAGAGTTGAACCGGTCTTTTCGGCTATTTCTTCATAACTGTGACCGCTGAAAAACAAGTGAAACACACGTTTTTCAAAGTCTGAAAGCTCATTGTCTATCCTTGAAAGTATCTCCGTTGTCTGCGACCTGAGAAAAAACATTTTTTCCGGATCACTTGTCGTGTCCTCACATTCAAGATCAGTGTCATCAATACTGACTAATGCACTTTTCGGGATTCTTTTCTTTCCCGCAGACGAGTTTATGGCGCTGATTATTCTGTGATCCATACAAACCCCTGCGTACGTCTTAAAAGTGGCGGCATTGTCGGGATCATATGAGTGAAAAGCCGAGAGAAAGCCTATCATGCCTTCTTGAACAATATCATCATATTCAAGCCCCGATGATAAGTACCCCTTGGCTTTTTCTCTGGAAAAGAGCATATATCTCTCGACCAATTCACAGAGAGCTTTATCGTCTCCGCTTTTAGCTTTAAAAATAAGCTCATTATCTGCAACCATAAAGGTATATCACCCCTTATCTTAAGCATTGAAGTCAAATCCGAACAAATTCTGCGACCTAAAACGGATGGAGTTTCGAGGGATTTAAGCCGCAAAGCACCGAAAATACGCCGTTTTAGGCGACTTCGGATTTAATTTTAATGCTTATCCATTATAATACACTAAAAAAATCTGTCTGTCAATAATTTTTTGTGGATATTTCATAAAGATTGAAAAAACTTCACGAGCGTATGTATCACTCGTGAAGTTTTGAAGTTAATTATAAGGTTTCAGCGGGTTTTCTGTTGATGATATATTTGGTTGTGTAAGCATAAGGTGTCAGGAAATATGACCAGCCGCCGCTGCTGCCGGCATTGCCTGTTTCCATTAGATAGACTCTGCCTTGAATTTTGACTTCGCACCAGAAGTGCTGCCAATAGTTGTCGGGCCAATAACCTCTATATCCTTGAATGACATATGCATCATAGCCGAGATAAGCCATCATTGCTGCCATTGCTCCGTTATATTGAGCGCATTGACCGAGCTTTTTCTTAAAGACGGCTTCAACCCAAGATTTGCCTGAAATCTTATTCCAGTTTTTGCCTCTGGCGTAGGTGACGTTGCGGTTTATCCAGCTTAAGGTGTACATAAGCTTATCGGTTCTTGACATATCCTTTGAAAAATGTTTTTTAGCAAAGTTTTTCAAAATCTTTATGTCGTTTTCACTAAGCTTATAGGTATAACTTGTGGTTTTCTTCCCTTGCTTATTATAGACCTTGAAGCTTGTTCTTGATTTCTTGAGATTAGCACCTCTGAGGATTGCCTCATAGTCGGCGGTGCTGCCGCTTGTGCCGTATTCACCATACTTTTTCTTGCCGTTGACAAGTCTATAAGATCTGATGTAATAGACATAGATGCCTTTTTTCTTGATGTTTTTGTCTTTATATGAGCCGCCTTCGTTTGTTTTGAGAGTTTTGACCTTTTTGGTTTTTCCGCCTGTGTCAACTCTGTATCTGTATATAACGTAACCGTCAGCTTTTTTGTTGGCTTTCCATTTTATTTTGATCGAGTCTTTCAGTGTTGTGATGGTTACACCGGGGGATTTTAATACGGTTTTTGCCGTGCAGTATGAAGCGACACCATAGACTTTCTTTCCGGAAACCGTCTTTATGGGAACAACCTTATATTTATAAGTTGAAAGCTGTTTCACGTTTTCATCATAATAATAACTTGAAGTGGTTTTTCCGATATAAACGTATTTCTTTTGGCTATTGTCATAGCGATAGACAAAATATCTATCTGCACCGTAGGAGCTATACCAATCAAGATAAACTATAGAGGCGCTATCATTTGAAGCTCTGAGGTCAGAAACCGCTGCTATTGTTATCTTAAAACTTATAGTCAGTTTTCCGGTGAAATTGCCCTTGAAAACGATATCCATATATGCTGTTCCGGGGTTGACGTTGTTTCGATAGGTTATCGTGTAATCGTCATCTTGCCAAAGCTCCTGGTTTTTGAAACCGACATATGGCCACTGGTATTGCGGATCTCCGTCATAATAGCGCACAGTGTCTATATCTGACACTTTAACGCTTGTCGCAGGGGCGGGATTGATTTTGAATTTTATAGAAGAACTTCCACGGTAGTTGCCGATACCGTATATAGTTGCGGTTGCCGTGCCTGCGTTGATGTTATTTATACATTTGATAGCGAAATCTGTACCCTTGACGAGTTTTTTTGTTCCGTCAGTGATGTTAATTGACGGTTCGATACGACTTCCGGTGTATGTATAAGATGCTGCACCGAGAGTGGCTTTCAAAGAGCTTATGAACTTGATAACGGTTGCCGTGAATCCGTTTTCGACAGCGAAGTTTTGAGCATAGCTGCCGTCATAGCACATAATAATGAAATCATTTATTTTTTCATAGTTAACATAATCATAATTTGTCCAGCCGTACTCGTCAACACCGTATGTTACCTTATAACCGACAGAGTGTTCGCCAATGCTTGTGACAGTTGACGGTATCTCGATATTTTTAACGGGATCGTCATTTTCATCACCGCCGCAGTTTATATCGCCGGAAATAGCGGTAACGGTGAGAGTGACCTGATTGCCGTCATCGTCCCAAGATTTGATAGTTTCGGGAATGACAACTTTTCCGTATAGATCGGGATAATAGTCGGTGATCGTTGCGGTCATGCTTTCAAAGTCGGCTTGATAATAAACCCGACACTCGCAACAATCATCATAATAATCATAGTAATCATCGTAATCATCATCGTAGTCATAATAATCCCGATAATAATTGGCATATCTGTCAGACGTGTCAACGTATTGATAGCCTGCCGAGGCGGTGATGGCGGTCAATGCGAATGCCATGAATGCAAGAACTATGCCGATGAGAGTTCGTGCTAATTTTTTCATCATAGAATTCCCCTTTAAAAGTTATTTTGATATAATCTCCCCGTTCTGAATTTTGTAGTACGGGTTAGTTTCCGCAATTTTGATTTCAAGTTTTTCACATCCGCCGAAAGAGTCTTTTTCGGTTGAGCCTATTTGTGATCGGTACGCACTTTGGGTGGCAGCGATGTCGGAGTTTTCCTCCTGCGTTACACCGCCGATGATTTCCACGCTTTCCGGAATGTATATCTCATTAAGTTCGGAGCAGTTTTCAAAAGCTTTTTCTCCAATGAACCGCAATCCTTCCGGCAGGGTGATATCACTTAAAGATAAGCAACCGCTGAATGCGTACGGCATAATATTGGCAAGATTTTTTCCGAGCTTGATTTTTTTGAGGCTTATGCATTTGTCAAAAGATGCGTGACCGATAGTTTCCACGCTGTTGGGCAGATCAACATTTTCCAGCGAAATGCAATGCCAGAAAGCCATATAGTCGATTGAAATGATTCCCTCTGAGATGCGGATATTACGCACGTCAGTGTTGCCCATGAAAGCACCCTTGATAGAAAGAACGGATTTGCCGTCAATTTTCGCCGGAATGATGATATCCTTATTTTTTCCGGTGTATTTTGTCAAAGAGATTCCGCCGTCAATGTCGATATATTCAAAAGAAGAATCTGTGACGTATCTTATAAAGCCATGGGGCTTAATGAGAAAATACGATCCCAGAACCGCCACGATGAGGCAGACGGCAATGACTATATTTTTCGTTTTATTATTCATTTTTTCACCTTTATTTTAATTTTAATGAGATCTCCTCGAAGTCGCATAAAACTTATCTCGGAGCAGATATATTCGTTATGAATCAAATTCTTCGATTTTATATAAGCTGACTTTTCATTTTCAATTCTACACTATAATTTCCGATTTTGCAACTGCGAATAAAAAACTTTTTTCTTTTATTTTTATTTAGTCATACATATATATTGTATATGCGGAGGGCAGAGCCACAATCTTTTTGTGATTTTATACAAAAATCGGAACTCAAAATTATTCAATCGGTACAAATTTTGGAATTTGTTGAGTTTTTAGAAAACTTTCCGTTGACCTGTTGAAACAAAAATGTTATAATGATAGCGATTAAAAGTGTCTTTTTCTGCCTTGTTGCGGAAAACGGCAGAAAAGCGCAATTCCATTATTGTCTCCCCTATAGGAGTAACCCCTCAGACGAGGCTACGCCTCGCCAGCTCCCCTAAAGGGGCAACCCCTCAGACGAGGCTACGCCTCGCCAGCTCCCCTAAAGGGGCAACCCCTCAGACGAGGCTACGCCTCGCCAGCTCCCCTAAAGGGGAGCCGAGAAACTTGATTTTAGTTTTATTTAAAATAGAGACACTTGTCTCCCCTGTAGGGGAGATGTCAGCGGAGCTGACAGAGGGGTACAAACCCACTCACCAAAACAATTGAGGTGATTATATTGTCCGAAAAAGAGAATTACGATTATGCCGGATATAATACTTATCTCAAAGAGCCCGCACGGAAACTTCGCAAAAACATGACCGAGCAGGAAAGACACTTATGGTATTGCTTTTTACGCAATTATCCTATAAAGTTTTATCGGCAACGCCCGATAGACGCATATATAGCTGATTTTTACTGTTTTAAAGCAAAATTGGTTATTGAAATAGACGGTAGTCAACATTTTACGACCGATGGAAAAGAACATGATAAAAATCGTACGCGTGTTTTAGAACAGCGCAAAGTTAAAGTCATTCGCTTTACGAATTATGAGGTTGATCATGATTTCAGATATGTTTGTGAAGCTATAGACAAAACTGTTAAAGAAAGAATTGAAGAGTTGAGCGATTCCTCTGTTGAGGTTTCATCTCGCCAGCTCCCCTAAAGGGGAGCCGAGAAATTCACAATATTAGTAAACCATTCTTGTCTCCCCTATAGGGGAGATGTCTGCGGAGCAGACAGAGGGGTACAACAACTCACCAACCCCTCAGACGAGGCTACGCCTCGCCAGCTCCCCTAAAGGGGAGCCGAGAAATTCACAATATTAGTAAACCATTCTTCTCTCCCCTATAGGGGAGATGTCTGCGGAGCAGACAGAGGGGTACAACCCCCTCTTAACATCCGTTTCACACCCGAAGTGAGCCGATATTCGGTCAGAGGGTTTGACATAAACAAAGAAAGAACAAAACTTTTAGAAGGAGTGTATTTCGATGAAGAAATATTTGAAGAAAAGCCTCTCGGTTTTCATGGCGTTTCTGATGGTGCTTTCATGCTTTGTGTTCGCACCGGAAATGTTCACATTTGAAGCCGATGCGGCGCAACAGGGCCAGTATTATTATCGCTTTACGGTAAAGCTTACTGATAACTGGTCTAACTCTCAGGCAAACAGCCAGGTAAGAATCTATTATAAAACCAAAAATGGCAAAGGCACCGAGACAGATTCCATGATAACCTATAACCCTGCCGAGGGTTGGTGGGATAAAGACGAGGGCAATACATACACCGTTTGTGAAGGTACCGTCCCCGGCTTCCCCTATAAGGTCGTGCAGTACGCTAAAACTTCTTTTCTTAGAACCATGGAGTATTCGGAGGCTACTCTTTATGTAGGCTCAAGTCTCAGCAACATGACGTCTGTTGCAACCGGCGGTACATTCAAGGTCGGAAGCAGCGGAAATGTAACTAAGGATGTTCTTACTGTCGCCAGTGGAAACTACCCCAAGGTCAATTCTGTTTCTTGGGACGTTAAGCCCACAGACGCAGCTGTCAACGTCAGAGTTCCCGGCGGCGAGAATAACGACGCTTCAAAGACAAGCGCAACATTCCCGAAAGGCTCAACAGCTCTTGACCAATACGGCGTTGCATGGTATCAACCGGCTAACTACGTTATTTATGACAATTATTCAAGAAACGGCAGCGCTCTCAATATCAACGGTCTCTCCGTAGCCACAACAGGCAAAGAGAACACAGCGCCCTCAGCCGATACCGGTAAAGTAACGGTATCAAACACCGACGCTCTTAAAAACTTTGTTGCTTCAGCTACAACAGAGACAGGCGAAACCGCAACATCGAGAACAGTTTACGCTTTCGCTACATTGGGCGGCAAATATTCCGAGAATTATCAGCAGATAAATATAGAAAACCCGACATACAAATGGACATTCAACGCTAACGGCGGCACTTATGCCAGCGGTTCGGTAACGACGTTCACTCAGTATTACGGAACAACACTTGATCAGCAGTATCTCCCGACAAATGTCACAAAGACAGGCTATACATACAACAGCTACAGCGGATATACAGCTGCTACTAAGTTCACAGAAAACAAAACTTGGTATGTACAGTGGGACGCTATCATCAACAAGGTCGCTTTCTATGATTATAACGGTCAGCCGTTATATCAGATCGATGCTCGCTATGACAATAGACTTGGCGATGTTATGAGCGTTAAGAATGTTGAAAATCCGACCAGACCGGCAGGCGCAGCAGGTTCATATAAGTTTGATCGCTGGGTTAACTGGGAAACAGGCGAAGAGCTTGATCCTAACATGATACTTCAGAATACCGATTCAACTAAGGTATTGAAGTTCATCGCTGAATATAAGATTGATGACGGTCAACCCCTCAAGACATATAACTATAACTTCTATTCCGGAAATGTCAATGTCGGCAACGGCTCAGGTATTTACAGAAGTGAAGTTACATTCCCGACTAACCCGACTAAGGCTACAGAGGGAAATGATGACGGCAGATCATTCGAGTTCGCAGGCTGGATAGTTGAAAAAGCAACCGACAACAGCATACTTGCCGACGTTATCGTTGACACAACAAAGGGTGAAAAACTCGAAGATGCTATTGACGGCAAGACATTCCTTTCAGTCGATGACGGCAGCTTCAAGTATTATCTTAAAGAGAACGTAAAGTTCTATCCCGTTTTCGTTGCTTCTTATAAGCAGAATACAGTTACACTCCATTATAAGGATGCAGACGGCGTTTGGCAGGTAAGCTCATATAAGGGTGTAGAAACAACTTGTCTCAAGTGGTATAACCTCGGTACACCCACACCCAAGAGCTACAACCTCGTAGTAGGAAGTGCGATCAAGTCTTACACCTTCACAGGCTGGACAACAGGTGCAAATCCCACTCCGGGCGAGGTTACTCCCTATCCCGGTCTTGAGCTTGGCAACAAGGATAAGATTGAAGTTCAGCTTCATAACGACTATGAAGTTTGGGCAACTTATGAAGAGTCAGACGTTCAGTTTAAGGCATACTATTATAAAGACGGTGTTCTGTTAGACGAGCAGTCACCATCTTACAACACAGAGTTCGACGTTACAACAACGAAAGACACTTCCAAGGAAAGAGTTGACATGACCGGTTACACCTTCATGGGTTGGTCACTCGTTCCCGAATCATATGACGAAGCAGGCAATAAGGTTGAACAGCCGCTTGTTTCAAAATACACAATAACAGCCGATAACCTCGCTAACCCCGTATTCTATGCAGTATACGAGCCGTTTGATTACTATGAGGTAACATTCTTTGACGAAGAAGGCAACGTTCTTTCAACCGGCAAAGACTATGTCGCAGGTGACACTCTCACTCAGCCGGTAGTTGCCGATAAGGAAGCAAGTGATAAATACTCATTTGTTTTCATCGGTTGGAATGATTCAAGCGACAAATTCCATTCAAAAGATGAAGCTATCACAGTTTCAAAGAACGAGACATACACTCCTGTATATGAGGAGCAGATCAGAAAATACCTCCTCACATTCTATGACATAAACGGTCAGGTATTCGATGAGACAGGCACAGAAACAAGCACACCACTCGCTAAGGTTGAACTTGAATACGGCACAAACATTCAAGAGTGGATTGATGCAAACGGCCTTGCCGAATTGGTAACAAGCGCCGAGTCATTCCCGAAAGACACAAAGCAGTATCGCTATGAGTTCACGGGTTGGTCTCCGAACGTTAACTCCGAGTCTGAAGTCAGAGGAACAACTGTATATAAGGCTAACTACAAGACAATTGCTGTTACATATAATGTACACTGGTTAGTTCCCACAAACGCAAGTGCGACAAGCTTCAACATGACCACTTCCAAGTATCTCTATCAGAGAATTATTTCTGTTCCCTCACAGAGACCGACTTGCGAAGATCCCAAGGATTATGCAAACTATCCGCAGGATAGATACACATGGGGCTTCCTCGGCTGGTATCTGTCAGATTCAGAAGGTCACATTCAGAGAGATGCCGAAGGCAATGAGATCAAGTTCGCAAAGGGTACACCTGCAATAGCAGATGACACATATTATGTAGCAAAATTCGGCTACGCAGCCAAGGAATTTGAAATCAAGATCTATGACGAAGATAAGACAACACTTCTTGATACGATTCAAGGCGGTGCATACGGTGAAAATGTCACAATTTCTTTGCCGTACACCAAGCTTTCTACAGCCGACGAGCATTTCGTTGTTCTTTCACTCAACAATAAGGCAGATGACAGTGTTGCTGCAACAGCAACAGACGGTTCAGTTGAATATGTTGTCAACACAGTGAATGAGCTTTATGTTGTATTTACTCCTGTTGCACATACATGGGGCCCGTGGCTTACAGTTACACCTCAGAACTATGCAACAAAGGGCGAAGATGAACATTTCTGTACGGAATGTAACTACAGAGCAACAAGAAAAACAGACAAACTTATTGATGATCAGAAACCGACAGGTATCGTCTATATCGGCGGATACACATGGAATGCTGATTCAGACACAAGCAAGACAGCTTATGTCAGAAACGACTCTCTCGTCAACATCGTTGTTCGTGACCTCGGTCAGGAAGACTTCCATGGTGCAGCGACAGCAGGTACGGGTATCAAGTCGATCGAATATGCTTGGTCAGATGACATCACAACAACACCATATGTGAAAACAACATTCGATAAGTTTGATATTGATGCAAACGTTAACTTCCAACTTCCCGCTGATTTCGCAGGAAAGAAACTTATAGTTATAATCACTGACTACGAAGGTTATGAATATCATATCACAACATCAGAACTTCAGGTTGATGTTAATAAGCCCGTTGTTGAGGCTGTAGGAACTTGCACAGACCTCTTCTTCGGAATCAAGGAAGACTACGAGATCAAAGAAGTTGTTATAGAGAAACTCAACGCTGAAACAGGCAAATTTGAAACTCTTGATTCAGCTGAATACAAGACAGCCGATGTAGCTGATTCAGACTACGATGCCGGCTATCAGATTATCACTCCCAACGGCACATACAGAGTAAGTGCTTCGGATATGGCGGGTAACACCTCAGCTTATGTTACAGCAACAGCTACAGGAACACATACATTCGGCGATTACATCACATCTGTTGAGCCGACCTGCACAGAAGTCGGATATAAGCACATGGAATGTTCAGTATGCGGCGAGACAACAGCCGATGTTGAGATTCCGGCTCTCGGCCACACTTGGGCAGCAGACTACACAACAGACCTTGCAGCAACCTGCACAGAGAAAGGCTCAAAGTCGATCCACTGTTCAGTTTGCGATGCTAAGGACGAAAGCACAATAACAGAGATCGAGGTTCTCGGCCACGATGAAACCGTTACGGAAGTTCTCCCGACCTGCACAAAGGGCGGTTACAAGCTTACAACCTGTTCACGCTGCGACCTTTGGGTACTCGTAACAGAGGGCTATGATGCAACAGGTCACACAGCAGACGAGGCAAAACATGCACACAAGGATGCAACTTGCAAAGAAGCAGGCTATGATTACGATATCTGCTCGGTATGCGAAGCTAAGTTCAACGAGACAGTTCTCGAAAAACTTCCGCATAACTTCTCAAAGGACGTAACACCCGAAACAGCTTGCACAGGTGCAGATGCTGACGGACATTTCTACAGCGTTTGGGAGTGCGTAGATTGCGGCACTACCGAGACAAACTATCCCGAACTTGCAGAGCATGATTACTCAGTTAAGAGTGAAGAGCCTGTAACAAAGGCATCATGCGGACAGAACGCAGTATACAGATACACTTGCTCACGTTGCTCGGCATACGTTGACAAGGAAGAAAGATTCACAGCACTTACTCATGACTACGAATGGATAGTCGATACACAAGCAAAGTGCGAATCAGTCGGTTCAAAGCATCAGGAGTGTAAGAACTGCGGCGACAAGAAAGCTCCTGTCGAGATTCCGGCAACAGGCCACCATCTCGTTAAGGACGAAGCTAACTATGTAGAAGCAACTTGCGGCACAGCAGGCGTAGACGCTAAGAAGTGCGACAACACAGGTTGTAACTACACAGAAGCACCGGAGAGTCCGGCAACAGGCAAGCACAACTATATTACAGCTTTGACCGATACCGAACACTTTAAGGCAGCTACTTGCACAGAAGACGGATATCAAGATTATCAGTGTAACGGTTGTACATCAACAGACAGAAAGACACTTCCGGCTCTCGGTCACAAACACGCAGAGGGCGATAAAGGAACAGTCACAAAGGTAGCGGATTGCAAGAACAAGGGCGAGATCGAATACAACTGTATCAATGGCAATCATACATACACTGTTGAAGTTCCCGTTGATACTGCAAACCATGACACAAGCGATGGTGCAACAGTTGTTAAGGTTGTAACAGCTGCAACTTGCACAAAGGGCGGCATCGAGATCCGCAACTGTAAGAGATGCGGTTCAGCGGTTGAGGTTGCAACAGATGCTCTTGGTCACGATTGGACAAAGTATACAGTAGTTACACCGGCTACTTGTGTTAAAGACGGTGTTGAGAAGCTTGTTTGCTCACGTTGCGGCATAGACGATCCCAATGCAACAACACGCCCGATTCCGGCAACAGGCACACACAAGCTCACAAAGCATGATCCGGTAGATGCAAATTGCACAAAGGGCGGCACAGGTCTCTACTATGATTGCTCAGTTTGCGGCAAGTACTTCTCAGACGAAGCAGGCGCAAGTGAGATCACAGCTATCCCGACAACCGATCCCAACGGACACGACTTTGGCGACTACATCATAGTTGCGGCTACTTGCTCAGCTGACGGATACAAATATAAGGTATGCTCAGTTTGCGGCGACAAGACAAATAAGGAAGCCACAGGCGAGGCAAAGCTTAATCATAGCACTGATAAGGGTGCGGTACACACACTCGTTAAGGTCAACAAGGCAGCTACTTGCTCAGCAGTAGGTGAGGGCGTTTATAAGTGTTCACTTTGCGGTGAGTTATTCACACAGAGCATAGCCAAGGACGAAAATGCACACTCAGCAGTTTGGTCAACAATTGCTGCAACTTGTACAGCTGACGGCAAGAGAGTTAAGACTTGCGACCTTTGTGGTGAAAAGCTTAATGAAACAAAGATTGACGCTCTCGGTCACGCATACAAGATCACAACAAAGACCGAACTTCAGAACGGTAAGATAGTAACAATTACAACTCACACCTGTACAAGAAAGGGCTGCGGCTACTCATACAGCGATGAACCCATTGTTGAGGGCGATGCATGCATAGTAACATTTGTTGTTAACGGTGTTCAGAGTCAGATCACAGTTGAAAAGGGCGGAAAGCTCAAGAAGAGCGATCTTCCGACAGTTGATCTCACATCAACAGATCCGTCACTCAAAAAGACGGTTAAGTGGATGGCAAACGGCAAGGAGATCACTCTCCCGATGACAGTTGAAAACAACATCATAATCAATGCTGTTATCTCAGAGTCACCCGTTAAGTTCACTATTAATTTCGTACACACACTTTCAAAGGACACTCTCAGCTCTAAGGAATATGGCTACAACGCTGCTGTTGAAGTTCCTGATGATCTCGATGTACCGGGCTACACATTCAGCGGTTGGTCAGAATCACCGTCTGATACATCAGTTCCCGTTTACAGCAAGACAACAGTTCCGAACGCAACAGCTGATGCAACATACTATGCAGTATTCACAGCAGTAGCCGGTGCTAAGACATACTATGTCACCTTCAAGAACCATTCAGGCTCAAAGGTACTCAGCACAGCTATTATAACAGCCGGTAATCCGGTTGAGGCTCCGGCAGAGAACCCGACAAGAGCTTCTAACACAGTATTCCACTATGTATTCACAGGCTGGGTAGACAAGGAAGGCAATACAGTTACATTCCCGATAGCTAAGGTTGAAACTAATATAACAGTTTATGCTAAGTTCAGTGAAGTTAAACACGCTGACCACAAGACTCAGATCGGCTCAAAGAATGCAACTTGTACAGATCCGGCAGAAACGACATATAAGTGCGATTGCGGCTATGAGTGGACACAGTACACAGGCGAACCTCTCGGTCACAACTACAAAGAAGTTAACAGAGTTGAGGCTGACGGAAAGCTCAGTGTTACCTATAAGTGTACAAGATGCGACAGCACATGGACAAAGACAGTTGTCTATAACGCAAATGCTAACATCATAATCGTTAACGTTAAGGATACAGCCGGCAACCCTGTTGAGGGTGCAAAAGTACAGCTTTATCTCGGTGAGCTTCAGACCATTACAGCCGTTACCGATGCTAAGGGCCAGGCTAAGTTCCCGAAATATGATGCTGAAACCGCACCGAATGGTGTTAAAGACGGCGATTACACTGTCAAGGTCACAAAGAGTGGTTACAATGATGCATCAGGCAAACTTACTATCAAAGACGGAACAGGTTCAATCAACCTTACCTTTGCTAAGATAGAATGTCACTGCATCTGTCACTCATCAGGTTTCTTCGGAAAGATCAGAAGATTCTTTAACAAGCTCCTCAGAACATTCAGCAAGAATTACACTTGCTGTGATTGCGGAGAGTGCGAAGTTATCCACTAATACTTTTAGAATCCTGCAATTTTTCTCGGCGGACAAAAGTCCGCCGAGATTTTTTTGTGGCAGAGCCGCCCGCGAAGCGGGCGGCGGGAAGCTGAGCGCGTACCCACGAACAGCGAGAGCTGTGAGTGGGTGCCGATCAGCTTCCCCAAAAGCCAAAAGTCAGCAGGGATAATCAAAGGGTTTCGATTTTGAATTAAGATTTTTATAGCGGACTATGATTAAGCATTGAAGTCAAATCCGAAATCGATTTGTTTCGGATAAATGCCGCAACTGCTTCGTTAAAATGCTCGCAAATCCTGTCGCCTTGCGAGTGGATTTAATCCGCAAAGCACCGAAAATACGCCGTTTTAGGGACTTCGGATATGACTTCAATGCTTAAGAAAATAATAGTTGAAAATTTTCTATAAGTGTGATATACTACAGACAAAACAGATTTCAATTTACGAAAACACAAGGAGAGGTTTCTCATGACAAATACTAAAAAACTGATTTCCGTTTTTCTCGTTGTATTGATGCTGCTTTCATTTGCGGTTCCGGCATTTGCCGAGGAACAAACGAAAAAAGAAGAAACCGCTGCAAGCGAGTTTGGCTTTGACGATGCTGAAAAAATATCACTCACTGCGGCGAAATCAAAAATGATTTTGGAAGGTCTGCCCAATGATATATCCGGCAAAGCCGCTGTAACCAAGGTTTCTTATAATAAAGACACCGGCAGATACAAGGCTACTGTCAGAGCAGAATATAAGTATAAATACGTTTGCTACATAGCTACAAATGAGATACTCGGAAAGACAATCGGATTTATTGCCGATTCGGAGTTTAAAGAGCAAAATGTAGTCGCAGGATTCTTGGGTCAGTTTTTTGAAAAGATCGGCTACTTCTTTATAAAGAAATTCAACTAAAATAGAACCGCCGTGCTGTTGCTCGGCGGTTTTCTTCTACGCTAAAAGCTCGTTTTTAAGCAAGTTTTCAGCGTACATTAAATTATAATTATTATAATTTGTTGCTTCCTTTCGGGCATAATAAGTTCGGAGGGAATCATATGTCTTGCTTATTCGATAAAAAGACGTTTAAATTATGCTGGTTTTGCATCGTCTTGGCACTTTCGGTCGCATTGACCGTTTCACTCGTCAACACCGAAACACAGCCGCAGGAAAGTGTAGAGGCTTTATCAAAACTCGGCTCAAGAGGCGATGAAGTCAGGTCGATTCAAAAAAAGTTGAAAAACTTGGGCTTTTATTCCGGAAGTATTGACGGAATTTACGGAGTCGGAACACAATCGGCTGTCAAGGCGTTTCAGAAAAGCTGTGGGCTGACCGCTGATGGCATAGCCGGATCAAAAACATTGCTGTATCTGGGATTGGGCAATTCAACCGCATCATCAAAATATTCAAATTCAGATGTTGAACTGTTGGCGAAGATAATTTCGGCAGAGGCAAGAGGTGAAAGCTATACAGGACAGGTGGCTGTCGGTGCAGTAGTCCTCAATCGAGTTTCTCACGCATCATTTCCTAATACAGTGGCAGGAGTTGTCTATCAAAGTGGTGCTTTTGATGCTGTCAGAGATAGCAATTGGTATGCTGATGTGACTTCTTCGGCAAGAAAAGCGGCACAAGATGCAATTAACGGTTGGGATCCGACCGGTGGAGCAATATATTATTACAATCCGGCGAAAACAAGCAATAAGTGGATACTTTCAAGGCCGGTAGTGACAACTATAGGCAATCATGTGTTCTGCAAGTGAGCATATAGATGTAAAATAAAAGCGGTGTTCAGAACTTTGAACACCGCTGAAATTTTAGTTGCTAACAGAAACATATTTTTGTTGTTTAATAAGCTCTTTCCCTTGTTCTGAGCATATCCAGTTATAAAGAACACGTTCAGGACTTCCGCTGAGAGAGTTTTTCCTGACGGCAACATAAAGCTTTTCCGTCAACGTATATTCGCCACTTTCAATTGTTTCAAGGCTTGGGCTTATGCCGTCAACAGAAAGAATCTTGACTGTGTTGAAAGTACCGGAAAGCCCTTCAATAATGAGTTGCATATCGTGGTATGTTGCATATCCGATAGCTTTTTCGCTGTTATCATATTTTGATGCCGCTGTCAAAAGTTCGCCTGATGAGCTGACAATAATTTCTTTTGTTGCCGTTTCGAGTCGATCGCCCATGTTGAGAGTTCTGTCAAAAAGTTCTTGTTCACCACTGCCTGATTCGCTTTGATATGGCAAAATTTCAATTTCTTTGCCGCCGAATTCGCTCCATGTTTTGATCCTGCCACTATAAATCCCACTCAACTGATTTTCAGTTAGAGAATCAACTTCATTTTCGCTTGAACAAATCATAACAAGTGCATCAGCCGCAATAGGTGTGTATTCCACACTTTTTCCGCTTTTTTTGATGTACGATAAAGTTTTTGCATCAGGCTCATATGCGATAAGAATGTCAAGTTTTCCGTCACAGAGAGCTTCATAAGCCTCGGCTGTTGTGGTTGAAAAGTCAACAAGTGAATCAACACTGTTTATGTCTGATCCGATTGCCGTTGCCGCTATAGCCTTTCCGAGAAGTTCGGCAGAAGGTGAACCGCCCATCTTCGGGTACGTTTCTTTAGTAAATTTGAAGTTTCCTTGACTTGAACCGATCGAACAGCCCGCAAGACCAAGTGTACACAATATCATAAGTATCGCAATTATTCTTTTCATTTTTTATCCCCCTTAGAAAACGCTGTCATTGTTGAGCGATATGAGCTTTGTTCCGTCAGAGCTGATGAGTTCGCTCTGTTCGTCTTTGACGACCGCATAATATATCTTATCATCGACCGTGAAACTTTCAAAAGCGGTCAGCTTATCGAAAGCAACCTCTTTGGTAGAGAAATCATATACTTTGTAAAACTCATTTTCGCCACCGGAATCCGAGCAGAAGAAAGATATATATTTCGAGTCGAATATGTCAACTGAAAATTCTGCCGTTTCATCGGTGTTAAGATCAATTTCAAAGTCATTCTTCGGATTATAAGAACGAACAACAAATTTATTATCAGTGCTTGTGTAGCTGTAACCGCCGTCATCTGTTCTGGCGAGAGAATCTTTAAAGTCTTTCATGCCGGTGATATATGTTCCGAAAGCATCATAAAGATCTTGTGTTCCGTCTTTTCTTGTCAAGAGAATGAAAGTTTCGTCACCGCTGTCGGAGTGAGCGTAAAGCAAGCGGAATGAATTTTTGCTGTTTTTGAGTTTTTTAAGATCAAGGCTTATTTTCTTGCCTGTCAAAGTGCTGTATAGCTGATATTCACCGTCACTGTTTTTGAAAAGCAAGCTTGCACCGTCTTTGCCGGAAAGTATGTTTTGAATTTCCGAGCCGTTGCATTTGGTCTTGATTTTGTTGATGAGATTGCCGTTAATGTCGTATCTGTAGAATGTTTTCTTATCGTTTTCAATGCAAATAAAGCTTTTGCTTGGGCTATCATAGCTGATGAGATCAAAGTCGTTTTCGAGAATAATATTTCCGTTAAGATCACAAAGATTATATCGGTCGCAATCCTCCGTCTTGAAAATCATAAAGACACCGTTTAACATTTTCAGTACGCTGTAGCCACGAATATTTATCTCAGTCAGCAGCTCGCCTTTAGAGTTGACACAGATTATTCGATTTCCCATGTTCTCGTCTGCCACTTCAAAAATAAACTTGCCGCCCTTAGCGTAATAGACATTTTCTATTTTTTCATTCGGCATGGCTTCGGCAGCATTGAAAATCTCATTGCCGGAAAAATCATAAATCAGTTTCATTCCGTTTTCATCGAAAGCTTCAATATAGTCTCTTTCTTCATCGCTGTGAGTCACTACACCGCTGACTCTGACGGCCCATGAGCCGTCCGGAGCTATAATATCCGTTTCCGAATTTATTCCATCGGCTTTGATTTCCGATATCTCTTTTGATGTACGCATAAACAGTTCTGCAATATAGACTGTTTTACCGCTTTTTGAGTTAAGCGTTTTAACAGACTTATATATACCGCCGGAAATTATTTTTCCGTCAAGAGTTGCGAACCCATAGCTTGGCATATTAACAGTGGGAGTTTTTGACTCACTTGTTAAAGACGTGAAAGCTTTGACTTGTGAAATGAACGGAACTATTTCACCGTATTTGTCAGACGGAATAATTTCTGAAACAGGCCCCGAATGGAAATATTTTTTGATTTCTTCGGTTTGATATTCACCGATATCCGGCAGTGATTTGAGCTTAAATTCCGGTTCATCATTCTTACCACCGAGACTGCAAGCCGTCATCAAAGCAGTCACCGAGAGCGTACATAAAATAACGGAAAGTATTTTCCTGATCTTCATTTTAGCTTCCTCTCTTTAGAATTTTTGTCAAAAAGTCCCGCCGAATTCGACGGGACAATGAATTTTAAATTATTCGGCTGCCTCAGCCTTGGCTTCCTCAATAACCTTCTGCGCGACCTGAGCCGGAGCGTCTTGATAACGAGCAAACTCAAGAGAGAAGTGACCTCTGCCTGCTGTTATTGAACGGAGAACGATAGCGAAGTCGCCCATTTCAGCCATGGGAACTTCAGCTATAAGCTCCTGCATCTTCGGTTCATCAGCAGGACCCATACCGAGAACAGCACCTCTCCTCTTTGTGATATCGCCCATGATATCACCGAGATTGTCGTTGGGCATATAAGCCTTGAGAGTGCCTATCGGTTCGAGAATTGAGGGATTAGCCTGCGGAATAGCTGCCTTGAAAGCGAGAGATGCGGCTGTCTTGAATGCCATTTCAGAGGAGTCAACCGGGTGATAAGATCCGTCATAAAGAACAGCCTTAAGGCCAACCATCGGATAACCTGCCATGACACCCTTCTGAATACATTCACGAAGTCCCTTTTCAACCGCCGGGAAGAAGTTTTTGGGAACTGAGCCACCGACAACTTCTGTCTCGAAAATAAGATCATCTGTTTCAGCCGGCTCAAATCTGATCCAAACATCACCGAACTGACCGTGACCGCCGGACTGCTTCTTATGTCTGCCCTGAACGGAAACTGTCTTTCTGATAGCCTCTCTGTATGCTACCTTTGGAGTTTTGAGATCAATTTCAACACCGAACTTAGCCTTGAGTTTTGAAACGATAACGTCAAGGTGCTGTTCACCGAGACCTGAAAGGATCTGTTCTCTTGTTTCGGTGTTAGTTTCAAATGTGATTGTCGGATCTTCTTCCATGAGTCTTAACAGACCGGCAGCAACCTTTTCTTCGTCTCCCTTTTTCTTGACAACAACTGCCATTGAAAGACAGGGAGCAGGGAATTTGACTGAACCCATTTTGATGACATCGTTTGCCGAGCAGATCGTGTCGCCTGTTTTAACTCCTGCAAGCTTTGTGACAACACCGATATCGCCTGCTGCGATCTCCTTGGCGTCTTCGCTCTTTCCGCCTCTGAGAGTGATGATCTTACCCATTCTTTCACTTTCACCGGTACGCTCGTTATAAGCGGGAGTGTCAGCTGTGATCTTGCCCGAAAGCACCTTTATGTATGACATTTTGCCAACGAACGGGTCGGCAACAGTTTTAAAGCAAACCGCTGCAAGAGGGCCATTGGAGTCGAACGGAAGAATTTCTTCGTTTCCGCCTCTGATAACTTTCTCACCCTTTGAATCAGCAGGTGATTGAGCCGAATAAACGAGAGCGTCAAGGATAAGTCCGATTGCCTCTGCGTTATAACCGGAGCAAGCGTAAACGGGATAAATCTCACCTTGCTCAACGCCCATTGTCAAGCCATTGATGATTTCTTCTTTTGTCAAAGCTTCGCCCTCAAAGAATTTTTCCATAAGTTCTTCATCAACTGTTGCGACTGCCTCAGCGAGAAGTTCTTTCATCTCATCTATCTTTGAATCAGATGGGAAGTCAACATATACCTTTTCATTGTTTTCATATTTAAATGCCTTGCCGTTGCAAAGGTTGCAGTATGCGGCGATCTTTCCGTTTTCCATATAGGGAACGACAACGGGGCAAACCTTGTTGCCGAATTCTTCCTGCAAAGATGTGAAAGTCTTATAGAAATCACGGTTGTCTGCATCGCATTTGGTGACTGCGAAGAATATTGAAAGACCGTATTTGTGAGCAAGTGAGAAAGCTTTCTCGGCACCGACATCAAAGCCACTGCCTGCTGAAGTAACGATAAGAGCTGTTTCAGCTGCTCTCATGCCTTCGCTCATACCGCCTGCAAAATCGAATTTACCCGGAGTGTCGATAAGATTTATCTTAACATCGTTCCACTCAAGCGGAGCTACCGCTGTGGAAACGGAAAACTGACGTTTCTTTTCTTCTGCATCAAAGTCTGTTACTGTGTTTGAATCAGTTACTCTGCCTAATCTATCTGTTGCTCCTGCAACGTAAAGCATTGCTTCTGCAAGTGTTGTTTTACCTTTTCCACCGTGACCTGCTATGACCACGTTTCTGATGTTTTTAGTACCGTATGCCTTCATATTAAGTTTACCTCCTTACAGTACGACCGAAACCGATCGACTGCTAAATATTCTACGCTGCCAACTTTGCAGCTTATCAATGATTTTAACATAAGTTCTATACAATTTCAATGATTTTTTGTGAAAAATCTATAATTTTCACAATATATTTTTAAGCACAGAGGAAGAATAATTCCATCTGTGCTTAATATCGGTTATTTTAGGCTGAAAATCACTGAGTTAAAACTCCACCGTCAGTGTAAAGCAGGATAAGAATTTCTCTTTCTTCGAGAGTTTCGCAGTCGATATATATAAGAACTTCCTGTCCGTCAGAGGCTTTGCAGTGAAATTCAAAGCAGAGATATTCCTTGTCGCTCTGTGTCGGTATAAGTGCGGTTTTTGACGACATGACTTGAAGTTTAGAGTTGAGCTTTTCTTTTGCCTTTTCGAGCTGTTCATCGTTTTGTCTGGCTATACTTCTGTCGGTGTGATTCATAAGATAAGTTCTTGCATCAAATGAAACCACTTCGCCTGTTTCAAGAGAAATTCCGACTTTGATGAGATCCGGATAGCATATAGCTCCGCTTTTCTCATAAGCATAATTAACAGTACACAAGCCGTCATAAGTGCTGTAATAGCTGTCTATCATGCCATGATATCCAAGTTCTCTGAGATATTTTTCTCCACGTTCAACAGCACTTGATTGACTTATCGTGCTTTCGCCCTGATAGTCGGAATTGATGATATAGCAAAGTTTACAGCCGTTTTTGGTTATACCAACAGTCATGTTGTCCGTGCTGAATCGGTAGAGATATAAAGCTCCGGATTCATCGCTTTCTTCCCTGAGTTTGCTTTGTGGAACATTCAATATTTTTGCCGTGTACGCTTTAGCCTCAGCTCTTGTGACTTCCGATAACGAATTGAGAGCTTTCGGCTCTCGGTTGCTCATATGGTCAGAGAAAGGGCCGTCATAAACAAGAGTCGGATAGTCTTGCAAGCTCTGCTGTGCGGTTGAAAAACTGTCAGAGAACAGAACCGTTTCGTCATCTTCACGATTATCATATAAAGAAAGATTGCTCTTGCTTTTTTCAAATGTCAGTGTTCCGTCATAATATGATGAGCGTATGGAGTCGAGTGAAGATGAAAGCTCCCTGGCGTAAGACAACAGAGACGTCATTGCTTTGCTGTCGGAGTCAGCTGTTTTTCCGTCAGTGGAAAGTTTTGTTGTTACGCTGTTTGTATAGTCACCAATTTGAGACAGAAATTTATATATATCGGCTGTGTAAAGACCACTGCTTTCAATTTCACTCAATGCCGCTTTTGCACATCTTGCCTCGGCATTAAGCGATGCGGAGAGTTTACTCATGGTTTGAGCCGAAGACGAATATTGTCCTTTCTGAAGAACGATCACTATGGTGTCTACGCTCTCGCTTAATTCACTCAAAGCTCTTTGACGGCTGAGTTCGATCTGCCGTTTATAGTTTTGAGAAGAAAGATAAAATGATATTGAGGTTGCGAGAAGAACGGCTATAGCTGTCAGAGAAAACGAAAACAGACGTATCTGCTTTCGTGTCAGATTTAAGTTTTTCATGTTTACACTCGCTTTCAAGGTTGTGAACCCGCCCGCGAAGCGGGCGGAGGCGAGAGCGTGCGTACCCCTCACGGCGGAGGCGGGTGGGGTGCCAAGCTCTCGCCTGAAATAGAAATTATCCTTTTGTTCAAAGTCCGAGTTTTGTTATAACTCAATACTCCGTTTGCTGCACGTTTCCGCTTACATTTTGTGAATTTTTTCAAAAATTATTCTGTTAATCTGACTTTTTTATTGAAATCAAAAAATATATGCTGTATAATGTATTATCTAAATCTATAATCGGATATTAGGGCTTGTTACACTTTGAAACGGAGGAGAATTTCGTGACGGCATATCTTGATAACAGTGCGACCACAAAGGTCTGCGATGAAGCGATAGAAAAAATGTGTTCCGTGATGAAAGACTCATGGGGCAATCCGTCATCTTCTCATTTTGTCGGAATCAAGGCGTACGAGGAACTTGAGAACGCAAGAGAAGCAGTGGCAGCGGCTTTGTCGTGCCAACCGAAAGAGATATATTTCACCTCCGGCGGAACAGAGAGTAATAACCTTGCTTTAAAAGGTGTCGCCGATAAATTAAAACGCAGGGGAAACAAAATAGTCACAACCGCTATTGAACACCCAAGTGTTGAAAATACAGCGAGAAAGCTCAAAGATCAAGGCTTTGATGTCGTTATGCTGAAGCCAAAAGAAAACGCAAAAATAAGTCTTGAAGAACTTGAAGATGAGATTGACGAAAATACCATTTTGGTCAGCGTTATGGCTGTCAATAATGAGGTTGGCTCTATCCAACCGTATGATAAGATAAAGAGTATCATTAAACGCAAAAACTCACCGGCACTTTTACACGTTGATGCAGTTCAAGCTTTTGGAAAGATCGTTTTAAAGCCGAAAAATGACGGAATAGATCTGATGACAGTTTCTTCTCATAAGATACACGGCCCTAAAGGTGCAGGAGCGTTGTTCATCTCCGACTCGGTGAGAATAAATCCCGTGACAACGGGCGGTGAGCAGGAGAAAAAAATTCGCCCCGGAACAGAGGCAATGCCGGCGATAGCGGGTTTCGGTGAAGCCGTCAGACAGCTTGGCAATATTAACGAGCAGTTAAAAAAGACGACAAGCCTTAGAAACGATTTTGTTTTAAAATTGAAGAGCATAGAAGGTATTAGCATAAATTCACCCGATGATGCTCTGCCTTATATAATCAATATATCGGTCAACGGGCTTCGCTCCGAGCCAATGCTCAATCTGCTGTCGGATATGGGTGTTTGTGTTTCAAGCGGTTCAGCTTGTGCCAAAGGACATAAAAGCTATGTTTTGGAAGCTCTGGGGCTTTCAAACGAGAGAGTTGACAGTGCCTTGAGAATATCGCTGTCACGTTTCACAACACAAGAAGAATTAGATCTTTTTATCGAGGGAATAAAAACAGCTCAGAAAGTTATCAGAAGAAGATAAGGAATATATATGAAAGAAATTATACTTTTAAAAGAGGGCGAATTAGCTCTTAAGGGCCTTAACAGATCAAACTTTGAAGACAAACTTATAAAAAATATCAGATTTCGTTTCAGAGATCTCGGCAAATTCAATTTTGTCAAAAGTCAGTCAACAATAGTTATCGAACCCGAGAACGAAGATATAGACTTCGCTCAGGCGGTTGAAAGACTTAAGAAAGTTTTCGGTATAGTTGCATTTTCAACTGCGGCAATAGCCGAAAAGGACATTGAAAATATAAAACAGACGGCTGACGAATATCTTCACGATCAGATACTTGCGGCAAAGACTTTCAAAGTTGAGGCCAAGAGAAGCGACAAAAAATTCTCGATGACTTCACCTGAGATAAGCCGTGAAGTCGGAGCGTATATATTGAGAAAATATCCTCATATAAGCGTAGATGTTCACAATCCCGATCTTAAGATAACGGTCGAGATAAGAGAAAGAGCCTACGTCAGAGGCAATCAGATAAAGGGAATCGGCGGTATGCCGGTTGGTTCGGCAGGCAAAGCGGCAGTTTTGATGTCGGGCGGAATTGATAGCCCTGTTGCGGCATATATGATGGCTAAAAGAGGTTTACAGCTGACAGCGATACATTTTGCTGCACCGCCGTATACAAGCAAAAAAGCGGAAATGAAAGTTCGTGATCTTGTCAAAAAGGTCAGTGAATACGCTGGAAGAATATATTTTGCAATAGTTCCGTTCACCGAGATTCAGGAACATATCAAAGACGAATGTCCTGAAGAACTTTTCACTCTCATCATGAGACGTCTTATGATGGAGATAGCCACAAGAATAGCGGAAAATGATGAGTGCCACGCTTTGATAACTGGCGAAAGCTTGGGGCAGGTGGCAAGCCAGACGCTCCTTGCGTTGGGAGTTACCGATGCGGCGACTCCGCTTCCGGTTTTCAGACCGTGTATAGGCATGGATAAGCAGGAGATAATCGCAATAGCAAGAAAGATTGACACTTTTGAAACGTCTATTTTGCCTTATGAGGATTGCTGCACGGTATTCACGCCTAAACACCCCAGAACAAGACCAACGCTTGAACAAGTCGTTGAGGCACAGGCCTTAGTCGATTGGGAACCGATGATTCAAAAAGCGGTTGCCGAAACACGTTTTGAGCCGATATCATAATAAAAGAGGAGTTAAAAATGCTGAGTTGTGAGCAGGCGGCTGAGGTGGCTGTCAGACTACTGAAAGAGAAAAAGCTCAAGGTTGCTTTTGCCGAATCTTGCACGGGTGGACTTGTCTCAAAGCTTATAACCGATGTTTCAGGCTCATCGGAAGTGTTTGACGGAGGGGTTGTCAGCTATTCTAACAACGTCAAGTCAAGTGTACTCGGTGTTGAAAGCGATATTCTTAATAGGTACGGGGCAGTGAGCTGTCCTGTGGCAGTTGAGATGGCTCAGGGTGTCAGACAGCTTATCAAAAGTGATATAGGTGTCGGCATAACCGGCATAGCCGGGCCGAACAGCGACTCCACAAGCAAGCCGGTTGGACTTGTCTATGTGGCGATAAGCTGTGAAAGCGGAGTGAAAGTCATAAAGCTCAACAACGATTATCGAGGTAATGACGTTAGAGAGCAGAACAGAAAAGCATCTGCCCTTGCAGCTCTTGACTTAGTTAAGCAGTATGCCGATGCGTACCCAAAAAAAGTTGAGGGAATGACAGACGCAGATGAAATTTTAAAGAAATATCGCCACGAACGGAGGGCTGAAGATGGAAATTTTTGAAGATAAAAGTGAATATCCCGAATCCGACAGAAATTTATCGGAAACAGATAATGAAAAGTCAGACAAGGGAGAAATAAAAGAGGAAAAGAAAAAACTTGATTCCGGAATGAGAATAATTTATCAAGCTCCTGACAACGGAGCTAAAAGAGAATATGTCGGATTTTCCATTGAAAAAAACAGCACAAAGACCGAGAGCGTTAATACAGTTGAAGATATAGTGATCGAGGATGTTCCCAAGATAGAATATAAGGGTGGTCATGCTTTTGAAGATGAACTGAAAAGGCAAAACAAATATCCCGCTAGACGTCAAGAACCCCCAAAGCCGACAAAGCCGGATGACAAAGAAATAATCAGAAGAAGATATGAGGAATATAAATTCCGAGAGCAGATGAAAAGAGAACTTCCGCAGGAAAAAGAAATTTTCCTTGAGGATTTCAATGCCGCCGATGAATATTATGACATCTTAGATATTGAAGAAGTGAACGTTGGCAGCAAGAAAGCGAAAGGCAAAAAGCCGCTTAAAACTTCCGAGATAATCAGACGTGTCATTCTTTCTGTTTCGCTTGTGGCGATGGTTATTTCGCTGGGTGTTCTCGGCAAGCAATATATTGAATATAAACAAAATCAAAAGCTTGAAGCCGATTACAGCAACATGATAATCACCGAAGCGCCGACCACGAAGAAGAAAGACAAAGATAAGGATAAAGATAAAGAACCCGAAACAACAACAAGACAGCTCACCGTTGAGGAGCAATGGGCGCAGCTCAGAAAAGATTATCCTAATGTTGAATTTCCGGCCGGAATATCTTTGAAGTACGCCAAGTTTTATGCTGTTAATCAGGATTTTGTGGGTTACATTCAGATAGATGCGTTAGGCATAGGTTTGCCGGTTCTCCAATCAGACAAACCGGACTATTATTTGAGAAGAAACATAAACAAACAGAAATCAAAATATGGCTGTCCGTATGTTCCTGTTGATAATGACATGGTCAATTTCGATAGAAACACTATTATCTACGGTCACAATATGAGTGACGGATCTATGTTTGCTCCGTTGAACAAATATAAGACTCTTGATGGTTTCAAAAAAGCACCGGTCATTCAGTTTGATACGATTTACGGCTCTTATAAGTGGAAAATAATCGCTGCATTCATAACAAATGCGAGTGAAAAGCAGGACAACGGTTACTTTTTCCCTTATAATTTCACAAAGCTTGAGAATGAGACATCATTTATGAATTATATCAACTGCTTGAAAGAAAGATCGCTTTATGACACCGGAGTTGATATTGTTTCAACGGATAAGATACTTACGCTGTCAACCTGCACTTATGACTTTGATGACGCACGATTTGTTGTTGTCGCAAGGCTTGTAAGACCGGGTGAAAGCGAAACGGTTGACACTTCACTTGCGAAAGAAAACGCAAAACCGCACTATCCCCAAGCGTACTATGACAAAAAGAAAAAGAAGAATCCATATAAGAATGCGGAAAAGTGGTATTACTATGAAGGTGCTTCAAGTGCAGCAACTTGATAATTCCCCATTCTGAATAAAACGGAGGATACGAAATGTTAAAATTGATTTCGCTGCAAGGCTTTTTAAATCTTTCAGACGATGCGATAGAAAAAATATCAGACGGACTTAGCTGTGTTGGATTAGAGAAAGACGGAATATCAAAGTTTGATGATGCCGATGATTTTCTCGATGCAGTCGCAATAGCAGTCGATGAACAGCATACGGTCGTTGTTGCTGTTGAAAATGAGGAATATAATGTTATAAAAAAGCAGGTCATCGGAAAGTTCTCGCTTGAAAACAAGTCAAGCCCCGATATTGCAGAGGCTATATCGAGAGAAAGAGGCGAACTCTTTGAAGGCAATGTTCCCGATATGGAGGGACACTGTTTTGTTCCGTCAGATGCCGAACTTTATATAACAAATGATGGACTTTATTGTGGTTTCTGTGTTGAGTTTGCTAACGGTGCGAAGCTCATATATGTTCCGCTTGATGTGACAAGACTCGACACACTTCTTGAATATATCCGTGAAGAACTCGGATACAAAGAGAAAGAAGAAGAACCGGAAGAAGAAAAGAAGGAAGATCCTAACACGAGAGTGCTTTTCTCTATTTTCGATGACAACGAAAACGAAGAAGTCAAAGAAAACGATGAAAGCGAAAAAGAAGAAGAAATCGAAGAAGAACCGCAGCAGGATCTTGAACCGGAAGAACCTGTCGGTTTGACAGGCTTTGATGAGGCAATAGCGAATGCAGGACGAGCTGTTTATTCTCTCATTCAGCTTGATAAAACGGTCGCTTTTGTTGATTGTGAATACAGCAAATATATCAAAGCGATCTCAAAGCAGGTTGACGGTCTGACAGATGCATTTTCGTTTGATGACGTGCCTCTCGATGGCGAAGAAGAACTTGAACCGCAGATAGCTTTGGCGAGAAAAACAAGACTTGCCTTAAGAGACACGGGAGCTGATTTCGGTGCGGCTATCTCCCCCATACTTGAGGGCGAAAAAGATGGAAAACAGTTCTATTATGCATATATAATTATCCATGACGGCTCATCGGCTAAGGCTAAGAAAGTTTCAACAAGCACTCAGCAAGGATCAGAAAGTCTTATTCCTCATGCGTTTGCTCTTATGTTTGAGCTTTTGGCTCAAAAGGCAGAGATACTCTCGGCTCAAGAGGAACAGGAAAACGCTATCGAGGAGACCGAAAAGAAAAAGCGTATTATCACACTTGCGATCTGTGTTGCGGTTGCGGCAGTTGCTATTATCAGTGCGGTCATAATGGTTTGGAGATATCTGAGTGTCGGTGATGATATTTACACTACGACAGATCCCAACAACATAAGCAATTCAAATCAAAGTGTAAGTGACAACTCAAATCAAACATCGGACAATATTCCGGCAATAACAGCCGGAAACAGTGTTTCAAACACAGGAACATTGACAACAGATCCCAATTATCAATATCCGGCAGAGCCGACAGCAGGCAATGTTTCAGCAAACAACACTTCTTCACCTATAGCCTCACAGTCGGGAACATTTACGTTCACGGTTTACGGCTACGGTCATGGTGTCGGAATGAGTCAGAACGGTGCGAACTATTACGCAAGCATCGGCTGGAACTATCTTGAAATACTTGCTATGTATTATTACGGCACAAACCTTGTTATCGGTGACACATATCCTCAAACAATAAGTTTTGGTGGTACGAGCTACAGCACGAGAGATTATTTGGCTATAGCGATCGAATCTGAAATGGGTTCGGGATTTGAAACAGAAGCTCTCAAAGCACAGGCAGTTGCGGTCTATACCTATGCTAAATATAATAACTATAGTGTTGCATCAACATCTCATGCGTTTGATAAAACACCGTCAGAGAAAGCATATGCGGCAGTTGACGCTGTTATAGGTCAATATGTTACATATAACGGAGAGGTTTGTCAGACATTGTTCCACTCAACGAGCGCATATAAAACTTCGTCTTATGCCAACACTTTCGGTGGAGAGCAGATAGCTTATCTTTCCGGTGGCAGACCGAGTTATGGTGATGTTAAAGCGGACAACTATATGACAACGGTTACGTTCACAAGTGAGGAGCTGAAAGCTAAGATCTATTCAACTACCGGCATACAGCTCAGTGGTGATCCGTCAACATGGCTGAAGGTCATTTCACATGACGCCTGTATCAATCAGGACATAGGCTATGTTTCATATATTCAGGTCGGTTCTCAGGTTTATACCGGATATAAGTTCAGACTTGACGTACTTGGCGGAGCTATAAGGTCACACTGCTTCACTATGACCTATACACCGAACACAGCGATTCAATAAGGAAACAATCCTGATAAAATCAGGAAAAATATTAAAAGGGGACAAAAAACATGGAGAAAAAACAACCTATCTTATCGCTTAAAAGCGGTATCCTTTACGGCATAGGAATATTCGGTATTCAGTCGCTTATCGGCTATATCAATTCCTATCAGTCACAGTTTTACACGAGCATTATGGGTGCTGAGCTGACAGTATGCGCAGTTATTATTCTTGTTGCGAAGATACTCAGTTCACTTGCTGATCCGATAATCGGAAACATTATTGATGCCAGCCACTTCAAGTCGGGCAAGATGAAACCGTTTGTCGCAATGAGTGCGATCCCGTTTGCTGCGATCACTACCCTCATGTTCGTCAAAATTCCGTTCACCAATGATTTCTTGATGTACGCTTACATAACGCTGACGACTTTGCTTTGGAATATAGCGATGACATTCACTGATATTCCGTCACAAGGTATGCTTGCACTTCTCAGCCCCGACTCTGACGAAAAGAGCATGGCGGCAGGAATTTCAAACACGATGAAATCTGTCGGACTTTGTGTTGCGAGTGTTGTTGTACCCGTCATATGTGTGTTGACGAAGTCTGAGGTCATCGGAGAAAAAGAGTATTTTCTGACAGCTCTTGTCATTGACGTTATAGCCTTTGCTTGCTATGGTGTTATGCTCAAGTCGAGCAAGGAAGTCGTTGTTTCACCGTCAAACAAGATGACGTTCAAGCAGATGGTCGATGAGCTTAAGTCAAACAAAATGCTTATGCTTGTTTTCCTCGTCAATATGCTTGGTTTCGGAAGAAATATCGCTATGGGTATTGGTGTTCAGACAGCGGCAGTTCTCTTTGACAAGTTCACCATTCATCTCGGTTCACTTGAAATTGTTCTCACCGGTGAAAACCTTCCGTTGCTTTTGGGCATAGGAAGTGCAATACCTTCCATGATATCAATTCTTGTCGTACCGATGATAAACAATAAGATAGGAACAAAGAAAACTTATCTTATCTTCGGTGTTTACGGCACGATTATAAGCACTTTAGCTTATCTGTTGTTTGTTTTCGGTGACTCAATATTCGGTACGACCGGAGTTTTCCGTTCACTTTGGGCAATAGTTATTTCTCAGGTGTTCATCGGATTTATGTTCGGTACTCACGGCTACACACCGATGATAATGCTCAGCGACACTGTCGATTATCAGGAGATGAAAACCGGAAAACGCACCGAGGGAACACAGTATGCTATACTTAGTCTTTCGGTCAAACTTTCAAACGCACTTTCTGTTGCAACAGGTATCTTCGTTGTCGGACTTTCCGGCTATAAGGGTTCAATGAGCTTTTCCGAGGTCACACCGCATATGCAGTCGGTCGTCATGGCGGCTTATTGGCTGATACCGGGCATTTGCGTTGCGCTTAGTTGTATCCCCGTATTCTTCTATAAGATAGACGGCAAGGTTAAGGACGAAGTAAGAGAATTCCTCGCAAACAAGGAAGCATCAAAGGCAGCAGCTGAATAAATAAGATAAAACAACAATCGGCATTTCGATAACTCGTAATGCCGATTGTTTTATTTTATGCTGTCAAAATATAAAACAAGCAGCCGTTTTGCGGCTGCTTGTTGTTTGCTGTTCGTTATTATTCGATAGCTTCGAGTCTCTGTCTGAACTCCTCGATCTTCTCCTTAGAGTAGATCTTTGAAAGAACGACCATGCCCATGTTGGGAGTGAAGCCCATTGTGAGAGCGAGGTTCTTCATCGGGTGGTTCATGATCTCGGGGCAGATATCATCAACTATTTTCATAACCTCGGGATCTTTCATAAGTACGCTGAATTTGGTGTCGAATGAATACTTTGACATAAGTTTGTTCTCCTTTAAATTTATTTTATTTGCTGACCGAAAGCTATACCTTTTTCAAGGGCTTTCATGTTCATTTCCAAAATAGCGGGTTTCTTCTCCTTGAACTTATCTTCAAGAGAAGCCACAAAAACATCTTTGCTGACGATGTCTGTTGCACCGATCAATGCGCCGATTATAACTATATTGGCACATTTGATGCTGCCGACTTCCAGAGCAATATCATCGACCGGAACAGCGATGACTTTAACATCGTCTCTGTCGATCGGATTTGTGATGCGGCTTGAGTTGACAACAAGAATTCCGCCCTCTTTGATATCGTCTTGGAATTTGTTATATGCCTGCTCATTCATTGCAACGAGATTGTCGCATTTCTTAGTCAGAGGAGATACGATCTCGCCGTCACTAATGATGACAGTGCATTTTGCACTTCCACCTCTCTGTTCGGGGCCGTATTCGGGGAGGAATGTGGCATGTTTTTCCATGTCGATTGCTGCGTGTGCGAGCATGATGCCTGCTGACATGATGCCCTGACCGCCTGAACCTGAAAATACAAATGATTTTTTCATTATGCGTTGCCCTCCTCATCTTTATAGATACCCGGTTTGAAATAGGGGATAGTGTTTGTGTTCATATATTCGAGAGTGTCAAGAGGACTCATGCCCCAGTTTGTCGGGCAGTTTGTCAAAAGCTCAATAAAGGTGAAACCTCTACCCTCAAGCTGCATCTGAAAAGCCTTTTTGATGCCTTTCTTTGCGTCCATAACACCCTTGGGAGAGTTGAGAGCATATCTTGCGACAAACACAGGAGCTTTCAAAACTGAGATAAGCTCACACATTTGGAGAGGATAACCTGTTGTTGCGGCATCACGTCCGAAACGTGTGGTCGTGGTTTTCTGACCGATAAGTGTTGTCGGAGCCATCTGTCCACCTGTCATGCCGTACGTCTGGTTGTTTGCGAAAACGACAGTGAAGTTCTCGCCTCTGTTGGCTGCCGACATGATCTCGGCAAGACCTATAGCGGCAAGATCGCCGTCACCCTGATATGTGAAAACAAGTCTGTCGGGCATACTTCTCTTTATACCTGTGGCAACAGCCGGAGCTCTGCCGTGAGCTGCACCGATAACATCGCCTGCCCAGGAGTAGAGATTAAGAGCAGAACAGCCTACGGATACAACATTTATAGCGTTATCTTTTTGCTCAAGCTCATCAATTACATCGGCAACGAGTCTTGTCGCAAGAGCATGCATACAGCCCGGACAATAGCCCGTTGTCATCGGCATAAGTGATGAAGGTCTTTTATATTCACCCATGATTATTCTCCTCCCTTTACGATTTCCGCTATTGCGTTATATACGCCTTCGTCATCAAGCAACATACCGCCCGATCTTCCGTATTCGTGAACGGGACAGCGGCCCTTAACTTGAAGGTCGATATCGTCTCTCATCTGAGCCGGGATCGTCATTTCAATGTCGATGATTCCTTTGACTTTGCTATAGTCGAGATTGTCGAGACTTGCTTTCGGGAACGGATAAACAGTGATAGGACGGATCATACCGACCTTGTAGCCCTCACTGCGAAGTTCGTTTATAGCCTCTTTAGCTACTCTTGCTGCGATACCGTATGCTACAACAACATATTCAGCATCGTCAAGCAAATATTCCTCAACCTTGACATCGCTCATTTCCCACATTTTGTAGGTCATGCCCTTAAACTTGTTGAGCATTTCAAGAGCCATTTCAGGAAGAATAGGAGTTATCATGTGAGCTTCGGATCTTCCGCTTCTTCTGGAAAGATCCCAATCATCGGTTGCCTGATGGTTCAGCTCTTTGGGTTCGGGAAGAACAACTTCTTCCATTATAGCGCCAAGACAGCCGTCCATAAGAATAAGAACGGGGTTTCTGTCTCTTTCGGCGTACTCCCAAGCATTGTATGTAAGGTCAACCGCCTCTTGAACTGAAGCCGGAGCGAAAACCATAGCTCTGAATCCACCGTGACCGAGAGCTTTTGTTGCTTGAAGATAGTCGGATTGAGCCGGCTGGATTGAACCAAGGCCCGGACCACCTCTTGAAATATTGACTATGACTGCCGGAAGCTGAGCTGATGCAAGATAAGAAATACCCTCGGCTTTAAGGCTTATGCCCGGACCGGAGGAGCTTGTCATAGCTCTTGTGCCTGTTGCCGCAGCGCCATAGACCATGTTAACAGAGGCAACTTCGCTTTCACCCTGAACGAAAGCACCGCCGACTTCGGGAAGTCTCCATGAAAGATATTCGGGGATCTCGTTTTGCGGTGTTATGGGGTAGCCTGCGAAGAATCGGCAGCCGCCTCTGACAGCAGCTTCGGCAATAGCCTCGCAGCCTTTCATAAATCTTTTTTCCATTATGCTTTTCCCCTTTCTTTAAGCGTTGTCTGCACTGACTTCGATTGCGGCTTCCGGACACATAAGCGCACAGATAGCACAACCGTTGCAAGCACTTGCATCATTTTGTACGGGATAGAAATGACCTTTTTCAGACCTTTCCTTACCCATTTCAAGAATGTGTTTGGGGCAGAATTTTATGCAGTATCCGCAACCCTTGCACATCAAAGAGTTAATGGTAACCATTTGGATCTGTCTCCTTTTTAATCCGCTTGTGCGGAATAATATTTATAATACTGTATTATATCACATAAGCCTGAATTTGTAAATGTACAAATTCAGGCGGTTATGTTATAAAATTGTTAAATTTTGCCCGCTGTTCTGGCAACTTCGGGATCAGCCTCCGTCAGTTTCATGAAGTCGATCTTCATAAGTGGTGTTTGCGGAAGCTCGTCCATAAATACGAAATCTCTGGGTACATAGAACTTTGAGAAATCATTTTCAAGAGTCTGACAGATCTTCTCTTTCAATGCTTCCTTATCTGTGTTCTTATCGTGAAGTGATGCATAAAGTCTAACCATTGAGCGACCGTTATCCCAGCCCTGAACTGCACAGCACTCATGGATTTCCGGGAATTCGCCGACAACTCTCTCAATGTCTGTCGGATATACATTGTAGCCGGCAATGATGATAAGTCTCTTTTTTCTGCCGGAGAATACGAAGTAACCGTCTTCATCTTTATAGCCTAAGTCGCCTGAAAGCACCCACTTAGTGCCGTTTTCATCTTTATAAAGACCGTAATCCTCAGCTTCGCCTTCAGCGTAGTAACCCTGCATGATAGTCGGGCCGGAGATAGCGAACTCACCGATAGTGCCGTCAGGAACTTCGTGGTGATCATCGTCCCAAATCTGAACCGTAACGCCTCTGAGTGGCTTGCCGATAGTGCCTCTCTTGTGGTCGGCGATTGAGTTTGTCGTACAAACAGAACCGATTTCCGTCAAGCCGTAGCCCTGCATAAGTCTGCCTGTTGCTCCCCACTTTTCAAAGTACGAGTTAAATTCATCTATAAATCCGTCAGAGATGTCATCACCACCGCAGAACATAAGTCTGATATTCTTAAGGTGCGGGCCATCGAAGTTCTTATCTTTCATAAGTTTCTGGAACATGAGAGGAATTCCGCCGAATCCGACAACTCTGTTCTTCTTCATGAGTCTACAGAAAATTTTAGAGTCGAACTGCATCATCGGGATAATGCAAGCACTGTTGCAAAGAGCCATGTGAACAGCGATACAAAGACCAAAACAATGGAAAAGAGGAAGAACGATAACTTCACACTCATTGCCGGGATCGTGAATCTCGTCAATGTCGGAAACTCGCCATGTCAGCTCATTGATAGCCCTTGATGTGAGCTTGATAGTCTTGCTTCTACCCGTTGTACCGCCACCGTTAAGATAAGCGGCAAGATCGTCTGCATTATTTGCAATGTAGTCGGGGTTGGTGTGCATTTTTATAGCATCTTTATAATATGTAGGTTTGTTGTATTTAGGATAGATTTTCTTAATAAGACCTTCGGCTGCCTTTGTGCCATATTCCTTGATACCTTTTGAGTAGTCAGAGCTGTTGCAGATAAGGCAGGGCAGACCACTCTGATTTATGGTTTCGATATGGTCTTTAACAAGAAGGTCAAGAACCATAACACCCTTTGAATGAACAAGCTCAATCTGCTCTTTAAGGTAATCCGCACCCATCAGAGGATGAACGAATGATGTGATAACACCAATTCTGTTAAGAGCATAGAAAGCGATAATGCTCTGAACTGTTGTCGGCATGAAAATCGTATAAACGTCACCTTTTTTAAGACCTAACTCTTTTTGGAAATAAGCCGCAAGGTTGTTGATATCACGAAGAATTTCGGAACGAAGATAGTTAACTCCGAAATGCTGCATCATGTTGACATCGCTGAAACGGCTTGTACAGTATTCGAGGTATTCATAGCAATTTAAATCATTTGGTGCCGGTAACATAATTATTCTCCTTTTTCTTAAAAGTTTTCTTTTGTTTTGTTCTCTGTAAACAGAATTTTACATTACAACAATATAATTATATCGACATAGCAAATAGACTTTGTTAATATACATATTAAATTTTATTAAGAAGTTGTTAATTCGCTGACAAATGAATACAATCCGATTTTACAAATCAACACTTGAATAAAAAAGTGTTGGATTAAATATTCTGACTCAAAAAGTGCATAAAAATTCAAACCGTACAGGACTTTCCTGTACGGCATAATTTAGTTATTCTTCTTCTTTTTTTGCCCTTTTCAAGCAGTTTTCTTTCCACTCGTCACGTTCTTTTTTTACTCGTTTTGCCTCTTGCTGTGAAAGACCGTGGGAGATGGCAGGATATTCGTTTGAAGTATCCGCAGTGGGCTGAATATTATATGTCCCATACTTATTTATAAGTTCATAGCAGCTTTTCGGCTGACCGAAAACCGGATCGCATGACGGAGTTTGACTGTAAGGCATATTGTTGTTTTTATCTTTTTTGTCCATAATATCACCGATATTAGTTTAAACCGAGATGAAAACTTTATACATAAAAACGCCAATCAAAAGTTTTTAATAATAAAAATCATAATATGCTTGATTTTATCGAATGTAAAGCTTATAATTATTATGCATCTTTTATAATCAGAAAGGTCGGATAAAAATAATGAAAACCTATGATGTAATCGTAATAGGTGCAGGTAACGGCGGTCTTGCGGCTGCGGCAACCTGTGCCAGAGAAGGTCTTTCAACACTTCTTCTTGAAAGACACAACATTCCCGGCGGTTCTGCTACCTCTTTCGTTAGAGGCAGATTTGAGTTTGAACCGTCACTCCATGAGCTTGCAGGCTCAAGCAATCCCCCCGATGACGACACAGCAGCGCAGTTGTTCCAGCGTATGAACGCAGATTGCGACTTCCTCAACCACGAATCAACATTCCGTCTTGTTGTTCCCGCACAAGAGGGCGACAAGGATACATTCGTCAATGAGGACGGAGTTGAAGTCAGCGTTGATGCTCGTATGCCTATCGGCTTTGAGGAGTTCTCAAGAAAGCTTGATGAACTTGTTCCCGGTTCATATGAAAGTTCAAGAAAGGCATTTGATTTGTCAGTTAAAATGTTTGATGCCTTGAATTCTCTTGATGATCCGGCGAAGATCCCTGCTCAGTTGAAGAACTTCCCCGACATCCTCCGTATGGGTGCTTATAACATGAACGATGTTCTTGACACCCTCGGAATGCCCAAGAAGGCTCAGGATATCTTCAATACATATTGGTGCTATCTTGGTGTTCCCGGTTCAAAACTCGACTTCCTTTATTACATGGCTATGCTTTACAGTTATGTTAAGAACGGAACATCTATTCCGCATCTCAGAAGCCATGAGATGAGTCTTGCTCTTGATAAGGTTATTCGTGATCATGGCGGAGACATCTGGTATAACTCAGAGGTCACAAAGGTTATCATGAAAGACGGAAAACCGGCAGGCGTTGTTATCAATGGCGAAAAAGAAGTTTATGGCAAACGTTTCATCTGCAACTCATCACCCAACAAGGTTTGGAGTGACCTGTTTGAGCTTAAAGACGTTCCGGAAAGACAGCTTAAGCTCCTCAATGCAAGAACGATTTCAACAGCTCTCACAACTGTCTATCTCGGCATGAACAAGACAAAGGAAGAACTCGGAATCAAGGATTATTCAACATTCATTGCTCCCACATCGGATTCCGATGAGCAGTTTGCACTTGTCACAAAGTACGGCAGCGGTTACTGCATCATCAACTGTCTTAATGAGATCATCCCCGATTGCACACCTGAGGGTACTTGTCAGTTATTCCTGACCGGAATGACTTTCGGTGATGTCATGAAAGGCGTTGAACCGAAGGATTATAAGAAGTTCAAGACAGAAGTTGCCAGAGACATGATCGCAACCTGCGAAAAGGCTCTTAATATTTCTATCACACCTTATATCGAAGAAATTGAAATAGGCTTACCGCCCACATTCGCAAGATATCTCAACACACCGCAGGGTACACCTTACGGTTATTGGCTTGAAAAGTGGGATAGTATGCTTCCGCGTACAATTCAGTTTGAAGCAGACAAGCCGTTTGATAACTTCCTCTTCTGTGGTGCTTCTCAGGAACGTGGCGATGGTTATTACTCAGCTTACTACACAGGCGAAAAAGCTGCAACGCTTACAATTAAAGCATTAAAGAAGGAGGGTAAATAAGATGGTTGAAAATAAAACCGGTATTCTTAAACCACTTAAAGCGACTAAGTTTATATCTGTCATTCCCGAAAGACAGTCAAGAATCAAAAACGCACCAGCAGTTCTTCCCGATGAGGTCGATACTGCATACGAAATCGCTAAGGCTCTCCACCCCAACCGTCAGTATTTAAAGGTTGCCGATGTCAGAGAAATGGCTCCCGATTGCAAGACCTTTACTCTTGTACCCGATGAAAGCAGAGGAACAAAGTCTCTTGCATACTTCGGAGCAGGCAAATATCTCACAGTTTTTGAGACGATAGAGGGAATGCCCATCACAAGAGCATACTCTATATCATCAGCTCCGAAAGCTTCACTTGAGGGCAAATACACCTTAACGATCAAGCTTGTTGAGGGCGGCCTTATGTCAAGATATATCTTCGACACATGGCAGGTCGGAACAGAGGTTACTGTTTCAGCTCCCTCCGGAAACTTTGAGTACCAGCCGATAAGAGACGCCGAGACAGTTATCTGCCTTGCCGGCGGCAGCGGTATCACACCGTTCCTCTCGATGGCTAACGCTATAGCTGACGGCGATGAGGACTTCAAAATGATCCTCCTTTACGGCAGCCGTAACTATGACAATATTCTTTTCCGTGACGAGCTTGCCGAGCTTGAGAAGAAGTGCGACAAGATAAAAGTTGTTCATGTTCTCAGCGATGAGGGCAAGAAGGTCAAAGGCACAGAGAAGGGCTTTATCACAGCTGATCTTATCAAGAAATATGCTCCCGAAAATGAGCCTTATTCAATTTTTCTTTGTGGCCCTCAGCAGATGTATGCTTTTGTTGACAAGGAGCTTGAAAAGCTGAACCTTGAGAGAAAGTATGTTCGTCACGAAATGTTCGGCGAGTTCCACAACCCGCAGACACAAGACGATTATCCGCAGGGTGTACCCGAAAGAGTTAAGATCACTGTCACAATTCAGGACAAGACAACAACTGTTTGGGGATATTCACACGACTCTGTTATGCAGACACTTGAAAAGAACGGAATATCAGTACCTTCACGTTGCAGAAGCGGTGAGTGTGGTTTCTGTCATTCACACCTTCTTTCAGGTAAGGTTTATGTTCCGAAGCATCTTGAATATCGCCGTCTTGCAGACTACAAGTTCGGTTGTATTCATCCCTGCTGTTCATTCCCGTTGACAGACCTTGAAATCAACGTACCCGTTGCAAAATAAGGTTTCGATAATTTTACTTAATGCTTTTGGCCACGGACTGTCGCATTGCGGCAGTCCGTGGCCTTTTGAGGTGTGTGGATGCAGCGAGCGAAGCGAGCGTAACGGCAGGAGTTCGTGCACTCCGAGCCGCAGGCGAGTGAGTGCCGAACTCCTGCCCCGCTGCAGAAAGGTCGATAAGATGTGACTTTGAAGGCTGTGAAAACTGACAGTTACATGGTTCGGCACTAATTGACCAAGGTGAACAATCAGAATATTCGATGTGTAAATCAGCTGAAATACTGATTTATATAAAAATAAACCGTGTCAGTGCATAGCATCGACACGGTTTGTTGATTTTCGGATTATTATTTGTGATAACGAAGCGAACAAACATCGTCACCCTTAGCAATGCACTTAGGAAGATCAAGCACGCTGCCATAGGTTTCACCGATAGCGTGGTCACCACACATTGCTATGTCGCAAAGCATTGCTATCTCCTCATCGGAGCAGCCTGCGTTCTGCCAAGCCTTAACAAGCGGACAGTAGTGGAAGTCGATCGAAAGCTTATCGTCTGTTGATTCGAGAATATCCATTTCAAAAACGAGCTGAGCCGGTTTTGTGAAAAGAGTTTTGCGAAGTCCGACAAGGCTGTCTGTCTTGCCTTTCTTGACAAGATCAGCACCCTGTGAAAGTCCACATCTTCTGACAGCGGCGCTGCCGAAATCTCTGGGATCAAGACCTCTTTTCTGAGCTTCATCGCAGAGAAGATAAAGCCAGAAAGCTCTATGTTCGAGCTGTGCTCTTATAGCCTGTAAAAGCACGTTTTTGTATTTGGGATCGTTTTTAACCTTGCTCATAATAATTTCTCCTTATGAATTTATTTTTTTGATAAAGTCTTTATAGAATACGACACATTCGCCGATATTCTTGATTCCTATGTGTTCGTTTGCGGCATGGATAGTTCCGAACTGATCTTTGTTCAGGTCAATCGGAGCGAAGCGGAGAATGTTGTCGGCGACATCGGTGAAACGTCTTGCGTCTGTACCCGCAGTCAGCAGGAAAGGAGCGACCGCAACATCGGGGAAGTTTTCACGAAGAAGAGCCTCGACCGTCTTAAATGAATCAGAATTGAAGTCTGTGGGCTGACAATAGTCTCTCTCGATTTCTTCTATCTTAACACCGTATTTCTTGCCTATTGCTTTGATCTTCTCAAGTCCCTGATAGAGATCGTCTTCACGAACACAGCGCAGGAACATGGTCGTTTCCGCTGTCTTGGCTCTTATCTGAGGATCAAGTTCACTGCCGGCCTTAAGAGTGGTGAAACTCAATCCGGTTGAAAGCATTGCACTTGCCGCAGGAATTGTCATCATGATTTTCTTGATCAGCGGCCCGAAAAGATTAAGATTACCGAAAAGGAAGTTCATCGGGAATGAGAGATAGGGAACGTGACGTTCAAATGTTGCCTTAACCTCCGGATAGAATCTGCCTTTGTATATTTTGTTTTTCTTGTCGCTGACTTCCGTTATAAATCGGCTGAGTCTTTCAACTGCACTGTCTGTTGCACCGCCGAATCCACCGTGACCTTTGGTATCTATCTCGGTGCTGCAGCGATACATATGTCTGCTTTTCTCATGAACGGCAACCATAGCACTCTTACATTCAACACCGGGGATCTGTCCCTCAGTGATAGCACCGCCCTCATCAAGAACCGTGTCAAAGCGAATACCGTTCTCTTTGAAATATTCGGTTGCAAGCACCATGCCGTCACCGCATACTTCTTCATTGTTTGATGAGCCGATATAAAGATTGATATTTTCAAGTTCGTAACCTTCGGCCAAAAGCTCCTCGCAAGCCATAAGTTCAGCGAAAAGGGGAGTTTTTGTGTCGATAGTTCCTCTGCCGTAAAGCCAACCGTTCTTTTCTACGGCATTGAACGGATCTGTTTTCCAATCGTCACTGCCCTCGACAACATCGTGGTGGCTCATGAGCATGATATTTTTCTTGGCATTTTTGCCCTTGACTACATAAACGAAACAACCGCCACCGAAAGTCAACTTCTCGGCTTTAGCCGTAATATTCGGAAATTCTTCTTCCAAAACGGAATAGAATTTTTTGTATTCCGACTCGTTTTCGTTGTCATAAGTCCAAACTGTTTTGCAGTTTATCATGCGAGTAAGTTTTCTGACATATTCTTTATTTCTGTCGGCAGAAACGCTGTGACGGTCTGCCTCTGTTTTTAAAACTGCTTTTTTCATTTCTTAACTTCCCCCTTTGTATGATTTTTGATAAATTCGGTGACTTCTTTTTCGTTGTATAAAGAGAAGAATATAAGCGAGAGAAGGCTGAATATACCGGCGAAAACACCTGTCAGCTTAACACCGAGCAATCCGACCTGTGAATTTCCGGTTGCACCGACTGCGAGTACGCTTGAAATGACGATCATAGCTAATGAGTATGCTACTTTTTCAATGAACGTCTTTGTTGCCGAGAAGAAGCCCTCACGGTTGACACCGTTTTCGATGCTGTCCTTTTGGATTATATCGGAAACTGCGGATTGCGGAAGAATATTTATAGCTGCAAACGGGAAAGCGACCATAACGCCCATGACCATTCCGAGTACAAGTTCGTAGCCCGTGAAGAATGAAGCGATCGTATCACCGAAGAATATAAATGCGAAAACAACAGTGAATATGACACTTGCGACAACAAGCATAGTCTTTTTGCCGTTCTTTTTGCCAATCTTTGTTATCAATGGGAACATACATATGGCCACAACGATTGCCGCCAGCATAACATAGAATGACTGTTCTTCGGGTATGTGCAAAAGCATGGTTATGTAATACATCATAGCCGACTCAAAGAACGCGAGTGAAATATAGCTGAAAAGGTCGCCTGCAAAGAAAGTCACGAAAGTTTTGTTTTTGAAGATAGTTTTTGCTGATTCTAAAAGTGACTGTCTCGGCTGAACGCTGCCCTCAACATAGTCCTTTTCCTTGAATGCCGTTGCACCGAGAAGAACGCAGACAAGACCGATAGCTGCAAATATGATGAAAACTATTCTCCATGACCAAAGCGGGCTTATGCCTCTGTCTTTGAAGATCTTAGCGAACAATGATGCTGCATACATGAAAGAGCTTGAGCCCATGAAGAATGCCGTGCTGATACTGTAGTATGTAACTCTTTCCGCTGCATCGGGAATAACTTCGGGAATAAGAGCATTTCTGGGAATAAAGAAGAATGTATATGCAGTGTAGTATGCGATGAGGAAGAAACCAACCCAAATCGCATTTAAAACAGAACCTGCCTTAAACGGAGCCATAAATATCATCAGCACTGATACGGCATAAGGGACAGCCGAATATTTTAAGAACGGCATTCTGCGGCCGTCTTTATGTGTGCATTTATCTGAAAGATTAGCTACCCATGGATCGGTTATGGCATCGACAATTTTTCCTATAGCTGTCAAAAGTCCCATTATCGTAATGAAACCTAAAAACTTGTTTTGAGGGAGGAGATAAGTGATTCCGCTTTCTTCACTCGGCTGGAGAAAATAAAGCAGATAGTTACCTATCATACCATTGAACAAGCCTTTAGCTATGTCGGAAAGACAGTAGCGAATCATTTTGCCTTTTGTGAGAGTTTTTTTCATGATATCATTCCTTTTAAATTAAATAGTAAGAAAAATTACGCCATACATCTATATATGTATATGGCGTTATCAATATTATAAGATAATTTGCAGAAAAATCAAGGTCTAAACGCTAAATTGTAGCATTAGATAGGAAAAATGTCGAAAAAGTTATGAAAATAAGCAGTACCACTTCCGGTTTATCCTAAGTGACACAAAAATTCTCAAACCGGCAATGTGCCTTTTATGCCGAATTCAGCGAGAAGTCGCACAGATTCGGCTATCGGTAATCCCATAACGGTGAAAAAGTCTCCGTCAATTTTTTCAACGAGAATACTTCCGAGTCCTTGAGCGCCGTATGCTCCGGCTTTATCCATAGGCTCTCCTGTCTCGATATAGGCATTTATCAGCTCATCGGAAAGTTTATGAAAATAAACATCTGTGCAACTTGTCAGCGAGACGGTCTTATTCTTTGAACAAACGCAAAGCCCTGTATAGACTTGATGTTTTCCGCCGGAAAGTGAGTGGAGCATTTCGCTTGCTTCGGTTTTGTCATGGGGCTTGCCAAGAATTTTTCTGTCAAGAACGACTATTGTATCAGAACCTAAAACGACCGCATCGGGATATTTTTCCAGTACGCTCTCAGCTTTCTGCTTTGCCAAGACTTCGGCCACCGACTCAGTGGGCGTACCGCAAGGAATTTTCTCCTCTATGTCTGCCGGGTGTACCTCATATGTGAAACCGGCGGAAGTCAAAAGCTCTTTTCTTCTCGGTGATGCAGAGGCTAAAATAAATCTCATGCCGTAACCCCCTTGAGCATTGCTGTTTTTAGTATGGCGGTTTGGGTTTTTCCGTCAACGATTTCGCCCGACATAACCATTTTAAGTGCTTTTTCGAGTGGGATTTTTTCAACATCAAGGAATTCGTCATCATCGAGGTGCTGTCCCGTGACAGTCAAGTTTTCAGCGAGATAGATATGAATTATTTCACTGCAATATCCCGGTGTCGGATAGAATTTGCCGAGAGAAATCATTTCATCGGTGGTCACTCCGACCTCCTCACCAAGTTCACGCAGACCTGCCTCATAAGGGTTTTCATTCTTTTCGAGTTTTCCTGCCGGAAGCTCTAAGACCACCTCACGGTATGGATAGCGAAACTGTTTGACAAACAGCAGCTCGCCCTCTTTTGTCAGCGGTACGACACAGACTCCGCCATGGTGATAAACGACTTCACGCTTTGAAGTCTTTCCGTTAGGCAAGAGTGCCTCATCGCAGTTGACGGTGATTATTTTTCCGCTGAAGATGACGTTTTCTTTCAGCGTTTTTTCTTCAAGTTTCATAAGAACACTTCCAATCTTAAACTTCAACCATTATATATTTAACCGTCTGATTTGTCAATTATCGGAATATGTGCTGATTTTTTAAAATATATATAAGTACATTAAGTCGTGTCCGGACACAGAGTATTCGATGAATTATTGAGTACTGTGATATAGGGATATAAGGCTTATAGATTATATATCTCAGGAGTGGTATTATGCTTGATTTTTCGGGCGGATTTAATTATGACATAAGTCGGCTTTTCGTTGAAGAACTGACAAAAAAATACAGCTTTTTGCGACCTGCCGTTATTGGCAGGACTTATACGGGCAGGGGAATATTTTCAGTTTCTCTCGGCAATGAGCTTAACTGTGTTTTAATTGTCGGAGGTGTTCACGGTTGCGAATGGTTGACCTGTCTTGTGATATACAAATACATATTGACATTATGTGAAGCTATAGAAAAAGATGAGCAGGTTTCTTCAATAAAGATATCATCGCTTATGAATAAATTCGGTGTGACGTTTGTTCCATGTCTCAATCCTGACGGAACAGAAATAGCCGTCAAAGGTCTAGAGGGCGCAGGAAACATGAGGCATATAACGGAGAAAATTGAATGTGACGATTATTCTCGTTGGAATGCTAATTCTATCGGTGTTGATCTAAACCATAATTTTGATGCCGAATGGAAAAAGGAACGGTTTCTTGAAATCGAAAGCGGAATATTGACAAGTTCACCGAGGCAGTTCGGTGGCTTTTCACCGGAAAGTGAACCTGAAACAAAAGCTATATGTGAGCTTTGCCGGAGAAAAAAGTTCCGCACGGCTACGGCTCTTCATTCACAAGGAGAAGAAATATACAGCGGATTTTGCGGAAAAGAGCCGGTCAAATCTCAGATGATGGCAAAAATCCTTGCGTGTTCCTGCGGATATAAGATAGTTGAAAATGAAGGGCTTGCATCTTATGCCGGCTTTAAGGATTGGTTTATATCCGAGTTTTCAAAACCGGCTTTTACAATCGAAATAGGAAAGGGTGAAAATCCGCTGCCGATATCTCAGATTGATGACATATATGCACGGCTTGAGGAGGCTATGACACTGTTACTTCTCATGTAGTGAGCTTTCTCACTGTCGCAACTTATTGAATTTTAAACAGGAAAAGTTAAATATACTTATATCTCGGCAAAAAAATAAAAGCACTTCAAAACTTAATTTAACAGTGCTTAAATGAAAATGTGATATTATAATTCTCTGAAAAATATTATAAAAAGAGCTGTAAAAAACGAAAGTTTTTTACAGCTCATCAACGTTTATTACTGTTTATTTATACTGATATACACGAACATAGTCAATGATAAAATCGGTAAGTTCGTCAGTGTTTTTATCAATTGCGGCACCTGCCCAATTATCTTCGGGTTGTGCGTTATTACCGCCTACCTCAACGGACAAAATCATCCATTCGGGAGCTTTTGAAATGCCAAAATCACTTCTGCCGGTTTCAACTCCGTTTATATAAAAAATATAACCGTTCTCATTCCATTCGACTCCATAGGTGTTGTATTCCTCGTAGGGATCATTTCCCAAAATTCTTGCAAAACTGACATCTTTGCTTTTGAGTTCCGGCCCATAGCCGTTAATGTGCAGTTTTGACGAAACAGAATTTTTATCATCACCGCCGAGGTGATAATACGGTGACTCAAAAATATCTATTTCAGCACCCTTTTCGCCATTGCTTTGAGTGTCGGCAACACCCTCGCAACCCATCCAAAATGCCGCCCACTGTCCTGTACCTTTAGGCAAAATACAGCGACATTCAAAATAGCCGTATTTCTGACTGAAACTCTTATTTGTATTAATTCCGCAAGAATACCAGCCGGGTTTTCCGTTACCGTCAATGCCATCGGGGAAATATTTTGTCGCAATGTGCAAACTGCCGTTTTCAACCGTAGCGAGCTTGTTGTTCCAATATCCGCCACGTCTGGGAACAGTGGCTCCGTTGGCATAGCCATGACCGCCCCACTTGCTCAAATCGAGGCTGTCTCCGTCAAATTCATCATACCATGTTAACTCGAATTTGCTCATATCAACCTGCTCACCGTGAGGGATTGTCGGTCTGCCGGCAAACGAAAGGAAAAGTGAAATGATGCCAAGCAACACGGAAATTATAGGCCTTATAAATTTTGGATACGCAAGAATGTTCATAATTATCTCCTGCCTTTTCAGTTTTTAGCACGGAATTCGGTTTTACTCGCCCTGTGCCTATAAATTTTTAATTGAACAGGTTAAAACAGGCATTGCGTGATAACTTCCGAGAAGTTATCAGAAACCGTTAGCGATATACTGTGAGAAACGTAACCGTGAACAATGCTTTTGTAACTTCTGTTCTAAAATAATTAAAACAAATTATATGCTGGAAGTCAATAATTTTATTTTAAATTGTATAAAAACTTTGACCGAAATACGCATTTTATTTGACTAAAAGAGAACGTTATCCTTAAAAAAGCATCAAAAGCCCTGCAAATCAAGGGCTTTGAAAAAAGAAATCGGACACCCACTTCGATACGCATTGTATCAAAATCGGTGTCCGATTTTGGCAGGGGCACTAGGACTTGAACCCAGGGCACGCGGTTTTGGAGACCGCTGCTCTACCAACTGAGCTATACCCCTAAACATGGTGGGCCATCAGGGACTCGAACCCCGGACCGACCGGTTATGAGCCGGTTGCTCTAACCAACTGAGCTAATGGCCCGAATGACTTTAGACGAAAATAACGTCAGTGTGTCAATCGACTAAGAGAGTATATCAAAATAGAAAAGTATTGTCAAGGGAAATTTCTAAATTTCCCTTGACTTTTTTCTGAATTTGTTTAGATTTGTGATTTTTCATCAAAAACCTATGTTGTCACGGAACTTATCTCAGTTGTTCTGATTGTCTCCGTCTTGCGGATTTTGATTGTACTGTTGGTATTGTTGATAATTTTGCTGCTGATAGTTTTGGTAGTCATAGTATTGCTGGTTGTTTTCCGGTGCGCCGGGCATGATGCATGCCGCAATAATATAAATCACTGTTCCCGGCACAACAGCCGTTAAGGCTGTGATAAGGCCCCACGCAATTCTGACTATAACAGGATCTATGCCTATCGCTTGAGCGATTCCTCCGCAAACTCCCGATATCTTCTTATCTGCACTCTTTGTCAGCTTTCTTGAGGAGTTTTGATAGATTTGATAATAATTTTCGGGCGGATTTTCCATCGCAAGAGCAAGCACAAGATAAACTATAACCGCAATACCTATCGAGTAAAGTCCGATTGCAGTTGCAATTATCCTGACCAGTGTCGAGTCAATGTTGAAATAATCCGCAATTCCACTGCAAACTCCGCAAATTTTTTTGTCGGGGCTTTTATAAAGCTTCTTGTCTTTCATTTCGATCTTCCTTTCTTTTTTATGTACTCATGGAGTGATTGCACAAAATAAACGTAATCACTTTTGTTAGTATGCCTATAATAACACTTGTTATTTATTTTGTCAACAGGTTATTCAAAAAAACCGCCCGCGAAGCGGGCGACAGCGGCAGATCGTGTACCTGCGAACACCGAAGGTGTGAGCAGGTGCAGAGCTGCCGCTGCAAAAAACTTAAATTCAGAAGTAAATTTTATCGTGTTATTCTGCGTTTGACTGCCGCATTGTAGGTGTTCTTCATGAGCATAGCTATCGTCATAGGGCCGCATCCACCCGGTACGGGTGTTATATAGCTTGCTTTTTCCGCAGCACCGTCAAAGTCAACATCACCGCAAAGTTTACCGTTTTCGTCTCGGTTTATTCCAACGTCAATAACTGTTGCTCCGTTCTTTATCATGTCGGCGGTTATAAACTTTGCCTTGCCGACAGCGGCAATCAAAATATCTGCACTTTGGCATATTTTCTTAAGATTTTGAGTTCTTGAATGACAGACCGTTACCGTTGCATCGGCATGAAGTAAAAGCATTGCTATAGGCTTTCCGACAATGTTGCTTCTTCCGACAACAACTGCGTGTTTTCCAACGATGCTTTCTCCTGTCGATGCTATCAGCTCCATGATGCCTGCCGGTGTACATGGGAGCATATCGTATTCACCGGTCATTATCTTTCCGACATTTGCCGGTGTGAATGCATCAACATCTTTTTCACTGGAAATCGAGTTCATCACAGCGGTTTCGTCAATGTGTTTCGGAAGTGGAAGTTGACAGAGAATCCCATCAACCTCCGGATCGGAATTGAGCTTTTCTATCAATCCGAGCAGTTCGTTTTGGCTCACGCTTTCATCTAAAACGTACTCAGCGGAATTAAACCCAATATATTCACAAGCTTTTTTCTTGTTGTTGACATAAACTTTTGATGCCGGATCATTGCCGACAATTATAACGGCAAGTGTCGGCACTATTCCCTTTTCTTTCAGAAGTGCAGTTTTTTTTCTAATGTCGTTTTTAACGCTGAGACTAACTGCTTTTCCGTCAATTATTTTCATCTTCTGTCTCGCTTTCGTCTGTCGGTTTCGCTGTTTCAATGTTGTCCTCTGACTCGGATTTTTTAGGCTCTTTGACCATCTTTCCATTTCTTATGACAACACCTTTGTTTGCTTTTCTTTTGGCTTTTTCAGCTTTTTTAGCCTTGAGTTTTTCCTCTGCCTCAAGTTCCTTTTCGGTTTTCGGTGGGAAATAGTCTATGCCTTCTATCGGCTTGGGATTTTTCTTATATTTAACAAGAAGTACAACAAGAAGTATGAGACAAACAGTGGCTAAAACTATGGATAAAAGCTGTGAAACACGCAAGTTTGTGTTACCGATGAAAAGGCTGTCCGTGCGGAGTCCTTCGACGACGGCTCTTTCAATTCCGTACCAAACACCGTAGGTGAGAAAGAGTTGTCCACTGAATTTTCTGAATTTGCGAAGAATAATATAAAGCACTGCAAATCCGAGCAAGCACCATATCGACTCGTACAAGAAAGTGGGATGAACATAGAGATCGTTTTCGCTGATGTAAGCAGCTATCTGATCGCTTGTCATTCCGCTAAGTCCGAATGATGAGGGATTTTTTTGTATGTATTCGAGAACCGTATCACTCATCATACCCCACGGCTTTGTCGTGAACGTTCCGAATGCTTCCTGATTTGCGAAATTGCCCCATCTTCCGATGCCTTGACCTATCAGTAAGCTCATAGATGCCATATCGAGAAGATTGAAGAAGTTGACCTTTTCGACCTTGCAGGTTATATATGCGCCTAAAAGTCCGCCGATAATTCCGCCGTAAATTGCAAGACCGCCATTCCATATCTGAACTATCTCATTTAAATGCTGAGAATAATATCCCCATTCAAATGCGACATAATAAAGTCTTGCTCCAATGATTCCGAATATCGTACCGTAGATGAGAATATCGACCATCTTATCGAGGTTTATCTTCCATTTGTAAGCTATTCTTCCTCCGAATAAGACCGCAAGAAGAAATCCGAAAGCGATTATCGCACCGTACCATCTGATGGAGATAACCTTTTCCGTGAACGGCAAGGTGAATTCAACAAGTGTTTTTGAAATGTTGAACGCCTTGTCGAGTCCTGCAAAATGAACTGCAACAGTATCCATAATTTATCACCTATTCCTTTATTTTATCACCGACAGAACGCATTTGTCCTCATTGAAACATTCTTTTATGAGTTGTTCAGCGTCCTCTGCGGTTATATTTTTATAGCTGTCGAATATATCAAATATATCATATCCTTCAAAATGAGAGTTTATAAGACCGTTTGAAAGAGCCTCAATATCGTTGAGAGCTTTTATTTCATTTCCGTATTTCATTCGTCTTATTTCTTCAAACTGCTTTCTGTCAATGCCGTTTTCTTTGAGGTAACGTATTCTGTCGAGAATCGCAGCCTTGACTTCCTCCGGCTTGTTGCTTTCGCCGCCGAAAATGTTCACCGCAAAGCCACGGCCTGAGAAATATTCGGCATAAAAGCTTGAGTTGATAAGCTCTTTTTCGAGAAGCTCGGAATAAAGATCAGTTGATTTTCCGCAAATAAGGTCGAGAATCACCGACATGAGAGTGTTGCGTTTGACATCGGCTTTGTTTTCTGCCTTTTCCTTAAATCCAATGTTGAACTTCTTGACCTCAACGTGCATATCCTGCTCAATATAAGCTTGATTTACAGTTTCGGGTTCATCTTCAAAAGTTCTTTCAATCTCAACTTTTTCTTCGGGTTTCAAGCATTTGTCCGCAATTTCCAAAACCTGATCGACTGTCACGTTTCCCGCAACGGCAAGAGCCATGTTGCTGTTATTATAAAACGTATTATAGCAGGTGTAAAGAAGCTTTGCATCTATTTCTGCGATAGACTCAACTGTTCCGGCAATATCTATGCGAACAGGGTTGTTGTGATAAACTCCTCTGAGAAGATTGAAAAGTACCTGCCAGTCGGGATTATCCTGATACATTCTTATCTCCTGACCGATAATTCCCTGTTCTTTTTCGACCGTTTGTTGAGTGAAATAGGGAGATTTAACAAAGTCTAAAAGAATTTCAAATGATTGAGAAAAATTATCCGCACAAGAGAAAAGATAGCAGGTCTTGTCAAACGAAGTGAAAGCGTTTGCGCTCGCACCTGTCTGTGCGTACCTCGTGAAAGCATCAAGCTCCTCGGATTCAAAAAGTTTATGTTCCAAGAAATGGGCGATCCCCTCCGGAACTTTATTCGGCTTCTCTCCCTTTCGGCAAAACGTTGTGTCCACCGAACCGTAGTTCGTACCGAAAAGAGCATATGTTGTCTTATAATTTTTTTTCGGCATGACGTATATCGTTAATCCCGAAGTGTGATCTATTTTATAATAAGTCTCGGAAAGAAACTCGTTGCTTACTGTCTGAATATTCATTTTGTTTCCTCCCCTTGGTTTTCGAGAATATATATCGTGTCAAAACTTGCGAATGAAGCGGCTGTCATTATTTCTTCTTTCGTGACCTGCTTTATCATTTCGGAAAGTTCATCGGGTGAAAAGACACAGCTTGCCGTTTGTTGTACTCCATACCATGAGTCGATATCTTCCGGTGTGTCAAGCACTCCTGCAAGTCCGTCACAAATGCTGAGTTTGCTTGAATTGATAATTTCTTCGTCAAAATCACCCTTTATCATAGAGTCAAACTCGTGCTTTATCGCTTTTATCGCTTTGTCAATGTTTTCCTTTTCAACTCCGCTTTGAATGAGAATTAAGCCCTTGCTTGCGTCAAGCTTAGCGGAGCAGTAGTAGCAAAGACTCTGTTTTTCTCTGACATTTGTGAAAAGCTTTGAATAAGTGCCTGAACCGAAAATATCCGTCATAACTTTGAGTGCGGCATAGTTGTCTCTGTCATATGTCATGCCGGCTCTCATTCCTATAACAAGTTTGCACTGGTTGACGTCTTGTTTTTCTCTGATTTCTCTTTCGTCATAGGCTTCACTCAAAAACTGAGTGCGAAGCTCGGCAATATCTCCTCTTTCAACAGTTGAGAACTTATCCGAGACAAGCTTTTCGACCTTTTCTTCGTCAAAACCGCCGATAACATTTATCTGTATCGGAGCATGGAGAAGAACATCTATCAAAGCATCTGAAATATCCTTTCCCGTTAAAGCCTCGATTTCTTCTTCTGTGCCGTATTTTCTTATAGAATAGACCTCGTCTTTACACATTTCTTCGACAAGTCTGTTGGCGGCATAAGCTATCTTGTTGTCGTTTATACTTCTTATTCTTTCGATCATGAGACGCTTTTCACGTTTGACATCATCATCTTTAAAACTCATGCCTTCTGTGTTGGGTGAAAAGAGCATATCGAACATCAGTGAAAGTGAATCGAGAATAACGCTTTCGCCATTCAAGGTAAATTTGTCGTCAATGCACTCAAGAGTCAATCTCAAAACTTGGCTTTCACCGCTTTTGACGACAGAAGCCGCTATAGATGCACCGTAAAGCATACTTAGTTTTGAAGTCATCGCCTTTATGGAGGGGTATTCTCTGTTTGTCTTTGAAATCAAATATATAAGCAATGCTCTTGCGGCATTTTTTCCGTCATCAAGCGGCATAGCTATGTTTATACTTGCTTGAGCCGTTTTGAAGTCATCGGTCTTATATGTGCATAATGTGACACCTTTAGTCACATTTTTTGTTTTCATTTTATCTCTCATGGCGAACCTCTCTTTTAATGATAGGATTTTTGAATATAATATCACAACTTAAGGTAGTTTACAATAAGAATTTGACACTGAATTGCAGTGTATTTTAATTTTTAGGTTCTTTTTCTGTTACACCGACATCGTCATTTCTTGTTCATATGATAACGCAATAATCGAAATAGCAGTGTCACATTTATATGATAATGTTTTAGTGTACGGAAGAGTGTCTGCTTATATGAAGTCTTTGCTCGAAGTGCGATGTTACGGCGATTGTGCATTTTGCTCAAATTGGGACAAAAATGATAAAATATCGGCTGTTTTGGTATGGGTCGGAAACAATTTTTGTTAGTTTTTCACAATGTTTATTGTGCCAATTTATCAGGCTAAAATACCGTCTAAAAAGTAATTTGTTACAAAAAACCTCACACCTATTGGAAAAAATAAATAAAAATTTTAGGCATTTATATTGCAAATTGCCTAAAAGTTGTGTAAAATGGACATTGGACTATTCGTTAAAATATCCAAAAGTGTCCAAAAGGCCTGTTTTGTCGGCTTTTATAACTGAAAAACGAGAGCATTTCAGACACTGTAACACAACTAAACCGTGGGGGTAACATTATGTCAAACAGACTCTATCAAGGCGTTATACACCAGATGCGTGATGCGATTGACAGAACTATCGGCGTTATAGACGAGACTGGTGTGATCATCGCAAGCAGCGAGCTTAACACAATAGGCGAGCAGTTAAGTGACGTGGATTTCGGAGAAGTATTTTCTTCGTTTGAGGTCAAGACCTTTGCCGGAAAGTCATTTCTTGCTTTCGGCAACAATATGCAGACAGAATGTGCTGTTTATGTTGACGGTGACGATCAAGAGGCGGGCCGATATGCAAGCCTTGTTGCGATCGCTCTTTCCAATATTAAACAGTATCATGACGAAAAATATGACAGAGGTAACTTTATAAAGAACGTTATTCTTGACAATATTCTTCAAGGTGACATTTATCTTAAAAGCCGTGAGCTTTCTTTCAATAACGAAGCCAGACGTTGCGTACTTCTTATAAGAATTCCCGAAAAGAATGACGCTGCCGTGTTTGATGCAATTCTCGGCTTGTTCCCTGACAGAAGCAAGGACTTTGTCATAAATATCAATAAGACGGATATTGTTCTTGTCAAAGAGATCCGCCCGCAGACAGAGCTTAAAGATCTCGAAAAGCTTGCCAGAAGCATTGCGGACACACTGACAAAGGAATTTTATATCACGGCTCATATAGGAATAGGTACGACCGTAGTCGGCATAAAGGATCTCGCTCGTTCATTCAAGGACGCTCAGATAGCCCTTGAAGTCGGCAAGGTTTTCGACACGGAAAAAACCATCATCACATATGAAAACCTCGGCATAGCCCGTCTTATTTATCAGCTTCCGACAACACTTTGTGATATGTTCCTGCGTGAGATATTCAAGAAAGGCTCAATAGAAAATCTCGACCACGAAACATTGTTCACTATTCAGAAGTTCTTTGAGAATAACCTCAATGTTTCGGAAACTTCAAGAAAACTTTTCGTTCACAGAAACACACTCGTTTACAGACTTGAAAGGATCAAGAAACTGACGGGACTTGACCTTCGTGAATTTGATGATGCTATCGTTTTCAAAGTAGCACTTATGGTTAAGAAGTATCTTGATGCAAACCCGATAAAGTATTGATCCGTCTAAAAGTACGCTCCGAGTCGGAGCGTACTGTATCATGATTTGCAAGGAAAGAGAAGAATATGATTGAATTTAAAAACGTCAGCATGACGTATAAAACCAACAACACGGTCGCTCTCGAAGATGTGACAGTCACGGTGAATGACGGTGAGTTTGTTTTTGTCGTTGGTGCATCGGGTGCGGGCAAAAGCTCGTTTCTTTCGGTCATCATGGGACTTGAAAAGGTTGACAAGGGCATAGTCCGTGTCGGCCCATTCAACCTGACAAGAATAAAACGCCGTGAATTGCCCTATCTCAGACGTATGCTCGGAATCGTTTTTCAGGATTTCCGTCTGATTCCGAAAATGTCGGTTTATGACAACGTTGCTTTTGCATTGCGAGTCATAGGCATGGGAGAAAGAAAAATAACAAGGCGAGTTCAATATGTTCTCAAGCTTGTTGACCTGACAGATAAGGCTGATTGTCTGCCTAACCAGCTCTCTCAAGGTGAAAGACAGAGAGTTGCAATAGCCAGAGCGCTTGTCAATAACCCATCAGTCATAATAGCCGATGAACCCACGGGTAATCTTGATCCGATGCTTTCAAAGGATATTATGGTTCTTTTCGATAAAATAAACGCACTCGGTGCAACGGTCGTAGTCGTAACACATGATCAGGAGCTTGTCAATATGTTTTCACATAGAGTTGTTACTTTGAAAAACGGAAGGATCATTTCCGATGTTCCTGCTAAAGACAGTCAAGCAGCTCAGATAGTTCAAGACAGCATAGGCCCGATAGTAAAGGGAGGTGCAGATCTTGGCTAAGAAAACCAAAACAAAAGCGGAACCAACCGCTGAAAAGCAGTTTTCATCTAAACAATCAAATAAAAATCAGAAAAGCGGCGGATTGAATATCAACTATTTGACAAAAATGGGACTTAAAAATCTCATTTCTCACCATAGCATGACACTTTCTTCTGTCAGCGTGTTGACGGCTTGTCTGCTGCTTATCGGTGTCTCAATGATGATTCTTTTCAACATTCAATCAATGGTCAAACAGGTGGAAAGCCAGAACGTTGTCATTGCTTTTGTTGAGAAAGGTCTTGACGAGGTGGCGACAGCACAAGTTGGTGAAGATCTAAAAAATGTCACGAATGTTTCATCGGTAGAATTTGTTTCTAAAGAAGACGCATTTGTTGATCAGCTTGAATCCTACGGTGTTGAAGCGGAATCGTTTAAGAATCTTCTGGAAAATCCGTTGCCGGACTGCTATCACGTTACGGTGACAGATCTTGAAAATTTTGATGTCACGCTCGCAAGCATAAAAAATGTTCAGAATATATCGTCAATCCGTGAAAGCCAAGAGCTTGTCGGTCAGATAACAGCTCTGCAAAAATCGGTTTCGGCGATATGTGCGATAATAGTTATACTGTTGTTTGTTGTTTCGGTGTTTATTATCACCAACACAATAAAGATAACCATGGTTTATCGAAAGATCGACATTCAGGTTATGAAATCGGTCGGTGCAACAAACACGTTCGTTCGTTGGCCGTTCATAGTTGAGGGCGTTGTTATCGGTGTGTTCTCCGCACTTCTCGCCCTTGGTCTTACCTATGGTGTCGAAAAGCTTGAGGGAAATGCACTTTCCTCATTTATCACACTTTTCGGCGGTGAAACGGTTTCAATATTCGATTATTGGCCGGTGCTTGTTCCTTGCTATATCGGCGGAGGCTTGATTATCGGCATATTCGGCAGTATCGTCACTATGGCGAAATATCTCAGAAAAGAGGGCAGTGAAGCAAATGAAATCTAAGACATTTAAGAGAATAATATCGTATCTTTTATGTTCGGTTCTCATTTTCTCATGCATAACCTTTAATTCATCTCATATTGATGCAAGTTCGACTCTTGATGACCTCAGAGCAGAACAGGAAGAATTGCAAAAAAAGATAGCGGAAAACAAGAAGAAACTGGCATCTCTCGAATCAGATATCAATAATCAGGAAGCGTATTTGTCAACCCTCGATTCCGACTTGGCTTACACAAGAAATCAGATAGACAACCTTCTTGAACAAAAAGATATCATAGATTCACAGGTCAAGGCTGTTGAAGATACGATAAAAAGCTATCAAAACGAGATTGAACAGATCAACTCCGATATTGTTACAGCTAACTCGAAAATCAAAACGGCTCAAAAAAATGTCAAAACGGCTTATAACAATCTTTCTGACCGTCTTGTCAGCGCCTATATAACCGGCAACGATACCAATTTGAAAATACTTTTGAGTTCAGACAGCATAGCGACATTTTTAACTCGACTCGAAATGATGAAAAGAGTCAGTGAAAATGATGCTGCATTGATCAATAAGTTTAAAGCGGAAATTGAAGTTCTTAAGCTTTCAAAAGAATCGCTTAAGGAAAGAACCAAGTCTCTCGCAGAAAAGAAAGAGAAGATCAAGGAAGAAAACCAAAGCCTTTATGACAAGCAGAAAGAGCTTAAGCAGACACAGTCTCAGCTTGAGGCAGCAAAGAGAAGTTTAGAAACTCAATACGCAAACACGCAGGCTTATAAAGCAAAGCTTGATAAAAACAGTGCGTCATATAAGAACCTCATTGCTAAACAGCAGGCGGAAGAAGAAGCAGCCGAGAAAGCTATTGACGATTACATTGCGGCTCATGCAAGCCATTCGGGAGGTTCCGGCGGCAATGTTGTTGACAGCTCAACGAAATTCTCTTTCCCGCTTGACTATCCCGGTGTACACGTCACGAGCAAGTTCGGAAAAAGAAATCTTTGGGGCAAGTGGGAAGGTCACGGCGGAACTGACTTTGCTGCTGCCGGAATTTACGGTGCTTCGATTTATGCTTCAAGAGGTGGCACGGTCATCTATACAGATCCTACCGGACAGAAAACGACCTACGGAAAATATATAATCATCGACCACGGTGACGGATATACGACTATCTATGCTCACTGCTCAAAGATACTTGTCAGCCAAGGTCAAACCGTCAGCAGAGGTCAGGTTATAGGAAAAGTCGGTGACACCGGCAGAGTATCGGGCCCGCATCTTCATTTTGAAATAAGAAAAGACGGCGAAAGACAGAACCCGATGAATTATGTTTCAATACCGTAATATAATGAAAGGCAATTTCTCAAAAGAGCGATTGCCTTATCTGCGTTTAGGGATATAAGACTTTTATAACCCGCAAACTCAGCGGATAGTTTATCCGAGAAAGGACAATATATGAGTAAGAAAATATCACTCGGAGCTACGATAGGACTTATTGCGATAGCGATAGCTCTCACCGTTTCGATAACAATGACTGCTTCAAGCGGTATATATAATTCGCTGCTGAAAGACCTGCCTGAGAAGGTGCAGACATATTCTCAGCTTGAGGAAATCGGCAATATAATCAAAGCTAACTACTACGGCAACATTGATGAATCGAGCATGGAAAAGGCAGTTGCAAACGGCTATGTCAACGGCTTGGGCGATCAGTATTCAAAGTTTATGAGTGCCGATGAATATGCAAGCTATGATGCGAGAAATCAAGGTAAAATGACCGGCATAGGCATAACGTACACAAGAAGCGGAAACAATCTGAAAATAACTCAGGTTTATGACGGCTCACCGGCTCAGATAAGCGGACTTAAAAAAGGCGATGTCATAGTCGCATTTGACGGCGAAGCTATCACCAAAGAAAACTATAAAGAAATGGTCGCAAAGTTTGAGGGCGATAAGCTTTCAACGGTCAACCTCACCTACAAGAACAAGGATACCGAGCGTACCATAAGCATAGCCAAGGGATATGAGGCTCAGAGTGTCAGCACCCAAGCCGACAATCAGATAGGCTATATAAAAATCAGTGACTTCTATTCGACAACGGCAAGTCAGGTTCAGTCGGCGGTTGATAAGTTCGTTTCTCAAAATGCTACGGGCTTGATACTCGACTTGCGTGACAATTCAAGCACAAATTTTGAGGCGGCGATCAAGGTTATTGATATATTCACACCGAGCCTTGAAGGAACAGATGCTCTGGCAACTGTTGTTGATGCTAAGGGAAACACTATTTCAACGTACGCATCAGATGCAGCATCGGTCAACTTGCCGATCGTTATTATAACGAATAGCGGAACTTTAGGTGGTGCAGAACTTCTCGCCTGCGATCTTCACAATATGGGCAAGGCAACCATTGTCGGTGAAACAACAGCCGGTGTCGGTGTTATGCAGAAGATATTCAAACTGACAGACGGAGGGGCATTGCTTTTGTCTGTTGGTGAGATTTTGCCGTATAAGGGAGAGAGCTATAATGGTATAGGTGTTGTTCCCGATTACAAGGTTGAGAAGCAGGGCGATCCCAAGGAGCTTAAAGATGATAATGTTTACACATATGCGGTTTCGGTTTTCAGCAATGACAACGAGGGGGAATAAGTCATGAAACACTGCAATGTAATATCTCACAGAGGTGCAAACGGATTTGCACCGCAAAACACACTTCCTGCGTTTGAAAAGGCGGTTGAACTTAGTGTTGACGGTTTTGAAACAGATGTCCATTTGACAAAAGACGGGATTCCCGTTCTTTGTCATAACTACACTATAAACGCTACAAGCGACAGCAAGGGCAACATAACCGATTATACATACGAAGAACTTTTAGACTTTGACTTCGGAAGCTATTTTTCTCCGGCTTACAGCGGAACAAAGATTCCGACAGTTGATGAGTTTCTTACTCTTGCCGAAAAATCTGATCTTAAGGTACTCAACATTGAGCTTAAGAGTCCGAAAGAGGCGAGAGAGGCTGAAATAGTTGAGCTGACTATTGATATGGTTAAAGAACACGGGTTGCTTGATAAACTGTTGATTTCAAGTTTCAATCCGGAACTTCTTGTCAGAGCTAAAGAATATGAGCCGAGCTGTAAAACCGGTCTTTTATACAGCCCCGATAAAAAGCTTGCTTGGATCATTTCCAGAGATGCGATCGCATATGCTGAGAACATAGGAGCTGATGCACTTCACCCGCATGAGATTTATGTTTCAAAGACTTATGTTGACAGAGCCCATGCTCATGGGATTATGGTTAATCCGTGGACTATCGACAAGCCCAAGAGCATTGAAAAGATGCTTGATGTCGGAGTTGACGGAATTATCACGAACAAGCCCGACCTCGTTAAGCACATTATTAAAGTGCGTGAGGCTAATGAAAAACAGATATAATACTTTAACCCTGCCGATTTATGTCCGCAGGGTTTGTGTGTTACCGTAATAAGATTGAAAACAGGAGAAAACCGAAATGCTGATTGCCGGTATAATTGTGAGCATATTTGCTGTTTTGCTGATAATATTCCCGAAAGTCTTTTTAAAATCAAAATCAGCGGAAGCGTTCATTTTGCGAAGGCTGAGTGAGCATGATAGCAAAAAAGCGGTTTTAGCAATAAGAATTTGGGGGATCATCGGATTGATAATCGGAATGGCTTTGATAATAATGCTTTTCGGATAAAGGCAATTTGTTTTTATAACAAAATCGAAAAAGCCGTAAAAATGCGGACTTTTACTTATAAAGAACATAGAAAAAAAAGCGGAAGTGCGATTACTTCCGCTGTTTTGATTTTATGCTTAACTTTTTGATCAGCCGTTGAGCATTGCGAAGTTCTTTTTGTTTGCAGAATAGATCTGCTTGTATACTTCATAGCCCTTGTCATAAACAGCCTTGTTAGCTGCATTCGGCTTATATGTCTTGTCAACCTTGACAAGCTTTTCAGCCTCGTCAACATCTTTGATGACACCCAAGCCTGCCGCAACAACAACTGCTGCACCGACAGCACCGACATTCTGCGGTGAGGGAACAGTTTCAACTGTTTTGCCTGTGCAATCGGCGAGTATCTGACAAGTGGCATCACCCAATGCTCCGCCACCAACAAATCTGACCGTATCCGAGGTCTTAACTTTCTTATCCTGAGCCTCAATGAACCATCTCATATGATAGCAAACACCCTCAACGACAGATCTGATAAGATCGCTTTTGCCGGTTTCAAGATTCATGTTGAAGAATGTTGCTCTTGCGTTAGGATCTTCAAACGGGCAACGGTTGCCATGGAACCACGGAGTGAAGATAACACCGTTTGAACCGGCCGGAACTTGCTTGATAACGTCTTGAAGATATGTATAAAGTGAAGTATAAACGCTTTCGGGATCTTCGGCAACGTGATGTTTCTGAAGATAAATGCCTATCTCGTCAAGTGCAAGGTGATCTTTTACCCACTCAACACACTTGCCTGCGGTTTCAAGCTCAGCAAAATAGTTGGAGCTTGTTGATGAAGCACCGACTATAGCGGCGATCATAGCCGAAGTGTCAACCATGATCTTTGCCGGAACAACAGTTGATACCCAGCCGGAAGTACCCATATAAATGTGTGTCTTGCCCATAGCTGATGCACCTGCACCGACACCGATGAGAGAAGCATCACCGCCACCGCCAAATACGGGTGTGCCTGCCTTAAGTCCAAGCTCGGCTGCTGCTTTTTCTGTCAGACCGCCGACAACATCAGTTGACTTGATGATTTGTGGCATATGGTTAATGTCAATTCCGCACATACTGCACATTTTCGGACTCCATGCCTGCTTTTTAACATCATAAAGGAGTGTGCCGAAGGCTGAATCCTGTGTCATGACGAACTTATCCGTCATGCGGCAAATAAGAGCTTCCTTAACATCAAACCACTTATATACTTTCTTGAAGTTTTCGGGTTCATTGTTTTTAACCCAATTATATTTCCAAATCGGATCTTTAACTGATGAAGAAACAGCTCCCGTTATAAGTATTGAGGGAATGAGCTTCATGACGTTTGCTCCTGCTATCTGCAAACCGTATGACATACCTTCTTTAAGCTCTTTTCTTGCTCTTTGATCCATATAGCTCATGGCTCGTCTAACGTGTCTGCCGTTTTTGTCAACAAGAACAAGGCCCTGCATCTGTGAGCAGAATGAGATGCCGTCAATCTTTGCGGGATCAATTCCACTTTTTTCGATAACGACATTTGTCGTTTCACACATTGCGCTCCACCATTCATCGGGATCTTGCTCTGCACCTCCGTCAGGCATGACATAAAGCTTATATCCTGCCATAGCGTCAGCGATAAGACGTATCTCGTTGTCGATCTCAAAAAGACAGGTCTTAACACCTGTCGTTCCGATATCATAAGTTATTGCATACTTCATATTTTTTCATCCTTTCGGTAAAATCGGAGATGCAGCTCCGAATTAAATTATTTATTATCTTTTGGCTCAAGAGCCGCTTTTACAAATTTTAAAAAGCTTTCTATTGCAACCTCATCGTCATCGAAAACATTATCGCCCGCAAAGGTTTTGAATCTTTCGCTGTAGTAGTCACAAGTGTATGTGAACTGAATGACCATGATTAGATTATCAAGAAGAAATGCCGCCATTTTGGGATCTATGTCTTTTCTGATCTCACCCTTTTTCTGACCGGTGATTATTGTGTCGATATAGACCTCAGCCGATATTGATTCCAGCTTTTGTGATATTGTACGAACAAGTTCGGCATTGCTTTCAGCTGTTATCTCGTAATAAAGCTTGATAAGATCCGCTTGTTTTCTTGAGTAATCGACCGCCGTTCTGATCAGCCTTTCAAGCTTCACCATTACGTCCTCGTCACTTTCGGATATATCACTCAAAACAGTTTCAAGTGCGTTAATACCGTTGTTGACTGTCGTCAGGAACAAATCACTTTTGCTGTTAAAATATTTATAAAGTGAGCCAACACTCACTCCCGACCGCTTTGCTATAGTGTTTATGTTGGCACTCTCGTACCCCTTAGTCGCAAATTCATTTAGAGCAACAGTGAGAATCTTATCTTTTTTCTCACTCGATATATTATCAAACGTTGGTTTGTGAAATACTTTTTTATCTTCCATACTATCCTCTTGCGACAAGCTGTCGCTTTTGTTTAAAATATGACAAACTATATTTTAACATCTTATCTTATAAATTTCAATAGCGAGAGTGATAAAATCTGCGTTATTTTTGTGCAGGCCTACAATTGTCGCCGTTTAAGCCAAACATTGACCGATTGATTTTATGTTCAGGCTTTGCTATAATATTACAAAAGGCGGTGTATTACGGTGAAAGAAAAAACAATTTCAGCTAACTCGAACAAATCATCGACAAGACTTGCGAAACCTCAGCAATATTTATTGTCATCGGAAACCAAAAGCTTGTTTATAATTTCGGTTTTTGTTTATATTATTTTGTTCGCTTTGATGATAATGTCAACAATCAATGGCGGAGAGTATGACCTGCTTATTGATAAGCGGCTTTTTAATCCGGATTTGACATTACCTAAGTTTTTTGAGGATTTCGGACAAGCTGTTGCATGGGCAATGTGGGGACCGGCTTTTGCGATAATTTTTCTCTGTCGCCGTGATTTAAATGGCTGTCTTGCGGTTATCAACCGATTTATACCGGCTATCAAACCTGTCGAAAATGTCGGCTCAAAAGCTTATAAAACCTTGAATTTTATACTGCAAGCCGTTGAAAGTATAGGTTTTTTTGTCCTTTGCGGAATCGGTTGGAAAAAACTGATAGAAAATGTGACGAAGAATATTTTGAAAAATCTCGACAAGGAAAACTTAAGTCAGCTCATCTATTTTATTATAAGCTATGCGGTGGCGGCGACTTCTATTTTTCTGCTTTCACGAATGGACAAAAAACGGTTGAAAAAGCTTGAAGGCTTTGCTCTTGCAGGTGTACTTCTCGGAATTTCATTTAAAATCGTTGAGGAATGTAAGTCTATCACTCATCGTGTAAGATTTCGTGAAATGATCGCCTATTCAAACGGATTTTTCAATGCCGAGGGTTTAAGCGAGGGCAGATATTCTCCACTCACCCGTCAAATGATCGGTGACACGGATTTCGGTGCATTTTCTCCGTGGTACAGAAAAAGTTTCGACAGCGGAATTTATGATTATCATTTGTTCAACAGAACCGATTCTTTCCCCAGCGGTCACACAACAAATGCCTGCATGGTGCTGCTTAGTGCGACTGTGTTCGGCGCATATGAAAAGCTCAAGAAGTTTGCACCGTTTATTCTTTGCCTTAGCGTTGTGTTCATCGGATTTATGGGGTACACAAGGTTGATTCGCGGCGCTCATTATCTCAGCGATGTTGTCGGTGCAATGATTATCGGGTATACGCTGTTTTTGGTCGTGAATAAGATATATACGTTTTGTGTGAAAAAAATCGTTGCCGAATAATGATTTCGGACACAAATTCAGCTTTTGAAAAATTAAGATTGCGTGTTCTAAAATCATATTTGAATTCCGTTTAAAGTTTATTTTGCCTGCCAACAATAATAACGGCATTTTGAAGGAAAATTTTTGAAAAACTCCGAAAGTTTTTTGCTTAATCCTATTGAATTACATTTTAGTTTATACTATAATATTTTGTGTATGATAATATTTGCGTATTATATGTTAAAATAATGGGATATGTACAAAGAAGGGAGATAAACCAATGTTATTTTCACAGGATATAGGCATAGATCTCGGTACTGCCAACACTCTTGTTTTCGTCAAGGGTAAGGGTATCGTTATCCGTGAGCCGTCTGTTGTTGCGGTCGATGTCAGAACTAATCCTAAGAAGGTTGTCGCAGTCGGTACGCAGGCAAAAGAAATGATAGGAAGAACACCCGGCTCGATAACGGCAATGCGTCCTCTTAAGGACGGTGTTATAGCGGATTTCGATGTAACCGCTGAAATGCTCAAAAAATTTATAGGCAGAGCCATAAGCTCGTCACCTTTCAATAAAGCCAGAGTCATGATCTGTATTCCTTCGGGTGTCACCGAAGTCGAACGCAGAGCTGTTCACGATGCCGCAAGATCGGCAGGTGCAAAATATGTCAGCCTTATTGAAGAACCAATGGCGGCGGCTATCGGTGCAGGTTTACCGGTCAGCGAAGCTACGGGAAGCATGGTTGTCGATATCGGCGGCGGTACGGCTGAAGTTGCTGTTATATCACTCGGTGATATCGTCACTTCACGTTCAGCGCGTGTGGCAGGTGACAACTTTGATTCATCTATCATCGCATACATCAAAAAGAAATATAACCTTCTCATAGGTGAAAGAACAGCTGAGGATATAAAGATAAAGATCGGCTCAGCTCACCCCTATGAGGGCGAAGGTGTCATGGAAGTCAAGGGCAGAAACCTGCTTGACGGACTTCCGAAGAATATCACTGTTTCAAGTGAGGAGATAAGAGAGGCTCTTTCAGATCCCGTCAATCAGATCCTTGATGCTATCAGAGCCACTCTCGAAAAAACTCCCCCTGAACTTGCAGCAGATATCATTGACCACGGAATTATGCTCACGGGCGGTGGCGCACTTCTCAGAGGACTTGATAAGCTTATCAGTCAGGAAACGAAGATGCCCGTTCATATAGCCGAAAATCCCCTCGATTGCGTTGTTGACGGAACAGGCATCTGTCTTGAGTCAAACGCACTCGATATAGTTTCAAAATCATATAACGGTTAATTAATCAATCAAAACCAAGGGCTGGAGAGGGCGGAAAAGCCTTTCTTCAGCCTGTCTGTTAATTTATAAACAGGAGAACGATATGCAGCAATTATTGAAAAGTAAAAGATTCAAGGCATTTCTTTGTATCGTTGCGGCACTTTTGATCGGAGTTTTGCTCGCTGTGGTGACAGACTCCAATTCGTCTCCGGCAAGCAGTGCTTTCGGAATCGTGATGCAGCCTGTGCAGAAACTTTCCGCTATTGTGTCGGAAAAGATGTCGGAATTTGATCTTAAATTTCAGTCAAGCAGCAAATACCTTGAAGAAATAGAGAATTTGAAAAAACAGATAGCTGAATATGAAGATGAGCTTGTTGATTATGAAGAAACGAAGAAAAAACTCAATTCATATTCTGAAATGCTTGATATCAAAGAGGATAATCCGGATTATAAGCTCTGTCCGGCTGACATTATCGGCAGAGATTCACTTGATGCGTTTTATTCGTTTATCATAGACAAAGGTGCATCAGATGGCATAAGTGCGAACGATCCTGTTGTTTACGGAAACTATGTAGTCGGAGTTGTTCACAGTGTCAAGGAAACATACTCTGTTGTTTGGACAGTGCTTAATCCTAAAGTCAATATAAGTGCTATTGAATCCAGAACGAGAGAGTCGGGCTATACGACAACAACGGCTGAACTCTCGCTTGAGGGCAAATGTATGTTATCGGGACTTGATAAAAGCACAAAGGTCTCGATAGGCGGAATAGTCTGCACTTCGGGCATAGGCGGAATTTATCCGAAAGGACTTATAATCGGCAAGATATCGGACATTCAAGACAATGACTATGATATCAGTCTTAATGCGGTTATAGATCCCGGAGTGAACATAACAGAACTTGAAGATATCTTCATCATCACGGACTTCAAAGAACAGGGAGTTTCCGACATAGACAGCAATGAAGAATAAAGGACGGTGAGATAAGTGCATTTTGCTGAAAACAAAGAGGAATATAAAAGGAGAGCAATATTTGCACTTCTCATAGTGTTCACGGCAATTTTACAAAATACTAACGGTTTATTCCCGAAAATAGGCAATGCTTCGGCTATGCTTTTGATACCGCTTGTGGTAAGCATTGCAATGTTCGAGAGAGATGTTGCGGGGATGTTGTTTGGGCTTTTTGCCGGCTTTGTTTGGGATTTTTATTCTGCTCATGTTGACGGTTATTACATAATATTTCTCACTTGTGTCGGGTACGCCTGCTCGTATCTTATCAGCAGGTATATGCGTAATAACATAGTCACCGCAATGGTTTACAGTTTGGTGTTCTCATTTTTATGCGTTACGCTCTATTGGCTGTTTTTCATCGTGTTCAATTCCGTCAGCGGAGTGTGGACACTCTATGGCAGAATTTATCTGACGAGTGCTGTTTATACTGTCGCACTCACTCCTTTGTACTATTATTTTATCAGAGCGATAGCCCTCAGATTTAAAAAGACACAGGCTCAGCAGGCTTAATGTCGGCGGTGAGTTTTCAGGAAAGAGAGACAAAATGGAACTTAAAAAGCTTAATTCAAGAAACAGAATATTGATCGGTATAGTTTTTGCGATTTTTGTTCTTTTCGGAATAAATCTGTTCAGATTGCAGGTTGTCAATGCCGACTCAAGCGGAGAAAAAGCTGTCAAGGCCTCAACCGTCAAAGTTGAGGCGGCGAGAGGTGAGGTATACGATAGAAACGGAAAACTGCTTGTGACGAATAAGCAGATAAATTCGTTGATATTCGAGGCGGACTATTTCCCCGGTCAAAAGGAAATGGAAAGCCGAGTAGAAATAATCAACTCTCTGATAAAACTTTTTGAAGAAAGAGGAGAGGAATGGAATGACGAACTGCCGATAAAGATAAAAAACGGAAAGGCGAGATTTATTGAGGATAAAGAATCCGATATCAGCTATCTTAAATCGAAAGACTTTCTTAATCTCAACGAATATGCAACGGCGGAAAACTGTCTCGATGCCCTCATAAGTCGATACGGACTTGAGGAGTACAGTAAAAAGCAGGCACGAAAGATAGCCTCCGTCTGCTATGGAATGAAGAGAAACCTTTTCTCATCATCGAATCCTTATACATTTTCAGATGAGGTTTCAAATGAGCTTATTGCCACCATAAAAGAGAACAGTGAGTTTTATCGTGGTGTAGATGTTAAGATCGTCACGCAGAGGGAATATATAGACGGATCTATAGCGCCGCATATTATAGGCGTTGTGGGAGCTATCAGCGCCGAAGAATATAAAGAGAAAAAAGACGAAGGCTATTCTATGACGGCAAACATAGGAAAGTCGGGTATAGAAAAGAAATTTGAGAGTTATCTCAAGGGAACAGACGGAGAAAAGTCAGTTGTTGTCAAAGCTGACGGTACGAAAGAGTCGGTTTATACGAAGAACCCCATCAATGGCGGCAACTTAATACTTGCGATTGATTACGACACGCAGAAAACGGCACAGGATTCGTTGGAATATCTTGTCACCGAAAAGCTCAAAGATGTCAGAAGCTATCAGCTTGTGGGTTCTGTTGTTGTTCAGGATATAGAAAGCGGAGATGTTATCGCATCAGCAAGTTATCCGACCTATGATCTTGACACTTATTGGGAAAAAGCGGGTGAGCTGAACACAGATAAGCTTTCACCGCTTTGGAACAGAGCGATACAAAGTACGTATACACCGGGTTCGACAATGAAACTTGCTGTCGCAATGGCAGGTTTGGAGGAAGGGATAATAACCGGCTCGTCTTATTCGGTCAGCTGCAAGCATATATACAACTACTATTCCGACTATAAGCCGAAATGTCTCGGATATCACGGAAGTCAGAATGTTGTCAACGCAATTTACAACAGTTGCAACATATTTTTCTATGAAGTTTCAAGACTTCTCGGAATATCAAAACTCAATGAGTACAGCACGATGTTTGGACTTGGAACAAAGACGGGTGTCGAACTCAATGAGAGCGAAGGAACGCTTGACAGTATTGACTCAAGAGCCGCCAAAGGTGAGACGTGGACACCGGGACTTACACTTCAGGCAGGTATAGGTCACGGAAATAATCAGTTTACACCGATGCAGCTTTGCTCATATGTTGCGACAGTGGCAAGAAAAGGAACAAGACTCAGCGCTCATTATGTTAAGAGCATTATGTCAAGTGATTTTTCACAGACACTCTACAAAACAGAAACACAGACACTTTCTCAGGCTGATTTCTCCGCTGCAAGTTGGAAATTTGTCGAGGAGGGAATGAGAAAGGTCGGAGATCACTATTTCAAAAACGCGGTTGTTCCCGTTTGTGCAAAGACAGGTACGACCACAGTCAATAAGACGATCAACGGAAAAACTGTCGAGAGCAACAACGGTATACTTGTCTGCTATGCTCCTGCAAACGATCCGGAAATAGCTATTTCAATCGTTATCGAGGGTGCAAGCGGCGGTGCATCAACAGCATCTCTTGCAGTTGACATAATTAACGAATATTTTGGAAACTCGGATAAGGTTGACACACAGCAAAAATATCAGGAACTTATCGGATAATGTAAAGGGGAGAAAAAGTTGGCTCAGAAAATACTTATCGCTTCGGGCAAGGGCGGTGTCGGAAAAACTTCATGTGCTGTCGGAACGGGTAAGGCTTTGGCTGAAGTTTACGGTTGCCGTGTCTTGCTTGTTGACGGAGATGTGGGACTTCGCAGCCTTGATGTGTTGCTTAATGTAAGCGACAGGATAGTTTATGACTGGGGCGATGTGATATTTGAACGTTGTTTGGCGAGTGCGGCTGTTGTACCTTGCGGCAATGTTGATCTTCTGACTTGTCCTCTCCGGTTTGATGATGCCTTCACTCCGGAAAGCATGAAAAAGATGATATCACATTATGACGATGAATATGACATTATCATAATTGATGCTCCGGCAGGAATAGATGTTGGATTTATGCTGTCGGCATCTATAGCTGACAGAGCTTTGATAGTTTCCACAGCCGATAAGGTGTGTGTCAGAAGTGCCAACAGAGCCGGAGAAAAGCTTGACGAAATGGGAATTCGAGATATAAGGCTGATAATCAACCGTTTTAGAAAAAGATCGGTTACGGCAAGAAAACTTCTCAATATAGATTCCGTTATAGACGAAACCATGACACAGCTTATAGGCGTTGTACCCGAAGATGAGGACATAATTTTCGGCAGAGTATCGCAAAAGAAAAGTCAGCCGTCATATCTGCCGTTTGTCAGAATAGCAGGACGAATTTTAAAAAGGGAAATTCCGTTGGAGTTGAGTTTTTAATTTAAATTATAATCGTACCGGTTTTTCATGAACTTGAAAAAAATAAAAAGAACCGGATTATCTGTTGATTTACGCAGGAAAATTTGATATAATACAAGGAAATCAGTAGGTTTAAATAAGAGAAAAACGGAGGATGAAGATATGAATATAGCTTTGATAGCTCATGATGCAAAAAAAGAACTTATGACACAATTCTGCATTGCATATTGCGGAATTTTAAGCCGACATTCTCTTTGTGCAACGGGAACGACAGGCAAGATAGTCAGCGAAGCAACTGGACTTCAGATTGTCAAATATCTCAGCGGCTCTCAGGGCGGCGATCAGCAGATCGGTGCGAGAATAGCTTGCAACGAGATCGACTTGCTTTTGCTTTTCAGAGATCCACTCAATCCCAAACCGGGTGAGCCGAGTGATACAAACTTAGTCAGACTATGTGATGTCCATGATATTCCCGTGGCGACAAACATTGCCACAGCGGAGGCACTTATTCATTCGCTTGAAAGAGGCGACCTTGACTGGAGAGACATAGTTCATCAGTCGGGAAGATAAAATAATAGTATCGTTGAAACAGAGGAGTAAACACTGACTTTCGTTTCAGAGAAGGGCCGTTTGGTGCAAGGCCTTACGAAAAGGTGTCCAAGACACTGTGGAGATACCGTCTGCGGTTTACGAAAAGCCGTGAAAAGAGTGGCCGTGAAAGCGGCAAATAGGGTGGTACCGTGGAGCTTAAGCTTCACCCCTTGTTATGATGTGAATTTTCACGCAGGGGGTGGAGCATTTTTTCGCACTCTATGCGTAAAATAATTGGAGGTTGATAGAATGGCACTCGTTACAAAAGCCATTAAAGGTACACAAGATGTGTTGCCGAGTGAAAGCTATAAGGTTCAATATATAGAAAACAGCGTTCTTGACATTGCCAAGGCATATGGTTTCAGTGAAATAAGAACACCTGTTTTTGAACACACAGAACTTTTCAGCAGAGGTGTCGGTGACACGACTGATGTTGTCCAAAAAGAAATGTATACATTTGAAGATAAGGGCGGCAGAAGTATAACTCTCAGACCAGAGGGAACTGCGGGAGCAATAAGATCTTTTCTTGAACACGGACTTTTTAATGAGCCGTTGCCGCAGAAACTTTGTTATCTGACAAGCTGTTACAGATATGAAAAGCCGCAGGCAGGCAGACTCAGAGAGTTCCACCAATTCGGTGTTGAATGTGTCGGAACAGCATCACCGGCAGCTGATGCGGAGGTTATTTCGCTTGCCAATGAAATGTTTGACTATCTCGGTGTGACAGGCTTACAGCTTGAGATAAATTCAATAGGCTGTCCCGAATGTAGAAAGAAGTATTATGATGCACTGAAAGAATACTTCTCTCAGTATAAAGACGAGCTTTGCGAGACCTGCTTAGGCAGACTTGAAAGAAATCCGATGAGAATACTTGATTGCAAGAGTCCTATCTGTAAGAAGATAGGCGAAAACGCACCGATCATTCTCGATTATCTCTGCGACGATTGCCGCGATCATTTTGAAAAGGTCAAGAATTATCTTGATGCTATAAACATCGAATACAAAGTGAATCCGAGAATAGTCAGAGGTCTTGATTATTACACAAGAACGGTCTTTGAATTTGTATCGACAGAGATCGGCGCTCAGGGTACTGTTTGCGGCGGAGGAAGATATGACGGACTTTGTGAGGAACTTGGTGGAGCAAAAACACCGGCTCTCGGTTTTGCTATGGGCATCGAGAGATTGATGCTCTTAATGGAGAAGCAAGGCACGGCGTACCCCGAAAAAGAAAAGTGTAATTTATATATCGCCTCAATGGGCGAAGACGCTTTGGTCAAAGCCATGTGCATCACGACAGAACTTCGCAAAGAGGGCATGAACGCTCAATTTGATGTGGTTGGAAGATCGGTCAAAGCTCAGATGAAGTACGCAAACAAGTTGGGTGCGGAATACACGATGGTTCTCGGTGGTGACGAGATAACAAACGGAAAAGCAAAGCTTAAAAATATGCAGACGGGCGAAGAAGTCGAAGTCCGGCTTGAAAGCTTTGTTGATGATTTTATGAATATATCCATTGAGCAGAGCATGGCGGCACTTCACGAAAGTCTCGGAATTGACGACAGCATAGACTTAAGCTCAATAATCGGAACAACATTTTGATAAGAGAGGGTGCAGAAAATGGATTTTATGTCAGGACTTAAAAGAACACATTATTGCGGTACGCTCAGACCGAGCGATATCGGCAAAGAAGTAGTCGTTGCCGGATGGGTGCAAAGACAGAGAGATCTCGGTTCGCTTATATTTATAGATCTCAGAGACCGTTCGGGTATCGTTCAGCTCTCATTTGACGACAGCACGGACAAGGAGATCTTCGACAAAGCTTTCACGGCGAGAAGTGAGTTCGTTCTCATGGCTAAGGGCGAAGTACAGGAAAGAAGCAGCAAAAACTATGAGATTCCGACAGGTGAGATAGAGATTAAAGTCACCGATCTTCGTGTGCTTTCAAAGAGCGAAACACCACCGTTTGAAATAGTTGAAAATTGTCAGACAAGTGAGCTGACAAGACTTAAATACAGATATCTCGACCTTCGCCGTCCCGATCTTCAGAGAAATATCCTCATGAGACACAAGATAGCGAAGATCACGCGTGACTATTTTGACGATAATGGGTTTGTCGAGATAGAAACACCTATGCTTATCAAGTCAACACCTGAAGGAGCAAGAGACTTTATTGTACCGTCAAGAATTCATAACGGATCATTCTATGCTCTTCCGCAGTCGCCCCAGCTTTATAAGCAGCTTTCAATGGTTGCGGGTTTCGACAGATATATGCAGATAGCACGTTGCTTCCGTGATGAGGATTTAAGAGCCGACCGTCAGCCCGAATTTACTCAGGTTGATGTTGAAATGAGCTTTGTTGACATGGAAGACGTTCTTGAAATAGGCGAGGGCTACATGAAACGAGTATTCAAGGAGGCTCTCGGAGTTGACATTGAAACTCCGCTTCCGAGATTGACATATAAAGAGGCTATGGAGCGTTTCGGTTCGGACAAGCCTGACACAAGATACGCAATGGAGCTTTATGATATCAGCGATATAGTCAAGGATTGCGGATTCTCGGTATTCACATCAGCTATCGAGGGCAAGGGCAGTGTCAGAGCTATCACAGCAAAGAATGCAGTTTCCGTATTGACAAGAAAAGAGATAGACAAGCTTGTTGAAACAGCTAAGGGCATCGGCGGCAAGGGCCTTGCATGGATAAGACTCAACGATGACGGAACAATGTCATCATCTTTCGCTAAATTTATGAGCGATGACGAGATGAAAGCCATTCTCGAAAAGGGCGATGCAAAGCCGGGAGATGTTGTTCTGGTTGTTGCGGACACAAAGAATAGTATCGTATTCACTGTTTTGGGCGCTTTACGTCAGATAATTGCAAAGAGACTCGATATAATAACCAAGGATAAATATAATCTCCTTTGGATAGTTGAATTCCCGTTCTTTGACTGGGACGAAGAACTCCGGCAGTTTGTGGCAATGCATCATCCGTTCACAGCTCCGCTTGATGAATGTCTCGACTATCTTGAGACGGACAAGGCTAACGTCAGAGCTAAAGCTTACGACCTTGTTCTTAACGGAATTGAGCTTTGCTCAGGTTCTATTCGTATCACGAATCCTGAACTTCAGGCAAGAATATTCACACTTCTCGGTCTTTCCGATGAGGAGGCACAGCAGAAGTTTGGCTATCTTCTCGATGCGTTCAAGTTTGGCGCACCGCCTCACGGTGGCTTTGGCATAGGTCTTGACAGACTTTGTATGCAGATGCTCCGTTGCGAAACTCTCAGAGATGTTATCGCTTATCCGAAAGTACAGAACGCAAGTGAGCCTATGACGGATTGCCCGTCACCTGTAGGTGATGATCAGCTTGTTGATCTCGGAATAAAGCTTTTAGAGGAAGAAAAATAATATAATAAAAGGCAGCACTTCGGTTGGAGTGCTGCCTTGAACTTTAACGTCAAACGAAAAGATGAGAAATGTTTTATGTATTGATTTTATCAGCCGCTACAAGAATATCCGCCGTCAACTACGATAGAAGTGCCATTGATAAAGTTTGCGTGATTTGAGGAAAGGAAAAGTGTTGCTCCGACAATATCCTCAGCGTTTGCAAGACGTTTCATCGGGTTTCTCATTGTGACATAGCCGAGCCAACGCTCGTTTTTCTTTGTTTCCGCAATAAGCGGAGTGTCAACGAATCCCGGACAAACACAGTTGACTTGTATCCCAAATCTTGCCCATTCTGCGGCGAGTGATTTTGTCATCTGCATAACACCGCCCTTGCTTGAGCTGTATGCGACAGCACTCGGTATTCCCATTATTCCGCCAAGGGAACACATATTGACGATTCTGCCGTGCTTTTTGGGGATCATAAAAGCGTTTGCGACAGCCTGTGAAACGAAGAACTGAGCCGAGAGGTTGAGGTCGATAACTTTTGACCAGCCTTCAGCTGTTTCATTAATGCTGTAGATGTCTCTTGCGACACCGGCATTATTGATGAGAATGTCAACTGTCAATCCGGTTTTTGATATCTCGTCAACAAGCTTTTTGATGTCATCTTCTTTTGTCAGATCCGCTTTGATTGCGAATACTTTTTTGTCAGGGTACGCCGAACTTATTCTTTCAGCACATTCTGTGAGTGCTTTTTCATTGAAATCGACCATGAAAACGTTTTTTGCATCGTTTTGCAAAAGACCGTCAACGACTTCAAGACCGATTCCACCGGCGGCACCTGTAACAACTGCCGTGTCACCTGAAAGCTTAAATTTGTAATCCATATTTACCTCCGTATAGAAAAAATTAAACAAATTCATACATTGTTAAAAACTATTATATCACTTATATTCGTTTTGTGCAACAGTAAATAATAAATGACTTGTTATTTAAAATAAAAATCGGGTACGCAACCGTTTGGTGCGTACCCGAAATAAATTGTCAGATTATTTTGTGTATGAATAGCTTCTGATCTTAATTGATGTTCCGGCATCTGTGATGTGGAAAATAGAGCCGTTTTCCATCGGATAAACTGCAAGGCCTTCTGCCTCAGTGTTGACATTACCTGTGCCTCTGACAAAAGCTGTTGTGACGTGACCTGTTGCTAAGTCGATAGCGTATGTCGGCTTTTCCTTGTCGCCGTCATCAGATGAAAGATAGAGAACACCGTTATAGATGTCACCACCCTGAACCGAGTTGAGCGTTTTGTCGAGTTTTATTGAGCCAATGTATGAATAGTCGCTGAGCTTGAGCATCTTGATCTCAGAAACATTATCAAACTCGCTGATATAGATGATATCGTTATCAACAACGCACCAGGGAATGTGATTGTCCGAAAGAACGCCCTGCGGAACTTCGTGATATTCGAGATATTCGAGAGTTTCGGCATCGTAAACGAAGATAGCGGGATATCTGAATCCGAAGTCCTCACAAGCTATGTAAAGCTTGCCGTTATAATAGTCGCCGTCACCGAAATGTGAATAGCCGTCTTTCATAAGTTCTTCCGGAACGCAATAGCCGTTTGTTTTGATGATTTTGCCTGTTTTAGCGTCAATCTTTGTGACAGCGCAGAAACTTGCAACCTTGAGTGCGCCGATACCGTAGAAGTATTCGCCGTCTGTTGTTATGCCCTGACCAAATGCAAGGCCGTCATCAAGTGAGTATGCGTATTCGCTGACAAGTTCAATGTCGCCCTCAACAACTGTCGAGTCACCTGTGATCAAACCGCCGATTGATGCAATGATAGCCATTAAGAAAGCTAATGCACGTTTGAAAAGTTCGATAATTTCTGTCATTAATCTTTACCTCCGATTAAAAATTTTTACTTATAAGCAAGTCGCAAAGCTCCGGCGTTACGAAGTCGAATAAAACGATACCGTAACAGCCCTTGGGAGCTGAGTTCATATACTCCGTGAATAATGGGTTGATGGTGTTGGCGACTACCGGCGGATCGGGGAAAAGCCCCTTCTTTATAAGTCCGCTGAGGAAGTTGACGTAGAGATTGTGTTCTCTGTCTGTCTCGTTATAGCAAGCATCGAGAAGCTCTGTTATATAACCCCACTCAACAGCCGTATCTTCCATGCTGTAGTAGTCTTGAATATGTACATTATAGCCGTCATTGTTTATTGTGAACATTGTGTTGTTCGGCCAAGCTGTGCAGTTAAGACCAAGTTCGCTGTCAGCGTCATATCTGTTAAACAGAACGATTTTGCCACGGACATCACCGAGCTGAGGCAGAACATTTTCGGTGTACCACATATCGGCATTATCGCTTATATATTCTTTAAGCATTTTTGTGAACACAGAGGTTATGTTTAAACTCTCCTCGCCTTGTTTAACGCTCATAACGATGGTTTCGCTTGGATTTTCTTTAAGAAATGTGTAGCAATCGGAAAGAACATCGTCAAAAGAAATTCCTTGATAAACAACTCCGTGGACAATTATAAATTTGCCCAAAGACGTGTTGCATCTCATGTCAAGAAAACGAACGCCCATATTGAGCTGATCCTTGATAGTGTAGTCCTGACACTTTGCGCTGGGCTGAACCGGCTCATAAAGAGCGCCTGAGTCATGAGTACCCGGAATGGATATTTCGCTGATATAAGCGCTGTCGTCAATATTTGCCATCCATGCGTTCGGCTTAATGTCGGTGTCGGTTATACTCGGCATACCGAGAAACGCAAGAAGCATAGTGATCATAGCGGTCAGCGAAGCTATAATTTTTGTCATAGAAATATTCCTCCTTTAATATTAATTATGTGTTAAGTTTAACACATAATTTCAATTTAATCAACGATTTTTTAGCGATATTTTCTTACATTTTAACATTTTGCCGTGTGAAAATCTTGTTTGGCGGCAATTTAGTTATTTTGACTATAAATTGCGGCTTAAAGCGAAAAAAATCTTCTTAAATTTTAATCAATTTAATCTTGCAAATCCTATATGATTTAAGTATAATAACAATTGATAGATAGTATTATGGAGAACTATGAGAATTTCATTACTACCTTAATATATCGTAATTAGAGAAAGGAAACAAAATTATGGCACTTACAAATGCTCCGACAAAGAACCAGAGTGTGCTTTCATGGATCGAAGATAAGATCAACCTCGTCAGCCCCGACAAGGTTGTTTGGATCGATGGCAGTGATGCACAGATCGCTCAACTCAGAGAGGAAGCTTGCTCAACAGGCGAGATGATCAAGCTTAATCAGGAACTTCTTCCCGATTGTTATCTTCACAGAACCGCAGTCAATGACGTTGCTCGTGTTGAAGGACGTACATTCATCTGCGCTCCGACAAAGGAAGAAGCAGGCCCGACAAACAACTGGATGGATCCCACAGAGGCTTATGAAATGCTCTATGGCATAGCTAAAGACAGCTATAAGGGCAGAACTATGTATATTATTCCTTATTCAATGGGCCCTGTAGGTTCACCGTTCTCAAAGGCAGGTATTGAGCTTACAGATTCAATCTATGTTGTACTCAATATGTGTATCATGACGAGAGTCGGCTTTAACGTTCTTGACTGTCTCGGTGACAGCAATGACTGGGTAAGAGGCTTACACTGCAAGTGTGACATTGACGAAGAAAAGAGATATATCTGTCAGTTCCCGCAGGATAACACTATCATTTCTGTTAACTCAGGTTACGGCGGAAACGTTCTTCTCGGTAAGAAGTGCTTTGCTCTCCGTATTGCTTCATATCAGGGCAAGAACGAGGGCTGGCAGGCTGAGCATATGCTCATTCTCGGTATTGAAAATCCGCAGGGCGAGGTTAAGTACATCTGTGCTGCATTCCCGTCAGCTTGCGGTAAGACAAACCTTGCTATGCTTATCCCGCCTGAGGGATACAAGAAGAAGGGCTATAAGGTCTGGACTGTCGGTGATGACATTTCTTGGATCAGAAAGGGTGCTGACGGCAGACTCTATGCTATCAACCCCGAAAACGGTTTCTTCGGTGTTGCACCGGGTACAAATATGAAGTCAAACCCGAACGCACTTTTGACAACAAAGCAGGGAACTATCTTCACAAACGTTGCTCTTAACAAGGAAGACAACACTGTTTGGTGGGAAGGTCTCGACAAGAATCCGCCCGAAAATGCAATTGAGTGGACAGGCAAACCGTGGAACGGTAAGGTTGACGAGTGCAAGGGCGCACATCCCAACTCAAGATTCACAGCACCGGCAAAGAACTGCCCGTGCCTTTCAAGCGAGTTTGAGAACGCAGCAGGTGTTCCGATCTCAGCTATAGTATTCGGCGGCAGACGTGCAAAGCTCGCTCCGCTTGTATATCAGTCAAGAGACTGGAACCACGGCGTATTCGTAGGTTCAATTATGGCATCTGAAACAACAGCAGCAGCCTCAGGTGCAGTTGGTGTTGTTCGCCGTGATCCGATGGCTATGCTTCCGTTCTGCGGATACAACATGGCTGACTATTGGCAGCATTGGATCGACATTGGTGCAGGTCTTGATCCTGAAAAAGCACCGAAGATCTTCAACGTTAACTGGTTCCGTAAGGATGATGAAGGCAACTTCATGTGGCCCGGATTCGGTGACAACCTTCGTGTTCTTGAGTGGATACTCAAGCGTTGTGATGGTGAAGTTGAGGCTCAGGACACAGCTATTGGTTATATTCCTCATGCAGAGGACATCAACCTTGAAGGTCTTGAGGGTGAGGTAACTCTCGAATCTCTCAACAGTATTCTTGACGTTGACAAGAAGCTTTGGCTTGAAGATGCCGCAGGCGTTGAGGAGTTCTATTCTAAGTTTGGCGACAGACTTCCGAAGGAACTCAGAAACGAGCTTGATACACTCAAAGCTAACTGCGCTGAATAAGCTAAACAAAATATAAAAAGTTTCGGCACTCCGGATTTTCGGAGTGCCGTTTTTGTGTTTGTACGAGTGAATGTGTGCTTTTGGAAAGTCTTATTTCGTCTTGATGTTTTTCACCTTAGACCAAGATGAATAAAGTTTAACGCTCTTTCCGTTGACTTTGATCGTCTTATATGTTCTGATTCTGACATAATATTTCTTTTCGGATTTGAGCTTTTTAACTGTTGCGGAAGTTGTCGAGTTCTTCTTGACAGTTGT
>CAZTSC010000003.1:0-101369 GCA_964616655.1 uncultured Faecalibacterium sp.
ATTTTATCATTCAAGCAGAAAGAGGTTGCTTTTGGTATCGTTAGCATTATTTCTTTTATTTTAGCCTTTATTTGTTTTGTGTGTTTTGTTATGGGAGATAAGAAACAATTTCAAAATACAATTTTAAGATATGAAGGATTATGGGAAAGATTGACATTGATATGTATGTTCCTTTTATTCATAAAGCTGTTTATAATCTTTTGTTCTTATAGTAGAGAGGTAACAGATGAAAAATGTTGAATGGATACTCTGTCCGATTTGCAAAAATAAAACAAGAGTGAAAATCAGAAAAGATACTGAATTGAAAAACTTTCCGTTGTTTTGTCCGAAATGCAAACAGGAAACATTGATTGAAGTAAAAGATTTGCGAGTAATGGTAATCAAAGATGTCGAGAGAAAGAAGTAATAATAATCAAAGAGCCAGACGCAAAGACGCAGAGCCGATGAACTTGTGAGGAAACTCACATAGATCATCGGCTCTTTCTTTTAACAACAAAACAATGAAATTTGGCAGCACAGCCCACCAAATAAAAAACGGTGCTTTGGTAGTGGTATAGAATAAACGACACTTTCCAGACCCGCTTGAGTTTTGAGGGTGTCGTTTAATACATTAGCGTTTTTGACATCTGTTATCCAGTGGTAATATGAACTTCACGGAAAACCCGCCATAAGAGCTATGCTCAATAGTAGTTGTTCCGCCGTGTGCTACAGTAATCTGTTTTACGATAAGTAGTCCCAAACCGTGGCGTTGTTCGGTAGTATTTTCATCACAGACCATATAATGTGGAGTGTTGTTGAGTTTTTCTATCTGCTCATCAGTAGCTCCCACACCATCATCGCAAACGATTACCGTGCATTTATCGTTATCAGCAGTAACTCTGACATAAATTTTACAACCGTTTTCATTGTGATTGATACTGTTTTGAATAAGATTACTGACAGCCCGTTTTATTAAGTCTTTATCAGCGGTTACAGGACAAATGGTTAATGTTTCGTCTGTTTCCCATTCAATCGGGTACTTATCATCAATATCCATATTGATGAAATCTACAACGACTTGGCGAACAATAGCAATCATATTTTGCTTTGCAGGATTTATTGGCTGCATATCATACTCTAACTTAGAAGCTAAATTAAGGTCATTTATTAAGTTCCGCATACGCTCACTCTGTTTTACAATGACCGCCGCCTTTTGGCGTTCTTCAGTATCTAAATGAGTATCGTCTTTTAGCTGACCTGCATAACCCATAACCATTGACAGCGGAGTTCTAATATCGTGAGATACCCCCGCAATCCAATTTGCTCTGGCTGTTTCCTTTTTACGCAACTGAACTTTCTGTCCCTGCAAAATATCGGAAGTACGATTGATGTTAGCGGAGATTTCAGAAAGCAAGCCACTTTCTCTTATATGAACAGGCTCTCCGACAGACAAGTCCTGTATTCCCTTTGTAATAGGCTTGACTGATTTTAAGAGCTTTGTATTTGCAATTACATAGATTAGGAGGATAACAATCACATTTATAATCAGCACTTTTAGGATAGTCTGCGGAGAATTGACAATTAAGCTGTAATCCCAGCTTGCCCGTGTGTGCTTCCAATAGCTATCTTTCGGAAAGCCGAGGACAACAATGCCGCTATCTGCTTCTCCTGTATAGGTAGGATAACCGTCAATATATCCAAGAGTTAAATCCGATATGTCAGATAGTGTATAACTGCTCGGAACATTGGCAGGAACATTTTCAGTTTGCCAGACAACCTGCAATGTATCGTTGTCAATTAAAATAGCCCATATATTATTTTCATTGAGTTTGGCAGTCATTTCTTCGTTCAGCGAGTAACCGTTTTCTGCTTTTTGCAATACTTTGCCTGTTTCGGTGGCTATGTTGTATGGAGAAGCAGACACATCTGGCGAGTGCTTTGCCAAAATGACAACAAATACAGCCAAATTGATAATAAGAATGAGGACGGAACTTAATAGCAAAATGCCTACAAAACGCCGTATCAGTTTAGGAACACTTTTCATATTACTTTCCCCCTGTAATCAGCTTATATCCTAATCCCTTGACTGTGATTAAGGATACAGGGCGTGAGGGATTTAACTCTATTTTTTCTCTGATGCGTCTTATGTGAGCCATCAGAGAATTTTCATATCCAAAAGGATTTTCGCCCCAAGCCGCTTCGCACAAAGCATCTATCGTTACGATGCGACCTGCATTACGGTACAGGACAGCCAAAATGTCGTGTTCTTTTGCGGTCAAAGCGATATGTTCTCCGTCTTTGATTACTTCTGCACGGTCAAAATCAATTTCGCTGTTCTGCAATTTCACAAGAGGATTTTCGCCTTTGTAGCTTCTGCGTAGGATAGCCATTATACGAAATGTTAGCTCTTTCGGCAGAAATGGTTTGACTACATAATCGTCAGCCCCAAGCCCAAAGCCTTTGAACTTGTCCTGGTCCTCACCACGGGCAGTTAAAAACAATATGGGATATTCGCCCTTGTGCTTTAACTGTTCCATTAGAGAAAAACCATTACCGTCTGGCAGCATCACATCCAGAATAGCAAGCTCTGGGCGGAAACTGTCCGACAAAGTAAGAGCTTCCTTAACGGTTTTGGCAGTTGCTATGTAATGAAAGCCTTCCTCTTTTAGAATAGATATGACCATATCTAAAAGCTCCTGTTCGTCATCTACGAGCAACAGGCGTTTGTTCTTCAAATATTCAAAATCCATACGGACACCTTCTTTCTGTTGAACATTATAACATAGAATTGTGAAGTTTTCTAATGTGCGAATAAATGTAAGGTAGATGTAAGGTAGAGAGAAAGTTGTCACAAGATTGAAATTGTAGAATAAAGCCGTAATGAGAAAGGAGCAAACAGATATGAACATTATTGAAACCAATAACTTAACAAAAACGTATGCAGACTTTACGGCTGTATCTGGGGTTAATCTTCATATTCCTAAAGGAAAGGTTTACGGCTTCCTCGGTCCGAATGGAGCAGGAAAGTCCACAACAATGAAGATGTTTCTCGGACTGACAAAGCCTACAAGCGGCTCTTTTGTGATTGATGGTAAGAAATATCCGCAAAGCCGAGTAGAAATTTTGAAAGAGGTCGGGTCATTCATTGAAGCCCCTGCATTTTACGGGAATTTAAGTGGCAAAGAAAATCTGGAGATTGTCTGTAAAATTTTGGGACTTCCTAAGTCTGCGGTTGCCGAAGCTCTGGAGCTTGTGGGATTGACACAGTACCAAGACCGCCTTGCAAAAAAGTATTCACTCGGTATGAAGCAAAGATTAGGGCTTGCAAGTGCTTTGATTGGCAAACCGCCTATCCTCATTTTAGACGAGCCGACAAATGGACTTGACCCCGTAGGTATCCACGAAATCAGAACACTTATCCGTTCTCTGCCGCAAAAATTTGATTGCACAGTTTTCGTGTCCTCACATCTGCTTTCTGAAATTGAGCTTATGGCGGACAATATCGGCATCCTTAATCATGGGCGGTTATTGTTTGAGGGAACACTTGATGAGTTAAAAAGCAAAGCTGTATCACAGGGTTATCCTACGGATAATCTGGAGGATACTTTCCTTGCACTCATTGACGCCGATAACAGGCAGAGAGGTGGTGCAAAATGAGCTTCGGCTTGGAAAGTAAAAAAATAAAGCGTACTGGTTTTTTACCTGCGTTTACAATTGGAGGTCTGTTAGCGGCTGTAGTTCCTGTTGTTAATATGACAGTTCGCTCAGATATATATGTCGGGATTGCAAGCTCGCCAATTCAAATATTGATGAGTGCAAATTGGCAGATGATAGCTATGCTGAATGTCCTGCTTGTTGTAGTAGGTGCGTGTCTTATGTATCACACCGAGTACGCTGATAATGGCATTCAAAAGATGTGTACGATGCCTATTAAGGAGGAAAACCTATACTTCGGTAAATTTGCCTTGATTGTGATTATGTGCATTATCGTACTGACATTGGAAGCAATAGCGATAGCTTTCAGCTCCATCCATTGGTTTGAAATCCATTCGGATTTTTGGTTGGAGTTGATGAAAAGTTTTGGATATGCCTTTATTGTGATGCTTCCTGCGATATTATCGTCACTCTTGATTGCTTCGCTTTGTAAAAATATGTGGGTGTCGCTCGGTATCGGTATTATATGTGTCTTTATGGCAACGATGTTGCCGACAGATAATGTTGTATTATCTGTATTTCCGTTTGCTTTGCCATTTCAAATGTTTGCAGGAGCAGCGGAAAATACTGTCCGCAATATGGTAATTGCAAGCGTAGCAGAAATGCTCATTATCGCTCTTGCGGAAGTATTACTTTTGAAAGTTAGGAGGTCAATGGAATGAGTTTTCTTTCTTTGCTCGGCGTTGAGTTCAAAAAAATACGCCGTTCTAAAATAATGCTGATTTTATCAGTAGCGGTAATAGCCTTATGGCTACCCTCGATTTTCAATGCGAATATGAATTTCCAGATGCAGGCTGAGGGTATCTCTCCCGAATATAACTTTTGGGTACAGGGCTTTCTGGCAATGTTGTGGTTTATTTTTCCCGCAAGTATGGTAGTGAGTACCGTTCTCCTTAATCAGACAGAAAGAATTAACAAGGGCATTTTGAAAATGCTTGCCTTGCCAATCAGTAAAAAAAAATTGTGTCTTGCAAAATTCACGGTATTGCTTACTTTAGCGGCAATACAAGTCCTTATGTCGGTTGGAATGTATTATTTGAGTGCCGCCATTGTTACGGGAACACAGAACTACGATTTTATATTATCGCCGTTGTTTGTGTTTAAGGAAGCAGGACTGCTCCTGTTATCGTCTATACCGATGCTTGCCTTTTTCTGGCTCTTATCCGTCTGTATTCAGACACCGATTTTCTCTGTCGGGATTGGGCTTGCTTCCATTGTGCCGTCCGTATTGATGATTAACACGAAAATCTGGTTTGCGTATCCAATGGCTTATCCGTTTTTTGTAATAACGGCTGAGTATGGAAAATTAGCCGCTAATCTGAACACGGCACAGGTTGATTTAGTTCCGTGGTTGCCTGTCGCCATTTGCATTACAGTAATTTGTTTGTTGATTGCCTGTTCCCGCTTTGGAAAGGCTGAAAGGAGATAATCAGTATGAAAAATAAAATTTTGACCACTATCAGTACCATTATGCTTTTTGTTCCGTGGACTATCTTGCCACTTAGAATGTTTGAGTGGGCTTTGCAATCGCCCACAGCAGAAATTATGATTGATTGTTATGCTGCCGTTATGATTTTTAGCGGTATTTTTACAATTCTTTCTTATACGAAAGGGAAAGTACGAAGTAACCTAATGAAAATCTGTCTGGTGGTAAATAGCTTATATGCCGCCTTTGGTGTGTTTGCTCTGGCTATGATTTATCTACCAAAGATTTTTTAAGGAGGAACACACAATGAAAAGAATAAAAATGCTTATTACAGCTTTTATGTGCCTTTGTCTTGTCTTGGGCTTATCCGCCTGCGGTAAAGGAAGTCTTAAAGACAACTTTGTTGATGGATACGACAATCTTCTGCAATCGGTCAGCAAACACGCACTTACCGAAAATAAAGACCTTGCAGGCGAACGAAAATACGGCGTTGACGAATATACAGGAAATTACGAAGCTGAGTATAAGAAATTCAACGGCGAGGAGTTCCTTTTCGGCGGTACGGCTCTGGAGCGTAACGAGGGTAATTCTTTGAAAATGACTTATACTTTGAAAATCACTTCTGGTACAGCTACGCTTTATTGGCTTGCAGCAGGAGAAGAATACACGATTGCTTCCGAAGATGCTAATGATGTTTACGAATTTACAATCAGCTCTGGAGATAACTACATTGTCCTCAAAGGCGAAGATTTCAGCGGCTCTCTGACAATGACAGTAGAATAAACAGTTAATTGATACAGACTATGAAATGTTAATAAAAAAGGCGTAAGCCCACCAAATAAAAAAAACGGTGCTTTGGTGGGCAGTATAAACACGCCCAGATGAAAATTCAACTTGCCCTCTGAACCCGTTTTCGAGTTTGGAGGGATTTTTTATGCGATGGTCAAATATGACCGCAATGCTGCTTATCAGAAGCAGCTACTATTTACGGAGTGTCACAGTGGAGTGAAGATTATCTTTTAGAAAAAATCATCACCCACTTGTGGCACTCTTACATTTTGCAAGTAGAGATTACATCTCTTGAATATAGAAATATTTACGCTTATTGCCGTAGAGGTCTTAGTACCTTTGCGGCTTTTTGCGTTTTTGTCGGTTGCCGTTCACCGCCTGCCAATCTGGATTTTCAAAAAATTCAGATTGGAGGAAAAGATATGGCGTACAACAAAGCCAAAGAAGAAAAGAAATGGTGGCTCTGGAAAGAAGCCGAGGAAAAACAGTTACGAAACTTAGGTGTTAATGAGGACGATATAGAACAGCTCCGTATTCACGATTGGGTGATTTTTAATTCCGACAGACGGTATTATCAGCGAGTGCAGGAAACAGGTACATATCTTGAAGAACTTGCCGAAGATACCGAACAACCCGAAGTGAAAACGGTTGAGGATTTTCTGGACAGCATCGAAAATCAGCACCTTTATCAAATATTGATTAAGGTGGACAGGCTTACATTGCAGATTGCTTTAATGAAAATTCAAGGATATTCAACCCGTGAAATTGCGGTGTGTCTGAATATTACTGAAAAAGCTGTGTACAGACGAATGGACAGGCTCAAAGAAAAATTAAAAAAGTTTTTTGAATAGAGGGGAAAATCAAGTATTTCCACGGGCTACAGGGTGAGAGGACAAAAATCTCTTGCCCTGTTTTCCTTTGTGTGGCGAAAACAGGGGCGTTCCTTGACAAATGAATACCCATTCGCCAAATACTTTCTCTTTGTGATTGTGATGAGCATAAGCGTGTGCAGCGGTACGCCACGACCTGTCAAAAGGCAGCGAGCGATTGAAAGGTGGTGAGACTATCTTTACCGACTCAAAATATCGGGCAGCTCCCGATTTCGCCATAACCCACAAAGAGGATAATGATACTCCCGTCCAGTCACAGTCCGAGCGTGAAAAAACCGTCGCAGGCAATGAGGGCGGCTCTGTCAGACCGACAGTTGGGGTGGAACTCCCGTGGTGTCAGTTCGCTGCTGACCGTTTGGCGACTTCCCATAGCATTTCGGGGTGTCGAGGACAAATTGAAATGCTTCTATCATATCAGCCAGACGAAAGGCGGTCATAAGAACAGAGATTTTGTTGATATTCTCCCGACCTTAAATGCTTCCTTTTGTTTGGCTACCTACATAGGCAGAACATACCTGCCTAAATAAATTTGGGAGGTCAAACATAATGGAAAGAAAAATTAAGCGTGGAGATATTTACTACGCAAACTTAAATCCTGTTATTGGTTCGGAGCAAGGCGGCAGGCGACCTGTACTTATCATTTCAAACGATGTTGGTAATAAGCATAGCCCTACGGTTATTGTCGCACCCATCACAAGCCGAATACACACCAAAGCAAAACTGCCGACACACACATCAATCAATGACTTTGAGGGATTGGATAAGAACTCAATTATTTTGCTTGAACAGGTGCGGACGATTGATAAACAGCGATTAGAACAGTACTTAGGAATGATACCAGATGATATAGTGGCAAGGGTTGATAAGGCTCTTGCCATTAGTATTTCTTTGAGGGAGGTAGGCAATGAACGAAATAAAAATTGATAAAACGGAAGCAGCACTAAAACTTATTGAGATACTTCTTGAAAAAGGAATGATAAATCAAGCCACATATACAAATATCGCGAAACATACAAATTTGCACATTTCACAGGCGGCTTGATAATCGGTAAAATATAATCAGAAAAAGAAATGGAGGTATGCTTAATGAATACAGCAGTAAATGAATATAATTATAGATTTAAGCTCACAGATTATGCTTTGTTTGACAGAAACAGACCCAGAAAAGTTGCTATTTATGGTCGTGTTTCAACAGAACACGAAGCACAGTTATCTGCATTGGAAAATCAGTTGCAATGGTATGATGACCAAGTTCGTTATCACCCAAACTGGACAGTATATGACCGTTATATTGATGAAGGTATCACAGGTACACAAGCGAAAAAGCGACCTGCATTTTTGCGTATGCTTGATGATGCCAGAAAAGGAAAATTTGATTTGATTGTTACCAGAGAGGTTTGCCGTTTTGCTCGTAATGTTGTAGATACACTTGTTGTAACAAGAGAATTGAAAGGCATCGGAGTTGAGGTGTATTTTATTGATGATAATATTTGGACGATGGACGGCGATGGCGAATTACGCTTATCACTTATGGCAACATTGGCACAGGAAGAAAGCCGCAAAACTTCGGAACGAGTAAAAGCAGGACAAAAAATCAGCCGTGATAACGGTGTCCTTTATGGAAACGGAAATATTTTAGGATATGACCGTGTTGGCGACACTTATGTTATCAATGAGGAACAGGCTGAAACGGTTAGAATGATATTTGACCTTTATCTGCAAGGATATGGCTCTATGAAAATTGCAAAAATCCTTACAGAAAGAAAGCGAAAAACTGCATCGGGTCTTATCAAGTGGAGTGTTTCTAATATAATGAGAGCTATTAAAAATGCCACATATACAGGAACAAAGTGCTACAACAAATCCAGAAGCAATAACTTTCTGGAGCAGAAGCGAATTAACAATCTGGATATGTCCACCTATGAATATGTAGAAGGCGATTTCCCTGCTATTATTTCGCAGGAAATTTGGGATAAGGCACAAGCAATCAGAGAAAGCAGAGTTAAGCCTGTTTGCGTATCAGCAGAAAAAACTACACATAGCAAGCGTGACTCCAGAGATATATGGGTCAATAAACTAAGGTGTTCTTGTGGCTCATCATTCCGAAAAAACAAATGGCATACCAAATTGGACGGTAAGACTTCCTACGGTTATCAATGCTACAATCAGCTTAATAATGGAATTAAGCGTAAGCGAGCTGAAATTGGTTTGGATACAGAGGGGTACTGCGACACCAGAATGATAACCGATTGGAAACTTGATTTTATGGCAAAAGCATTGTTAGAGCATCTCTGGCAGGAAAGAAAAGAGTCGGTGCTTGTTGCATTAGACCTTATCAAGCATTATTATAAGGAAGAAAGAGCGACAGAAAACAAGTCTGATGCCGTTTCTATACAGGCAAGAATAGATAAAGCAAATAGCAGACTTACAAACTTGATTGCTATGAGAGCTGACGGAGAAATTTCAAAAGAGGAATATCAATCAATGAGAAACCCTATTGATGCCGAAATTAAGGAACTGCAAAAAGCTCTTGATGCTGTACCGACAGATAGTGGTGTTTCAAAAGGTCTTGATTTGGAGGGTATCCGTTCAACATTAAATACGCTTATTGATTTTAGCGGAAGTACGATTAGTCACGATGTTATCAACCAATTTGTCTATATGATAACGCCGACTTCGGATACTACTTTTGATTGGTATCTTAATCTGAACGGAACAGCCAATGTGAAAGCAACCTTTACAGCAGAGGGCAGAAAGAAAAGCTGTATAATCAAGTTGGAGGAAATCGAAAAGATTTCCTCGTTACATAGGAGAGAGAATGAGGATAATGCTCATTTTATAAAAAACCCCCGTGTTTTTACCTTTCTGCACAGGCAGCTATCAGCCAGAGCAAATAATTTAGCTTAACAAAGTTTAAATTATAGATGAAAACCACCGATTCAGTCGGTGGTTTTCGCATATAAAAATACTCCCTTGTGTCCTTTTCGGTACAAGGGAGTGTTTGCTTATTGTTGGTTTTGTTGCTTGTATACGCTTTTTCTCTGTCTGTTGTTCAAGAGGCGGTTATTTCTATAGCTTTGGAATTAATCTTAGCATAGTCGGAACCGTTGTTTGCAACAGCAAATATTTCAACTTCATATTTGCCTTCGCCGTATGAATTCAGCCTAAGATTGCTTTCATGACAGCTTCAAGGACTTGCTCGCTTGAAGTTGTTTTCTGTGCAAAAGTCATAATGGGTATAAGTGCAAGAACAGCAGCCAACAGGAAAGAAATCACTGTTTTAAGACTTTTCGACATAATTAATTCTCCATTATATAAAATTTTGTCAAGGAAAGGTGAAATATATAAATAGGTGCGGGAAAAGCTCCCACACCTATATCAATTCATAAAATCGTCAACTATTTCCGATGCACAGGAATCTATTTCCTGATTTGAGAAAATTTCCTTGTCACACATCGAACGGTATATTTTAGCTCTTTGAGAATAAAGTCGCTTCAATGCTCCGATACCACTTGAAAGCGGCCTCCCTTTTGTGGAAAGGCGGTCAAGCTTTCGGTTGATAAAATATATTCTGCCGTTTTGTCGGAGATTTAGTCTGTTTTCACTTTTGAGAATACTGCCGCCGCCGCAAGCAATGACACAACCGCTTTTTTTACTGAGGTCTGATATGACTTCGCTTTCAATCTCTCTGAAATATTCTTCTCCTTTTTTGTCGAATATTTCAGAAACACTCATGCCTTCTTTGGCGATTATTTCTCTATCCGTATCATAAAACGGCTTGTTAAGAATTTTTCCGACTATCCTGCCAAGCGTGGTCTTTCCGCAACCGGGCATACCTATGAGTACAATATTCCTTGAACGTCTTTCAATCTTTTTCTTCACAATTTCGGCTTTTGATTTGTCGATAGCTTTACCGGAAAACAATTCAGCCGATGCTATAGCTTGAGCGACTAACATTTCAAGTCCACCCGCTGCCTTTATTCCCAGATCTTCCGCTTGCATAACAAGTCTTGTTTTAGCCGGATTATATATAACATCTATGACGGCTGTCAGATTTTTAAACGGAGATAAGTCTATAATCGTTGAATCATTTTTCGGGTACATTCCGACAGGGGTTGTATTTATAACAATATCGGCATCATAATGCTCTGATATGTTGGAGTAATTGTTTTCTCCGTTCCTTGAAATGCAGATTATTTCTTTTGCACCATTGTCCTCGCAAACCGCTTTTGCCGTTAGATAAGTGCCGCCTGAGCCTAAAATGACAACTTTCTTTTTATAAAAGTCTACATCAATACTGCGAGCGAGAGTGTAAAAACCAAAGTAGTCCGTGTTATAGCCAAAAAGCTTGCCTTGTTTGTTGACGACCGTGTTCACACAGCCGACACGTTTTGCAGTTTCGCTGAGAACATCACATTTTTCATATGCAAGTTTTTTGTAGGGGATAGTGACGTTGATGCCGTCAAACTGTTTGACTGTGAAAAATTCTTCCGCTTGACTTTGTTCCAATTCCCATTTGCGATATTGGCAGTTCCATATTTCTCGGTGAATAAAAGGAGACAATGTGTGCGGTAAGTTTTCGCCCAATATTCCGTACATCAAATCACCTGCTTTCTGTTAAGCTTATGAAATTAAATTAAAACTTGCTGCCGCCGAATTTTGATCCTTTAGCACCCTTGGCTCCGCCAAGCTTAACACCCTCCAAAACATTTGACTTGAATGTGTAGGTCAAACTGTTTTCTTCTCTGTTGCGTTTGAGAGCGAGAGATATCATCTCATCAAGCAGCTTTGTATACGGTGTACCGATAGGCTCCCAAAGATAAAATGAGAGTGAACCGGGAATGGTGTTGATCTCGTTAAGCCAGATTTTGCCGGATTCGGTGTCCATCATGAAGTCAATTCTTGAAACACCGTTGCAGCCGAGAACCTTGAATGCCTTGACCGCAAGAGAGCGAATGTTTTCTCTTTGCTCGTCTGTTATGTCAGCGGGGATTTTTCTTGAAAGACTTGCCATGCCTTTGCTGCCGCCTGTTGTTTTTTGTTTTGAACCGCCTAAGTATTTTTCGTCAAATGTGAGAATTTCGTCTGAATTGACAGGCTGTTCACATTCAGATGCTCTTGCATCTGTGTAATCACCGAGAACCGCACAGTTTATCTCCTTGAGGTTTTGTACCGCAGGTTCAACAAGTATTTTGTGAGCGAACTGAAAAGCATTTTCAAGGCTGTCGAGAAGTTCGTCTCTGTTCTTCGCCTTAGAAATTCCGATTGATGAACCGAGATCAATCGGCTTGACTATCACGGGGTACGGGAAAGCTGATTCTATATTTGAAATGACCGAATCGCCGTTTTCGTCATATTCTTTTGAATTAAAAACCTTGCAATCAAGAACAGGGATATCGTTATCTTTAAGTACGGTTTTCATGACATATTTATCCATACCGACAGCTGACGAAAGAACATCACAGCCGACATAGGGAAGATCGAACATTTTGCAGTAGCCTTGGAGAGTTCCGTCTTCAGTGTTTGTTCCGTGAACTATCGGGAAGAACACGTCAACAGTGTCAATGAGGCCCTTTGAGAAAGCTTTGATGGGATATTTGAGCATTTTAACTTTGCCCTCGTCTTTGACAAAGATAACACGCTGACTCTTTTTCAGAAGTTCACTTAAATTTGAATAGCTCTCTATCTTGCCGATGCCTTCTCCAACGTACATAATATTATCTTTTGTCACATAGACGGGAATGACATCGTATTTTTCTTTGTCAAGATAACCGATCGCCTGAATAGCCGAGATGATAGAAATTTCATGCTCTGTGCTTTTTCCGCCGAATAATACGGCAACTTTGATTTTCATTTTATAAGTCTCCTTTACAGATTAGTAGTTATCGGGAAGATCGTTTTCAATAAGAATGATCTTATCTTTGCCGTTTGAATTTAATGCATAGACGTGCTTGAAAGCTTCTTGAACGGTGTCGGCAACAAATATCCTGTTCTCATCATAACCTTCGTCACGAAGTCCCGCAAGCATGGGAACTGCCTGCTTTTGACCGACAAGAACAACATAGTCACAGACCTTAGCCATGTGTTTGCCAAATTCACGGTTGAGTTCTTCCTGCTTTTCGCCAAGCTCAACCATGCCGGGAGTCACAGCTATTTTGTAGCCGTCAAACAGCTCAAGAGCATCAAGAGCCGCCTTTGAGCCTGACGGATTTGAGTTGTAAGCGTCATCAATAAGAGTCACACCGTTTCTGACGGTGAGTTCAAGTCTGTGCGGAACGCCCTCAAGTTTTCTGACTTGACCTTTTAATGCTTTCATGGGTACACCGAACGTGTTGGCAACGGCAATTGCACCGACAATATTTAAAACGTTGTGTCTGCCGATAATTCTTGTCGAAAAACTTTCTCTTTCACCGTTCGGAGAAGTGACCGTGAAAGATGTTCCCTTTGACGAAACAGATATATCGGTTGCATTATAATCACCGTCTCCCTCGACCGTATAGCGTATGCACGGTCTGTTTGAGCCGTGAGCTTTTATATTTTCGTCATCACCGTTTAAGAAAAGATAACCGCCGTCAGGCAAGCTGTCAGCAAGCTCAAACTTCGTCTTTTTAACATTGTCGAGTGATCCGAATGATTCAAGATGCTGAGGCCCTATAGAAGTTATAACACCATGCTGAGGGTGAACTATGTCGCAAAGCTCTTTGATGTCGCCAACCCATCTTGCACCCATTTCACAAATGAAGATCTCATCTGTAGATTTAAGAGAGCCTCTGATAGTCTTGACAACACCCATTGGTGTGTTATAGCTCTCCGGTGTCATAAGCACATTGTATTTTGCCTGTAAAAGTGTGTTGAGATAATATTTGACACTTGTCTTGCCGTAGCTGCCGGTGATACCTATTATTTTAAGATCGGGGCAGGAGGCAAGTATACGTTTGGCATCGTTTATATAGCCGTTGTTTATATGCTTTTCAATGGGTTTGTTGATGAAGTTAGCTATAAGCACCATAATGGGCGACAGTACGGCATATATCGACTGTGTCACTATAACTGAGGTCGTGTTTTTCGTCAGCACATGAACAAGAGCCAATGGTATGACGGTTATGATGGCTGTTGTCGCAAGCATACGCTTAACTCTCGGAGTGTAGACAAGAGGCTTCTTCGCTTTCTTTGGGATAACAAAGAACAAAGCGAGAGCATAAGCGATAGGTGATCCGGTTTGAAATATCAGCTGATTTATAAGTATTGAAACGACAGCTGCGGCAAACGGATAAGCGAATTTGTCGGGATTCTTTTTAAGCCATTTCATCTGCGTGATGGGTTTATATGAATTAAGCTGGAAGAAATGCATTGTGTCTATAATTACGCAAGTATACACAGCGAAGAACAACGCATAGCGTATTATCATTAGTATTATTTCAAACATACCGTACTCCTTATAACTTCATAAATGATGAGATAACTCGGTTGAAAGTGTATTGCTGTTCGAGGAACGAATAGTGACCGCAGTTTTCCAAAACAACAAGACCTGCGTCTTTCATCTTCTTTTCCATAAGCTCCGCATCGCTCACCGGAGTTGCGGTGTCATTTCTTCCCCATATGAGAAGTGTCGGAACGGTCACAAGCTCGAATAAGTCGGTCAGATCCTCGTTGACGACCTTGACTAATATCTGTCTCATCATAGGTGATGCAGCGAGATAGTCGGCAGAGCCGTTCTTTTTTCTCAAGTTTTCCATTGCATTGGGGAACAACTTCGTAAACAGCTTTGAAGTGAGGATTTTTTTAGTCAGTTTGTATATAGCCTGTTTAAATTTTTGCTTAAATGTCTTTTTGGGTTTAACACCTGCTGCATCGACAAGTATAAGTCTTTGAATTTTGAACGGAAGATTCTTTCTTGCGTTAAGTTTGAATATGACTCTGCCGCCGAAAGAGTGACCTAAAAGAGTCACATTTCCTCCCTCGGCGAAGTCGGATACAAAGTCCGTGACAAAGTCGGCGTACCTATCAACGTCCCAGACCTCATTCGGCTCATCGCTTTTTCCGAAGCCCGGCATATCCATTGCAAGCACCTTGTATTTTGAGCTGAGAAGATGAATGAGATTGTCAAAAAGCGTGATGTTCGCACCCCAGCCGTGGAGCAGTACGACCAATTCGCCCTCACCTTCGAGTGCATAGTTTATATTAAGTCCGTCAACGATTTTTTGCATATTGCTTTCCTCCTGTCGGCACTATTTATCCATTATAAATCATAATTAAGATAATTATATCACAAACGTCAGAGCAATACCACAATTTTCACAAAGATTTATATTTAATTTTCACAAAATCATAGTTTGACGGTGGTTGTTCCAAGTGCTATAATGGTACGAGAGAGTGGGTGGGTAGGCGAACCCCGCCCACGAAGTGGGCGGACGGCGACAGCGTGTGTACTTCTGATGCCGAAGGCGGCAGAAGTGCCGAGCTGTTGCCGCAATGGCAGATTTTAAATGTTTTACGGTTCAAAAATTTGCTTTATCCGAATTGAGGTGTCACACAGATTAGAAAGGAGCAGTGCCATGACAAATATTGAGAAATTTGCACATATAATCAAATCCTCAAGCAGAATAGTTTTCTTCGGTGGGGCAGGGGTGTCAACCGAAAGCGGATTAAAAGATTACAGAAGTGCAGACGGAATATATAACACGGCGAAAAACTACGGTGTACCACCGGAGGAAATATTGAGTCACGATTGCGTTTATAATAATTCCGAATTGTTTTATCGTTTTTTCAGGGACTATTTTATCACTGATGCAAAGCCCGGATATACACATGAATTTTTAGCGAATTTGGAGCAAAGCGGAAAGCATATAACCATTGTCACACAGAATATTGACGGACTTCATCAAAAGGCAGGGAGCAGCCATGTTTGTGAACTGCACGGAAATGCAAGTGAGTTTTATTGCGTGAATTGCATGGAAGAATATGACCTGGACTACGTCAAGAATTATAAAGAGAACATTCCGAAATGTAAAAGGTGCGGTGGCTTGGTTCGCCCTCACGTCACGATGTACGGTGAAATGCTGGATAATGAAGTTATCAGTGATGCTTTGAATGAGATTTCAAGTGCTGATGTTATAATAATTGGGGGAACATCTCTTGCTGTTCAGCCTGCGGCATCGTTTGTCGGCTACTTTAACGGTGAGCATACCATTATAATTAATAAAGAAACTACACCGTACGACAGCAAAGCGGAAATGGTCTTTCACGACAGCCTAGGTGAGGTGTTCAGAAAGGTCAGCAAACTCTTATAAAAGAAAAATAAAAATAATTTCAAAAAACTTTCAAAAAAGTGTTGACAAATCGAATCGAGTGTGATAATATATCTAAGCTGAATGACACAGCAGTGCGATGAACACAGCTTAGTCGGTGTTAATGACGGTGAGGGTCCACCCGTTCCCATCCCGAACACGGTAGTTAAGCTCATTCGTGCCGAAGATACTTGGCTGGAAGCGGCCCGGGAAAATAGGTCGATGCCGACACTCAGCTAAGCCGCCTAATAAGGTGGCTTTTTTATTTTGTCAAAAATCCCCCACGTTCAAAGAACGTAGGGGATTTTTCATATCTAAGTGATTTTCACATTTTAACCGACATATAATTCAAGCGGTCGATGAATCTCAAGATAAAAACAAAAATAACTGTTGCTCGGCTTGAAACAACAGTTATTTTTATTATTGGTGTGAGAGTCTCCGAGTGCCGACAGAGAAATATCAATAATAAAAAGGGATAAGGACAAGCCATGAGAAAGGCTTGTCCTTATGTGTGCCGGGGATGGGTTTATCAATAGTGAGTTAAGAACTCAAAATATTGATCAACTATTAAGTGCGGGGATATTAATTAGTGAAGTGTGCTGCCGACTAATTCGGGTTCTGAAATATATTCAAATGTATTTATAACGCTGATAACGCCATTATTGTCCATTTCAAATACATTCCAAACAGTTCCTTTTCTGTTGGTCGGAACATTGAATTTTGCAACCTCTCTATTTCCAACCTTAACAATTACAAAAACTTCAGATTTAGCGAGTTCGATAGCTTCTTCAGATTCACTCGTTGCATCTCTGTTTGTGAAATTGTGAACTGAATATGTGAATGATGAAAACTCGTTAAGATTCAAAGTGATAGTTTCAGGTCCTACATAATTAACATCATCAATATCTAACCAAGCAATATCGCTATTACCCATTTCTCTATAATATACATGATATGCTGAACCATTATTTCTTATACCGTAGAAGTGTGAGTCTAAGTCTGACGGATCAGTCGGATTTTCTTCTGTACCCCACTGCATTACTATCTGAACTTCGCTGTCTCCTAATTCCTTAGAAAGCATTGCAATCAAGTCAGTGTTCATTCCGGATTTTATTTCAAAGCTGAGTTCATTGTCGATATATCCTTCAGCCGAAACTTTAAACTTATAGTTGCCGGCTGGCAATTCTACTCTAAGGCTATTAGATGATGCAGTATATTTTGTTCCGACACGGAAATCGTTGTTACCTGTGTAAGAAGTACATTCTATAGCTGCATTGAATATATCATTGCCGTTAGCTGCATCAACAAATTCTATAGAAAGAGTACCTTTTCCGTCAGTTCTCTTTATAGCTTCTTCAACAGCTAATTTTGCATTAACTAAATCAAAATCGCCTGCCGTTGATGTTGTTGAGGTATTGTCATATGCGATCTTATTTGTTGAATTGCAAACAATTTCTTTAACCTCTGCACCTGTAAAGTCATCATTTACAGACCATACCAAGCCTGCAACTGCTGTTACTATAGGAGCAGCCATTGAAGTGCCGTTCCATGATTCATAGTCGTTAAGAACTGTACTGTAGATTGAGCGACCGGGAGCAGCAATTGAAACCTGCGAACCACCGTTTGAGAAGTTTGTTACCATGTAGCTATCTGTGCCTGACTGTTCAGCGGCTGCAACTATAATAACTCTGTTCATTATGTCGCTAACTGTCACGTTCTTATATGTTTTGCAATTGCTGCTTGTAATTGATGAGAATAATCCGTTATTCAAAGCATCAACTGAACTGTTTCCGGCTGACTGGACAACAACAAAGTCATATCCGTTATTGAGCAGCTTTGCTATTGCCAATGAGGCACGGTTACCTTCGCTGTTGATTGTTTCTGAATCATGATATCCACTCATACCTAAAGAGAAGTTTATAACTTTAGCTCCTGATTGAACAAGCTTTGCAAATCCGTTATAAATTGCTGAATCGGAAATCGAGTCATCTTCACCTGTAGCTACATCATAACCAAGCAAGTTAGCTTTGTTGTACATAATACCTGTCAAACCGGTTCCATTGTTAGCCTTTGCATTTATGATACCGGAAACGTGAGTTCCGTGATCTGTTTCGGTGTCAACTGTGTTTGCGTCTGACAAAACGTTGATATTTCCTCTCAAATCGGGGTGGCTTGTTGAGAATCCGTTATCGACAACACCAACTTTAATTGTTGAGAATCTGTCTGCATAATCCCAAGCCCCCGGAGCTTCGATAGCTTCAACGCTCCAGTTTGAGCCGTCAACTGTATCATCAAGCCAATCTGTACGGGAAACATCGCCGGCCCACGGATCACTAACTGCTACGTTTTCGATCTTTGTAATATAGTCAACGTCTGCAAGAAGAATGCAATCATACTCATCACAAAGATCGTCTGCCAATTCTTTGAGTTCATCAAGAGATTTCTTTGAAACTCTTATCTGATACTCATTGAGAGCATAGTTGACACCTGCGTATGTACCGCCAATGCTCCTGACGATTTCTTCGATTTCACTTTCTTCGGTGTCATCATCAAACCACAAAACAAGAATATTGTTGATATATTCAACTTCCTTTTCTTCGTCAACCGAAATGTCATCGCTTGTGTAGGTATAGCTTTCACCGATATCATATTTAACGGTTATCGACTTTGTTTTTTCATTGCCGTTTCTGTCAGCGACAGAAACATCAATAATGTTATCACCGGGTTTTAATTTAACTGTTGTTTCCCACTTTGAACCGTCAATGATAACTTCACCACTGACTGAAGAACCTGTTTCATAGAAGAACGGTGCAACTTCATAATTGATATTATCAAGGTTGTTGCAAACATAAGTACCGGATATAAATGCGGTGTTGTTGTTGGTTGTGAAATCACTTTGGTCAATAGTTATATTGATTTCTGATGGAATTACAGGTTCGTCAGGTTCAACCGGTTCATCTTCCTTGATCGGGTTATCATCTGAGTGAACCTCAGCTATAACTACAGCCGAAACACCGTCAACTTTAACGCTTACGGCTGTCCAACTCTCGCTGAACATGGATATAAGCTTGTATAAAAGTGACATGATTTTGCCTAAAATTATGTCATATATATTTTGCAAGCTTTCTTGTGCGAATACACTGTGTTTTGCGGTGGCTGACAAGTTAAATGTCGCTTCCTCGCCGCTTTCCAGTTCGTCATATTTAATGCTGTTTTTGTCTGTATCACTCAGTTTGACGAATGGCGTAGATCTGTAAACAACGGAAACATATTTCTTTCTCGCCGTTCCGTTTTTTACGTTTGTTGTCAGCTTAATCTCATCGCCTGTCACATACTCTTTTTTGTCGCTTGTTATTGTGACGGAAAACTTTCCGACACTCTCAGCGGCAACTGCAAAAACAGGGTAGGCAGTCGAGAAAATCAAGACCGCTGCCAAGAGTAAGCTGATAATTTTTTTTGATTTTGCCCTCATTGTTTTTTCCTCCTAAAACTATAGATGTTCTATTCATAACCGTACGGTTATAACAAAATTTATTATATACTCTGAAATATAGAATGTCAATAGAAGTAAAAAACTTTTTTCGGGAGTGACAATATGGGATATTACAAACGTTTACGAGATCTGCGTGAAGATAACGACATGACGCAGGTGCAAGTCGCAGAATATCTTTCAATGAAGCAACCGCAATATAATCGCTATGAGCGTGGATTTCGGGACATTCCATCTGATGTTCTTATCGCTTTAGCTAAACTTTATGGCACTTCAACCGACTATATCTTAGGTCTGACAGACCAAAAATAGCTCCAACACTGCTATCATGGCGATGTTGGAGCTATTTTTTGAGGAAAGTGTTTCTTTCCAATCGTACTCACTTTCTCGTACAAAACACCGACAAAAACAAAGACGAGCAATTAAGCTCGCCTCTGTTGATTATTTGACTTTGACCTTGCAGGTCGCTTTGTAGCCACCTTGCTTTGTCTTGCAGGTGATGGTTACTGTGCCTTTCTTAATTGCCTTGACCTTACCGTTCTTATCAACCGTGGCTATGCTCTTGTCTGAGCTTGACCACTTGACATCTTTGATCGTTGCGTTGCTTGGCTCTATTGTTGCCTTGAGCGTTTTCGTCTTGCCCTTGCTGAGAGTGATCGAGGTTTTATTAAGCTCAACCGCTTCAACACCTATGACGCAAGTCACTGTGCAAGTTGCCTTAACTCCGTCTTCCGAAGTGCAGGTGATAGTGACTTTGCCCGGTTTGAGAGCTGTGACCTTACCGCTTTGGCTAACTCTGGCTATCATGCTGTTGCTCGACTTCCATGTCACGTCTTTGTTGGTTGCGTTGCTCGGCTTGATCGTTGCTTTTATCGTCTTGCTTTCAGCGATCTCAAGCGTGAAACTCGTCTTGCTGAGTTTTATCGAAATGACCGGTTCTATGACCGTTATAGTGCATTTATCAACAAAGTAGCCGTCATTTGTTCTGATCGTAACGGTTGCAGTTCCGGGGCCGACCGCTTCGACAACACCCTTTTTGCTGACCTTAACAACATCGCTGTCGCTGGTCTTGTATGTGACCTTTTTATTTGTGGCATATGACGGAACAATTGTATAAGAGAGAGTTTTTGTCTTGCCGGTGGTAAGAGTCATCTTGTCCGCATCTAAATTGATACCTCTGACCGGTTCTTCGACAGTGATAATGCAAACTCCCTTAACGCTGTCATTGACATTACTCTTACACGTTATTGTTGCCGTACCCGCACTGACTGCTGTAACGACACCGTTTGATGAAACCTTGGCGACAGATGTCTTGTTCGATGACCATGTGACTGTCTTATCATAGCTGTTTGAGGGTGAAACCGTTGCAGTGAGAGTCATCTTTGATCCTCTCTTTATAGACGCTTCATCAAGGTTCAGCTTGATCTTGGTCGGTGCTTGAATAATAGTGACTTTGCATCTTGCGAGTACATTTGAACCGTCTTTAGCTTTGGCAGTGATATAGACAGTACCGGCTTTAACAGCCTTAACCTTACCGTTCTTATCAACCGTGGCGATGTTTTTATCACCGGAGTACCATTTAATTTTTTTGTTTGTTGCACTTGACGGTGAAACCGAGGCGGTGAGAGTTTTTGATTTTCCCGAAACAAGCGTCATAGATGATGCACTGAGAGTTATCTTTTTGACCTTCTCGGTTACAGTTATCTTGCAGGTTGCTTTCTTACCGGCACTGCTTGTTTTGCAGGTAATAGTGACAGTTCCGCCCTTCTTGGCAGTGACAAGTCCCTTTGAGTTGACCGTTGCGATATCCTTGTCGCTTGACGACCACTTGACGGACTTTATTGATGCATTGTCGGGACTGATTGTTGCTTTGAGCTGAAGTGTGCTGCCGGCCTTTAAGCTTTCTGAAGTCTTATTGAGCTTAACCGATTTCGGATAAACTTTCTTGACGACCGTCAGCTTGCAAGTTGCCTTATAGTTTCCGTCATTGCTCGTTGCGGTTATTGTGCAAGTGCCGGTCGCAACTGCGGTGATAACACCCTTTGAATCGACAGTGGCAACCTTTTTGTTGGATGATTTCCATTTGCAGGTCTTATTTGATGCGTTTGACGGAGTGTAGACCATTTGGAGGGATGCTTCTTTTCCAACATAGAAGGTTTCCTTGGAGTTTTTGAATTTCAAGCCCTTTAGAGGCTGCTTTACAGTTATCTTGCAGGTCGCTTTATATCCGCCGTCATTTGTCGTGACAGTTATGTTTGCCGTACCCGGGCCAACTGCTGTGACGATGCCTGTCGATGAGACTTGAGCGACTTTCTGATTTGAAGATGACCATTTGACCGTTTTCAGTGTAGCGTTCGATGGCTTGACCGTAGCCGAAAGTTTAACCGATTCGGTTTTGCCCATAGTTAAAGTATAACTTGTCTTGTTGACACTGACAGAAGTGACAGGCCTGACAACAGTTACTTTACAGGTGGCGATGAAACCGCCTTCCTGTGAAACAGCCGTTATTGTTGCAGTTCCGGTTCCGGCTGCATAAACGATTCCCGATGTGTCAACTATTGCAACGCTCGTATCGCTTGAACGCCAAGTGACCTTTTTGTTTGTGGCATATGACGGTTCGTATGTCACTGTCACGGTTTTTTCCTTGCCAACGGCAAGTGTCAGCGATGTGGGAAGTTTGATTCCCTTGAGGTCGGCTGTGACTGTTATTGTACATTCTTCTTTTGTGCCGTCAAGAGCCTGAGCTGTTATTGTGACAGTGCCGGGCTTTACGGCGGTGACAGTGCCGTTAGCGTTGACCGTAGCGACTGCTGTGTTGCTGCTTGACCAAATGTTTGCTTTGTAGCTTTGGGTATTTGTAACTACATCGCAGTTGAGCTGGAGTTTTTCGCCGACTTTAAGCTTAGCGGTGGTTTTATTAAGTGCCATGCTTTGAGTGTCACCAACAACTGTAAGTTTGCAGGAGGCGAAAAGTCCTGTTCCGTCTGTTGTTGATGCGATTATATCACAAGTTCCGACAGTTTTAAGTTTAATAACTCCGTTTGTGACTTCAGCAATATTTTCGTTGCTTGACTCCCAAATCAGAACTTGATTTCCGGCATTTGTCGGTTTGATATCAGCCTTGAGTGTCGGTACATCTTCATCTCCTATATAGACGAGAAGATCGTTCTTGTTTAAGCTTATGCTTGAAACAAGCGGATCAACGGTTACGGTGTATGAGCCTTTAACTCCGCTTCCGTCTGTCGCACTGTAGGTTATGACAGCCGTGCCTTCTTTAAGACCTTTAAGTTTTGCTGTTGCTGTGCCTGAATTATCTGTTCCGAGACTTTCGACAGTCACCGTGTTGGGATCAGATGAAGTCCATGCGACATCTCTTATGCTTGCGTTAAGAGGCCAAACCTTTACGCTGGCAATAGAAGTTGCGTTAACGGTAATGTGAGTCGGGAGATTTTGTCCGATAAACTTGTCAACTATTTTGGTTTCAATGACTTTGAGATTGACCTCTTTTTTAATACCATAGTATTCAAGTGTTATTTTACAAGTACCCTCTGACTTCGGAGTGATAAGTCCACTTGCACTGTCTATCGTTGCTATTTTATCGTTGCTTGATGAGCAAGGTATACTTAACGTGCCGGTGACGGGCTTATTCGGATCTTTGCCTACTGCTTCATATTTCAGATAATCCGGTCTGCCGAGATAAACTGTCATACTGTCAGGTACATTTATATCGCATAAATAGTTATCTACAGTTAATCTGCAAGATGCGGATTTGCCGTTTGAAGTTGCCGTTATTGTTACATACGGTGATCTTGGATCATCGCAGCCTCCGACAACCTTCACAGTGACTTTATTGCCGCTGCCGACTATCTGTACCGCATAGTCGTTATCGGTAGACCATGTTATGTCGTCTTCGCCGTCAATTTTTGCTGTCAGATCAATTGAAGAACCGACAAGCTTTAAAGCATATGTTATGTCAAGCGATATATTCTGAGTATGCTTTTTGATGTTGGCGAGGCAATCTTCAAACTCTTTTGCGAGTTTATCTATTTTTGCCTTGTCTGTTTCATTTTTAAGCCACGGAGTTTCGGGAGCTAAAACCTTGTTGATGATATCCAGCAGAGTTTCAACTGAGGTTTCGTCATACACACCGGGAATGAACAAATCTTGATATTGGTCTTGCGAAGCTTTTTCATAAGCCTCATTCCACTTGTCATAAAATTCGCTGTCATCAGCCTTGACAAGAACGGAATCCATCAGCGTTGCATAGCTTTTTATAAGATCCGAGAGCAATGCTGAAATGATTTCATAGTTTTCCGGAGTATCTTCAAGGATTCCTGTTTCACTGATTTTTTTCAGTGCAGCCTCAAGTTCATCGACAGCCGCAGGAAGATATTTTTCTTTATCCAAGCGGTCTGACGGCAAGCTGTCCTTTGTCGCATCTATTGAGTTGTAAAGTTTACTGATGCTGTCCCTGACTATGATCGTGCAGTTTGTCCAAATTCCGCTGTTTCCGCCATCTTTAAGCGTTTCATAGACTCTGATGACACATTCACCGTTGCTGACAGCGGTGACGACACCGTTTTTATCGACAGTTGCGATCTCGTCATTTGTTGAGAGCCACTCCAGACCGTCACAAGTGGCTTCGCCCTCATATTTACCTGTGAGTACGAGTAAGCCCGATATATCTTTTGACTTTGTTCCGAAGTCATCTGTGTTGAGCGTTATTTCAGTCTGTGAGAAGCTCATTTCTTTGATCGGATTTCTGAGTCTTTGGATATTTTCGAGTACACCGGTCAGTTCATCGGCGAGTGAGTCGATTTTCTCCTTGTCGCTGTCTGTTTTAAGCCAAGGAGTTTCCGGATTTTGAACTTTTTCGATAATGTTTTTCAGTGAGTTGACGGAGCTTTCATCATACATACCCTTATCGAAAACATCATCGGGCAGTTTTGAATAAGCTTCATTCCACTTGTCATAAAAGACTTCATCGTCAGGCTTTATAAGCTCAGAGTTCATCAGTGAAGCATAAGCCGCATTGAGTTCTGAATAGATTTCCGAAAGACCGGCATAGTTTTCAGCGGTATCTTCAAGTTCTTTTGCATCTTCAAGTTTGTCGAGAGCCGTTTTGACAGCACTGACAGCCGTGGGAAGATATTCTCCTTCATCGGCATAGTCTGATGGGATTTGAGCTTTCAAGGTCTCGATTAAACTATAAAGCTTATTTATGCTGTCACGGACAGTGACGTTAAGTGTTGCACTGAGTCCGTATGTTTCGCCTTCTTCGGATTTGATTATCTGTGAAACCGTCAGAATACAATTTCCGTTTGCGACAGCGGTTATTGTTCCGTTATCATCGACAGTTGCAATATCTTCTCTGTCTGTTGTCCATTTGAGTCCGTCAAAGTCGATATCTTCATCGCCGTATTTACCTGTGAGTACGAGCAAGCCCGACAAGTCTTTTGAGTTTGTTCCAAACTCATCGGTGTTGAGAGTGATGTCGGTTGCCGAGAAGCTTATACCTTTGAGTGGGTTTTTAAGTCTCTGAATGTTTTCGAGTACATTTGTCAGCTCGTTGGCAAGAGTGTCTATCTCAACTTTATTCTCGGCATTTTTAAGCCAAGGCGTTTCGGGGTTTTGAACCTTGTTGATTATATTTTCCAGTGAGTTGACGGAGTTTTCATCATACATACCCTCGTCAAAAACATCATCGGGCAGTTTTGAATAAGCTTCATTCCACTTGTCGTAAAATTCCGTATCATCGGGCTTTACGATTTTTGAATCTGCCAACACATTGCAAGCTGAGGTGAGTTCTGACAGCAAATTCCAAACAGTTGTATAGTTTTCAAGATTATCTTCAAGTTTACCGATTTCGTCAATTTTCGTGAGTACCGTATCAACTGTAATGACCGCTGACGGAAGATAGGTTCCATCGACTTTATAATCTGACGGCAGACTATTTCTCTTTTCCTCTATAGCCTCATAAAGCTTATCTATACCTTCTCTGACGGTGACGACACATTCAGCCTCAGTTCCGTCAAGAGCTATAGCCGTTATTGTAGCTGCACCGAGTTTATGCGCAGTAATGTTTCCGTTTGCATCAACTTCGACAATTTCAGGTGCGGAGCTTCTCCATAAATTCGCTTTATAGCTTGTTTCGCCTGTCAGAACATCGCAACTAAGATGTAAAGTGTCACCAATCTTAAGCTTTTCGGAAGTGCTGCTTAAAGTCATTCCGACAGTTGCACCGACAACCTTTAAGTTGCAGGTCGCATAAATTTCGGAACCGTCTGTTGCCGTTGCCGTTATATCGCAAATGCCGACAGCTTTCACAGTGATAACACCGTTATCGACAGTGGCAACTTCTTCGTTGCTTGACTCCCAAACAAGCTCTTTGTTTCCGGCATTTTCGGGCCTTATCGTTGTCTGAAGTGTCAGAGTCTCCGAAGAACCGATATAAGTCAATATCATTTCCTTGTTAAAGGCTATGCTTGAAACCTGTGGATAAACTTCTATAGTGAATGAGCCTTCGATTTCACTTTTATCCGTTGTCTTATATGTGATAGTCGTCTGACCTTCTTTTAAGCCCTTTATCTCGACACTTGCGACACCCGAAGTGTCTGTTCCGAGAGATTTAACTGTCGCTATATCCTCATCTGAAGATTTCCATTCAATGTCCTTGAAATTCGCATCGGTCGGCAATACATTTATCTGAGCTTTAACTGTGTGATTGGCTATAACCGATGTTGGAATGTTGACAGGAACAAGTTGTTCAACAAGCTTTGCTGTCCGGACTGTCAGATAAACTGTTCTTTCGACAGCTCCGCAAGTGACCGTTATAGTACATTCACCGAGGTCTTTTGCATGAGCTGTTCCGTCAGAATCAACGCTGACCATATCCGGATCGCTTGATACATATGTTGCGGTGTATTCACCCACAACGGGTTTAGTCGAGTCTTTTCCGACTAAGTCATATTCGATTTTCAGAGAATAACCATTATAAATTATCTGATTTTCTTCAAGTTTGATATCGTATAAATAGTTGTCAACTCTTAAATTGAGTGTATCGGATTTGCCGTTTGATGTGGCTGTTATGGTCACATATGGTGATTCGGGATCATCGCAACCGCCGACAACATTCACAGTGGCTTTGTTGCCATTGCTGACTATTTGTACCGCATGGTCATTATCTGTTGTCCAAACTATTTCATCATCGCCGTCAACCTCTGCCGTAAGCTCAAATGAAGATCCGACAAGCTTTGACAAAGTGTTGCGGTCAAGAGATATGTTTTGAGTGTGTTTTCTGAGATTTGTGAGTGCGCTTGAAAGCTCTTGAGCGAGAGAGTCGATCTTCGCCTTATCCGTTTCGTTTTTAAGCCAAGGTGTTTCGGGAGCTGTGACACTGTCGATTATAGTTTTCAAAGTTTCAACGTCACTTTCAAAATATACACCCGGCGAATATAAGTTTTCGGGGACTTTTTCATAAGCCTCGTTCCACTTGCTATAGAATACCTCATCTCCGGCTTGCACAAGTTCCGAGCCTATCAATATGTTATAAGCCTCTGCAAGTTTTTGGTTAAGTTCATCAAGCTTTTGACAGTTTTCGACTGTGTCATCGAGTTCCGCCGCTGACTTGATTTCTTCGAGAACCGCACTAAGCGAATCAACAGCCGCAGGGAGATATTTTTCCTTGTCGGTGTAATCAGCAGGCAAAAGAGCTTTTGTCTTTTCTATTTCATTATAGAACTTTCCGATGCTGTCTCTGACCGTGACGGACAAGGTTGCTGCCAATCCCTCTGTTTCGCCACTGTCGGTGTTGATTATCTGAGTGACGGTTATTTCACTCTTGCCGTTTGAAACGGCTGTCACAACACCGTTTTGGTCAACTGTGACAACATCTTCGATTTCCGAAGTCCACTTAAGACCGTCATAAGTGACTTCACCTTCGTCAAATTTTCCTTTAAGTATGAGTAAGGCTGATAAATCATTTGTTTTAACTCCGAAGTCATCGGTGTTGAGAGTGATCTCTGTCTGCGAAAAACTTATCTCCGAAAGCGGATTTTTAAGTCTTTTCAAGCCGGAAAGAGAAGCTGTCAGTTGAGAAGCGAGAGAGTCTATCTCAGCTTTATCTTCTTCGGTGTTCAGCCAAGGTGTTTCGGGAGTTAATACCTTATCTATAAGTGATTTGATGTTTTCAACCAAATCCGCATCATACATACCCGTTTCATCTAAATCTTCGGGGATATTCGCATAAGCTTCATTCCACTTGTCATAGAATGTGACATCGTCAGCCTTGACAAGCTCCGATTTGAGCAAAGCCTCAACAGCTGTCGAAAGCTTTTTGTTAAGATCTTCGAGTTTAGTGCAGTTTTCCGGAGTATCCTCAAGTTCTGTCGATTCAGCTAATTCTTGGAGTACCGCATCAACAGTGTCAACAGCCGCAGGAAGATATTTTTCCTTGTCGGTGTAGTCGGCAGGCAAAAGATCCTTTGTTGTTTCTATATCGTTATAGAATTTGCCGATACTGTCTCTGACCGTCACATTGAGACTTGCCTCAAGACCGTAGCTGCTTGACTCCTCACCGTTTATGACTTGCTTAACTGTGACGGTACATTTACCGTCTGAAGCCGCTGTGACGATGCCATTGTCATCAACTGAGGCGATTTCATTGCTGCTGCTTGTCCATTCAAGAGCATCATATGTGGCTTTTTCCTCTCCGTTTTCACCCGTGAGTACGAGCAAGTTTGACAGGTCGGCTGATTTTTTGCCGTAGCTGTCAGTGTTGAGCGTAATCTCAGTCTGTGAAAAGCTCATTTCTTTAAGTGGATTTTCCCCCTCCAAAGCAAAGACGGGGAATGCCGTCTGCATAGTGAATAATATCATTATCACACTAAGCATTAAACTGATACTTTTTTTCATTGCTGGTCTCCTTTTCGGTTCGTGTTAATACTCGGTCGCCGGCTTACCTTTTGCAGGGAAAGTCCCGTACACAAAACGGAATTGACACAAACGGCCGTTTTCGTTTATAAAGATACAGGATAAATTATACTAGAACGGAATAAATAAATCAATGGTTAAGACCTAAATTAACATTAATTTCACATCAAAACATGATTTATGACTGATTTTCATTTCAGCTCTTGACAGCAAAATTAAAATACGCTTTAATTATATTGGAATAACAGCGATCGGAGGAATTTAAATGAAAAAAATGATCTCGTGGAACGTTAACGGCATAAGGGCCTGCGTTCAAAAAGGTTTTCTTGATGTGTTCAAGGAGATTGACGCCGATTTGTTTTGCTTGCAGGAAACAAAGCTCCAAGCAGGTCAGATAGAATTGGAACTTGAAGGATATCATCAATATTGGAACTATGCCGAAAGAAAAGGATATTCGGGAACAGCGATATTTTCAAAGGAAGAACCAATCTCAGTCAAATACGGACTCGGTATTGACCGACATGACACAGAGGGCAGGCTGATAACGCTTGAATTTGAGAATTATTACTTTATCACCTGCTATACTCCGAACGCTCAAGACGGACTTAAGAGAATCGACTACAGAATGGATTGGGAGGATTGTTTCAGAGAATATCTCAAGGAGCTTGACAAAACAAAACCCGTTATATTCTGCGGTGATCTGAATGTCGCTCACAATGAGATAGATCTTAAAAATCCGAAGTCAAACAAAGGCAACGCAGGTTTCTCCGATGAAGAAAGAGGAAAGTTCAATCTTCTTCTTGACAGCGGATTTACCGATTCATTCAGATTTCTTTATCCCGATCTTGCGGGAGCTTATTCGTGGTGGAGCTATCGTTTCAACGCAAGAAAGAACAATGCCGGTTGGCGTATAGACTATTTTATCGTTTCCGACAGAATTAAAGATAAGATATCAGAAAGTAAAATTCACAGTGAAATATTCGGTTCAGACCACTGTCCGGTTGAACTTTTGATAGAAATATAAAGCGAGGAAATTAAAATGAGAATGAGACACAAGAAAAATCTTGAAGAAAGACTTGATAAATGCAAGGATATACTTTTCAAGATAATGTGTGATGACAGGAATTTTGAGACAACTGTTGAGGAAAAAGAATATCTCGACTTTAATAAAATTTTCGGCAATTCCAATCCTGTTCAAATGGAAATAGGCTGCGGAAAAGGTCAGTTTATTGCAGAGCTTGCCGAAAGAACACCCGATATAAATTATATTGCCGTTGAAAAGACGGCCGATGTCATAGTGCTTGCTTGCGAAAAGGTTATGGATAAGGGGCTTAAAAACGTGTTTTTCATCAAGGGAAGTGCGGAATATCTTCCTAAATATATTCCTGCGGGAAGCATTGAGAGACTCTATCTTAACTTTTCATGTCCGTTTCCAAAGAAAAAGTACGCCAAGCATCGCTTGACACACGGATATTTTCTTTCAATTTATGAGAAGCTGCTCAAAGACGGTGCGGAAATTCATCAAAAGACGGACAATATGCATTTCTTTGAGTTTTCAATAGAGCAGTTTTCACAAAGCGGATTTAAAATGAAAAATGTGTCTCTTGATCTTCATAACAGCGACTTTGAGGGAAATATTGTCACGGAATATGAACACCGCTTTTCTTCACTCGGACAGCCTATATACAGACTCGAAGCCTATAAGGAGCATTATAATGTTTAACTTCTTCGTTGACGATAACAACAGAGTCGGTGACAGATATTTCATCACCGGCGGTGACTATAACCATATAAAGAATGTTCTCAGAATGAAAGTCGGCGACATATTTCTTATCAGTGACGGCGGAATGGGAAATCTCTGTGAAATTGAGAGCATATCGGAAGAAACGGTGACAGCTAAGGTGATAGAGGAAAATTATAAGAATGCCGAACTTCCGATAAAAATATATCTTTTTCAGGGCTTACCTAAGTCCGATAAAATGGAACTTATAATTCAAAAGGCGGTTGAGCTTGGAGTTTATGAGATAATCCCGACAGAGATGAAACGCTGTGTGGTCAAGCTTGACGAAAAAAGGAAAAAAACAAAACTTTCACGGTGGCAAGCTATCGCAGAAAGTGCTGCAAAGCAATCGAAAAGGAGCATTATCCCAACCATACATGAGGTCATAAGCTATAAGGAGGCACTTTCACTTGCCGAAAAGCTTGACACGGTGCTTGTGCCTTATGAAAATGAGAGGGGAATGTCGGCAACAAAAGAGGCTTTGAGTGAAATCAAAAGCGGCTCATCGGTTGGAATTTTCATTGGCTCTGAGGGCGGATTTGAAAGAGAAGAAATAGAAAATGCCGAAGAAAAAGGAATGAAACTTATATCTCTCGGTGAAAGAATACTCAGAACGGAGACAGCCGCCATAACCGCTGTGGCAATGTGTATGTTGACAGCGGAGTTCGGACAGGAGCAGAAAACAAAATGAAACAGTTACCCGAAGAATTTGTCGAAAGAATGAAAAATCTTCTCGGCAGTGACTATCAGCTTTATGAACAAGCCGTAAGTTCGCAGCCTGTCCGTGCGTACCGAGTAAACACAAATAAAATCAGTGTGTCGGATTTTGTTGATTTAGGTCAGCTTAAAAACGATAAAATTCCATACTGTGAAACGGGATTCTATCTTGAAGAAGAAAAAATCGGTTCTCACCCATTCTTTCACTCAGGCATGATATACGTTCAGGAGCCGGCGGCGATGATGCCGGTCGAATGTGTCGAGATCGAACCCGATTGGAATGTCTTGGATATGTGTGCTTCACCGGGCGGAAAATCGTCACAGATAAGAAACAAGCTCAATGAAAACAGTGTTCTTGTGTCGAATGAGATCGTTCCGTCACGCTGCAAGGTGCTGACAGGAAACATAGAGAGAATGGGATTTCGCAACACTGTCACGACCTGTCTTGACACTGATCGCCTCGCCTCACTGTTTCCGAAAAAATTCGACTTTGTTTCTGTCGATGCTCCTTGCTCCGGAGAGGGAATGTTCAGAAAAGACGACACAGCGATATCTGAATGGAGCTATGAAAACGTCTTAAAATGTGCCGAGAGACAAAAAATGATACTCGAAAATGCGGCCAGATGTGTCAAAGACGGCGGAACTATACTATATGCAACTTGCACGTTCTCACTTGAAGAAAATGAGATGGTTATAGATGAGTTTCTTCACCGCCACCCTGAATTTGAATTGGTACGGGTGAAATCATCGGTTGAGAAAAGCACCTGTGACGGCATTGAATTTGACGGTTGTCGAACAAATGATATATCGTTATGCAGACGGTTTTATCCTCATATCGGAAAGGGTGAGGGACAGTTTGCCGCCGTTTTGAAAAGCACACTCGATAAACACTCGGATTATAAATTCGAGAACAAACTTAATCAAAAAGCAGACCGAATCGTACTTGATTTTTTGAACGATGTTTTGACAGATTTCGACTCGACACACGTTTTTATGAACAAGGACACACCGGTTTATTTCACACCGAATTTCGCTGTTCCGGATAAAACGGCGTTTTCGCTCGGTGTGACGATCGGTGAGATCCGCAAGGGATATATTCAGCCGCATCATCAGCTGTTTTCGGCTCTTGGTCACAAATTCAAGAGGAAAATTGACCTTACAATCGACAGTGATGAGCTGAAAAAATTCCTGCATGGAGAAAGCTTTAGTTGTGATTGTGAGAATGGCTGGGCAGCTGTCACTGTTTGCGGTTGCACTGTCGGCGGTGTTAAAGTTGTCGGCGGTATAGCTAAAAACCATTATCCCAAAGGGCTAAGAACGTAGGAGCTGAGTTCGATTTAGAGGTTGTACCCCTCTGTCAAATCCGCTTATAGCGGATTTGACATCTCCCCTGAAAGAGGAGACAAGAGAAGTACGTTTTAGTTAGTCTTTCATGAGGCGACAAGAGTTCTTGCGTTTCAGTTAGTCTGATTAGATATGCATACAAAAATAATTATATAAAAGGAGATTTTTTAAAATGTTAGAAACAAGCAGATGGATACTTCACATCGACAATATGTTTATGCACGAGGATCTGACAGGTCAGATCAATGTCGCCGAAGACGGTTCTTTTGAAATTTTCGCCGTCACCGATAAGGGGCTTAAGCCATTCCCGAAAGAGGTCGCTGAAAAGCTTTCTATAAACGGTGACACAATTGAGGCTGAAATTTCAAACGATGAAATGCCCGGAATGAAGATCAAAGTCGCTGTCACTTTCAAAGATGATAAAGCCGAAGGCTATTTCAAACTTCCCATATTAGGTAAGATGAAATTCGGCGGTGAGAGAGTTGAAATGACAGATCTTCCGATAATCGAAGCTAAATCCGAGAAGGCTGAAGAAAATGCGGAGAGCGAAGAATAATAGACAGTCCCCGATTATTGTCGGGGACCTCTTTTGCCTTTTGTTCACAAAAAATAAACAAATGTCGTCTTATCGGTTGTCGAAATATGTTAAATTTAAGTGAAGTGAGCCGAAAAATCGCAAAAAATATTATCTCTTAGAGAATTTTATAATGAAAACTGACAAAAAATTGGAAGATATCAAACAAAACATCCACATAATGACGAAAAATAAGAATTTATTAAAGAGGTCTAAATCGTTAAAAAACTTTGAATAAACAGTTGACAAGCTGAACTTTATATGTTATTATACAGACGAGAGAAAGGCTTAGGTCTTTCGATTTAGACTATGAAAGGAGAACTTTACCATGAACAATACTTTTGATTTCAGCAAGGTTTGGGATATGATCGATAAGCTCCTCAGAGCTATCTGGGCTTTCCTTACAAAGCCGGAAGACGAAAATGCTGATGCATAATTGTCGTCAAATGAATTTTTATTAAGCTACAGAAGGGAGGCACTCATCAATGGCAGATCTTCTTAACCAGTTCAAGGATTTCTTCAGAGCTCTCTACAACCTTGTTAAGTATGTTTTCGATAAGGAGACAGCATAATTGAGCTTACATATTTTGACACTCGAGTGTTAAAATTAACTCCACCCTAAACGGGTGGAGTTTTTTTGCGTTTTGATAGAATTTTATAATTAGAAGAAGGCGAAAACTTGCCGTTGTTCACTTTTTAGTGAAGAGTTAATAGTGAATAAGTAATAAATTCCGTCCACTTTTCGTGAACGGAATTTTTTGGAGCTGCTAACCGGATTTGAACCGGTGACCTCTTCCTTACCAAGGAAGTGCTCTACCGCCTGAGCCATAGCAGCATATATTTAACGCTTGATTATTATACATATGTTTAAATAACCTGTCAAGAGAAAAACCGAAATTTGTTCTCATAAAATTGTCAAAGTACGTTTAAACTGCAAATATTGCTTACATATTTTTATAAAACGTGAATATTTTGTTGACATTTTCGCTTTATGATGCTAAAATCGGAAAAGCTTAAAAATTTAGGAGTGTTATATATGACAAAGAAATTTATCGCAGTTATCCTTGCTCTTGTTCTTAGCTTTTCGACAGCTTTGAGTGTCAGTGCGGCGGCTGTTGAGATCTCTGATGACAACGGTTTGTTCTCGGCGGTCAAAGACGATGCAAACACTGTTGTTAATTCAGCTAAGCGTATTTCTGAACTGACAGCTTCCCTTGCGAAAGACATTGAGCCGTACCTCATGAATGTGGTGTTGACAAGCGAAAATATTCAAAAGGCAGTCGATATCGGCTCAAAGGCGATGATAAAGATTTTGGAAAGCCTTAAACCGGGTACACCTGATGATCCGGACAAGCCTGACAATCCGGACAAGCCCGACACGCCTGATGATCCCGACAAGCCACAAACGGATTTTGTCGAGATAACCATTGCCGAACTCAAGAAAATCATGGAAAGTTATATTTTCGTTAAAGTTGATGATGTCGATTCGGCAACACTGAAAGTTTTAACCGGTGTTAAATATTATCCTGTCGAACTTGAAAATGGCAAGACGACAGTATATATCGCTGTTGACATTAAAAATAATCCCGATATTTTTAACTATGATGTTTTCAAAAAGACAGTAGAAAAACTCTACGAAAAGCAGGGCGAGGCTCTTATTACGGATTCTGACGGAAACACGGATTACCTCATGAGCTATGAACATATCGCAGGTGAGCTTGCACTCCATGCGATAATATATGCGGCAGCGAATGAGCTTATCTCAGTTACCGGAACACAGAATGAAACCATACTTAAGCTTTATGAAAGAGCGATGCAAGCGGATCTCAATGTTGATGAAAACAGAATACCTTGGCAGATCTTTTCAATATTCGGCATAATCCTTGTTGATTTGATGTCACTTAAAATATTCAGCTTTTTGAGAAGTTTCAGCTTATGATCTTTCAGCGGACAGGCAGTGTGCCTGCCCGCTTTGCTTTTTCTTGATTTATACAGAATCCGAGAGGCAGCTCGCTAAGCGACACCTTCGCCCTCCGCTTCGCTCCGCCCGAAGCTGCCACAGCTCGCTGCCGAGGGGTGAGTATCCGGCAAAAAATAATAAATTTTTGAAAAACTATTTATTATTCCGTCTTTGTGATGTATAATTATAATGATATTTTATGCGTAGATGTTAAGGAGATAGCCATGTTTGTTGATAAGGCGAAAATAAAGATAAAAGCAGGTAACGGCGGTGACGGAGCAGTTGCCTTTCACAGAGAAAAATTTGTCGCATCGGGAGGGCCTGACGGCGGTGACGGAGGAAAGGGTGGAGATGTCGTTTTCAAGGTCAATGATAACCTTTCGACTCTCGCTGACTTCAAGTACAAAAGAAAATATAAAGCCGAAAACGGTGCAAACGGTCAAGGCGGCAGACGCAACGGCAGAAAAGGTGAGGATCTTGTGATCTATGTTCCCAGAGGAACGGTCATAAGAGAATGTGAAAGCGGTGTTGTGCTGTCGGATATGTCCGGTGATGAGCCTTTCATTGCCGCAAAGGGCGGCAGAGGCGGATGGGGAAATCCTCATTTTGCGACACCGACAAGACAGACACCGAGATTTGCCAAAAACGGTACTCCGGGTGAAGAATGGGAGGTCAGCCTTGAGCTTAAATTGCTTGCTGATGTCGGACTTTTAGGCTTTCCGAATGTCGGAAAATCGAGTTTCATTTCCGTTGTCAGTCAGGCAAAGCCGATAATTGCCGACTATCATTTCACAACCATTACACCTGTTTTGGGTGTTGTTTCACTCGGCGAGGGTGCATCGTTTGTTATTGCCGATATCCCCGGACTTATAGAAGGTGCAAGTGACGGTGTGGGCTTAGGCCATGAATTTTTACGTCATGTCGAAAGATGCCGTATGCTTATCCATATCGTTGACGTTTCGGGCAGCGAGGGCAGAGATCCTATAGAGGATTTTGAGAAGATCAATTCGGAGCTTGAAAAGTTTGATCCCGAACTTGCCAAAAGACCTCAGATCGTTGTCGGAAACAAAATCGACCTTGCCGAAGATGAACAGCTCGAACGTTTCAGAACTTATATTGAAGATAAAGGCTTCGAGTACCATGAAATGTGCGCACCGATAAGCGAGGGAACAAAAGATGTAATCAATGCGGCGGCGAAAATGCTTGCAACCTTACCGCCGATCAAAAAATATGAATCCGAAGAAGTTCCGATGGAAACCCTGCTCAAAAAGTCGAACACCGGTTTCGACATCACCGTTGAGGACGATGTTTATATCGTTGAGGCTGAGTGGCTTATCAAAATACTCTGCAAGACCGACCTTGACGATTATGAGTCACTTCAGTATTTTCAGCGTGTCCTTCAATCAAGCGGCATAATAGACGCACTCAGAGAAAAGGGAATTCAAGAGGGCGACACGGTAAGCATATATGATTTTGAATTTGATTTTGTGAACTGACGGAGGATTTAAGTTTGGAAAAATTATTGGATTTTGAATGTGAACCAAATCAGCTCAGCCCGTTAGCTCTTGCGTTTGTCGGAGATGCTGTCTATGACCTTTTTGTACGAGAGAGACTTGTTTGTCAGGCAAACCGAAGTGCGAATAAGCTCCACCGCTCGGCGGTGGAAAGTGTCAGAGCATCGGCTCAGGCGAAAGCTTGCGAAAAAATATTGCCGTTGCTTTCACAAAAAGAGGAAACAATATTTAAAAGAGGAAGAAATGCACACACAAATCATCTCCCAAAGAATGGAAATCCGAGAGATTATCACTATGCGACAGCGATGGAAACGCTTTTCGGATATCTGTATTTGAACGGAGAAATAGAAAGACTCAAAGAGTTATTTGCGGTCATAACCGAGGAGGAAGGAAAAAATGCCGAAGCATAATAATAGTCTTAAATCATCAAAACGATCTGCTGTGTTGACGTGGGTGATGGATATTTTGTGTTTTATAGTCGGATCGTCTATATTTGCGTTGGGAATTAATATGTTTTCAGTGCCGAATAAAATAGCCTGCGGTGGCTTGACAGGTATATCGACTATAATCAATTACTTTTTCCCGTCACTTCCGATAGGTACTATAATGCTTGTGCTGAACATTCCGCTGTTCATTCTTGCGTTTGTGTTTCTCGGAAGAAAAATGTTTGTCAAGTCGTTTATAGCAACGATAATACTTTCACTGACAACTGATATTTTCGCTAAAATAATACCTGCCGGTACTGATGACAGGTTGCTTGCATCAATATTTTACGGTGTTTGCAGCGGTGTCGGTTTGGCTATAGTTTTCACAAGAAATGCCACAAGCGGCGGAACGGATATAATAGTTAAACTTATCAATAAGAAGTATCCCCACCTTTCAATGGGAAGAATGCTTTTGCTTGTCGATATGATGGTTGTGTTGGCATCGGGACTTGCGTATAAAAACCTCGAAAGTGCGTTATATTCGGCTATAGTCGTGTTTATATCCGGCGAAGTTATTGACTTGATACTTTACGGAACAGGACACGGCAGAGTCTTGTTTATTGTCACTTCAATGCCGCAGGAGGTGTCAAAGGCGATAATCACAACTATGCACAGAGGTGTTACTGTCATACCGGCAAAAGGTGCTTACACCGACACGGACAAGGGTATGTTGGTATGTGCTGCAAGAGCGCCTGAAGTTAGCAAGATAAACAAAATAGTTCGCAGCGTTGATGAACACGCATTCACTATAATTTCCGAAGCCGGTGAAGTTCTCGGTGAAGGATTCAAGAGCTATGAGGAGGACGAATAATGAATTTTATCGAACAAAGAAACGGAGTTGTTGACGGGTTCGCTTTGATCAAGACTGTCGAGAAGAAAACAAATGTCAAAGGAGTGCCTTATCTTGATTTGACACTTTGCGATAAAGACGGAGAAATTTCAGCTAAACTTTGGGACTATAAGGAAGAACTTCACGGCGAATACAATGTTGATGATCTTATCAAATTCAGAGGTCAGCTCCAACAATATAACGGGGCAAATCAGTTAAGAATCGACCGTATCCGTGCAGTTATCGAGGCTGACGGAGTGAACATAACAGACTTTGTTCCGTCATCGGAATATTCAGGTGAAATGATGCTCGGAGAGTTACTCAATACACTTGACACTTTCAGAGATGCGGATTTAAAAAATCTGACAAAGACAATAATAGATAACCACAAAGATAAGTTGCTTTATTGGCCGGCGGCATTCAGACTTCATCACGCAATAAGAGGCGGTCTGCTTTATCATACGCTGTCGATATTAAGACTTGCGGAATGTACTTGCAGAATATATCCGTCTATCGACAGAGAGCTTCTTCTTTCGGGTGTTATTCTCCATGACATAGCCAAACTTTATGAATATGAAGTCGGTGAAACGACAGGAGTTGCATCAAGCTATTCAGCCAAAGGAAATTTGCTCGGACATCTTGTTATGGGTGCTATGGAGATTGAGGAAACAGCGAAAAAACTTGGCGTACCGGAAGAAAAAAGAGTTCTTCTTGAACATATGCTCATTTCTCACCACGGTGAACCTGAGTTCGGTGCGGCGGTCAGACCGCTGTTTATAGAGGCGGAGGTTTTGTGTCAGCTTGACACTCTCGATGCGACTGTCTATGAAATGGCTCAGAGTATAAGTGAAGTTAAAACCGGCGAGTTCACACAAAGACAGTGGGCGCTTGACAATAGAAAACTTTATAATCATGGAAGAAAGCCGGTTAAACCGAAGGCAAATCTTGAATAATATTTCTAATTTAGAGCGAAATTGTAAATATTGTCGCAAAAGGTTGAAATTTTCCTTATAAAGTGTGATAATATATAAGTAATTATATATACCGAATTTTGATGTACAATTAGTTTTCGGTATGGGAAGGAACAGCATGAGAGTTATAACAGGCAGTGCCAGAGGCAGGAGACTTATCACCCTTGAGGGAGAAGATGTAAGACCTACGACCGACAAGGTGAAAGAAGCTCTTTTCAGTATAATACAGTTTGAGCTTGAGGGAAGAAAAGTTCTCGATCTTTTCGCAGGTTCAGGTCAGCTCGGTATTGAGGCTCTTTCAAGAGGAGCTAAAAGTGCAGTCTTTGTTGATCTTTCAAAAAAGTCGGTTGAGGTCATAAAACAGAACTTGGAAAATACCGGATTTAGCAAGAACGCTATCGTTCTCAACACGGACAGTTTAGCTTTTGCGGCATCAAGAGCCGAAAAGTACGACATAGCATTTCTCGATCCACCGTACAGAACGGGGCTTTTGCAAAAAGCTTTACCGCTGACGGCGAGTATTATGAATGAGGGCGGTATTATAATATGCGAAGCTCCGTTTGAGGAAGAACTTCCGGAAAATGTCGGCGACTTCGCAATGACAAAGGAATATAAATACGGTAAGATAAAACTTGTGACTTACCGTTTTGAGGGGAAATAAGAATGGCAAGGAAAATAGCCGTTTGTCCCGGCTCTTTTGATCCGGTGACTATAGGACATCTTGACATAATAAGGAGGGCGTCAAAACTCTTTGACAATGTTATTGTCGTTGTGATGTCAAACTACAAAAAAATGGGGAATTACTCTTTTTCGCAGGAAGAACGAGTCGATATGCTGATCAGGTGTACAAAGGATATGCCTAATGTTGTGATTGATTCTCACTGCGGTTTGCTTGCGGAATATGCAAAAGAAAAAGGTGCTGTGGCTATCATCAAAGGTCTTAGAGCCGTTTCGGACTTTGAAGATGAATTTCAGCAGGCACTCATAAACAAAAAGCTCAACGATGAAGTGGAAACTTTGTTTTTGTCAGCCGATTCAGACAATATGTTCTTGTCATCAAGCGTAATAAAACAGGTTTGCACACTCGGAGGAGATATATCGGCTTTTGTGCCGAAAGAAATTCTCAGCGATATAGTTGAAAGATTAAGATAAAAATTAAAGGATAGGTGAAAGCAAATGCATATTGAAGAATTATTAGACGAAATAATCGAAACTGTAGACGGAGGCTTTAATCTTAAGCTTTTCCACAAGAGAATAGTTGACGGCGATAAGGTCATAAGCCTTGCCGATGAAGTGCGTATAAGCTTGCCGCCCGAATTTGAAAGTGCGAAGAAGATAACGGCTAACAGAAATAAGATACTCGATTCTGCCGAACAGTTGGCTCAAAGCAAAAAAGCTGCCGCTGAAAAAGACGCTGCGGCAACAATAGAAAATGCATCAGCAAAGGCACAGAGCATAATCGAGGAGGCAAAAGCGGCTGCGGCTAATATTGTCAAAAATGCCGAGCTTCATGCCGAACAGCTCATCAGTGAAAACAATATCACAAAGACAGCTAATGACAGAGCATCACAGTTACTTGCTGAGACAAACAATGATTGTGAAGCTATGATGAAAGCCACAAAATCCGATTGTGACGAAATGACGATGAATGCGAAACAGTGGTCTGACGATGTGAGAAATGCGGCATATGACTATGCGATGAGAATGGTAGGAGAGGTCGATAACTTCCTTTCGGTTTCAACCGCCGATCTCAGACAGACAAAAGGTAAGCTTGAAAATATGCAATAAAAATCTGTTCGATCGTGAGGTGCTTGATGAAGAATAAGCAACTGCCGAAAATAGGGATGAGAAATATTAAAACGAGCATTGCAGTCGCAGTGTGTATGTTTTCGTACTCTGTTGTCGGGTTCATTCTGAAAATAACTTCGACACACAGCAATGCGATTCATAGAGCTTTTGACTTTCTCGTCAATGAACATACGCCAATTTATGCCTGTCTCGCTGCGGTCATCGTTATGCGAGGCAGTGTTTCACAATCGTTCAGATCCGGAATTTCAAGAATAATCGGAACGTGCATAGGTGGCTTATTCGGTATGATTTTTCTGGTGTTTGGAAAATTTTCCGTTGTTAATACACTTGATTTTATAATCGTACCTGTAGGTGTAATGCTTCTTATATATTTTCTCACGATAATAAAAGAAACAGATTCAACGGCAATAGCGGTGGCGACTTTTTTGATAATAGTTATAACTGTCGGCAGTAACAGCCCTCATTTATATGCTGTTAACCGTATTTTGAGTACATCATACGGTGTTGTAGTTTCGCTTTTAGTCAATCGCTTTGTCGGAAAATCACCTAATGAAGATAATACAAATGGGAGCATGGGTAATGAAAAGAAGAACTAAAATAATTTCAATTATAATTGCACTTGTGATTATAATATGTGCTGTTGCAGGTGTAGCTTATTATGAACTTTCAGGGGTAAAGCCGATAAATGCAAAACAGACAGTTTCTATATCAAAATCAAATGTCAGCGATCTTTCAAACATAAAGATGATCGCTCACAGAGGACTTTCCGCTATTGCTCCGGAGAACACGCTTGCCGCTTTCAAGGCTGCCTGTGATGCCGGATACTATGGCGTTGAATATGATGTTCAGCTCAGCTCTGACGGTTTTTGGGTTGTTTCACATGATGACAACCTCAAGAGAATGACCGGTCAAAATATCAAGATAGCTGAAACAGAGCTTGCCGATCTTGAGAAGATAACGTATAACAACGGAGCAAACATAGACAAATATGACGGAATAACTATTCCGACACTTGAGGAAACTCTCGCCATTGTTTCAAAATATGATATCGTGAATGTCATTGAAATAAAGACACAGACCGAAGACAAAGTTGATGAGCTTTTGAAAATGCTTGAAGAATATAAAGTTCTTGATAAGGTACGCATAATTTCCTTCAACGAAGAACCTTTGAAGAAAGTCAAGCAGCTTAACGCTGATATTCCGACTTCATATCTCACTCACACAGTTGATGAGAATGTGATCGAGCTTTGCAAGAAAGACGGGTTTGATGCTGTCAGCTTTAATAAATCTAAGTGTGACGAAAACTCTGTCAAGCTTATAACAGATGCCGGACTTGTTCCTCAGTGCTGGACAGTTGATGAAATGAAAGACTTTGAAATATTTGCAGGATACGGACTTGAGTATTTCACAAGTAATTGCCTGCTTCCCGCTGAAAAATAAATAGCAACGGACTTTTTGCGACTGCACTTTCGGAAAGTGCAGTCGTTTCTTTTTATCTGAGAATTTACAAATTTTAACATATCAATATGCAGAAAATTTGCACATACTAAAAATAAAATCAATATCGGAGTTGTTTGTATGTTGAAATTTGCTGTTTTTGATTCAAGAGAATATGACCGACCGGGACTTGATAAGTTTTCACAGGGTAAAGATATAGAGTTCAAACATTACGAAACAAAGCTTAATTCGGACACGGTTAGGCTTGCCAAAGGTTATGACGGAGTGGTGGTTTTTGTCAATGACGATGTGAATGGTTTTGTTATCGGCAAGCTTTGCGAGTATAATGTCAAACTTATTGCTCTGCGTTGTGCCGGATTTAACAATGTTGATCTCAATGCCGCCAGAGGACAAATCACTGTTGTAAGAGTCCCTGCTTATTCGCCAAGAACCGTTGCCGAGCATACTATGGCTATGCTATTGACTTCTATAAGAAGAATACACAAAGCGTACATCAGAACAAAAAACTTCAACTTCAGTGTCAATGACTTCACGGGCTTTGAACTCTATGGAAAAACAGTCGGAGTCATAGGTACGGGCAAAATAGGCAAGGCATTCACAGATATTTGCAACGGTTTCGGAATGAATGTTATAGCCTATGACATTTTTCCCGATGATGGTGTAAAAGCGGAATATGTCAGCCTTGATGAGCTTTTCTCACGAAGCGATATTATTTCTTTGCACTGTCCACTGACACCGGAAAATAAGCATTTGATAAACGCAGAATCAATTGGAAAAATGAAAAAAGGAGTTGTTATAGTCAACACTTCAAGAGGTATGCTCATTGACACAGATGCTCTTATAAGAGGAATTAAGGAGAAAAAGATAGGTGCGGCTTGTCTTGATGTTTATGAGGAAGAATCAGAGTTTTTCTTTGAAGATTTTTCAGGACATATAGTCCATGATGACACGCTGACACGACTTTTGGCGATGCCGAATGTTATCGTCACTTCTCACCAAGCGTTTTTAACAAAGGAAGCTTTAGAAAGCATAGCCGAAACAACTATAGAAAATATAGAAAACTTTTTCAGCGGCAAGCCTTGCAATGAAGTTAAGGCTTGAAAGACGTGAAGCAGGATATTTCGACCGAGAAAAAAGTCGAAATATCTTATTTTTTGCAGAACGAATAAAAAATTAAATTCGACTCTTGACAAACTGTTTTTTTGCTCCTATAATTAAATTATAAACGAACATTTGTTCGATATATTTTAAAACAAAGGAGACGAGAAAATGTATTCAACCGGAATAAAAATTTATGATCGAACAAGATCCGAAAGTGACAATATGAATTTTGACGAGGCGTGTACCGCTTTCTTTAATTGGAAAGATGCTGTTGCGGAAAGTGCCGAGGAATATTCCGAACGGATAAGAAAGCTAAAACTTTTGAAAACGTTCAAATCAATAATTAAAAATGAGCTGACTGCGGAGCAGAGAAATATGCTTAAGCTTAAATATCTTGACGGAAAAAGCGGTGAAGAAATAGCGGCTGTCTATGGGATAAGCAGATCAACAGTTTGCCGAAATCTGATGAAAATAACCGAGATATTCGAGGTCAGAATGAAATATGTTTTTGAGTACGCCGACACCGACATCAGAAACGAAGCTGTTCCGGCTTATATCGAAAAGGCAATTGCAATGATGGCTGCCGATGCGGGAAAGACTGACAGCATAGGGGAGAGGCTTAAAAAAGCAAGGACTAAAAAGCTTTTATCAGTTTCGCTTGTTTCTCAAGTGACGGGCGTACCGCAAAAAAGAATCGAAAATTTCGAGCAAGGCGGGAATATCAGCGTCAGTGAGTTCGTGAAGTTGATTTCTCTTTATAAGCTTAGTGCGGATCAGGCGGTTTTCGGAGCGTGAGGAGGTTAAAATATGGGAAATATTTATGAGTTGAGAGAAACATATGAAAATTGCATCGAGGTGCAAAAACAGGTTATTGCAGGAAATCGCAAAAAACTTATGAAAGCGGAGAAAGAGCTGAATTTCAGCGAGATCAGACGACTGAGATACATACTTAATGTTCTGTATGATGAAAAAAGTGAGCTTGAAGAAAGGTGCAGAGAGCTGAAAGAATACGCTTAATAAAGAAAATTTGTTTAAGATAGTGACAAAACGGATTATCTGTGTTAAAATAGATGTGTATATATAATCAAGGAGTGTAATATAATGGCAGATATAAATGAAAGCATGGCCGCTGTAATAAAAGGTATGCAGGCGGCACTTGACAACAATGGATTTAAGTCTGTTGACTCAGGAAAAGACAACGTTTTTACCTATCAGTCAGATGAAAAAGGAACACTTAAGATAACTTACGCTGATGATAAGATTTATTTGTACGCATCGGATAGTGCTTATTCCGAAACTGAAGATGACGGATATAAGCGTATTGCGTTGTCTCTCTTTGATGAGAACAGCACAGACGGTGATATTAAATATATCGCTAATGACTTCAGCGAAAGCATTAATGAGAAGTTTGCTAAGAAAAAGGAAGTCAAGAGAAACAACTTCAAAGCTCCGCAGACCGTTTCAAAGACAGCGGTCAGAAGTGGCGGAATGTCATATGACGCTAACACTTTGGTGAGCAGAATATGTCTTGTTTTCCCCGAACTCAAGCCTTACTATAAGGAAAGTGTTGCGACTTACGGTGAGGTTCTTCCCGAAGAATTTTTCACTAAATATGCCAACTCACTTATTGTTGAGGCAATAAAACAGAACAATCCGACAACAATGAAGAAACTGTTTAATGTGCTTAACGATATTTATGCTGACGGATCAAACGATGTTCAGGATATTGTGGCTGTGACTATTCTCGGATCGCTCGACAACGATCAGGTGCTTCTTGCCAACTGTGTTGACTATATGAGTCCGATGATGGCTCCGGTCGTTATCAGTGTCAACGAGTATCTCGCAAGTTCAAGCGGAAAGAGAGCGAAGAAAAAACTCCTGAATCCGCCTCCGTATAAGCCGAAGAAGGAAAAGAAAAAGAGCAGCTTTATGAGCCAGCTTTATGAAAATAACCAGCAATAATAAAAGGGACTGTCGCCTAAACGTGACAGTCCTTTTTAAATGAGGTTTTGTTCAATCGGAAGTTGATAAATCAAAAAACACGGTCATATTTTGTGTGATTATAAAATTGCTTTTTATTTTGATATAACCTTGCGTAAAAAATCGAGAAAATCGAAAATTTCTATTGACAAACCTTTGATGATAGTTTATACTAACACTTACCGCATGCAATAGGCGGCATGATTTGTCATGCCATAAATGAGATTATTCAGCCGGACGCAGCGAGTCCATAATAAAGGAAGGAAAGTAAAATGTACGCAATTATCGAAACAGGCGGCAAGCAGTACAAGGTAGAAGCCGGACAGGAAATCTACATTGAAAAGCTTGACGTAGAAGCAGACTCCGAAATTACCTTTGATAAGGTTATCGCTGTTGGTGCTGATGACGGTATCAAGGTTGGCGCTCCCTATGTTGAGGGTGCAACGGTATCGGCTAAGGTCATCAAGAACGGTAAGGCTAAGAAAGTGATCGTATTCACTTACAAGTCAAAGAAGAACGAGAAGCGTAAGAAGGGCCACAGACAGCCCTACACAAAGGTTGCTATCGGCTCAATCAACGCTTAAACGAAAATGATAACAGCGAACTTTTTTGACGGCAACAGAGGTTTTGAGATAAAGGGACACAGTTTGAGTGCCGAATCGGGCAGTGATATAATCTGTGCAAGCGTATCTTCAGCGGCTTATATGACCGCCAACACAATAACCGAAATAATCGGTGCAAAAGCCGATATAAAGGTCAGTGACGGATATATGAGATTCGTTCTAAAAGACGAAAATGAAAATGCCGAAAAAATTATTGAAGGACTTAGTCTCCATATAGGTGAGCTGTCAAAGCAGTATCCGAAAAACGTTATCAGACTAAAGCTTAAATCAAAGTAAAACATGGAGGTGTAACAAAATGCTTAAGATAAACATTCAATTATTCGCTCACAAGAAAGGTATGGGTTCAACCCGTAACGGCCGTGATTCAGAATCAAAGAGACTCGGTGTTAAGAGAGCAGACGGTCAGTTTGTTCTTGCAGGCAACATCCTTGTTAAGCAGCGTGGTACTCATATCCATCCGGGTAACAACGTTGGCAGAGGCTCAGATGACACCTTATTCGCACTTATTGACGGTAAGGTTAAGTTCGAGAGAGTTGGCAAGGACCGCAAGAAGGTCAGCGTTTACGCTGTTGAGCAGTAATTACAAAGCATTATACACGAAGCAGGCAATTATGTCTGCTTCTTTTTTTCTCGAATTTTCACTTGTGTATCTCGATAGGGTATATTATCTGCACTGACAAGTGCCGAAGTGCAGCGATTGTGGAAATTTAAAGCGAGATCTAGTATTAACCGATAGATACAGAACAAAGAAGATTATCCGAATTTCAGACACATTGTTTGAGTACACGAAAAAAGAGCGATGCCGAAGCAACGCTCTTAATTTTGTTTTGAAAGCTGTGAAAGTTTAACTGAATCGAGATAGTCATTTATGATATTTCCGAGTTCTGTCCACATTGGAAGTGTTTGACACTGATTGGTTCTGTCACAGTGGTTTACATTTGATTTAAGACAGCTGACCGGAACAAGAGGGCCTTCAACCGTTCTGAGAATACTGCCGACAGTGTATTCGTCAGCATTTTTAGACAACTTATAGCCGCCGCCTTTGCCTCTAAGCCCATCAACAAATTTCGCTTTTGAGAGTATAACTATTATGCTTTCGAGATATTTTTCTGAAATATTTTGATTTTCTGCAATAACGCTTAGCGGAATGTAGCCGTCATTTTGACGTTCGGCTAAATCTATCATGACTCTGAGAGCATAACGCCCTTTAGTTGAAACAAGCATAAGACTCCCTCCCCAAAATTTAACCTATTATAACACAAGGTTAATAGGAAATCAATCTAAACAAGATTAAATTTCTGTTAATCTGAGTTTAAGTTAATGAGCTTATGTGTTGACTAAATTTTACCTATATGATACAATTATTAAAAGTTATTAAATCAATAACTGAAGATTAACGGAGGTACAAACGATGAAAAAATCCATTAAAAAAGCTTTGGTGATTTTTCTCACATTAGCTTTGCTTTCAGCAACATTCACCTGTTTTGCGTCAGGTCTCAATCAAGACGCAGTGAATAAACATAAGGGACAGTATAAGAACTATCTTCTCTTAGGTGACAGCGTGGCAAGCGGTTATCGTGATGAGATGAACGACAATGACAAGGCGTATAACAGAACCTATAATGAGACAACATATTGGAGAGTTCCCGGATCATATGGTGACATTATCGCAAATTCAATTATTGATGACAAAAGCATGACAGCTTTCGCCGGCCCCGGTTTCAGAACGATCGAAATGCGCTATATGCTTGAGGACGATTACGCAAAGAATTGCGATGACGAATATCTTTTCCACCCAAGTCAGCTCTATGTTTATGAGGATTACGGATATCTTCCCGGTGACGAGAGAGTAAGACAAGCTTATCAGCAGGCAGTTAAAGATGCCGACCTTATCACTGTCGGTGTCGGTGGAAACGACTGGGGTGCATATCTCGGCTGGGTTGTTTCTGACGTACTTGAAAAAGAAAACGTAGCCGACAAATACATGAAACAGGCACAGGAAATCATAGAAAACAGCGAACTTGATTTGTCATCATTTGAAAAGCTTGTTGAGATCGCCCATTACGCAGGAGCGCTTCCTGCTCTTATAAAGGCTATACCCGAAGCTCTCAGCTATGGTCTTGGAAACTTTTATAAGAATTGGGACATCATGATTCAGGATATTTATGACTTCAATCCTGATGTAACTTTAATGGTACTCGGAATGAGCGATAACAGCCTCAAGGGCAAGTATTTCAGCTATCCGGGAGCAGAGGGCGAAAAAATAGAAACAGATGAAATGCCCGAAGCAATTGCCGGTGTTGTATCAGATGTTATCAATTTTATTATGACTGTCGGAAACAAGCCTATGGTTGAGGGTGCGAAGAAGTTTGGCTATACATATGTTGACACCGCCGGAACAACATATGTTGATAGTCACCCTGATGCAGGAGGACATGAGTTTATTGCGAGCAGAGTTATTGAGTCTCTGCCTGATCCGGAAATATCAACAAAGCTTGACGATGTTAAGCCGGGCCATAAGAACTATGCATCAATTGAATATGTTCTTCTCAATGGCATTATGACTACGACATCGGAAACAACTTTCAGCCCCGATGATGCTCTCACAAAGGGACAGCTTGCAGCGGCATTTAACGCTATCAACGGAACGGCTGATTCGATTGAAAGCACCGACAAATCATCGGTTATTCAGTTTGCTCTTGAGCTGTTTAAGAATGGAGCTAAGAAAGGCTTATCAGGCTTTATAAAGAGCTTTAGACTTTCAGTTGAGGTCATTTCCAACAGCGGATTGAATTTCACCGCAAACATCACAAGAGGCGAGGCTGCTAAATATCTTAAGCTGTTTTGTGAAATCTGATTTTCTAAATATCCCGTTTGCTTGAGTGAACGGGATATTTTTTATGTACAAGTGAGATAGTTCTTCGCAACTGTCTGTTTATTGATTTTGAAATAATGTGATGATATAATGTTATACATTGAATTATGATAGTAAACATAAAGGAAACAGCGGATATGCATATTTTAAAAAGTGACAGATTGGAATACGGATTTGAAACAGATGGCAAATTTTGTGTGTCGAAAATAACAAACAATCTTTCCGGCGAGGACTTTATTCCGAGTGTAAAAAGTTCAGTTTTTGTTATTCGTTTTACTGATGGTAGTGAATTAAGCGCAAATGACATGGAAGTAGAAAACTATGAATCCATGGACAACGCTTTTACCGTTTCTTTCTTTGAATGTATGAATGTTAAAGCTACGCTGAAATATTGGGTACACAAAGATGGCGGAACAATTTCAAAGCAACTTATTATCGACCAAGGTGGAAGTGCGGCTATTGATTATATCGACCTTGAAAGTTTTGATGTTTCCGATTCAAGTTCACTCTTTGATGTCAAAGTTGTCAATGGTGGAGAAATTCCGGCCTTTCATTCTATGCTCGGTCAGCCAATATATGTTGACAGTCTTTTCTTTGGCTGTGAGTTTCCGGCAACGGAAAACAGAATTATTGACGGAAAGGCAACTGTTCGATATTATCTCGGAAAATCGGTCGGCATTGGATTTGTTTGTCCTGTGACAGTGACGGGCGGTGCTGCCGACAGCAAATTTGTGAATGTTAAGCGGGCATTTTATGATTATATTGACACTATAAGTGTACCTATTGATTTGCGTTTTCAATATAATAGCTGGTATGACTATATGCGTGGTATTGATGAAAACAATATTCTTGATTCATTTAAGCATATACATGACAAGTTAAACAGCTTTTCCGATCTTCATATAGCCAGCTATGTTGTCGATGACGGCTGGGTTGATATGAAAGCACCGTTTTGGAGTTTTAACAAAAAATTTCCTGACGGAATGAGAAAGGTTTCGGAATTTTGCAAGGAACTCGACAGCAATTTCGGAATGTGGCTTGGCCCAAGGGGCGGATACAACGGTGTTTACAGATTTGCCAAGAGATTTCAACGGCATAAAAACGGCTATGTCAATAAAGAGGCAAAGGATATCTGCGTTGCATCGGATAAATATGTTTCAAAATTGCAGGACTTTATGATAGAACAAACGGTTCTCAATGATATAAATTATTGGAAGCTTGACGGCTTTGCATTAGCTCCCTGCCGAAACCGAAAGCATGACCATATGATTGGTGGACATGAAGATATGTATTATGTGACGGATCTTTGGACAAAGTGGATAAGTCTTTACACTGAACTTCGTAAGGTCAAGGCGGATTTATGGATCAATATGACTTGCTATGTTAACGTCTCACCGTGGTGGCTGCAATGGGTTAACTCTCTTTGGATACAAAACAGTGGAGATATAGGATTTGCGAAGAATCATCAAAAGCAGGCACAAGTTGAAGCCGAGATAACATATCGTGACGGAAGATATTATGACTGCCTTTGTCGCAGAGCGTTACAGATACCGACAAAAGCTATATATAATCACGAGCCGATTTACGGCAATGAGGCAAAAGTAGATTATACAGATGCCGAGTTTGAAAAATATATATATTGGTGCATAGTCAGAGGACAGGCACTAAATGAACTTCATCTTTCACCGTCAATGATGAATGATGAAAAGTGGACTAGCCTGACGAACGCAATGAAATGTCAGAAAGAAAATTATCACATCTTGAAAAATGCCGTGTACTTCGGAGGCGATCCGCTTGAAAACAGTGTCTACGGTTTTATCAGTTGGGATAAGAATGACAATGAAGGCATAATAGCTTTGCGAAATCCCGACAGCAAGAACGCTAAACTGAACCTTACACTTGACGATGCTATAGGCACACCAAAGACTTTGCAAGGAGCAAAATGGTGCAACATATACGGTGATACCGCAATCAACGGCAACTTGGATTATGGCATTGAACTGAACTTAAGCTTAAAACCGTTTGAAGTTATCATATTTAAGATAGCAAAATAACGAAAGCTGATGTTCTCGGTTAATTTTAATATTTGAATTGATTAAGCATTAAAGTTAAATCCGAAGTCGCCTAAAACGGCGTATTTTTGGTGCTTTGCGGCTTAAATCCCTCGAAACTCCATCCGTTTTAGGTCGCAGAATTTGTTTCGGGAGAAATGATTGCAAATACAAGGCAAAAGCGGAGCAAATCCTGTCGGATTTGCGAGCATTTTAACACCGCAGGTGCGGCATTTATCCGAAACAAATCGGTTTCGGATTTGACTTCAATGCTTATGCAACGGAGGCATTAACTTTTTATATGAAATCTGCTTCGCAGATGAAATTAAACCCGTCAGTTATCCATACGAACTCAGATTTAGTTAAAAAGAAACAACCTTTGTCCGAGTGGACAAAGGTTGTTTCTTTGATGGTGGAGACTGCTGGACTTGAACCAGTGACCCCTTGCATGTCAAGCAAGTACTCTAACCAACTGAGCTAAGCCTCCATTTATATGACCTGATGATTATATCACAATCTTTTGGGATAATCAATAGGTTAAGCGAAAAAACTTGTGTTTTTTGTGTAGGAATGAGAAAATCCGTTTCTATGCTCTTTATTAAATTAACCTAAAACCCCTTGAAAAACATATATAATATATTGTATAATAATTGCAAATCTATTATGGAGGAATATGCATGAAATATCAAGACATAATATCAAAATTAACATTGCAGGAAAAAATTAATCTTTGTTCCGGCAAAGATTTCTGGCATATGAACGGTGTATCACGTTTGGGTATTCCGTCAATTTGTTTGACTGACGGCCCTCACGGACTGAGAAAAAAGATCGAGAATTCATCGGGTTCATCGCTCAATAATTCAGTTCCGACAACTTGTTTCCCGACAGCCGCCACGACCGCTTGTTCATGGGATCCCGAACTTCTCTATGAAATGGGTGAGGCTTTAGGCGAAGAATGTCTTCAGGAAAAAGTCAGCGTTATTCTCGGCCCCGGTGTAAACATGAAACGTTCACCTCTTTGCGGCAGAAACTTTGAGTATTTCTCGGAAGATCCTTTGCTCGCAGGTGAGGTTGCCGCAGGTCTTATCAACGGTATCCAATCAAAGGGAATCGGAACTTCTCTTAAACATTTCGCTGCTAACAGCCAAGAGGCGAGAAGAATGAAGATAGACTCGGTTGTTGATGAAAGAACTCTCCGTGAGATATATCTTTCGGCATTTGAAATTGCTGTCAAGAAAGCTCAACCTTGGACTGTCATGAACGCATATAATCGCCTTAACGGAGTTTATTGTGCAGACAACCATTGGCTTCAGACAGAGGTACTCAGAGACGAGTGGGGCTTTGAAGGAATAGTTGTTTCCGACTGGGGTGCAGTTAACGATAGAGTACAGGGAATAAAAGCCGGCAACGACCTTGAGATGCCCACTTCCGGCGGCTATAACTCAGGAAAATTATATGATGCGGTACTCTCCGGTGAACTCGATGAGGCCGATCTTGATAAGGCTGTTGACAGATTGCTTGACCTCATCTTTAAATCAAAAGAGTCACTTTGCAATTATACATATGATAAAGACGCTCACCATAAGATAGCCAGAAAGGTTGCAGGAGAATCAATGGTTCTCCTTAAGAATGACGATGATTTTCTGCCCTTATCTAGTGATAAGAAACTCGGCGTTATAGGCGAGCTTGCAAGAGCTCCCCGTTATCAGGGTGCAGGTTCATCGAATATTTGCCCGACAAAGCTTGATAATGCGTTTGATTCATTTATTGAGGCAGGATACGCTCCGCTTTATGCTGCGGGATATGACAAGAAATCGGATAAGCCGAATTACGCTCTCATCGCAGATGCAGTTGCAGTTGCGGAGAAATCAGACACAGTTTTGCTGTTTGTCGGTCTTACAGAGGACTATGAATCTGAGGGCTATGACAGAAGTCACATTGAGCTTCCGCAGGCTCAAACAGAGCTTATAGAGGCAGTTTGTGCTGTTAATTCCAATGTTGCTGTCGTTCTCTTTGGCGGTTCTCCCGTTGCTTTGCCGTGGCTCGGTAAAGTTAAAGCTTTGCTTAATGCATATCTCGGCGGTCAGGCAGGCGGAAGTGCAATAGTTGATATCCTCACCGGTAAGGTTAATCCGTCAGGTAAGCTTGCCGAAACATATCCGTATGCACTCAGCGATACCCCGTCATATAATTACTTCCCCGGCTCAACCAAGACTGTTGAGTACAGAGAAAGTGTATATATCGGTTACAGATACTACGACAGTGCGAATGTTGATGTTCAGTTCCCGTTTGGTTATGGCTTGTCATACACAAAGTTTGAATATTCAGGAGCAAAAGTCAGCAAGAAGAACATAAAGGACACAGACACCGTTGAAGTCAGTTTCAAGATAAAGAATGTCGGCGATGTTGCCGGTGCTGAGGTTGCACAGATTTATGTTTCTGACAAGGAAAGCACGATCTTCCGTCCCGCAAAGGAACTCAAGGGCTTCACCAAGGTGTTCCTTGAACCGGGCGAAGAAAAGACGGTTTCTATCGAACTCGACAAACGTGCATTTGCATACTATAATATAAATATAAATGATTGGCACGTTGAAAGCGGCGATTTTGATATTCTTATCGGTGCATCATCGAGAGATATTCGCTTAACAGCAACTGTTAATGTTGAAAGCACGGTTGAGGCAGAGATCCCCGACTACAAGGTATCTGCTCCGGTATATTATCAAGCTGACATTATGAATGTTCCCGATGGTCAGTTTGCCGCAGTTCTCGGCAGAGAGCTTCCGGAGTCTGAAAGAAATGTATGTGAGCCTCTCGACTTAAACTGCTCTCTTGAAGATGCTATAAATTCCAAGTGGGGCAAGAGAATCAACGTTCTCATCGACAAGGTTATGGGACTCAACTTTAACGCCGGTGGTTCATCTTCGGGCATGATGAAGGCAATGGCACTTCAGATTCCCATTCGTGATTTTATCGCTATGAGTGGCGGTGTATTCACTGAGGAAATGGGTAAAGGCTTATTGATGATTCTTAACGGTGAAAGCGAAGGCAAGGGACTTATGACAATTCTTAAGGGACTTGGCGGAGCAATTGCAAAGCTTCCGACATTGCTTAAGCAGATCTGATATAAGAACATATAATATAGTATACTATATATAATAACATAAAGGACTGAGAGCTTAAATCTCGGTCCTTTTGTTTAGTTTTATTAAGATGTATGAGCGAATGTTTCATAGCCCAAACTCTAAATATCACCTTAGAAAATGATAATAAATCCAACACAATATATAGGGGATTTTAAGCTTTCAAACTAAGCTTTAAAATTTGAATTTTCGAGCTGAAAAACAGCATTGTTTTGAGCCGGTTTAACGGAGTAAAAAAATAGAAAAAAACTGTATGTTTTTTCCGTAAAAGACAAAAATAAACTATGAAAAATGCGGCGAGTTTATAGACAGATAGCTAAAAATGTATACAAAAGACGGTGAAAATCCAAAAATGCGATTTTTTCAACTTTTGTACAAAAATTTAGGCGATTTTATTTTAGCGGTTTAAACTATTAATACAAAGAGGGGGGCTAAAAAAGCGAAATTTTGAAGAAAAATTAAGAACAATTCGTCAATTTGCACAAAAACAGCCTGAAAAAATATTTGACAACTTGGGCGAAAAATACTATAATGCCAAATGTCGCTGCGAAAATTACGGTCGAACGTACATTGCGAACAATGCAAAATCTAAGAAAACTTGACACAAATTAAGTCGGTTTTCAGACGTTCGATACTTAAAAGGAGCAATTCGATGATTAACAAGATGAAGGGTGTTAACGACAAGCTGCATTATCAGCTCTTTAGAGTTTTGATTGCGATTTTAGTTGTTATCGCCTGTACAGCATCAACCGTTGTGGCTGCTGCCGATTTAATAACAACGTATGTCTTTTGTGACAACGATCTTATTAAGGTCGTCTCATTCTCAGCTATACCTGAGGATATACTCAATAAGGCGAATGTTGAGATCGGTGAGTATGACTTAGTTGACCTTACAGGGTTCACCGGAAATTCGGAAGATTCGATAATCCAGGTGTACCGAGCAAGTGAGGTAACCATTATGGACGGCAGCAAAAAATATTTTGTTAAAACTGCCGGAACAGTCAAAGACGCACTTGAAATGGCAGGAGTAACTCTCTCGGAGGGAGACTCACTCAATTTCAAAGAGGATCGCTATGTGTTCGATTCCATGCTCATAAAAATTTCAAGAGCCTTTGGTGTAACAATAACGGTTGACGGCAAAACAAAAAGCTACAATACTTCTAAGGGTACAGTAGCAGAACTGCTTGAAGAAGCAGGTATAACCCTCGGCAAAGACGATGAGATCAATGTCAAGCTTGATAAAAAAGTCAAGGAAGGCATGAAGATCAGAATTAAGCGTGTCTCATATGAGAGCCGAAAGGAAACCGAAAAGCTTTCTTACAAGGTTAAGACAATTAGTGACAGCTCAATGTATAAAGATCAAACAAAAGTTGTCAAAGAGGGCAAAAACGGTGTTAAGGTAGTCACATATAAAGATAAATATGTTGACGGCGAACTTGTCAGATCTGAAGTTGTCAAGACAAAAGTTAAGTCTGAGGCAACCGATAAGGTCATCAAGAAAGGCACAAAATCAAGACCTGTTGTTAAAGTTAACGGCAAAAAGGTCATATCGGAGTTTTCGCTTCCGTCAGATGTTAAGCTTGACGAAAACGGCAGACCGACAAAGTATAAAAAGCTCATAACGGGCAAAGCAACGGCATATTGCAGCGGAACAACGTGTTCGACCGGTGTTAAGGTCAAGCCGGGTTATGTTGCAGTCAATCCCAAGCAGATCCCCTACGGCACAAAAATGTATATCGTTTCATCGGACGGAAAGTTCGTTTACGGTTATGCAATAGCAGCAGACACGGGCGGATTTGCTTATAATGGCAGCGGAACAGTTGTTGACCTGTATATGAGAACCTATAATGAATGTGTAAGTTTCGGAAGAAGAAACGTGGAAGTCTATATTCTTGACTGATAAATAAAAGTAAAGAACTGCATCTTAGCAGTTCTTTACTTTTTTGCACTTATGTGATATACTAACCAATCGTAAAATACAAAAGAAAAACTAGAGGTGTTTATGAGAAAGTATTTTGGTGATAGGCAGTTTTACAAAATGGTTTGTGTAATGGCACTGCCGATGATAATTCAGAATTTTATAACAAATTTTGTCAGCTTTCTTGATAATATCATGGTTGGCAGAGTCGGAACGGAACAGATGTCCGGTGTTGCCATTGTCGGAAACATGATATTTATTTTTAACCTTGCCCTTTTCGGAGGATTTTCCGGTGCGGGAATATTCTCAGCGCAGTATTATGGCAAGGGAGATCACAAAAGTGTCGGACAGACGATGCGTTATAAGCTTTATCTTGCGGTGATATTGTTCGCTGTGGCTCTTTTCATCTTCATTAAGTTTGATGAGCCGCTTATCAGACTTTTCCTTTCGACAAGCGGCGATGATGTCGGCGATATTGAAAGGACTCTGCAATACGGTCAGGAATATCTAAAGGTGATGCTTATAGGGCTATTGCCTTATGCTTTGTCTCAGATGTACGCAACAACACTGCGTGAGACAGGACACACTGTTCTACCCATGGTTGCCGGTGTTGTGGCGGTTGTGGTCAACTTATTTTTTAATTATGTTTTCATTTTCGGTCACTTCGGTGCAAAGGCGATGGGGGTTGTCGGAGCTGCTATTGCGACAGTTATGTCAAGATTTGTTGAGCTTGCGATAGTCGTGATTGCCACTCACGCCAACAGTGATAAACACAAATTTATAAAAGGCTTTTATAAGAGTCTGAAAATACCGATGCCTCTTGTCAAAGCTATCACTATCAAAGGAATGCCTTTGCTTATCAACGAAATAATGTGGTCACTTGGAACAACGATGCTTATTCAAAGCTATTCGACAAGAGGACTTGCGGTTGTGGCTGCATTCAATATTTCTTCGACCGTTTCCAATCTTTTCAACATTGTTTTCTTTGCGATAGGTTCGTCAATTTCAATCGTTGTCGGCCCGATGCTTGGTGCAGGCGAATTGGAAAAAGCCAAAGATACTGCAAGAAAAATGATCGTTCTTTCAGTTATGACTTGCTTTGTCATAGGTGCATTGTTTATCTTTGCTGCACCTTATATTCCGCTTATATATAAAACTGAGGATACGGTTCGAGAACTTGCGACTAAGCTTATGATAGCTGCGGCACTTGCTATGCCAATACATTCGTTTAACCATAGTTGTTATTTCACTATAAGAACAGGCGGAAAGACATTTATAACCTTGCTTTTCGATAGCGTATTCACTTGGGTTGTTCTGCTTCCGCTTGCATATGTGCTGACAAGACATACTTCTCTTTACATAGTGACAATTTATTACATTATTCTTTTCTCTGAATCTATAAAATCAGTGATAGGCTATGCTATGGTCAAAAGCGGCACATGGGCTAAAAATATGGTAGAAAGGATAGGTGGCGATTGATTTTGCCGTGTACAAAGAAAAATGGAAAATATAAAAATAACAGGCAGTGATGAAAGCTGCACGATCTCAGGCGAAAACTTCAGCTATAAGTTTGAAAACGGCCATCCGACAGTTATCATTAAAGACGGAGAGAAACAGCCGGATATCCCGTTTCCGCTTATAAGCGGAAAACACACAAAGAGCAAAACGAAACTCGTTCACAAATATTGGGACAGTGTTCTTGTCATCACAAAATATACTTGCGGAATAAAGAGCATTGAAGTCAAATATCACGTTCTCTCAAACGGTGAACTTAAATACGAAAACGTTTGGTAAGGAGTAAAACTCATGATAAGTACAAATAACGTTACCCTGCAATATGGCGGCAGAGAACTTTTTAAAAATGTATCTATAAACTTCACTCACGGCAATTGCTACGGTCTTATTGGTGCCAACGGTGCGGGAAAATCAACATTTTTGAAAATACTTTCAGGTGATATTGAGCCGAATAAGGGCCATGTTAGCATAACTCCGGGCGAAAGAATGTCCGTTCTTAAACAGGATCACTTTGCATATGATGAATATGAGGTCATCAGAACTGTTCTTATGGGCAATCCTCACCTTGTCGAAATAATGGACGAAAAGGAAAAGATTTACGCTCAAGAAGAAATGAGCGATGAGGACGGAATACGCATTTGTGAGCTTGAGGACGAGTTCGCCGAAATGGACGGCTGGAGTGCCGAAAGCGATGCAGAGATACTTCTTAACGCTCTGGGTGTCAGCAACGAATATCACTATATGCTGATGAAAGATCTGTCGGGTGATATGAAGGTTAAGGTGCTTTTGGCTCAAGCTCTTTTCGGTAATCCCGATATTCTTCTTCTTGACGAGCCGACTAACCACCTTGATGTTAAAGCGATAGATTGGCTTGAGAATTTCCTTTTGAATTTTGAGAACACTGTCATAGTTGTCAGCCATGACAGACATTTTCTCAATAAGGTTTGCACTCATATAGCCGATGTTGACTTCGGAAAGATCACAATGTATGTCGGCAACTATGATTTCTGGTATGAATACACTCAAATGGCTCAAAGGCAGATGAGAGAACAGAACAAAAAAACTGAGGCAAAGATGAAAGAGCTTCAGGAATTTATCGCAAGATTCAGTGCGAATGCATCAAAGTCAAAGCAGGCGACAAGCCGAAAGAAATTGCTTGACAACCTTGTGCTTGAAGATATGCCGGTTTCATCAAGACGTTTTCCGTTCATCGAGTTTAAGCCGGACAGAGAGATCGGCAATGACCTTTTGACCGTCAGCGGACTTTCAAAAACTGTCGGCGACAGAAAGGTACTCGACAATGTTTCATTCACTATAAGACCAAACGAAAAAGTTGCCTTTGTCGGAACAGATGCCGTTGCGAAAACAACTTTCTTTAAGATCCTTGTCGGTGAGGAAGAACCCGATGAAGGAACGTTCAAGTGGGGCGTTACCACAAGTCAAGCGTACTTCCCGAACGACAATTCATCGTTCTTTGACGGCTGTGACGATTCGCTTATAGATTGGGTAAGAAATTATTCGGATCTTCAGTTTGAGACAGACGTCAGAGGTTGGCTTGGCAGACTGATGTTTTCGGGAGAAGAAGCAACAAAACAGGCTAAAGTGCTTTCAGGTGGCGAAAGAGTACGCTGTATGCTTATAAAAATGATGCTCAGCGGATCAAATGTTTTGATCTTAGATGAGCCGACAAACCATCTTGATCTTGAGTCTATCACTTCTTTGAATAATGCTTTAATAAAATTCCCCGGTGCGATCTTCTTCACCTCTCATGACCATCAGTTCACGCAGACAGTTGCGACAAGAATAATCGAATTTAAGAATGACGGAACAGTTTATGACAAGGTTGAAACTTATGACGAATATCTTGAAAAGAATGAACTGAGCGAAGAAAATAAAAACTAAGGAGCGAACAATATGGAACTGTTTGGATTTGCCGTACCATATGGCGATAGCTTAGTATTGGCTGTTATTTTGTTTATAATAGGACTTATATTTATCAGCAAGGGCGGCGATTGGTTTGTTGACAGTGCATCGTTTCTTGCTGAAATAACCGGTATTCCGAAGTTTATCATCGGTGCAACGGTGGTTTCTGTGGCAACAACTTTGCCTGAGCTTTTGGTTTCTGTCAGAGCTGCCGCAGAGGGTTCAAATCAAATGGCTATAGGAAACGCAGTTGGTTCTGTTACAGCCAATACGGCACTTATCATGGGAATATCTTTAACGGTACTTCCGAGTGTTATCGAACGCAAGAGCTTTGCATTCAAGGGCGGCTTGCTTTTGGGTTCGGGTATTTTGCTTTGGGTGTTGAGCTTAGGCGGATATCTTCCGAAGTGGTCAGCGTTTTTGCTGTGGGCAATATTTATAGTTTTCACAGCTGATAATATAATTGACGGAAAAGCTGAAAATAAGCCCTCCGAAAAAATCAAAAGCAGTTCAGGCCGCCTTGCGAAGAAGATTGTATTCTTCTTTATCGGTGCGGCGGCAATAACTGTCGGTGCGGAGCTTTTGGTTGCATCAGGCAAAGCTATCGCTTTCAAACTCGGAATCAGTGAAAACATAGTCGGTTTCACAGTTGTTGCTATCGGAACATCTTTGCCGGAGCTTGTCACGACTATAACAGCTCTTCGCAAAAAAGAGGCTTCACTTTCAGTTGGAAATATTATCGGTGCGAACATAATTGACTTGACGCTTATCCTTCCGCTATGTTCGGTTTTAAAAAGCGATGGAGCATTGCCTGTTGAAAGAACGGGTTTGGTTTTCGACTTTCCGGTCTGTGTTTTGGTCTGTGCCGTGGCGGTGCTGCCGACCGTGTTCATGGGCAAGTTCAAAAGAGTGCAGGGAATAATACTGCTTGGACTTTATGCCGCATATCTTTTGTTACTTATCCTGAACGAAACGGGTATGATTGCAATTGGCTGAAAAAGCACAAGAATATAACTTGATTTTTGGTTATAATATAAAATTTCAAAAAAACACTTGATATTTATATCGCTTAGTGATATACTTATTACAGTAAGAATTAAGGTTCGAGAGTGGGTTTTCGCCCACTCTCGTTTGTTTGTGGAACAACTTAAACGAAAGGAGTGCTGAATATGGCAAAAGGTAAGGGTGGCAATACAGTCGCCACAGTCAGACAGCTTGTTGAACCTTATGCAAAAGAGCTTGGGCTGACCATATGGGACGTGCGTTTTGAAAAAGAAGGTGCGTCATGGTACCTGAGAATTTTCATCGACAAGGAGGGCGGAGTTGACATTGACGATTGCGTTGATTTCAGCCATGCTATTGATAAACCGCTTGATGACGCTGATCCGATAGAACAAAGCTATTGCCTTGAAGTCAGTTCTCCCGGACTTGAAAGAGAGCTTGTCCGACCGGAACACTTTGAAAAGTGCATGGGCCAAAGCGTACTTATAAGACTTATAAGACCGATAGACGGTCAAAGAGATTTTGTCGGTACGCTTGAATCGTTTGATGAGGGAAACATAACAGTTCGCCTTGATGACGGTTCGGGTTTCACATTCACAAAAAAAGAATCCGCTTGGGTTAAGCTCAACGACTATGCGGAATAACACTTAAAATATACGGAAAGGATTGATCGGCAAAAATGAGAAAGGTTAAGAAAAACAGCGAGGTAGACGAGCAGGCGCAGATGAATAAGGAGTTCTTCGAGGCTGTCAGACTCCTTGAGGAACAAAAAGGAATATCCGCTGAATATCTTTATGAAAAGATCAAAGCGGCAATAATCTCGGCAACGAGAAACACATATCAGAACAGAGATATAGTTGTTTGTGATATTGATTCTGAAAATCAGAAGATGAGAGTCTTTGTGAAGAAAAATGTCGTAGACGAGATCGAGGACGAAATCACCGACCTCACAGTTGAGGAGGCGAGAGCATATGATCCGAATGCTGTTGTCGGCGGCACGGTTGAAATACCGCTTGAAACAAAGAAGTTCGGCAGAATCGTTGCTCAGACAGCTAAATCGGTTATCAGACAGGGTATAAGAGAAGCTGAAAGAGAGCTTGCAAACAAGGAATTTGCATCAAGACATCACGAGGTCGTTACCGCAAAGGTTATTTCGGTTGACTTAAACTCAGGTGATGCAAGAATAGAAATAGGCAGAGCGCAGGGTTATCTTTCAAAGGCCGATCAGCTCCCGAATGATGATCTTAAAGCGGATCAGCTCATAAAAGTTTATGTCGCAAGCGTAGCTACCGACAACGGAACATCATACGCAAGCATATCAAGAAGGCATCCGGGCCTTGTTAAGAGGTTGTTTGAAACAGAAGTTCCCGAAATTTATGACGGTACGATTGAGATTGTATCTGTTTCGAGAGAAGCAGGCTCAAGAACGAAGATTGCTGTCAAGTCAAACGATGAAAACGTTGATGCTGTCGGTTCATGTATAGGGCCGAGAGGATCGAGAGTAGCGAATGTTGTCGATGCTCTTTGCGGAGAAAAGATAGACGTTGTTAAATACAGTGACGATCCGTCAGAATATATAGCAGGGGCTCTTGCTCCGGCAAATGTCATAAGCGTAACAGCAGATCCGGAAGGTGCAAGAATCTGCACGGCAGTTGTTCCCGACAATCAGCTTTCACTTGCTATCGGAAACAAGGGGCAGAATGTAAGACTTGCAGCGAAGCTCACCGGCTGGAAAATAGATATTAAATCAGAATCACAGATCTGATTAGCATAAGAAAAAATTTCTGAGGGGTGATAACAGTGAAGCAAAAGAAAATACCGCAGAGAAAATGCATGGGCTGCGGTGAAATGTTCAATAAGAATGAACTTGTCCGTGTGGTCAAGTCAAAAATAAAAGATGCAGATGAGGAACAATACGAGATATCGCTCGACCTGACAGGGAAAAAATCAGGCAGAGGAGCATATGTCTGCAAAGAAGCCGAATGTCTTAATAAAGCGAGAAAGGCAAAGAGGATAGAACGTTCGCTTGATTGCGTCATTCCCGATGAGGTTTATGACCGAATGGAACAGGAGCTTAAAAATGAATGATAAATTTTTCTCCCTTTTGGGAATGGCAAGAAGGGCGGGCAAGCTCAGTTTAGGTCACGATGCGGCTAAAAGCTCTGTCGTTTCAGGGAAAGCTTGGTTGTGCATACTTTCAGCCGACACTTCCGAAAGACTTAAAAACGAGTTCAAAGGTTTATCTGAATCAGATACTTACAGCGTACCCGTTATTATCACAGATTGCACCATGTTTGAATTAGGTCATGCCGTTGGGTCTAAGGCGGGCGTTATAACAGTTAACGACCAAGGTTTTGCTCAAAGACTCGAACGACTTTCACAAGACGGCGATATCGCCTAACATAAGGAGGAAAAACTATGCCGAGAGATAAATATAAAGTACACGAATTAGCCAAAGACTTTGATATTAACAGCAAAGAGGTAATCGAGATACTCACCGAAAACGGATTTGAGGCGAAGAAATCCATGACAGCTCTTGATCCAAACGAGCTTGATTTTCTCTTTGATGTTATAACAGCTAAGAATTCAGTTAAATCCTTTGATAGCTACTTTGCGGCAGGAACAAAGCAAGAAGAACCGAAAGCCGAACCTGAAAAAGCAAAAGATGAGCCGGCAAAGGAAACAAAGACAGAGAAGAAGCAGGAAAAGAAGTCGGATAAAAAGCCTGAGAAAAAACAGGAGACTAAAAAGTCGGAAAACAAACCGACAGACAAAAAAGCAAGCGAAAAACCTGCTGAGAAAGCTCAGCCTAAGGCAAAGGAAGATCATAAGATCCAGTCAAGAACCAAAGGCGAAGCAAGACGTGTTGACACAAGAGCATCAAACGTCAATCTTGACAAATACAACGAGAAATACGATGAAATGGCATCTTCAAGCACAAGGGGTAAGGAAATGGGCCCCAACAAGCAGAAACTTAAACAGAAGAGCCAGCAGTATAATAAAAAGAGAGGCAAGAGAGAAACCGAAGCCGAGAGACTTAAGAGAATTGCCGAAGAAAGAGCCAAAAGACCGCAGATCGTTGTCAAGGTTGGCGATGAGATCACGGTTGGCGAACTTGCTGCTCAGCTTAAGATGACGGCTGCCGAGGTTATCAAAAAGCTCTTTGCCTATGGTGTTATGGCTACGGTCAATGAAGTTATCGACTTCGACACGGCAGAAATTGTCGCAACCGAGCTTGGAGCAAAGGTTGAAAAAGAAGTTGTTGTCACCATAGAGGATAGAATTATTGATGACAGCGAGGACAAGGAAGAAGATCTTGAACTTAGAGATCCCGTTGTTGTTGTTATGGGCCACGTTGACCACGGCAAGACATCTATCCTTGATGCTATCAGAAATACAGAGGTCACAGCTACAGAGGCAGGCGGTATAACTCAGCATATCGGTGCTTACAGAGTTAATTGCAACGGAAAGAGAATCACTTTTCTTGACACTCCCGGTCACGCAGCTTTCACCGCTATGAGAGCCAGAGGCGCTATGGCAACGGATATTGCAGTGCTTGTTGTCGCAGCTGATGACGGTATTATGCCACAGACAGTTGAGGCCATTAACCACGCTAAAGCTGCCGAAGTTCAGATAATCGTTGCCGTCAACAAGATGGATAAGCCCGGTGCAAATCCGGACAGAGTTATGCAGCAGTTGACGGAATACGGCCTTGTTCCGGAAGAATGGGGTGGCGATACTATTTGCGTACCTGTTTCGGCTAAGACACACATGGGTATAGACTCACTTCTCGAATCTATTCTTCTTGTTGCAGAGGTCGCAGAGCTTAAGGCTAACCCGAACAGGCCCGGTAAAGGTGTTGTTATCGAGGCAAGACTTGACAAGAGCAGAGGCCCTATCGCAACACTTCTTGTTCAGAACGGTACTCTTAAGTCGGGCGATATAATTGTAGCCGGCACTTCAGTGGGCAGAGTCCGTGTTATGACAAACGACAGAGGTCAGAAAGTCAATACAGCAGGCCCGTCAGTACCGGTTGAGATAATGGGACTTGCAGAGACACCGAACGCAGGTGACGGATTCAATGTTGTCAGCGATGAGAGACTTGCTCGTGAGCTTGTTGAACAGAGAAAGCATCAGGCGAAGCAGGAACAGTTCAATTCTTATCAGAAAGTTACGCTTGAAAATCTCTTTACCTCAATGCAAGAGGGCGAGATGAAAGAGCTGAAGATAATCGTCAAGGCTGACGTTCAAGGTTCAGTTGAGGCTGTTAAGCAGAATCTTGAAAAGATTTCAAATGAAGAAGTCAGAGTTAAGGTTATTCACGGCGGTGTTGGTGCTATAAACGAGTCTGACGTTATGCTTGCAGGAGCATCTAACGCTATTATTGTCGGCTTTAATGTACGCCCCGATCCTGTGGCACAGGCAAATGCCGAGCGTGATGGTGTAGATATGCGTATGTACCGAGTAATATATGACTGCATCGAAGAAATAGAGGCTGCTATGAAGGGTATGCTTGCACCGAAATTCAGAGAGTTAGCTTTGGGCAGAATTGAGGTCAGAAGTGTTCTTAATCTTTCATCAGCCGGTAAAATCGCAGGCAGCTATGTTCTCGAAGGCAAGGTCACGAGAAACGCACAGATCCGTGTCGTTCGTGACGGCATAGTTATCACTGAAGATGAGATATCATCACTTCGCCGCTTTAAGGATGACGTTAAGGAAGTTCAAAGCGGTTATGAGTGCGGTATCGGTCTGACTAAGTTCAACGATATTAAAGAGGGCGACATTTTTGAGGCCTTCATGATGGAAGAATACAGAGATTAAAGTTATAAGGAGCGTGCAATATGGCAGGCTACAGAACCGATCGTGTGTCAGAGGACATACGCAGAGAAATAATAGCTATCATAAGAGAGCTGAAAGATCCGAGAGTTAAGGATAAAATGTTGACGGTCGTCAGAGTTGAAGTCAGCAGTGACGCATCATACGCAAAGGTATATGTGAGTGCGTTAGAAGGTATAGACACGGCGAAAGAGGCAGTCAAGGGCCTTGTCAGTGCGACAGGACTTATAAGACATGAACTTGGATCAAGACTCAGGCTCAGAAAGACACCCGAAATTAAATTTATAGCCGATGATTCGGTTGAAAAAGGAATAGATCTTTTCAAAAAGCTTGAGGAATCAAGAGGAGACAGCATCAATGATTAAACTTTCTAAGGCGGCTGAGATTCTTGCCGAACAATCGCAGGTGTTAATACTCACCCATGCGAATCCTGACGGTGACACTCTCGGTTGCGGTTACGCTTTGATGAGAACGCTTAAAAAGCTCGGCATAAAGGCGGCGGTTTTGAACGCTGACAAGATTCCCGAAAAATTTGGATATTTGCTTTGCGATAACGATGATGTTGACATTGAAAACGCATTTGTTGTGGCTGTTGATGTCGCTGATCCTAAGCTGCTAGGCTCACTCGAAGAAAAATTTACCGATAAGGTTGATCTTTGCATAGATCACCACGGTTCAAATCTGATGTATGCCGAGTGTACATTTGTTGACAGTGATGCTGCGGCGGCTTGTGAGATCATCTATGAGCTGATAAAGCTAATGGGGGTTACTGTCGATGCCGATATGGCAACTTGCCTTTACACAGGAATTTCAACCGACACGGGCTGTTTTAGATACTCAAATGTTACTGCTAAAACGCATATTGTTGCTTCGGAATTGATATCCTTTGGAGCTAAACATTCCTTTGTCAACACGTTGATGTTTGAAACCAAGAGCAAGGCATATTTTGCCCTTGAAAAGCTGTGTCTTGACGGAATGAAGCTTTGTTTCAGTGACAAAGTCGCAATAATCAAGCTCACCAATGAAATGTATGAAAAAAGCGGCGCTGATGAGAGTTATTCCGATGCGATATCGAGCATCCCCCGTCAGGTCGAGGGTGTAAAGATAGGTGTAACAATAAAAGAAAAGGCTGACGGCGAATATAAAATATCGCTCAGAACTCATGAGCCTTACAATGCCGCTGATATATGCAAAACTCTCGGAGGCGGTGGCCATGCAAGGGCAGCAGGCTGTCAGATAAGCGGCTCTATCAATGAAGCCGAAGAAAAAATAATCAAAGCTATCGAAAAGGTAATAATATGACGGGCTTCATTTGTTTTGATAAACCTGAAAATATAACATCGTTTTCCGCTGTCGGTATTCTCAAAAGATTAACTCATGAGAAGAAAGCAGGTCACACGGGAACACTCGATCCAATGGCAACAGGCGTACTGCCTGTTGCTTTCGGCGGTGCAACAAGGTTTATAGAGCTTTTTGACACGCATGATAAAGCGTATGAGGCTAGAATAAAGCTCGGCATGACGACCGATACGCTTGATATAACGGGCAAGGTTTTGACTGAATGTGAGTCGAATATAACCGAAGATGAGCTTATTAAGGTTCTGAACGATTTTAAAGGGAAGATAAAACAACTTCCTCCCATGTATTCGGCAATAAAAAAAGACGGAGTTCGTTTGTACGAGTTAGCGAGAAAAGGCATCGAGATCGAACGTGAAGAACGTGAAGTCGTTATATATTCGATTGAATGTTTGAGCTTTGACGAAAAGGCTCAAGAGTTTAAAATATCAGTCGAGTGTTCCGCCGGAACTTATATCAGAAGTTTGTCAAGTGATATAGGCGAAAAGCTCGGTTGCGGAGCTGTAATGACAGCACTTCGCAGAACAAAAGCTCTCGGATTCACTGAAAACGATTGTGTGACCGAGGAGCAGATAAAAAAGCTTGCCGCTGACGGCAGGCTTGAAGAAGCGATTATAAGCGTTGAAGATGTACTGAAATATGAAAGTGTAACTGTCAGTGAAAAGCAAGCCGTCAGATTTCACAACGGCGGTTTTCTCACAACGGACAGGATAACAAAAAAGCTCATTTCAAGTGCGTATTATAAAGTGTATTCACCATTGGGAGAATTTCTCGGAGTAGGTGAGGTTAGCCCTGACGGTGAACAGCTTAATGTTAAGAGAGTTTATATGGGGGACTCGACAAAATGACGGAAAATATCGGCTCAGTTGTTGCATTAGGTAATTTTGACGGTTTGCATAGAGGTCACAAAAAGGTGATCAATACGGCGATCGAAGAAGCAAAAAAGAGAAATCTTAAAGCGGTCGTGCTGCTTTTTAAGGAGCATCCGTTCAAAGCTTTGAGACGTGAAGTGCCAAAGAACCTGATGACTAAGGAAAATCAAATAAAAAGAATCAGGGACATGGGAGCTGAAGTTTATACAATAGATTTCGGTGAGATCATGAATATGTCCTGTGACGAATTTGCGATCAAAATTCTTGTTGATAAGCTTGATGCAAGGGCTGTATGCTGTGGTTTCAATTACCGTTTCGGAAAAGGAAGAAGCGGAGATCCGGCTGAGCTTGTCAGGATATGCTCAAGATTTGATATTGATGTCTTTGTTGCTGAACACGTTGACTATAAGGGTGAACCTATATCTTCAACAAGAATACGTTCTCTTATTGAAAAGGGAAATATGCGTGATGCAAATATAATGCTTGGTGAAAGTTTCGGATATGATTTTGAAGTTGTCGGTGGCGACAGAATCGGCAGAAAACTTGGCGCTCCAACGATAAATCAGCATTTTGATGAAAACTTTATCGTACCCCTAAAAGGTGTCTATGCATCGAAAACTTATATCGGCGACAAGGTTTATCCGTCAGTCACAAACGTTGGGGTACGCCCAACTTTGAACGGCAGCGAACTTCGCAGTGAGACATATATAGTCGGATTTAACGGAGACCTTTACGGAGAGCATATATTTGTGAGCCTTGAAAAGTATATCAGAAGCGAGAAGAAATTCAGCTCGCTGGAGGAACTGAAAAATCAGATAAAAACAGATAGCAAGAGAACAGGAGAGCTAAACAAAATGGACAGAAAAAATGTCAGAGCGATATTTTTTGATTTTGACGACACACTTCAATCAAGAAAAGGTGCATACAGACTTTATTGTGAGGCATTTCTTGACAAGTATTTTCCAAATATAGATAAAAACGAAAGAAATATTAAGCTTGATGAAATGGAAGAACACGTTGATGGGGGATATAAGTCAAGAGAAGAATATTTCCCCGAACTTATTGAACTGTGGAATTGGAAAGACCACCCGCCTATGCAGGAACTTTTCGACTCATTCAATGAGGACTACGGCAAATATGTTGTTATGCTCCCTCATGCTCTTGATGTTCTTGAAGAAGTCAAACGCCGAGGATATATCATGGGCATTATCAGCAACGGTGTTTCGATTTTGCAGAACACAAAGCTCGACACAGCCGGCATAAGAGATATGTTTGATGTCATCACCGTATCCGGTGACTTCGGAGTTTATAAGCCGGACAGACGAATCTTTGACGAGGCTTGTAGGCAGGCTGGTGTACCTAATGAGGAATGTCTTTTTGTCGGTGATCACCCGATCAACGATATCCAAGGAGCTTTAGGTGCTGATATGCAGGTTGTCAGAATGAATCAAGGCGATTTCTACAATAAAAGCATTGATTCAAATATCACCACGATTGAAGATTTAGAAGAATTGCTTGCTATAATATAAATAAAGCCACCGGTTTAACCGGTGGCTTTATTTGTCAGGTTGTTTGTGAAGTGTCTGTTGAAACAGTCTCACTTTCTTTTTTGCTTACTGCCTTGCTCATCTGTTTATAGATATTTCTGACAGTGCGTGATTTTTCGTCAACTTCAAGATCTTTGCATCTTTCTTCTATCAATGCATCAATTTTGCTCTTATAAAGCTCGACAAGAATATCATTTTTATATGTCATGAAATATTCATAGTCATTGCTTGTGATGTCAACACGGTAGACAAGATAAATCGTGTCATCATTTTCGATAACTGTCGCTTTGTTGAGTTTAAGCTTGCTGACCGTCTTGAAGAAATCTTCACCGTATTGAGTGTTGTTTTCGGTGAAAACGTAGGTATCAAGTCCTTCTGTGCCTATAAGATCATTGCTTGCGTTATAGCTTGCATAAAGCTGTTCAATATCGGATCCGTTATTTGCTTTTGACTTCATATTTTCAAAATATCTTTGAATACTTGTCAATGCCGTACCCTTAAGTTTAACTGTACCGCCAAGAGCATCAACAGTTGTCAACGAAGCGGCAATTATTTTGACACCTATATACTTTTTTGAAAATGCAGCCTTAAGTGTCTCGGTTTTTATCGGGTTTATCTTGCTGTTTTCACCGTAATAGTAATTAGTGAGTGCCGTTCTATAGGTTTCATTTTTGACTATTTTATAGATATCTTGTTTTGTTATGCCGATATTCTCATAATACTTTCCGAAGAGATCCCAACGCTCATCCGCCTCGTTTGCTGCACTGTTTCTCAAATCATACGTCATGTTGATTTTAAGTTCAGCCCAAAGCGAATTTAAAGCCACATACTTTTTGACAAGTTCTGTGACGACTTCCTCAATGTCTCCTTCTAAACTTTCCGAATCGAGTGAAAACTCGCTGAGATGATTGAGTACATAATCAGTATAATATTTATAAATACCTTCTGTGACCTTAACATTGCCTATGGTTGCTGCATATTTAAGATTAGAACCGCAACCGGTGAACATTGTTAAAATAAGCACGGCAATAAGTGCTATTGAAATAAGTCTTTTTTTCATAATAAATCTCCAAGCGTTACTTAAGATTATCTAATATTATACTACATTTTTTTCTAAAAGTCCATAGCTGATATTTTATCGTTTTATTTCTTTAGGTACACCGAGATGTTGCATATAAAAAACGTAGCTGTCGAAAAGACAGCTACGAAATATTTTATGCTTTTTTCTTGTCTTTTTTGTTCATGAACAAAAGACCTATCAGCATTATCACTGTGAACATAATGAGATAGAAAAGAACCGGACACTTGAATTCGCCTTCAGCTTTTGCCGCAAGATAAGGTGAAATGCCGTGAGCATAGATAGCAGCTATGACCATGAACACAGCTCCGCAGATAGCGAGTGACGGAATAACGAAACGCTTAATGGGATTTTCACCTTTGGCTTTTTTCATAAACATAATGAAAATCGGAATATAAAGAGCATATGTCGTGATTATCGGAAGTTCAGATGAATCAAAGCTGAAGATTCCGAACCAGTTGTGAGGAGCGAGGTTTGCACCATAGAAATATATGAGCCAAGCACCGCAGAAAATAAGTCCCATAATAGATGAGTTAGACGGCATATCCGTGTTTTTGTCAACGGCGGCAAATGTCTCCGGAGCAGGGCCACGACCTCTGACAGTGACCGAATAAAGACCTCTGGAACAGCCGAGCATGAGACCGTTAAGAGTGCCTATACATGAGATCGCAACGAAAAGATTGAGAATATTTCCGAATACTTTGCCGAAAACTGTTGTGTAAGCTATAGTTGCACCGGATTCCATGAGATCGCTGACGGAAACTGCACCGGCAACGCCTATGTAGTATATAACATAAATTGCAACGATTATAATGCCACCGACAACAAGAGCTATCGGGAGGTTTCGCTTTGCATCTTTAAGTTCTGAGTTGATTGAAGTCGCTATTATCCAGCCCTCATATGCGAACGCTGTGGCAACGACTGCACCGAAAAGAACGCTGATGTTGCCTGATGAAGTGCCGAAGTTTGCCGTAAGAATTTTCTCGCTTGTACCGGCAAGATTGTGTGTCAAGCCGTATATCATGCCACCGATCGCCATTAAAAGCAGGGGGACAAACTTGATGAATGTGGTCGAAACCTGAAATTTACCTGCAAGCTTAGGTGAAAGCGAGTTAAGACCGAAACTGAGTATAAGGAAAAATCCGGCAAGAACAAAACATTCGGGGCCTGTGACAGGATCAGCACAAAAGTCGGGGTTGACAGATGAGATGAAAGTCAGAAGATATCTCGCCGACAGCCAAGCCAAAACCGATGTCAATGTCGGATAATAAGTTGTTGACATGAACCAACCGACAATATAAGCGTATTTGCTTCCGACAGTGGCCTCGGCATAGTCAATAACACCGTTGACCTTTTCGTATTTCTGAGCCATGACAGAGAAAGCGAGAATACTGAAGATCATTATGATGCCGCCGATTATCCATGCAAGGATTCCAAGGGGCATATCACCGCCGGTTGCGTTGAGAATATTTTGAGCTTTGAAAAATACACCTGAGCCGACAACAATGCCGACAACCATACAAATTGCTGTTAGTAATCCGTATTTTCTTTGTAGTTTGTTTTCCATATTTATCACCTTTCCTTGAGTAAAATTTGCGAAGCCGTTGTTTTAGTACACATGATGCCGAAAAAATTGAGTCCCGCTTTCCAAATTTATATTGGTTCAATGAGTTTCATATATAGAAACAACAGCTTAAAAGTTGATGATATTATAAACTATCAGTTAATAATTGTAAAACGACACATTATAATGAATGTATTATATTTTGTAATACAAGAGGCTGATATAATGGAAAATTATGTAAAAAATTTAAAACTGCTTGCTTTTTTCGACCAAATATACTATAATATTACATATACTAATGCTCTCATTACAAATTAACAGGTATGAATTGAGTTGATTATATGGATTCTATTAAATTTAAGGCACTTAAAACAGCCGTTGAACTTGGAAGTTTGACAAATGCCGCTGCGGCTCTTGGCTACACTCAGGCCGGCTTGACACATATGATGAACCGTCTTGAACATGAAATAGGTTATGCCTTGCTCAAACGTGACAAATATGGTGTTCATTTGACAGATGACGGCGAGAAACTGATGCCGAAGATAGAGGAATTTTTAAAAGCATCAGATGACTTGGAGTACGAAATAAAGGCACAGCGAGAACATAGAACCCATACGATAAAAATTGCAGCGTACTCAAGCATAATAAGCTATTGGTTGCCGTCAATAATCAAAGAGTTTAAGCAGACTCACCCGTTTGTCACGGTAGAAGTCAATGATGAAAGTGCCGACAACATATATCCTCTTGTTATGGATTCTAAGGCAGATCTCGGATTTGTCAGTAAGAGAGATGAGGCGAGTTGTATGTGGATACATCTAAAAAACGATCCGCTTGTCGCCGTAATCCCACAAGACAGTGAGATTGTTGTCAAAGATGGAAGAATGAATATCACCGACTTTAATGATGCGCAGTTTTTGATGCCGTCAATGGGGTTTGACCATGATATAATGAACTTGCTGAACAAACACGGAGTCAAACCGCAGATAACCCGAACAAGCGTATCTGATCCCGCTGTTGTTTCCATGGTTGCTCATGGCTTGGGTGTGAGCATACTGTCTGAACTTATAACTTGTGAAAACACACAAGAGGTTCAGATTTTGAGATTTGATCCCGATGAATACCGTGAACTCGGTATTGTCTATACTCAGAATGTTTCAAGAATTGCGAAAGAATTTGCCGAATGTGCTAAAAAGTACATAGAAAATCATATTGATAAAGACTAAACAAATCGCTCCTTGGCAATAATAGTTTTACTATTATGTTAAGGAGTGTTTTTATATGGTTGAACCCGATACAATAAAACTTTTGAGGGAATGTAATGCCGGTGTAAAAATGGGAGTCAGCAGCATTGACGAGGTGCTTCATGCGGTCAAAGATGAAAGACTCAAAAAAATATTGACCGACAGCAAACAGGAACACGAAAAACTCGGTGGTGAAACAACTCAAATCTTGAACGATTATTCCGATGAGGGCAAAGAACCGAATCCGATAGCGAAGGGAATGTCTTGGATTAAGGTAAACATGAAACTCGGAATGGATAATTCTGATGCAACAGTTGCCGATTTGATGATAGACGGTTGCGATATGGGAGTCAAGTCCCTGAGCCGTTATCTCAATCAGTATGCCGCAGCCGAGGAGAAGGTAAAGGATATAGCTAAAAGACTCGTCAAGATTGAAGAAGAACTGTCATCAGATATGAGAGAGTTTCTATAACAATAAAGCCGACTTATCACAGTCGGCTTTATTGTTGCGATCAGACAAGATATGATATCTGTTTTATAAGCTCTATCACATTGTTTATCGGAGCGAGAAGAATCGGTCTGGCTCTTTCAAAGACAAAGATAACTGTCTGTGGCATAAAACTTATTATTTTTCCGCCCAGATTGACAGTTACATTTTTTTCGCTTGCGAACACTCTTGCAGTTGAGTATGTCGCTTTGAAAACTGTTTCATCGGTTTGAAATTTTGCCGTACATATGCCGACAGAAAACAGCAAAATAAAAAGAACCGTTATTGCAATCAAACAGTATGTTCTGAAAAACTTATAAGTTTTGTTCATAATTTTCTCCTATTTAGTGTATTCTCTCATTAGCTCTGAAAGTGAAACGCCAATGCATTTTCCGGCATATACAGCCTCATCAAGTGTATTTGCATCACTTCCGACTTCGATAAGCAGTGAGCAATGAGAGGTGTCCATGTTATATTTTCTGGGGCAAAAATAAAGCGGACGAGTAAGCCCCGAAAAGAGACTTTCCATTTTGTTTTGAAGTTGAACGGCAAAAATAAGATTATAACGCCAATCGTCAAATCCGCTGATACCGTTTCCTGATTCTTGACAGCCGCTTATTATCATCACTTGAGCGCACTTTTTGCCTTTAACAGTTGCAACGGGCTTTATTTTTGTTCCGTTGTTGAGTTGGATCGCATCTCTGTGAATGTCAAGCACCACTTGAATTGACGGATATTCCTTGAGGTATTTCTCAATTTGAACTCTCGAACGGTTATAAGCCCCATTATATTTCTTGTCATAGATGTTCGTGTCGTGTATGACATTGTAGCCTGCTTTTTCAAGCTGTTCGCATATTGCATCGCCGACTCTGACCATGTTTTGACTTGGATCTTCACTTCTTGAAATGTAGCCGGTGGCATAAAAATCTCTGTCTATTATTTGGTATCTTTCTGTTGTGTGCGTATGGAATATAAGCACTGACGGTTTTGACTTATCTTTGATATTTAGATCAGCTTTTTCACTCAGCAGTTTTTTGATATTGATTTTGGTGTCATTTATATTTTTAACTCTTACTTTGCCGTACGAGTCGGTTACACCTGAACTTTTATATGTCTGCTCGGATATTGAGCCGTCTTTTTTATCCTTGTCCGCTTTTTCCAAATAATTTTCCATTAGTTTAAGAATGTCATCGGGAATGGCGGTGAAATCATCTTGGGTGTTATATTTAGAGTCTGTTGTTTTTGCGACACTTTGTGTCGTTGACTGCGTTGCAGAGGTGTTTGATATTTGAGACATGCTTTTTTCATCGGTTGGAGAATTGTCTGTTGGTTCAACCGTTGTTGGCGGAGATATATCAAATCCGGCGGGAATAACTGTTGAGGCACTCAAAACAGTTGCTTTGCCTAAAATGCGGATACAAACTTCATAATTCTTGACAAACCCCAAAACGCATACCGCCGAAAACAAAACAGCAAAAATAACGCTGAAATTAACTTTCTTTTTCATTTCTTGTCCTCCGTTGTAAGACTTATATATAATTTTATTGCTTACTGAGGAGAAATATGACTATCAGCTTACTATCGCCAAAATATCCTTTGGATCAAGACTTGGTTGCAAAGCACAGTTAATGCTCATTGCGACAAGCTGAGAGGCACGTTCTATCATTAGGTCGATCTCTTTGGGTGTCACCATTATTTGCTCACCAATGGGGCGAAGGAGCTTTTCGATTTCAGCACTTTTTGAAGCGTACCCGGCATTTTCAAACAGATCATTAGCCAGTGTCGCCGCATCGACAACAGTTGGAACACCTATAGATATAACAGGTACACCGAGTGTCTGCTGATCTATGCGGCTCCTCGCATTTCCGACACCTGAACCGGGAACAACACCTGAAGTTGCCATTTGAACGGTCGTTCCGAGTCTTTCAAGCCGCCTTGATGCGAGAGCATCAATCACAATGACCGCACAGGGCTTAAGCTTTTTGACTATGCTTTCTATGATTTCTCCGGTTTCAATTCCCGTTTTTCCTAAAACTCCCGGAGTTATCACAGCGGCACTTCTTATGCTTTCTAAACCAATGCTCTTTTTAAGCTCCGAACCTATATGACGTGTGGCGAATATAAGCTCAGCAGCTCTTGGCCCTAAAGCATCCGGAGTGATAGTCTTGTTGCCAAGCCCTGCTATAAGAACAGTGTCATCGCCATTAGGCAGCAGCTCTTTGATGCGTTTCGACAGAACGGTCAGCTGATGCGAAAAAAGATCATTAGCCTTGCTGAATGGTGTGACTTCGACAGTGATATATGATCCGATAGGCTTTCCCAAAGCACGGCTGCCGTTTTCGTTTGTTACTTTTATATCGGTGACGGTAACACCGCCGTCATTATATTTGTTAAATTCAATTCCGTTTATCTCATCGGAACCGACAATTTCATGACGTTCAACCGCTAAGTCTGTGCGTAAATTCAAAAAATAATCACTTCACTATTGCAAAATTTTATAAATTGTGGTACTGTTATCTTATTAAGGTGCAATAGTAGTATTAGCACTAAAAAAAAGTATATCCATTTATCAAAAATATCTTGATTTTTTTGATTAACAATGTTAGAATATACGATGCATGACAACTATTCTAAGGAGGTGCGACAATGCCGAACATCAAGTCAGCAAAAAAGCGTGTTTTAGTTAATGCAACAAAGCAGGCTCGTAATAAGTCAAATAACTCAGCACTTAAGACAGCTTTAAAGAAAGCTAACGCAGCTATCGAGAGCAATGCAGACAATAAGGAAGAGTTAGTAACAGCTGCCGTTAAGAAGATCGACCAGGCTACTGCAAAGGGACTTCTTCATAAGAACAATGCTGCAAGAAAGAAGTCAGCACTTGTTTTAAAGCTTAACGCTTCAAAGTAATTCTGCAAAATAAGTGAATGAGGACGGTTTTTGACCGTCCTTTTCTGTTATTATATACTTAAAAATCAAGGCGGCAGATATTTTCTGCCGCCTGATTATTTTACTGTGTTACTGTGACCTTGCAAGAAGATTTGCAGTTTCCGTCATCAGTGATAACCGATATTGTTGCTGTGCCGACTCCTTTTGCTGTCACCTTACCCGATTTTGAAACCGTTGCGACAAGAGGATTGCTTGTTGTCCAAGAGACATCTTGATCTCCGGCGTTTGCGGGAATGATGCTAGCCACAAGTTGATATGTGTTGCCTTTCTTGATGGAAAGTTGGGTTTTATTCAGTTTAACTCCGATTACTTTCTGTGACGGATCGGTTTCTATTTGATTAACCTTGACCTTGCAGGTCTTTTTATAGCTGCCGTCTTTTGTCGTACAGGTAATAGTTGCTTTTCCTGAACCGATTGCTTTGACCTTACCGCTTGAAGAAACCGTAGCAACACTTGTGTCGCTTGACTTCCAAGTAACTTTCTTGTTTGATGCGTTCGATGGTTTGATGTTAGCATAGAGCTTTTCGCTGTCACCGACATCGAGAGTAATACTCGTTGAACTGAGCGAAAGGCCGGTTACGCTGACTTTTTTAACCGTTATCTTGCAAGTTGCTTTATATCCGCCGTCTTTGGTGGTACAAGTGATAGTCGCCGTTCCTTTTTTAAGAGCAGTGACCTTACCCTTTGAATCGACCTTCGCAACGGAAGTGTCGCTTGATTTCCATTTAACGCCTTTTTCGCTTGCATCAGACGGGCTGACGGTCGCTTTGAGTTTGTATGTTTCGTTAATGGAGAGCGTTTTGCTTGTCTTATTGAGTTTGACGCTTTTAGCTTTGACGTATTTTGAGACAGAGATGACACATGAGGCTTTATAAGAGCCGTCTTTTGTTGTGCAAGTAATTACGGCTGAACCTTTTGACTTGCCGGTAACTTTGCCGCTTGAATTGACAGTGGCAACTGATTTGTCACTGGATTTCCATTTGACACCTTTATTTGTCGCATCGCTCGGTTCAACCTTAGCAGTAAGCTGCTTTGTTCCGCCGACATAAACAGAGGTTTTCGTCTTGTTGAGTGTGACGCCTGTCACTTTAGTCTTAACTGTTATTTTGCATACCGCAGTGTATTTTCCGTCAGCAGTTGTACATATTATCTTGGCAGAGCCGTTTTTCTTTGCTGTGACAAGACCGGTGTTTGAAACAGTAGCAACCGATGTATCAGTGGATTTCCAACTTACTGTTTTTAAGCTGGCATTTGACGGCTCTATTGTCGCTTTGAGTTGATATTTCTTTCCTTTTGATAAAGTTTTACTTGATTTGTTAAGTGATACTGAATTAACATTTATTTTCTTTGTGACCTTGACCGTGCAAGAGGCAGTTTTGCCTGTGTCGTTGGTTTTGCAAGTTATTGTTGCCGTACCCGCAGCGACTGCTTTAACGACACCCGATTCGGAAACAGTGGCGACTTTTGTGTTGCTTGACTTCCAAGTGACACTTTTGTCACTTGCGGAGGAGGGCGAAACAGTGGCGGTGAGAGTTTTCTTTTGTGTGGTGTACATATTTAATGATGTTGCATTAAGGGTGACACCGGTTGAAGGTATTCTAACTTTAACTTTACAGGTTGCCTTTTTTCCGTTAACGGTTGTGCAAGTGATAGTTGCGGTTCCGCTAGTCAAACCTTTTACGTTTCCGTTGTTGTCAACGGTGGCGACTTTTGGATTGTTTGATGTCCATTTAACGGCCGGTCTATCTGTATTGGAAGGACTAATGGTTTTTTTGAGTTGTGTGCTTTTGCCAACATTTAAAGTAACTGAAGTTCTGTCAAGTTTAATGCTTGTCGGGAGACGTCCCAGACCGATCATTTTAAGAGGGATTGCATTTGCCCACATTTGTTGAAGTGTGTCATTGGGGTGTATCCAATCTTCTGTAAAATCTGATCTGAATTTATCTGGATCATTGGGATCGGCCGACATTTCATTAAGTTCAACAAAACCGTCAAGCATTTCGGTTGTTGAAAGCCATTGATTGACATCAAGAGCTATTTGCCAGTCGTTTTCGTCCCAGTGATAGTCGTCTTTGCCAAAGTAGTTTCTTGTTGTACCTTTCCATTGGGTAATAGAGCAAGCAATAACCTTTATGTTTTTGTCATGGCAGATGTTAATAAACTCCTTAAAAGCTTCGATCATATCTTTTGCGGTCGGCTGAACATAATCACCGTATTCTTGAATAGATTCACTTTTGGGATGAGTGATATCGTTAGCACCGATCTTAAGTATGGCGTATCTAACACCGGGTTGTTCAATAACGTCAAGTTGCATTCGCTCCAGAATTGATGGGCCGAAAATGTTGCCGACAAGTCCTCGGCCGTCTGAAGTGAGAGAATTTCCGAAAATGCCCTTGCCGACAACACCGACATTTGTACAATCTTCAGCATATATAAGTCTTGAAAGATAAAGCGGAACATTGTTTGAAACAGTTGAGTCGCCTATAATAACAACAGAATAAGGATCCGGCTCTTGAGAATAAACGTCCATACTTCCGACAATGGGTATAGCGTTGAGGGATTTATAATTTAGTAGAAAGCCACCATTGAGCTTCTCATCCCATGTGGCGTTGTTTGTTGTGAGATAAGATTTTCCACCCGAAAGACCGACACTTGTTATCGCTTGAAAATCAGAGACAAAAAGAGTTATAGCAATATCCTCTTGTGCATTGACATCAAAATCAATCGGATCAGTGTATATTTCCTTTCCGGCAGGAATGACAAAATTATTTTTTTCTCCCCCAAATAAAATTTGCTTGCAAGTCTTGGTGTCAATTTTAGAACTACCGTCAGATTTTGCAACTGTAGCACGGTTGATCTTAATTGCACTTGTGCCATATTTGTTTGAAAGCTTAAATCTGACTTTTGAACCGCTTGCGGTGGGAGTCAGTACGACTCTGACACTGACATTGCCGGCGATAACAGCGATATTTTCGTAGTCGCTCAGCGAGATGTTTGTCAAACCCGTTCCCCATGCGCCTATCCACTTGCCGGTTGATTCAGCACTTGCGGTCGGAGCTGTGTAAACAGCTACGCTTCCGCCGACAAATGTCGCAGAAACCAGCATGAGCATTGCCATGAATAAGCTTAAAATTCTTCGTTTCATGTATATTCCTCCTTACCCATCACTGGGAATTTATACTTAGTTTATAATATCATTATTGAATTGTTCTGTCAACAAATCAGATAAAATTCTAACTAATATATAAAGTTTATTCATACAACTTTAACAAATTATTGCTTAAAATCCAACGTAAGTGACTTAAGAAACATCAAAATTTTTGTCTGAAATAGGAAAAAATGAAATTTCCGAAAATCTTATCTCAAGGCTTGATATAATCTTCAAATTGTGATAAAATGTATTGTCAAAACGATTATACTTGCGGCTATCAAAAGTCGCATGATACGCTGTGATCAGCGTGTACAAATAAATGAATGGTGGGTTATATTTATGTCAGGACACTCAAAATGGAGTACGATCAAAAGAAAAAAGGAAAAGACCGATAACGCAAGAGCCAAGGTTTTTACAAAAATCGGTCGTGAGCTTGCTATAGCTGTTCGTGAGGGTGGAAGTGCCGATCCTTCATCAAACTCAAAGCTTAAAGACGTCATTGCAAAAGCCAAGGCAAACAACGTTCCCAACGACAATATAGAACGTATAATCAAGAAAGCTGCAGGCGAGGGTGACAACTCGAAATACGAGGAGATCGTTTATGAGGGTTATGGCCCGTCAGGAGTTGCAGTTATGGTTGAAACACTCACAAACAACCGCAACAGAACAGCTGCCGAGATGCGTCATTACTTCGATAAGAACAAGGGCAATATGGGCCAGAACGGCTGCGTTTCATTCATGTTCACTCGCTCCGGAATAATCGTTATAGAGCAGGAGGACGTTGACGAGGAAAAGCTTATGGAAGATGCTCTTGAAGCAGGGGCTGCAGACTTCATCACAGATGGTGATGTTTTTGAAGTACGCACCGAGCCGAACGACTTCACAGCAGTTTGTAACGACCTTTCGGCTAAGGGATATACTTTCCTTTCAGCTGAGATAGGTTATATTCCGTCAACTTACACCAAGCTTGAAAGCGAGGAAGATGTTAAGATGATGGAAAGACTCCTTGATATGATGGACGAGAACGATGATGTTCAAGGCGTATGGCACAACTGGGAGACAGACGACTGATAACATAAAATTGAGCTATTAATTGATTATCGGGACAGCTAAGCTGTCCCGATAAATTTTATCTGACTTTGTATTTTTGCGGCGGCAGTTCGGCACTACCTCGCAGCTTCGCCGCTCGGCAGTACACGACCTACCGCCGTCCGCCCGCTTCGCGGGCGGGGTTATCCCAACAAAAAAGCGGTGCAACCACAAGATTGCACCGTCATTTTTTATTTTTCACAGCACACAACCGAGGAAGTCTCTTGTTCTCTGTTCTTTAGGAGAAGTGAATATTTCTTCGGGAGTTCCCTGTTCGACTATAACACCGTCACTCATGAATATTACCCTGTCGGCAACATCACGGGCAAAGCCCATTTCATGCGTGACAACGACCATAGTCATTCCGGCTTGAGCAAGTTCTTTCATGACCTGAAGAACCTCTCCGACCATTTCCGGATCAAGAGCCGATGTCGGCTCATCAAAGAGCATTATGTCCGGATTCATGGCAAGCGCTCTTGCGATAGCCACACGTTGTTGCTGACCACCTGAAAGCTGATGAGGATAAGCGTCTGCTTTGTCCTTAAGTCCGACTCTTTCAAGAAGCTCAAGAGCTTTCTTTTCAGCTTCGACTTTTGTCATCTTCTTGCGATCAACCGGAGCGAGCATAATATTTTTCTTGACCGTTAGGTGAGAAAAAAGATTGAACTGCTGAAACACCATTCCGATGTTTTCTCTTGTTTTGTTTATGTCGAGCTTTTTATCGGAAATCTCAAAGCCGTCAACGAGTATCGTTCCGGAGGTTGATTCTTCGAGCCTGTTCAGACAACGTAAAAAAGTTGATTTTCCGCTGCCGGAAGGTCCGATAAGACAGACAACTTCGCCTTCGTCTATCTCAACGCTGATGCCTTTTAAGACTTCAAGATCGTTGAAACTCTTATAAAGATCCTTAACTACTACTTTTTTTGTCATAACTAAACTTCTTCTCTACAAATTTTGATATCACCATCAGTATCGAAATGATGACGAGATAATAACCTGCGACCGTGATGTATGCCGGGAAAAAGTCATAGGTTGCACCGACATAGACCTTTGTCTGGTTGACGATCTCGGCAAGACCGATAGCTGAAAGGATAGATGAATCCTTTACAGTTATGATGAACTGGTTGACGAGCGATGGAATACAGATTTTGAATGCCTGAGGTAAAACAACTTTGAGCATTGCTTTTCCCTTGCTCATTCCGAGACTTCTTGCCGCCTCTACCTGTCCATTGCTGACAGCCTCAATGCCCCCTCTGAATATCTCCGACATGTACGCACCGGCATTAATCGAAAGGGTAAGCAGACCTGCCACGAAAGGAGTTATCGTGAAGGTTGGGGAAATAAATTTTTGAATGACCTGCGGAAAAGCGAAGAACATCAAAAAGCCTTGAACGATCATCGGCGTACCTCTTATGCACCAAACATAAACGGCAGCTAAAGCTCTTAATAAGCGGTTTTGTGATCTTCCGAACAAGCAGGTCAAACAGCCTATGACCATACCTATGGCAATAGCTAAAAGGGAAATAAGTATTGTCACCTTTAAGCCGTTGAGCATAAGCGGAGTCGCATTTTTAAATACACCTGTAAAATTCAATTTAATCCACTCTTAACTAAAAATTTGCGGTGATTTTATTTTAAGAAACCACCGCATTGTTTGATCTCAAATTATTTGTTTGCTGTGTAACCGTACTTATTGAGGATCTTCTCATATTCGCCGTTAGCCTTTAAGTTTGCAAGGCCCTGATTGAACAGCTTGATGAGTTCTGAATTTGTGCCTTTCTTGACAGCAAAACCGTAAGAGCCGGGGTTAACAATTTCGCCGATCGTCTTAAGTGCGATAGCGTCATTCTTGATAGCCCAACCGATAACTGAATAGTCCTCAAAGCAAGCATCTGCATTGCCGTTGGCAACAGCCTGATACATTTCCGGTGAACCCTCAAATGTGGTGATCTCGAAACCGTATTTTTCCTGGATGCTCTTTGCGTAATCGGTACTTGTTGTGCCGATCTTGCAAGCAACTTTCTTGCCCTTGAGATCTTCTTCTGACTTGATAGAGTCATTCGATGCTGCAACAACGAGTATTGAACCGTCATCAAAGTAACCGTCTGAGAAGTCGAAGTCTTTTTCTCTATCGGGCTTGATTGTCATGCCGGCGATCATAGCATCTGCCTGACCTGACTGAACTGCACCCATAGCAGCGTCAAAGCCTTCAAATTTAATGTCATAAGTGAAGCCCTGATCCTCAGCGATAGCTGCTAAAAGATCAACGTCAACACCTGTGTATGAACCTTTTTCTGTGTCAAGGAACTCAAACGGAGCGAAAGCGTTATCGGAATAGATAACATATTTTTTGCTGCCGTCAGTGTTCGTGTCGTTACCTGAGCCACCGCAAGCTGCGAAGCAAAGGACGATCATTGTTGCTGCCATAAGCAGAGCCAATAGTTTTTTCATGTTGTTTACCTCCTGAAAAATGTATAATAATTTTTTGTCGATCTTATGCGCATGTCAAATCAAAGATATACTTATGTATAAATATACGGTTTATACAACATGTTACACATTAACACTTTCAACTTGTTTGGCTTTGTTCACCGCCCGTTCCTCCGGAAAATGGGCTGATATCGAAAATGAAAAATCCGAAAACAGACTATCTTTTTTCTCAATTTTGAACGTACCAAATCAAAATTTAAAAGCGTGATCGACTTGTAAAAAAAGACGCAATGCCATAAAGCACGGCGCCCTTACCCTACGAATACTTATTATATCAATATGTTAAAACGTTGTCAAGTTTTTTATGCTTTATTATTAAATCTTAATTGGAAATTGCTGAAAATTTTATTTATTTGTGATATCTTGTGCCGAGTTCTATCTGAACGGCTCTGTAAATTTGTTCAAGCAGCATCACTCGTGCCAACTGATGGGGGAATGTCATCTTGCTCATTGAGAGTTTTTCGTTTGCTTTTTGCTTGACTTCATCGCTTAAGCCGAAAGATCCGCCGATGATGAATGTCACCGATGCCGTACCACCGAGTTTGATCTTTGCGATCTCTGCACTCAGTTCTTCACTTGTGCGTTGTTTGCCCTCTATACACATAGCATAGACAAAAGAGTTTTTGGGGAGCTTTTCAAGAATTTTTTTGCCCTCTTTTTCGAGAGCCGATCTTATTTCATTTTCACTTGGAGAGTCGCTGAGTCTTTCAGGTGACAACTCGATGATATTTAGCTTATATGCACTGAGCCTCTTGACATATTCATTGCAGGCATCTGTCAGATATTTTTCTTTGAGTTTTCCTATACATATTATATTGATATTCATAATGTCACCTAAAATCTCAGAACTGTGTCATAGTTTTCGGTCGGATTAACTGTCAGCAGACAGTCGTGACCGATCACTGCACCTTCCTGTGAAAGTGCATATTCACTCGTACGGTAAGCAAGATCGGGCAGATTGTTGTGTTCGCTGAGATGTCCGAGATAGAATCTTGTTGTTCCGCCTCTCAAAAGCTGCGCCACTGCATCACCGCATTTCTCGTTGCATAGGTGTCCGATATCCGAGAGAATACGTCTTTTAAGATAGTATGGATAATCTCCGTTTTGCAGCATACCTACATCGTGATTTGACTCGATCATAACAAGGTCACAGCCTGATATAGAATTCATTATTTCGTTTGTCATGTGACCTATATCGGTTGCAACCGCAATCTTTCTTCCGTCAGGCATTTCAACCGTGTATCCGCAGCTTTCATTGCTGTCATGTGGTGTCACAAACCGTCTGACGATCATTCCGCCTATTTCCGTTCCGGATAGAGGAATGATATCATGTGTGAATTTTTCTGTCAGTACGCCGGCATTTTCCATTCCGACAAGTGTGCCTTCGGTGGCAAAAACCGGTGTGCGATATTTGGAAGCAAAAACTCGGATTCCTTTGATATGATCCGAATGTTCGTGTGTGACAAAGATCGCTTTGATGCTTTCGGGCTGAATGTTTCTGTCTGTTAAAGCTGTGGTGATTTTTTTAGCCGATACTCCGGCATCTATTAAGATTCCGCCTGAAGCCGTACCGATATATGTGCAATTTCCCGATGATGAGGAAAAAAGTGAGCAAAAACGAGCCAATTTTATCTTCCTTTACTTTTTGGTTTTGAGTGAGACTTTGATTTTAAAATAACTCACACCGCAATTATATTTATAATCATTCATAAAATCAAATTGAGGCGGAACTATGTCCGCCCCTAATTTATGCATTTAACCGATGTTTTTCTTTTCTTCTTTAACTTCTTCAAACTCTTTGCGATAAATATCTGCACCGAGCGCTCTGAGCTTTTCAACGAAGTTTTCATAACCTCTGTCAATATAAACAACGTTTTCAATTTCGGTTGTTCCTCTTGCGGCAAGACCGGCTATAAGCATTGCTGCACCTGCTCTGAGGTCATCGGCTCTGACGGGTGAGCCTGTCAGTTCTTCAACTCCCTGAATGACCGCAACTGTTCCGTTGACCTGAATATCCGCACCCATTCTTGTCAGCTGTTCAACATATCTGAAACGGTTATCCCATACACCTTCGTTTATGACACTTGTTCCGTCTGAAAGAGCGAGAAGAACCGCCATCTGGGGTTGCATATCCGTTGGGAAACCGGGGTGGGGCATGGTCTTTATATTGCATTTCTTAAGTCTTTCGTTAGCGACAACTCTAATAGCGGTGTCGTATCTTGTGACACTTGCACCACATTCTTCCAACTTTGCGGAAATGGCTTCGAGATGTTTCGGAATAACATTTCTGACAAGAACATCTCCTCTTGTTGCTGCCGCTGCTACCATATATGTGCCTGCCTCTATTTGATCGGGGATTATCGAATATGTGCAGCCGTGAAGTTCGCTGACACCGTGAATTTTGATAACGTCTGTTCCCGCACCTCTGACATCAGCACCCATAGCGTTAAGAAAGTTCGCAAGGTCAACTATGTGAGGCTCTTTGGCTGCGTTTTCAATGATCGTCAAGCCTCTTGCCTTTACAGCGGCGAGCATGACGTTGATAGTCGCACCGACAGAAACCTGATCCATATATACCGAGCTGCCCGTGAGCTTATCGGCTTGAGCATTTATCATGGCTTTTTCAACATTGATCTTTGCACCCAAAAGTTCAAAACCTTTTATATGCAGATTTATCGGGCGTACACCAAAGTCACAGCCACCGGGGAGAGCAACCTTAGCTCTGTTATATCTGCCGAGCAAAGCTCCTATAAGATAGTATGACGCACGAAGCTGTTTTGTCATCTCAAGGGGAACGATATAAGAGTTCACTCCCTTGGTGTTAATTTCGATCGTGCTTTTGTTTATATATTTAATATCCGCACCCATTTGATGGAGAATACGTATCATACAGCTGACATCGCTGATGTCAGGGATATTCTCGATCCGGCATACGTCTTGAGCCAATAAGGTAGCGGGGATTATGGCAACGACTGAGTTTTTAGCGCCGCTGATATCGACCTCGCCGGTCAGCTTATTGCCGCCTCGGATCACGATTTTTTCCAAATCAATCCCTACTTTCACAAATTCTTTATATTAAAAATGATAGTTTCACATTATAAGATACTAAGTTATTATAGCACTAAAACATCGTTTTGAAAAGCCTTTTTTGATATATAATGTGACAAAAAATGGTGTTAGTTTTTGTGCAATTTTATTTAAAAGTTTGATTGCCGTTACTATTCTTGACCGCAGAGAAAGATAAAATCATAGAAATTTTTGATTTATTTTTCCGTACGCATGGAGTTTGCTTAACAGTGTAAGATAATATAACTTGAATTTGTCATGCAAAAAAATTTTTTGTTAATTTTTTCCCAGAGCAACAAATATTAGACTTTTGACTTGAAAACGACTCATTTATATGATATTATTTTTTTATTCCAAGGTAGGTGTTTTTTCGTAATCAGAGCAACGAAAAGACGATGAGTTCCCTGCACTAAAAGGAGGATAAACATGAAAGCACTGAAAAGGACGGTTGTCCTGATGATGTCGATTTTGATGCTTATAGCGACATTCTCTATGGCATTCACATCATCGGCGGCAAGCAAAAAAAAGGTTACTAAGGTCAAGCTCAACAAAACGAGCATAACTATGTATACCACACAAACCTATACCCTTAAGGCTACCATAAGTCCGTCAAACGCTTCTAATAAGAAGGTTAAATGGACAACAAGCAACAAGAATGTTGCTACGGTTTCTTCAAGCGGTAAGATCACCGCAAAGAAAAAGGGTACAGCAACAATAACCTGCACAGCACAGGACGGCTCAAAGAAAAAAGCCACCTGCAAAGTGACGGTCACAAAGAAGGTCAACGTCAAGAGTGTTAAGCTCAACAAGACATCCGTTCAGCTTAAGCGAGGCGACAAGACCACGCTGAAAGCCACAATCAGCCCTTCAAATGCATCAAACAAATCGGTTTCTTGGTCATCAAGCAACACAAAAGTTGCAAAAGTTGACTCGAAAGGTAAGGTTACGGCAGTTGCCAACGGAACGGCAACCATCACCTGCAAGACTAAGGATAAAGGCAAGACCGCAACTTGCAAGGTAACGGTCAGCAACACTATCAAAGTCACGAGTGTTAAACTCAACAAAACAGCTGCCACTCTCGCCAAGGGCAAAACTCTAACGCTCACGGCAACGGTCAGCCCGTCAAACGCAACAAACAAGAAGGTCACTTGGTCGTCAAACAATACAAAAGTTGCCACTGTCAACTCAAGCGGTAAGGTCACAGCAGTCGCTGCGGGTACAGCAACTATAACTTGCAAGACTAACAACAATAATAAGACCGCAACTTGCAAGATCACTGTCAGCCCCACAAAGGTCACAGGCATTTCAATAGCTAAGACAGCTTTCTTGTACCCCGGAAACTCAACAAAGCTCACGGCAACGATCGCTCCGTCTAATGCCGACAACAAGACAGTCAAGTGGACTTCGAGCAACTCAAACGTTGCAACAGTTGACTCTACAGGTACTGTCAGAGCTGTTGCTCCCGGCACAGTAAACATCACCTGCACCGCACAGGACGGCTCAAAAAAGAGTGCAACGTGTAAAGTTACGGTAGGTACACCGGTAACAGATGTCAAAATAAAGACGACCGAAACGAGCTTAAACGCTTGGTATGTTGGAAAAACAAGCCAGCTCACAGCAGTTATAGAACCGAGCAACGCAACAAACAAGACTGTCACATGGAAGTCGAATAACGAAAAAGTTGCGACAGTTGATGCAAACGGCAATGTCAAGATCGTTAAATATGACACAGGTGTTTTGGGCCTTTTCCCTAACAATGATGTCACTATTACTGCAACTTCCGTTAACGGCAAAGTTGGTGAGTTCCACTTCACTGTAATTGAAGAAAAAATAGGAGTAAAAGGTGTTACTATTGATCCGGAAGATAACAACGGTGCGGTATGGGTAGTTGGTGATAAAGTAAAACTTGTTGCAACTATCGAACCGGCTGAGGCTTCGGAAAACAAGGTTATTTTTGAATCATCTGATCCTACCAAAATATATATTGATGAAGACGGAGTTGCGACAGCTTTGGCAGAGACCGATTCTGCGTATATTACAGTTAGGTCTGTTGATAACAAAGCTGCCATTGACACATTGGTTATTAGTGTAAAAACTCCTACTCTGATGATTTTTGATACTGCAGCGAACCCTTATGAATATTACACAGTTGGAGACACTTTAAAAGCCAGCTGTTATCCGGATCCGCCTGATTTGGCAAAGAGAGGGTTAGTTTATGAAGCCGATGATCCCGAAGCGGTTTCAATTACTTCAAACTATAGCTATTCTGTTTATTCTAATATCACATTCCACAAAGCCGGAAAAATTAAAATCAGAGTTCGCACAAAAGACGGCATTGTAGTGAGCGATTGGCTTGAGGTAACGGTTAAAGAGGCAAAAGCAGATCGGGATTTCTTTGAGAATGTTAAGCCCGGAAATGAATTCGATATAAACGTTTATTCTTTTGACGGAACAAATAAATCGAAAGATATTGACTTTTTGTGCAACAACCCATTCAGTGAATATATTCAACTCAATGACCAGCAGACAAAAGCTACTATTATAAATGAACTTCCGGACAGCGGTGCATATCTTGAGTTCACATCAATAGATGGTAGATTATCCTGCAAAATTTATTTTATAAAAGGCACGTATAAGATGCCTACCACAGATGCCGAAAAACTTCAGACAATGAAAGATCTTTCTTCGGCGATGAAGAACAGTACTGATTTCACTTCAAACTATAGTCGATATAAGGATTATAGCAATATTATTGTTGATAACAAGAAATCAAGCTCAGATCTTAAATTGAATGGTATGTCACTTAGCACTTTCTTAGAATTCTTTGGATTTATCGAAGAAGAAGATATCATGGATGATATGTCGCCTGAGGTATTTGTTAAGGATATGTTTGCGGAAAATGAGACTGTGAACAAGAACTCTATATCTCGGAGTGATTGTCCCGCTGCTATAACGACTGATTTAAGCTCGGTTAGCAGTTTTGTTATTAAAGACTATGGCTCAACCTACACTATCAGAATGAACCTTAAGAATCAGAATAGAGCACCTCTTGCTAACATCAGTTCATCGCCTTATGCAAAGGCTATGCCGGTTATTGACAAAGCTTATCTTGATAGTTTTGTCAATGACTTCAAGAAAATTGGTGGTTCTCTCGGTTCAAACGATGAGTTCAAGATTGATGAAGTAAGCTATGGAACAGTCAATGAAACTTACTCAAACGGTTATGTTGAGTATACTATTGATAAGTTTACCGGCAAGATCACAGAAAGCGAATATCATTATAAATCAAACTTTGATGTCGCCAATTCAATTCTTAATCTAACCGCAAATATTAGTGATACAGGCAATGTCTTGTTTGATAACCTGAAAATAACACTTAATATGAATGCAACATTCACCTTAGACTTTGATGACACAATCAAAATGAGAAACATCACATACTAAACACATACGGCACGGTGCATGACACCGTGCCGTGTTTTATGAAAAATAAAGTCGGAGGAAGCTTTCACTTCCTCCGACACTTTATTTTATTCAGCCTTTTTCTTGTCGAGCTTGTTTTCAACTTTTGAGAATATGTATTTTTCAACTAAGCCATAAACATACTTTGTGATAAGTATACCAATCAATGCATAGATGATTCCGACAACAGCTCCGGCGAGTATGTCGGTGCAGTAGTGAACGTGAACATAAACTCTTGAGAATGCAAGCAGTGCGGCATAGACGAGAGAGGGGATACCCTTTTTCTTGTCATACCAGAAGATAGCGAACGCTGCGGCAAAACTCGATGATGAGTGACCTGAGGGGAACGACCAGCTTTTCGGTCTAGAAACGATTTCGGGGAAGTTGAATTCTCCGCCCCAAGAATACTGCGACCAATCAAAGTTGAACGGTCTGACTCTCGCTATCAGCTCTTTGATAACAAGGTTGTTAGCGACTTCCATGAACAGAAGTGAGACAACAACTGCGACTGCCACTTTTTTGTAGGTGTCGTTTTTCTTAATAAGGCCTGCAACAAGAAACGCAAGCGCAAATAAGATCCAAACAATTCCGCTTTCACCTGAGAGAGTGATGATTTTTGAAATGACATCAAAAACGGGATTCCACAAGTGAGTTTCAACGAATTGGAAAACGTTCCAGTCAAAATGATAAATTGATTCCAGCACGGTTTTTCTCCTTTCTTTAAGCTTTACGGCTGCATTAACGCACATCCGTCTTTAAATAATTATAACACCAAAGAACGAAAAATTCAACATACAAACAAAAAATACGAAGTGAACATTCCAATATTCTGTACGAGATAAATTGTTTTCAGAGTGGATTTCATGCTCGGATTTCAAGTTATCCTTATCACCGAGAGTGCTTTCCCATTTGATTTGACAAAAAAATCGCAATATGTTACTATGCTAGAAGATATTTCAGGGGAATATAAAGGAGGATAAAAACATGAAATATTTATTTCTCGGCTTGTTTGCAGGTTTTAGTATAGTTCATCTTTACTACAGTTGGAAAGATGAAAAGAAGGGCAGGGCGGCAACAAAACCGTTTCTTCTCATTCTTATCGCACTCTATTATGTTGTGTCTTGCGATACACTTTCTTTGTTATTGCTCTTTGCCCTTTTGACAAGTTGGCTTGGAGATGTTCTTCTCATTCCGCAGGGAACAAAGTGGTTCATATCCGGTGGATTGAGCTTTTTTGTCAGTCACTTTTTATTTATCGCCGTGTATTTTGGCCGCATAAATTTTGGAAAAGTTCCGTGGATAGCGGCAATTCTTCTTGCCTGTGTGTATTTCGCCATTGCTGCAAAGATAATAGTTATGCTCCGCAATTCCACACCTAAAGAAATGCGTGTTGCAATGTATGGTTATCTTATTGCCAACACAGCTATGAATGTTTTTGCCTTTATGCAGATGATAACGAACTTTTCGATAGGCTCGGTTGTTGCTTATATCGGTGCGGTTCTGTTCTTTATATCTGATTGCTCGCTGTTCCTTGTTCGATATTACGATAAACCGGTCGTATTTAAGAAGCACTTCACGGTTATGCTTACATATCTTTTGGGCGAGTTTTTGATAACTCAAGGTGTGCTGTTGCTCGGTTAATGAGCAGGGCGTTTCAAAAAGCAGAAATGTCAGTGTACTTAATAAACCTTAACTTGACAAAAGTGCTTAATATTGGTATTATTTAATGTGAACATGGGTTACTGTGTATCAAATTTTAAAAAAGGAGAATGCTCATGGAAACATTTATAAAAAAGATTTTGCTGATAATCAATCCGTGTTCCGGTAAGACATCAAAAAGACCGGACACATATGATATAGTGAAGTGTTTCCCGTCAAATTACAAAATTGATCTTGAATTTACCCGTTGCCAAGGCGATGCAACGAGAATAGTCAAGGAAAAAACGGAGGGACATGATATAGTCGTCTGCTGCGGCGGTGATGGTACGCTCAATGAGGTTATTAACGGAATTATGGATATGCCGACACGAGTTCCGGTCGGATATATCCCGATTGGAACGACAAACGACCTTGCCACAACATTGGGTATTCCGTCAAAGGTTGAAGATGCGGTTAAGCTCATCGTTGACGGTCATATGAACTGGTACGATGTCGGTTTATTCAACAACAGATACTTTACTTATACAGCGGCATTCGGTGCATTCACAAAGTCATCATATAACACAAGTCAAAAGATGAAAAATATGTTCGGACACGCTGCATATATAATGAACGGTGTGACCGAATGGAAGAATATTGAAAATGTACACGCAGTTTTCGAGTGTGATCAAGGTCGCTTCGAGGGTGATTTTTGCTTCGGAACTATCACCGATTCAACCTCTGTTGCGGGTATATTCAGACTTCCGGAAGAAGAAGTCAAACTCGATGACGGCAAATTTGAGCTTGTCATGGTCAGTGCATTAAAGAATCTTGCTCAAGCTCCGGCACTTCTTCGCCAAATGCAAAAGCAGGACTATGACGGAAAGAGAATTTTCATGTTCCACACAAGCAAGGTCAAGATCACATTTGATCGTGAAGTTGCGTGGACAGTTGACGGTGAGTTTGGCGGAAACCACAAGGAAGTCATAACTCACAATCTTTCTAAGGCTATTCGCATCTTCTCACCTCCGGGAAGGCTCTTTATCGGTGACACTCCGACAGATATAGAGGACATTCCGACTGTAAATCTTCAAGAGGAAGAAATAAAAGAGGAAGTCGAGAAGAAAGTCAGAGAAAAAGTCAAGGAAAAGAAAGACCGCAAAAAAGCCGAAACCGAAGACAAAGTGGAAGAAACGGTTGAGGAGTAAGATTAAACATCAAAACGAAATCAAGTATTTTAAATCTCATATTTATTTACACAAGACGAAACAATCGCCACCCAACTCGGAGTGGCGATTGTTTCGTCTTATTTTGCTTTTTTATCTCGCTTTGACAAATTCTATCAACATCAATACCAGCTTGTACCCAATTGGAACAAGCAGTGACGGCAACATATTCACCGTTTTTATCTGCTTTTTTGAATTGTATAGAAAATTTATGCCTATACATATAACTAAAGCATATCCGACCATGCAAATGTTTGTCAAAAGCTCACCTGTCAGCACATTTTGCAGTGACGATGCAAGCAGGGTTATGCCGCCTTGATAAATCAGCACCGGAATAGCCGAAAGCAGAACACCGTAGCCGAGTGAAGCGGCGAGAATGATCGAGGTTATTCCGTCAATTATTCCCTTTGTGATTAGCGTACTGCTGTCATGCATGAGTCCGTCATTTATTGCCCCGACTATTGCCATAGCTCCTATGCAGTATATCATTGTCGCTGAAATAAAGCCCGATGAAAAGTCTGTCATTTTGAACTTGTTTTCGATTTTTTTGCAGCCATTGTTAAGTCTGTCATCAAGCTTTAGTATTTCACCTATGAATGTACCCAAAAACAGTGAAACAACGAGTATCAATTCTCCGCTGCTTGAAATTTTTCCGTCATCGCTTACGGACAGCATATTTGATAGTATTCCGCAAAGACCTATCACAGAAACTGCAACACCAGTCGCTTTGTGTATTGAATATTCGATATCTTTGCTGACAGCTTTTTTGAAAACAAGCCCGATAGAACCTCCGGCAAGTATGAGTATGACATTGATAATAGTTCCCATTATGATTATCCTTCTTTTTGCTGTTTAATTCCAACCTGCCGTTTTGCAGTTTTGTAAATGTTCTTTGTATGTTTCAGCATAGTAGTATTTGCTTGTGTCGGTTTTGTCAGTGACAAAAAACATATATTTTGTGTCGGCAGGCTCAAGAGCTGCATTTATAGCCTCTATTCCGGGGTTGCATATTGCTCCTGCCGGCAATCCTTTGCATTTATAAGTGTTGTAGTATTCGTTGTATCTGTCTGTGTCCTCGCCCGTGATATACGGTATGACATATTTATTCAGGTAGTTGATCGTCACGTCACATTCAAGCTTGTTATAGCTGTCATTGAGTCTGTTATGAAGAACGGAAGAAACCTTAGCCATTTCAGATTTGAGTCCGGCTTCTTTCTGGATTACCGATGCGATCGTGATTATCTCATCAATTGAATATCCGAGTTTTTCCGCTTTTTGGTACATTTCATCTGTCAGCTTGCGGTCGGTGTTCTTCAGAAATCTTGAAATAGCTTTATTTGCACTTTCGCCTAAATAAAATTCATATGTGTCAGGGAAAATGTAACCTTCAAGAACAAAAGCTCTTTTATCTGTGTCTTTTATGTACGAAATAAATTTGTAGTCAAGCTGAGAAATGTCGTTCGCCGCCAAGAAAAAATCCTCTTTTGAACAGACTCCGTTTTCTTCCAAAAGCTCTGCAATTTGAGACACGGTGTAACCTTCGGGGAAAGTGACCATGACGGTGTTTTTGACAGTTTCCGAAGAAACAGCTTCCTGCACTTTGTCAATTACTTCGTTTTTTGAACAGCCTGCGAGTGCAAAAACCAGAACAACGCAGAGCAAAAATGATATTAGTCGTTTCATTTTGTTCCTCCTTGTTTTTGTACACATACAATTTTAGTTATCATCTAACGTGTACTAGGTAATAATATTATCACACTAAAGCGAAAAAATGAAGAGGAACAGAGCAAAAAAATTATAAACTTGATAAAATTTGTAAAAAAATGCTTACAAGGCAAAGAGTTTTCTAAAAAGACTTGAAATGTTACACAAAATGGTATAAAATATCACAGTAGATTTTTTAAAATCGGAGGAATAATATTTATGATTAGTGCAGGCGATTTCAGAAACGGTGTAACGTTTGAAGAAGAAGGCAATGTTCTTCAGGTTGTTGAATTTCAGCACGTTAAGCCGGGCAAAGGCGCAGCATTCGTAAGAACAAAGACAAAGAATGTTATTACGGGCGCAGTAGTTGAAAAGAGCTACAACCCCACAGCAAAATTCCCGACAGCTTTCATTGAGAGAAAGGATATGGAATATTCCTACAATGACGGCGATCTTTATTACTTCATGGATTCAGAGACATATGAACTCGTTCCTATCAACGCTTCAGATCTTCCCGACAACTTCAAGTTCGTCAAGGAAAACATGGTCTGCAAGATCCTTTCCTATAAAGGCAAGGTATTCGGCGTTGAACCGCCCAACTTTGTTGAGCTTCAGGTAACAAAGACTGATCCGGGCTTCAAGGGTGACACTGCAACGAACACCACAAAACCGGCAACGCTTGAGACGGGTGCCGAGGTCAAAGTTCCTCTCTTTATTGACGAGGGTGAAATGATCCAGATCGACACAAGAACAGGCGAATATCTCGGCAGAGCATAATCTTTGCCAAACTAAAAATAATTGAAAGGGTGAAAGAAATGTCATTGATTTCAGAAAAGGTTGCTTATTTAAGAGGACTTATGGAAGGCATGGGCCTTGATGAGGACGACAACAACACAAAGCTTTTTGATGCGGTTATAGATGCACTTGACGATATCGCAACAGAGCTTAGTGATATGGAAGAAAATCAGGAGGATCTCGAAAACTACATTGAGGAAGTCGATGAGGCTCTCGGTGATGTTGAGGAATTCGTTTATGACGATTGCGATTGCGATTGTGATTGCGATTGCTGCGATGATGACGATGATGACTGCATTGAGGTAACTTGCCCCGCTTGCGGTGAGGATATCGTTATTGACGTTGACGCTATAGACGAAAACGGTCAGGTTGATTGTCCGGCTTGCGGCGAAACACTTGAGTTCGAGATTGACGAGTGTGATTGCGGTTGTGAGGACTGCGATGACTAATAAGTCATAACAAAATTGCAGACGGCATTGCCGTCTGCTTTTTCTTGCAAATATAAGAGAGCCACCCTTTTGGGGTGGCTCTTAATGGTTTTTACCACTTATTTTCAACATACTCACAGAACGCATACATATCCTTTATCTCAAGCTTAGTGCCGTCATCGAGGATAGCCGTTCCGTTCCAAAGTCCGTGTACCTGATGAGAATGCATTCTCAAAAGATTGACAACATTAGTATCACAGTGATGATCATAGAATGGTGTCATTGTCATATCAAATCTGCCGTCCTCCGAAACAAAGTGCCACGGTTCCATGTATTTGTCCGGCTTCGGGAACACTTTGACATCAACTGGGCCAAACTTATGAGCCTTGCCGTCATAGAAGATACAAGTTTCGGTTGCGTTTGTTTCATCACCGATGCCCCATGTTATCTCAAAACCGAAGATGTGCTTTTTACCTTCGGCATCTGTGATATAGGTTGAGCCGTTGCCCCAATACCAAACAAGTTGATAGGGAGTGTTGACTCTGCCCCAGTCAAGGCAGGCGAAAGTGTCGTCTTTTGAAAACTCATAGACCTTGTCACCACATCTGTATGTACCGCTACAGGGCATACAATTTTGCTTTGTTGTCATGAAAAAGCTTGTCGGGTGATTCTTGAAGGGGAGAACAGTTGTGATATTCTCAAGTCCCTCCGGAATATCCATCTCGAATTTACATTCAACATCGCCCGATTTGAATGAAATGGTTCGACTTGTTTCTCTCGTGTCAAACTCAAACTCAGCCGGTTTTCCGATACCGGTTACGGTGTACTTAACGTTGTTGGGAACATCGCCTTTTGGCGGAAGAACATATTTATCTCTGCCACCGAGATAGAGAGTCATAGCTTCATGCTTTGTTCCGGCCGCAAGCTTTTTCTTAGGATCGGGATTCTTAAGATCAATGAGAACGGCTGAAACATATCCGCCGAACGAAATATTGGCAAAACTGAGCTGAACCATATATCTGCCGTTGCTGACCTGATAGAAGTCCCACTCTTTGCTTCTCATTTTCGGTACGACCTTGTCTCTGCTGTAGTCAAACACTTGATGTCTTGCCCAACCCGGTGAGAGAAGTGTTCCGTCATCGGCAAGCATTTTTGTCGGCTCGGTGTATTCTTTCTGTTCGCTTTTGAACTCGCCTTTGAGCCAGCTTGGGTAAGTCCTTTCGATTTCTTTGCTCATAATATTTCCTCCTGTGTGCGGTACGCATTGCGTTTCCGCAGCTTAATTTTTGTGGAGCAGATGACGGGAATCGAACCCGCGTATTCAGCTTGGGAAGCTGATGTTCTGCCATTGAACTACATCTGCATTAAATTTATTTTATCATGTACATATCGGTTTGTCAATTAATTACAGTGGACTTCTCATAGGTGGAATAGTTAGAACGGATAATATGTATCACCGAATATAACGATACATATTATCCGAAATGCAACTTAAAATTGCAGAAGTTTCTTAACAGCCGAATCTTTTCTTAAATATTTTCAAGGCATCTTCCTTTGAAAATCCGTTAGGTGTGTTTTTGAAATTGCCGGGCATTATGTTGTCCCATCTTGAACAAAATTCGGCTATTTGTTCGTTAGTCATAGATATATTGGGCAATGCTGTCAGCCTTGAAACAGTGTCACAAAATTCAGATTTTGTTGAAGATATGAGTTTCATAAGATCTTCGGCTTTTTCAGGCTGATATTTATACCCGACTTCAATAAGTTCACCCATGAAAGCGGAGCAAGCCTTTCCGTGAGGAATATTAAAGTTTTCGGTCAAAACATATCCGAGAGGGTGGGGGAACAAAGTCCCGCATTGATTGAGAACCATTCCGGCATAAAGTGAGCCGTAATAAAGTTTTTCTCTCGTTTCATTGTCGGGCAGTGAATTATCCTTGTCAAGTTTTTTCAGACATTCCCATAACATAGGGATAGCTTTTTCTGCAAACAGTTTAGGCATATCCGCAAACTTAGCTGAAAAATACCCCTCAATAGCGTGAGAAAGTGCATCAAGAGCAGTGGAAACAGTGACATCATAAGGCATTGATCGGGTGTATGCACTATCGGCAAAAACGGCTTTAGCGTAACAATCAGCTCCCGAAATACTCTTTTTTCTTCCGGTTTTGCCATCTGTCAAAACGGAAACTCCGCTGACCTCACTGCCTGTTCCGGCCGTTGTGCCTATTAAAAGCACCGGCAAGGGAGTATTGTCATATTTTCTTAAATATATATCTTTAGGTGAAAGTTCCGAGTTTGTCGAATATATCGCTATAGCCTTGCTTGCATCAAGTGGTGAGCCTCCGCCTATGCCGACTATAAAATCAACGTTGTTTTCTCTGAAAAGCTTTCCTGCCTCATGGCAACTTTCAATAAGGGGATTTTCCGTTATTTTGTCGTATATGATACAGCTTATGCCGCTTTTTTCGAGTGATAAAAGAAGATCGTCTAACGCACCGCTTTTTTTGGCCGAGCTGTGTCCCGTGACTATGCCGCATACTTTCCCGTACTCTGAAAAGACAGATGAATTTTTAGTCAAAGCACCGTCTCCGCTGAAAATCCTAACAGGCATAAAAAAATCAAAATCCATATTTGTTCTCCTTTGCTTAGTTTTCCAATATTATGATTATATCATATACCGAAATTGGTTTCAGTGCAAGTGGCAATGTTGACACATTGAAAATTTTAGATTATAATTTTGTTGAATGGAGGGTTAAATATGAAACTAAAAAAACTAATTGCGATACTGCTGACAACAGTGTTACTCATTTCAACATTCACAATGTTCGGGTACGCCGAGAATGGCAATAAACTCAGGTTCACAAACGGTGAATTCAAGATAATGATATTCACCGATATTCATGAAAATAACAGCAGCAACGGATGTGCAAGACAGATAATGCGTGAAGCTCTTGACAAATATGCACCCGATCTTGTTGTACTTTTAGGCGACAACACAACTGCGGATACGATCGAAGAACACGAAAATTTAATTGAACGTATAACTGAACCTATGCGAGAAAGAAACATTCCGTATGCGGCAATATTCGGAAACCACGACAGCCAAGCCGAGGGAGTCACAAGAGAAGAACTTCTCAAAATCTATCAAAAATACGGCTGTCTCTCATATGATGCCGAACCTGAAATCTATGGCTGTGGAAATTTCAATTTGCCTATTATGTCATCTGACGGCGAAAATGTGAAACTCAACCTTTGGTTTTTCGATTCGGGATCGGATAATCCCGATGAAACTGTTGGCGGATATGATTATGTTCGTAAAGATCAGATCAACTGGTACAAAAAGACAGCGGAAAAGCTTAAAGAGAGCAATGGCGGAGTGACAGTTCCTGCACTCAATTTTCAGCATATAATTCTGCCGGAAGTTTATGATGTTCTTTATCCTGAATTTTCAGTTGATCTAGGAAAGGCAAGCAATAAATATAACGGCAAAGTATATTCATTGATTCCTCGCCTTGCAGGTTACACCGGCTTTGTCTATGAAGCCCCTCAACCACCGTATAACGACACTGACGGTGAATTTGAGGCTTTCAAAGAGGTTGGTGACGTTATGGCATCTTTCAGCGGTCACGATCACGTCAATTCATTTGTCGCAGATGTTGACGGAATAGATATTGTAGGAGTTCCGACTATTCACAATAAGAATTACTCTAACGATACAGTTAGAGGTGCAGGTCTTATCACGGTCAAAGAGGATACACCGAGCGAATACGAGTATAAACTTGTCAGAGCATCGTCTCTTGCTTTGGAAAAGGGATCTAAGATCTGTGACGAAGAAGGCTCAACCGACAAGATAGGCTATTATTTTGCTGAAAAATTTGCTTATGTATTTCTGACTTTCCAAAAGATTATAAACAAGGTGTTTTACGGATTTTGATTATATTTGATAATCGCCATATATAAAGAGGCAAGCGACAAAGAGGCAAGTGACTTGCCTCTTTTTGTATTATTCGGTACAAAACTCGCTGAAAATCTTATTTAAAACAATTCATCGAACAAATTTTCGTTTTGACTTTACATATCAAACTTGAAATGTTATAATACCAAAAGAAACTGAAAGAGAGGAAAATATATGGATCAATCAACTTTATCCTTAATCATAATCATCATAACTGCCCTTTGTGCGGCAATGCTCGGTGTACTTATAATAAGAAAACCTAAGAGCAATATTCCCGATGATTTTGCAGAGAAAAATGAAAAAAATCAAGCTGCTGTTACTGCTCAGATAAACGCATTATCAGGCTTTGTTTCCGATCAGTTCAGCAAGAGCCGAATGGAGGAATCACAGCGTGAGCAGCAGTTGAGAGCAGAAGTCAGAGGCTCTCTGAACGATATGAACAAACTTTTGACGAAGATGACAGAGGATAATTTTGAGCAGCGTATTAAGCTCGCAAAATCGCTTTCCGATTCGCTTGAGGAGATAAGAAAGGCGAACGAGGCTCAAAATGAAAAGCAGAATTTACTTGTTAAATCGTCAATAGGCGAACTTCAAAAGAGCAATGAAGAAAAGCTTGAACAGATGCGTCAGACGGTTGATGAAAAGCTCAACACAACTCTTACAACAAGACTCAATACTTCTTTTAAGGCTGTTTCCGAACAGCTCGAAAATGTATATAAGTCGCTCGGCGAAATGAAAGAACTTTCAACGGGTGTAACAGATAATGTCAGCTCGCTTAACAGAATACTGACCAACGTTAAGACAAGAGGAACATGGGCTGAAATTCAGCTTGAAACGATACTTGAACAGACAATTCCGGGAATGTTTGATAAAAACGTTGTCACAAATCCCAAGGCAGGTAGCCGTGAGATGGTTGAATTTGCTGTCAGAATACCGTCAGGTGACAACAAAGACGTATTCACATATCTCCCGATAGATTCAAAGTTCCCCATGGAGGATTACGCAAGGTTATGTGAGGCGGCTGACAGGGGAGACAAGGCAGCTATAGATGAGGCGAGAAAGGCTCTTGAAAGACGTGTCATCGGCTGTGCAAAAGATATAACTAAATATATACATGAGCCAAAAACGACACCGTTTGCGATAATGTATCTTGCAACCGAGGGACTTTACAGTGAGATAATCAGTTCGCCCAATGGTATTGCTGACAAGATACACAGCGAATACAATGTTATGATATCCGGTCCGGGTACGATAACGGCATTGTTAAACTCGCTCGCAATGGGATTCAGAGCTATCGCTATAAACGAGAAGGCGAAGGAAGTTCGTGTACTTCTTGCCGCCGCAAAGAAGCAGTATGACACATTCGGAGAACTTTTAGCTAAGGCAAAGAAGAAAATAGACGAGGCAGGAAAAACACTTGACGATGCAACCAACCGTAACGAATTGATACAGAGGAAACTTAAAACGGTCGAGGCAATAGATGCTGACAAGGCCGGTGAGATACTCGGAATTGAGGAATAACCGATCAGTTCAAAGGTACGGGAGAGCTATGCTTGTGAGGTAAAGGTGTTGCTCGACAGAGAGCTAAAAGCTGGAAATTAAATTGCCACATTGGCAAAATAAAGGGTAATAAAAAAATATCAAAAAAATTTCAAATTTTTTTGAAAAATCTCTTGACTTTTGTCAATTCCTTTGATATACTACATAAGCACTCGCGAGAGTGGCGGAATCGGCAGACGCGCACGTTTGAGGGGCGTGTGTAGCAGTACGTACGGGTTCAAGTCCCGTCTCTCGCACCAAGTGAGTATTCATTACACAAGTGAATACTCACTTTTTTTGCATTTTAAGTATCGAGCAGGTTTGTAGCCTGCTCTTTTTTGTTATGCCGTGAGATAGGCTCTATAATAAATATTGGGGTAACTAAGTATAGCCTACTGTGAAAATAAAGAATTACAAAAATTAGAGCGTACTTATACTGAGATGAAAAGGAAACCGCGGCAGATACAATTCACGATTACCGAAAGCAAGAAATTAAAGACATACCCACATTCGGTAAGACGGTAACTATCATTTTAAGAAAATGCAGATACCGCTGTCCGCACTGTGGAAAATGGTTTGCAATGCAAAGCAGCCGCCTAACAGCGGCTGCTCCTAAAGATTTTATTTTATCTTTTATTCAGACTATTGCGAAAGATGCCTGATTAATATTAATCCACCGAGGATGTTAACATCCTCGGTGGATATTTTGCTTATTGTGCTTTTAAAACTTTACCAATGTTTAACACCGCATGAACATATTCTGTTGATTTTGAACAGCTTGCAGAAGAATCTGACTATCTTCCAGATAAACTGAACAAATCCAT
>CAZTSC010000004.1:0-100318 GCA_964616655.1 uncultured Faecalibacterium sp.
TTATGCTTGTTAAATCGTTGCAATCCTCGAACGCAGAATCACCAATTCTTGTTACACCGTTGGAAATATTAACACTCGTTAAGCTACTGCAACCATTGAACGCATAATTGCCGATGCTCATCACGCTGTCGGGAATGGTTATGCTTGTTAAGCTATTGCAATCATGGAACGCAGAATCGCCAATGTTTGTGACACTGTCGGGAATTGTTATACTTGTTAAACCGCTGCGACCACTGAACGCAGCACCTGCAATACATTTTGTTCCGTCTTTTATCGTATATGAGCCGGAAAGGAAATTAGAATCAGTTTTTATCAAATGATTTCCGATATAAAGAACACCATTTTCCCAATTTGAGGTGTCATTATAATAAGCTGTATTGTAAAATGCATAATAGCCAATGCTTGTCACACTGTCGGGAATTGTTATGCTTGTTAAGCTACTGCAACCATAGAACGCATAATAGCTAATGCCTGTAACACCGTTGGGAATGGTTATGCTTGTTAAACTGCTGCAATCCTCAAACGAAGAATCTGCAATACACGTTGTTTCATCTTTTATCGTATATGAGCCGGAAAGGAAATCAGGATCAGCTTTTATCAAATAATTTCCGATATAAAGAACACCATTTTCCCAATTCGAGGTGTCATTATAATAAGCTGTACCATAAAACGCATATTCACCAATGTTTGTCACACTATCGGAGATTGTTATGTTTGTTAAATTACAGCAACCCTCGAACGCATAATCACCAATGCTTGTCACACTGTCGGGAATTGTTATGCTTGTTAAATTGCTGCAATCCTCGAACGCCCAATCGCCAATGCTTGTTACACCATTGTTAATTTGAACAGCTTCAATTAAATATGTATAGTTATACCAAGGAATATTATAATAATTATAATTTCTCATCTCCCCACTGCCACTGACAGTCAGTGTTCCCTCACTGTCCAGTGTCCAAGTGAGATTGTCGCCGCACGTTCCGCTATGGACAATATCTGCCGCCAAGCTGACAACCGGAAGTGTACCAAAAATCATTATCATCGCCATGATGAGCGACAATGTTTTGTTGAGTTGTCGTTTCATATTTATCTGCCTCCAAATTTAGTTTTCTTAATTATAACACCATTTTCTTGACTCGTCTAGTTTAATCTTCAAACTTTTATCTCCTCCAAAAAAACAAAAATGTGTGCAAACCGAAATTTGCACACACGAAAAACAAAAACTTCGATTAGCTACCAGACTATAATTCAATCCCAGTAAAAAGGCACATGAATATAGAAGTCCATGCTTTTACCTTGAAGATAAAAACAGAACCTTAATACTGAGAAAAATATTCAATTATAGTGTGGTGACTGTATTATAACAAAGAATTTTGCGTTTTACAAGAAAAATTTAAAAGTTCTATCTAAATAATCCATCAAACGGGCTTTTTGTGCCTTTTTTTGGTGGCTTTTCCGGCGGCTTGTCGGAATGTTCAAAGCAGACAAGAATCGTTTCGTCACCTATGACACTGATGTCCTCCCATCTTATGCGGATATCTTCATCTCTGCCGCCGAACCCAAAACACCTGAGTTTGCCGTATATGACGATTTCAACAACTTTTCCCGTGCAAGTGTCTATTTCCACATCGCATACACTTCCGAGTACGCAACCGTTTTTTGCGTTAATGACCTTTTTCGCCCTAAGATCGGTTACACAGCAGTGCATTTGACCACCTCGTTTTAAAATTACTCCAATAAAAAGTATATGCAAACAGACAAAAATATGATACAATAAACTAAACTAAAATTATCAGGTGAGAAAATCATGTTACACTTTATTTTAGGCAGAGCCGCCTGCGGAAAAACAGAATATCTTCATAAAAAACTCGGTGAAGTTTCCGAGGGAGCTGTTTTGATCGTTCCCGAACAGTTCACATTCGAGACAGATAAAGGAATATTGAACACCCTCGGTGCGGTACGCTCAAACAAGATCGAGGTTTTAAGTTTTACTCGAATTGCAGAATGTGTCTTTTCGGAATATGGGATAAAACACAAGGACATCATCAGCGAGCAGGGGAGACTTATCTGTATGTCAATGGCTCTGTCATCGCTTGAAGAAAAAATGGAATTATATAAAAATCATATATCAGACTCCGCTTTTATAAAAAGTATGCTGTTTGTTGTTGATGAGTTTAAACAGTCGGCAAATAGCCAAGAGACACTTAAAACAGCGGTTTCACACCTTGAAAGCGGAACTCTCAAAGATAAAATGCGAGAGCTTATGCTTATCTGTGACACCTATGATGCGATTGTCGAAACCTCATATTTAGACACCGGAGACGTGCTGGAAAAGCTTTGTGAGGTACTCAAAGATAACTGCTGGTTTAAAGGCAAAACGGTCGCAATTGACGGCTTCACAAGTTTCAATGCTCAAATAATGAGAATAATCGAACAAATTTTAATTCAGGCAAGTGACGTTTATATCACACTTTGTGCTGATGGGATAAATTATTCTCAGGATCAGAATGATATCTTTTCATTCACCAGAAGAACAGCCTCAAAATTGAAAGCACTTGCCGCTAAGAATAGCGTTCCCGTTCAACAGCCGATTTTGCTCACCGAAGAAGTGACCGGATATAAGAGATATACTTCAGATGCACTTTATGCAATAGATGAAAACTTATATAAAGCCGATTATTCAATTTTTGACGGTGATTCGGACAGTGTTAAAATCTTCTGTGCAAAAGATATAGAGGACGAATGTGCCTATACTTCAAGAAAAATACGTCAGCTTATGAGAGAGGGGTATAGGTGCAGAGATATTGCGGTTATCTTCCGTGATGCAGATAAATATGAAAAGCAAATAAGATATGCCTTCAAAAAATATGAAATACCTACATTTGAAGATTCACGTCAGCCGATACTCAATCAGCCGCTTGTACTTTATATTCAAAATGCACTGAAAATCTGTTCTGACGGTTTTGACACAGAAAGCATAATGAGATTTCTTAAGACAGGTCTGACACCACTTTGCGTTGATGAAATCTCAACGCTGGAAAATTATGTTTATCTTTGGCAAATTGACAGATCGCAATGGAAAAATGAGTTCTTCAAAAACCCGTTTGGTTTCGGAGAATGTACCGAAGAAGATAAAGAAACGAGCCTGAAGCCACTTAATGAAATGAGAGAGGCAGTTGTCTTGCCGTTGATTTCTCTTAAAGAATCAATGACCGGCAAAGACGGCTTTGAAATGACAAAAGCTTTATATGAGTTTTTGATTAAAACCAAAACGAACGAGACACTTAAAGAGCTTGCAATCCGGCTTGAAGATGACGGTGAAAATGATCTTGCCTCAGAACAGGAACAGATATGGGATCTTATAATGCAAACTCTTAACGAAACGGCTCTCGCATTAAAAGACAAATATGTCAGTATTAAAAAGTATTCAGAGCTTTTCAATATGTCGCTTTCGGTCAAATCTCTCGGCAGAGTTCCGAACGCAATAGACGAAGTTATTGTCGGTTCTGCTGACAGAATAAGAGCAAGAGGAATAAAGGCAGTCTTTGTCCTCGGTGCAAATACGGGAGTATTTCCGGCTGAGAATTCTAATGGAGGTCTTATCAGTGATCGTGACAGAAACGAACTTCTTTCAGCGGGAATCGAATTGTTCGATACAAATAAGTATAAGAGCATAGAAGAACGGTTTATAGCTTATAATGCCGTTTGTTGTGCCGGTGAAAAAGTCTATTTGACTTATTCGCTGACGAATAATAAGGGTGAAAAAAAGTCACCGAGCGAACTTGTTACAATGGTACGGGAAATATTGCCGAATGTGGAGTGTATCATAAGTGACGATATATCCATTGAAGAAAAGATCGAGGGTGAAACAGCTGCGTTTGAGCTTCTTGCTGCAAATTTCAGGGAGAATAGCTACTACAGTCGAAATCTTTTATATTATTTCAATAATATTCCAAGGTATGCCGAACGTATTGCGGCACTCAAACGTGTAAGCGGTGAATCGGAGTTTGAGTTTGAGGACAGTAATATTTCAACCGAGCTTTTTGGTAAAAATATGTATCTTTCTGCGTCAAAAGCTGAAGAATACGAGAACTGTCCCTTCAAATATTTTTGCCGATACGGAATGTCGGCATACCCAAGGAAAACAGCCACACTAGATCCGGCTCAAAGCGGAACGATAGTTCACTATGTTCTCGAAGAACTTATAAAAAAATATAAAGATGTTGGGATAGAAAACACTGACAGCGTACAAAGAAATAAAGATGTCACGGCGGCACTCAGAACATATGCCGAAAAGTATATGGGTGGACTCGATGACAAAAACCGGCGTTTTATTTATCATTTCAACAGGCTTGCGAAAACGCTTGATACGATTCTTGAAAGACTTGTTGCCGAATTTAAAAGTTCAAGCTTTAAACCTTGTGATTTTGAACTTGAAATCGGCAGAAACAAGCCCATATCTCCATATACGGTTGAGCTTAAAGACGGAGGCAAGGTTGAAATATTCGGATTTATCGACCGTGTAGATGAAATGACATCTGACGGCAAAAAATACATAAGAGTCGTTGATTACAAAACAGGGGTTAAGCAGATGCAGCTTAGTGATGTTTTAAACGGACTTAATATGCAGATGCTTATTTATCTTTTTGCCGTAACCAAAAACGGTAAGAATTATTATGGTGATAATATTGTTCCGGCCGGAGTTCTATATCTTCCGGCAAGAATAGCATCGTTTAAAGCCGATCGTGATGACGGTGATGATGAGTTAGATGTCCAAGTGATTAAAAACGGCAAAATGAGTGGCATCGTTCTGGATGATACACGAATAATAAAAGCAATGGACGACAGCGAAAAAAGCGTATTCATACCGGCTTCGGTGGATCTGAAAAAAGGTAAAGCAACGGGAAATATTATAAGTTTGACACAACTTGAAAATTTGAACAAAAAAATTGACGGAATCATTGCCGATATGGCTGAATCCTTGCATGAAGGCAAAATTCCGGCTTATCCCGTCTACGGTAAGGATCATGATAAGACCTGCGATTACTGCGACTACAAAAGTGTTTGCTGTCATGAACAAGGCGGAAGATATAGATACATAAAATTCGACAAGCATGAAGAATGTCTTAAAAAACTGTCGGGAGGTGAAGAAGATGAGCAGAAATTGGACTAAACAGCAACAAGATGCTATTTCATCGAGAAACGGCAGCATACTTGTCAGTGCGGCGGCAGGTTCAGGAAAAACTGCGGTTTTGGTTGAACGTGTAATAGAACGTATTACAGATAAAACTATGCCTTGTCCGGTAAATCGTCTGTTGATAGTTACATTCACAAAGGCGGCGGCAGGCGAGATGAGGGAAAGAATAAGCGATGCTCTCAAGGAAAAGATACGTCTTGAACCCGATAACGCTTATCTTCGTGAGCAGGAAATGCTGCTGCCGGATGCGGATATTTGCACAATGGACAGCTTTTGCAATTCTCTTGTCAAGGAAAATTTCAGACTTTTGGATATATCACCCGACTTCAAAAAAATTGACGACAGTGAACTTGTTTTGCTCAAAGCCGCAGCAATTGATGCTGTTATGGAAAATGAGTATCAAAAAGGCGACAAAGCTTTTATCGACCTTGTTGAACTTCTTTTCAAAAAACGTGATGACACCGAAATAGCCGAATGTATAGAAAAGCTTTATGATTATTCAAGGGCATATGCATTCCCTGAGGAATGGCTTGACAGCGTGGTCAGTGGCTATGATCCGTCAGCCGATATAAGTCAAAGCTGTTGGGGAAAAGCCATACTTGACTATGCGGTACAAGCGGTTGACTACTGTCTTGAACTCAACGGAGAAATGCAAGCAGTAATAGCTGAAGACGAAGTTTTTTTTGCCGCTTATCATGATGCCTGCGTTAGCGATAAGGCACAACTGGAAAGGCTGTCAAATCTAATTAAAAGCGGCGAATGGAACGCTGTGAGATCGTCATTGGGTGAGAAGTTCATAACAAGAGGCAGACTCCCGAAAGGTGTGAACGAAACACCGATAGCAAAGTTGTTGGACAATAAGCGAAAAGCTATAAAAAAGACGGTGTCTGAGAAACTTGCCGGATATTTTTGTGTCAGCGATGAAGAAAACTCCGATGATGCCGTATTTTTTGAGCCTATCGTCAGAAAACTTGTCGAATGTGTTAAGTCGTTCGGCGAGGAACTTATGAAACTGAAAAAAGAGAAAAATGCATATGATTTTCCGGATATATCACATATGGCTCTTGAACTCTTGATAAAAAAAGAGAACGGAGAGCCTGTCAAGACATCGCTTGCAGAAGAACTGTCGAGCCGCTATGTCGAAATTCTCATTGACGAATATCAGGATACCAACGAAGAACAGCATATTTTATTTAATTCGATTTCAAAAAATGAATCAAATCTTTTCAGAGTCGGTGACGTTAAGCAAAGCATATACTCATTCAGGCAGGCTATGCCGGAAATATTTATAGCTCTCAGGGACTCTTTGACGGAATATGAAAATGAAAACTATCCTGCAAAGATAACTCTCGATAAAAATTTCAGAAGCCGAAACGGTGTCACAGAATTTATAAATTTCATATTTTCTCAGCTTATGAGCAGAGAAACAGGTGGAGTTGAATACGGTGAAGGTGAAGCACTTGTTGCCGGTGCTGATTATCCCGAAACAGATGAACCGCAGGCGCAACTTCACATAATTGATATGGCAAGCGGTGATAATTCGGTTCTTGATCCGGCGGTTTGTCAGGCTCGTCATATAGCCTCGTTTGTTAAAGACATGGTGACGCGTGAAAAACTCGTCACAAAAGACGGCAAGTTAAAGCCGATACGCTATAAGGATATATGCATTTTAATGCGAAGTGTTAAATCGGAGTATGCGACAGCTTTAGCAGATGAAATGAGAAACTGGGGGATACCTTGCTTCACTGAAGTTACGGGCAGTTTCTTTACTTCAAGCGAGATATCCGTTATGCTTTCTTTGCTTAGAGTAATAGACAATCCCAATCAGGATATTCCTCTCCTTTCATCACTTATGTCACCGATATTTGCGTTCTCGCCCGATGAAACAGCAAAGCTCAGAATAGATGACAGAAAATCGACAATTTATGCTTGTTTGCTTAAAGCCGAGGACAAAAATCCGAAAGTTGCCGCATTTTTGAAGTTTTTCAGAAGAATGAGATTTATCGCAAGCACTTGCACGGCAAGCGAACTGATAAGAAGAATTTTAGATGAAACTTCATATCTTGCTATTGTTCAAGCAATGGACAGTGGCGATCTCAGACGTTCCAATCTTATGTTACTTACAGATTATGCCGAAGTTTATGAAAATTCGGGCATGACCGGCTTGTCGGGATTTATAAGATTTATAGATAAGCTCTTTATTAATAAAAAAGAGCTTGATGCCTCAAATCCTGTCAGCGAAAATGCCGATGTTGTCAGAATAATGACTATACATAAATCGAAGGGACTTGAATTTCCCGTCTGTATTTTAGCTAACGTCAACAAGCAGTTTAATGCCGAGGATGAAAAAAAGAACATGATTATAAATCCGAGATACGGAGTCGGACTTATAAGACGAGATCCTCGTACCATGGCGGAATATGAAACACTGTCACACACAAGTGCAAAACTTCAGATGAATCTTTCCGCAAGATCAGAGGAAATGAGAGTTCTCTATGTCGCTATGACAAGAGCGAAAGAGGAGCTTATTGTTGTCACAAGTGTTAAAGATGCGGAAAAGGCACTGGAAAATGCTGCCGGTGACATTGACTCGACTAAGAAAAAGCTTTCATCATTTTCTGTTTTATCGAAAAACAATTATTCTGATTGGGTATTAAAAGCGGCGATAAGACACCCTGATGCTTTTGAACTTCGCAGAACTATAGGATTGAGCGAAGAATATGCGATAAAAACGGATTCACACCTTGAAATTAAAGTTATAAACAGCGTTAAAGAGTATCAAAGAACAGTAACGGATATTTCCGGTGATGATGAAATTGATGAACAACTGCAAAGACTAATCAACGACAGAGTGAATTTCAAATATAAGTATGCTCCGCTGGCTTCTGTAGCGACAAAAAGGGCTGCATCTCAGCTTGACGGAAAACTTATTGACAGAGAAAACTTTGCATCGTCAAAACCGGAGTTTATGTCTGATGGAAAGCTTACAGCTGCTCAGAAAGGAACAGCCACACATAAATTCATGCAGTACGCCGACTTTTCATCGGCTGAGAAAGATGTTTTGATCGAGGCAAATCGCCTTGTGTCAGCCGGTAAGCTGACACATGACGAGGCTTTGAATATCCGAAAAAACGAGATCGAAGTTTTCTTCCGATCAAAGCTTTATGAACGGATAAAAAAGTCGAACAATGTGATGAGAGAAAAGCAATTCACGGTTAATGTTCCTGCTGAGTGGGTATATCCGAATCTTGCCGATGAGCTTAATGAAGACATAATGATACAGGGTATGATAGACTGTGCGTTTGAAGAAAACGGCAAACTGACAGTTGTCGATTATAAGACGGACAGACTTGATTGTGAGGAAGATTTTCGCCTGAAATATGCCGAGCAACTAAAAATATATAAGTATGCTTTGGCTCAAATAACAGAGTTGGAAGTTGCCGAAACTTGCTTATACTCATTCAAAATGTCAAAAACAATAGAAATTTTCTAAAAACACTTGCAAAAACAAAAAGCTTATGATATAATCTTGAGGCTATATAACAAAGATTATGTAAGCTTATGAAAGAGGTGCAAAACAATGAAAGAAGGACTTCATCCGAAGTACACACAGACAACTGTAAGATGTGCTTGCGGTGCTGAAATCGCAACAGGCTCAACAAAGGAAAACATGAGAGTTGATATTTGCTCAAATTGCCATCCGTTCTTCACGGGTAAGCAGAAGTTCGTTGATGCAGGCGGACGTGTTGACAGATTCAACAAGCGTTTCAACCGCGGCTAATATCATATTAAAAAAAGAAAGTAAGGCGGTGCTTCACCGCCTTGTTTTTTGTTTGGAGAGATAATATGAACGAATACAGAACCGTTGAATTTTTTGCCGAGGACAGCTTTATTGAAAAGCGTTCACGCTTTATCGGGTACGCAAAACCGGTCAAAACGAGTGAGGAAGCGGTCGAATTTATAAATGAGATCAAGTCCAAGCACTGGGATGCGACACACAATGTTTACGCTTATGTTTTAAGAGACGGTCAGACTCGCCGTTATAGTGATGACGGAGAACCTCAAGGCACAGCCGGTATACCGGTGCTTGATGTGCTTTTAAAAGAAAATCTGACAGATGTCGTTGTGGTTGTGACAAGATATTTCGGAGGCGTACTTTTAGGTACGGGCGGATTGGTCAGAGCTTATTCACACTCAGCTAAAATAGCGGTTACGGCGGCTAACATGATAACGATGTCGCTTTGTTCTGTTGTCAAAGTGAAATCTGACTATAATTTTTACGGCAGACTTGCTTCTTTGATCCCCGAATGTGGCGGAATTATAGAGGATACTCAGTTTACCGATACAGTTGAAGTTACTTTCATGATGCCTAAAGAAAAGGTTGATGGATTTTCAAAAAAACTTATAGATGTCAGCAACGGAAAATTTAATTGTGAAGTCGTTTCGGAAAGATTTTCCAAGCTTTAAAAATTTAAAGGAAAAACAACACTTTCTGAGTATAAATATATAAAGGAAGTGAGAATATGTCGGAAATAAGAGAACGATCCCTTGCTTTAGAGGAGCAAACACTGTCGGAACACGCTTGTCTTTGCCGAAACACAAAAGGCAGAGCAAGGCATGAGGACGAATGTCCGATAAGAACTGCTTTTCAACGTGACAGAGACAGAATAATTCACTGCAACTCATTCAGAAGATTAAAGCATAAAACGCAGGTGTTTTTAACACCGGAGGGCGACCATTACAGAACGAGACTTACACATACGCTTGAAGTTTCACAGATAGCGAGAACTATAGCTAAGGCGCTCAGACTCAACGAGGATCTAACCGAAGCCATAGCTTTGGGACATGATCTTGGACATACTCCGTTCGGTCATGCGGGAGAAAGAGCCTTGAATGACGTTTATCCCGATGGATTCAGACACTATGAGCAAAGTCTTCGAGTTGTTGATAAACTTGAAAAAAACAGAAAAGGACTCAATTTGAATTTTGAAGTCCGAGACGGCATTGTTTGCCATACAAGGGGTACTCAGGCTGTCACTCTTGAGGGCAGAGCAGTTAAGCTTGCCGATAAGATAGCCTATATAAACCACGACATTGACGATGCGGTACGGGCAGGTGTGATGAGTGAGGACGACATTCCGATCGAAATAAGAGAGGTTCTCGGCTTTTCAAAGTCACAAAGAATAAACACACTTGTCCTTTCTGCGATAGAAAACAGTGTTGATGATATAATCCTTGATCCGGTGATTGATGAAAAGTTTGAAGAACTTCATGAACTGATGTTTAAACTTGTTTATACAAATCCGGTTTGCAAAAGTGAAGAAACAAAAGCGATAGAGCTTATACAAAAATTATACGGCCACTTTTCAGCTCAACCTGAAAAAATGCCGCAAATGTATATTGATATAGCAAAAGACGAGGGAGTGCAAAGAGCTGCCTGTGACTACATAGCCGGTATGACTGACGGATATGCGCTGAATGTGTTCAGTGAGTTGTTTATCCCAAAAGGCTGGCTGAAATAAAGTGAAGGAGGGGTAAAATGGCAGGAAAAAGAATAAGCGATGAATTTCTCGAACAGCTTAGAGCGAATAATGATATAATTTCCGTCATTTCACCCTATGTTGAATTGAAACGCCGAGGAAAAAATCTTGTCGGTCTTTGCCCGTTTCATAATGAAAAAACTCCATCATTTACCGTCTATCCGGATAGTCAGTCGTTTTACTGCTTCGGTTGCGGTGCAGGCGGAGAAATTATTTCTTTCACAAGACGGATAGAAAACCTTGATTTTTATGAGGCTGTTAAAAGTCTTGCCGATAGAAGCGGAATGTCAATGCCAGAGGATGGATATGACGACTCTCTCATTATCAAAAGAAAGCGAATGCTTGAGATGAACAAGGCGGCAGCGAAGTTTTTTCACGAAACGCTTATGAGTGATCAAGGAAAAGTTGCATTGAATTACTATCTTAAGCGTGGGTATACTATGTCCACGATAAAACATTTCGGTTTGGGCTATGCTCCTGACGGCTGGAGAGGACTTTTGAATCACTTGCACAGTTTGGGTTACTCATATGAAGAAATATATGAAGCGGATCTTGCAAAACGGAGCGACAAAAACGGGAAGATCAATTACTACGACAATTTTCGCAACCGCGTTATGGTTCCGATAATAAACGTTCGAGGTCAGATAATTGCTTTTGGCGGCAGAGTCCTTGATGATAGCAAGCCGAAATACGTCAACACTTCAGATACTCTTGTTTATAAAAAGAGTCTCGGTGTGTTTGCTTTGAACTTCGCTAAAAACGAGAATGACGGTTCTCTTTTGATAGTTGAGGGTTACATGGACGTTATAGCTTTGCACCAAGCAGGATTTACGAATACTGTTGCCGCTTTGGGAACTGCGTTTACACCTGAAATGGCGAAACTTCTTTCTCGGTACGCATCAGAGATACTGCTGTGTTTTGACAACGATGAAGCAGGGCAAAAAGCGACTAAAAGGGCAATAGAAACTTTCAGCTCTGTCGGAATGAAAGTTAAAGTTATAAAAATGTCCGGCGGAAAAGATCCTGATGAAATAATCAAAAAGTACGGCCCCGAAAAATTCAGAAGTTTTATCACTGGAGCTGCAAACGATATAGAATATAAGATTCTTGAACAAAAGAGTAAATTTGATATTGATTCTTCTGACGGAAAGCTCGGCTTTTTAAAAGCCGTTGCGGAAATACTTGCTGCAACCGATGATGTTATAGCCAGAGATGTTTATGCATCAAAAATTACGTCAGAGCTTAATGTCAGCAAAGACACGCTGATACTTCAGATAAACAATCTGGTCAAACAGAGAAGAAGAACCGACAGAAAGGCAGAGATCAGAGCCGTACCGAAAATCACAAGCGGTGTCGGTGATAAGGTCAACCCGCAAAAAAGCAAATATCTTAAGGCGGCAAAAGCGGAAGAAATGTTGTTGTCATCACTGATGAGAAATCCGGATTATTGGAATAAACTGAAAGACAGTGTTTCATCAGATGATTTTGTAACCGACTTTAACAGACGTGTATTTATAAAGCTGACCGAAAGGCTTGATTCAGGTCTTGCTGCCGATATAAGCTCAGTTGCCGATCAAGATTTCAGCCTTGATGAGATCAATTCACTAAAAGCTATCGAAATGCAATCGGACAAGCTCCGACATTCACTCAAGGAGTGTAAGGACTGCATTGAGGTCATAAAATCAGAGAAGAAAAAATCAACGCAGTTAGCTGTTGATCCGTCTCAAATGAGCGATGAAGACTTTATGAGATTGTTCAGAAAAAGCTGATTGCCGAAAGGAAATATTATGGAAAAGAATGACAGAAAAAGCCTAATCGACTCCCTGATAGAAAAGGGAAAGAAAAACGGTAACAGACTCGCATCAAGTGATCTTGATCTTACGCTAATGGATAACGGTGTGGATATTGAGGACATGGATAAGATAAGAGGAATTATCGAAAACAGTGATATAGAGATTATAGACGATCTCGGTGAAGGACTTTTTGAGGGACTTTCGATAGAAATGGATACGGTGAAGTCATATCAAAATGATGGCGTAGCCGAGGCTGATGCAAGAGCCGTCACTGTTGATGATCCGGTCAAGGTTTATCTTCGTGACATAGGAAATGTACCCCTGCTTTCAAGCGAGGAGGAAATCAACCTTGCGATGAGGATAGCCGAGAATGACGAGGAGGCAAAAAAACGTTTGACGGAGGCAAACTTGCGTTTGGTTGTCAGCATAGCCAAAAGATATGTCGGCAGGGGAATGCAACTTTTAGATCTCATACAAGAGGGTAATCTCGGTCTTATCAAAGCTGTAGATAAGTTCGACTACACAAAGGGATTTAAATTCTCAACTTATGCAACATGGTGGATAAGACAGGCGATCACAAGAGCTATCGCCGATCAGGGCAGAACGATACGAATTCCGGTTCACATGGTTGAAACTATAAATAAGGTCAAAAAGACAAGCAGCTTACTTCTTCACAGAAACGGCAGAGAGCCGACAGCTGATGATATAGCCGAGGAACTTAATATGCCGGTCGATAAGGTCAGAGAAATTCTCAGAATATCACAAGAGCCGGTTTCACTTGAAACTCCGATAGGTGAGGAAGAGGACAGCCATTTAGGCGACTTTATACCCGATGATGATGCTCTTTCACCCGATGATGCCGCATCAAGCGCACTTTTAAAGGAACAGATAAGACAGGTGCTTAACAATACGCTGACACCGAGAGAAGCCAAAGTTATATCATTGAGATTTGGTCTTGATACCGGAGTTCCGATGACACTTGAAGATGTCGGCAAGGAATTTAATATTACAAGAGAAAGAATAAGACAGATCGAAGCCAAAGCTTTAAGAAAAATACGCCGCCCGGGTGCTATCAAACATCTCAACGGATTTTAATATTGCAACGTTTTTCCAAGGAAAGGAATGTTTGATTTATGGAAGCCAATGAAAAAAAGAATCTGCTTGACGGACTTATTGATAAAGCTGTAAAAAATAACAACAAACTTTCGTCAAGTGATGTCGATATGCTCCTTATTGAGAATGATATTGACATAGATGAAATGGGGAAAATGTATTCAACTCTCGAAAGTCACGGAATAGAAATTGTCGATGACATGGGAGATGCACTTTTTGATGGGCTTACTATTGATATTGATAATTCTAAGACGTACGAGGTAGAGGATATTTCCGCTATGGATGCGAAAGCGGCGGCAAATGACGATCCGATAAAGGCATATCTTAAGGATATAGGCAGAGTTCCTCTTTTATCGGCTGAGGAAGAAATCGACCTTGCGATGAGGATAGCCGAGAATGACGAGGAAGCTAAAAAGCGTTTGACAGAGGCAAACTTGCGTTTGGTTGTCAGCATAGCCAAAAGATATGTCGGCAGGGGAATGCAACTTTTAGATCTCATACAAGAGGGTAATCTCGGTCTTATCAAAGCTGTAGATAAGTTCGACTACACAAAGGGATTTAAATTCTCAACTTATGCAACATGGTGGATAAGACAGGCGATCACAAGAGCTATCGCCGATCAGGGCAGAACGATACGAATTCCGGTTCACATGGTTGAAACTATAAATAAGGTTAAAAAGACGAGCAGCTTACTTCTTCACAGAAACGGCAGAGAGCCTAACGAAGAAGACATAGCTCAGGAGCTTAATATGCCAATAGAACGAGTCAGAGAGATAATGAGAATATCACAAGAGCCGGTTTCACTTGAAACTCCGATAGGCGAGGAGGAGGACAGCCATTTAGGTGACTTTATACCTGACGATGATGCTCTTTCACCTGATGAGGCGGCATCTAAGACTCTCAGAAAAGAAAAAATCAATGAGGTACTCAAAACTTTAACACCGAGAGAGGCGAAGGTTATAGCTTTGAGGTTTGGACTTGAAGACGGAAAACCAATGACACTTGAAGAAGTCGGCAAGGAATTCGATGTCACAAGAGAAAGAATAAGACAGATCGAGGCTAAAGCACTCAGAAAGATCCGTCACCCAAGCAGAAGTAAGTATCTTAAGGATTTATAATGACTAAACAGCTGTCGGTTGATTTAAACTGACAGCTGTTTTTTACACTAAATAGAAAAAAGCACTGAAAACGTAGTGTTTTCAATGCTTTCGGTCTGGTGGAGATAAGCGGGATCGAACCGCTGACCTCTTGAATGCCATTCAAGCGCTCTCCCAGCTGAGCTATACCCCCATGTGTTTCTTAACTTGTTACCGATGTATGATACACTATTTTAACACTTAAGTCAATACAATTCATAAAATTTATTACGGTAATTTTTTAAATTACGCTTAAATGCAATCAATTTTTTGCTCAAATGGTTTAATTTCCGGATGATTATAAACATATATACAAATTTCGGGTACACCTTAATTTTGGTGTACCCGAAAATATCACTTTTTTATCTGCTGCCCTTGTCGTAGGGAATTCCCTCAGCCTTAGGCGCTCTTGAACTTTTAGATGTGAATGCAAGAACGATAAGCGTGATGAGATATGGAAGAAGTCTGTAGAAATTTGGACTGATTCCAAGTTCTGCAAGAGCAAACACTCCGTCACCGTTGATGTCAATACTTGCATAAGCTGCGGCAAGACATTTGAATAAGCCGAACAAAAACGATGCAAGTGCAATGTTAAGAGGTTTCCAGTTGCCGAAAATCATAACCGCAAGAGCAAGGAAACCAAAGCCTGCTACATCACCGGTTGATGAACAGTTGGCTGTTGTTAATGCGTAAACAAAACCGCCTAAGCCTGCCAAAGCTCCCGATATGGTTGTTCCGATATATCTCATTTTTGTCACGTTAATTCCGAGCGAGTCAGCAGCTTGAGGATTTTCACCACAAGCACGGAGTCTGAGTCCAAACTTCGTCTTATAGAGTATTATCGAAAGAACAATGAAAAGAGCGATGCAAATGTATGTTGTAATGTATACACGGTGTAAGAACGTGTTTCCCAAAAATCCGAGGTCGTCTGTTCTGTCGAATCCAAAATCGGTTTTCTTTATCATGAACCAGCTGCCCGAATCGCCCTCAGCCATGCCGAGAACGTTTTGCTGTGCGATAACATTGATAGCGAAAAGGACTATCGCAGGAGCGAGCATATTAAGAGCTGTACCGCCAATCGTCTGATCTGCTTTAAGGTTTATTGCGGCGAAGGACAAAAGTAATGAGAATATAGCACCCAAAGCCGCCGCCACAATCATTGTAATAATAACGAGTAACTGCCCCTGATCCGAAGTGAACCAATGATTTTTTTGAGCGATGTTAATAAACAATACACCGATAAATGCACCAAAGATCATAATACCTTCAAGTGCGAGGTTGATGATACCGCTTCGCTCTGCAAATACACCTGCAAGAGCGACTATAAGCAAGGGGACAGCATATATCAAAGTCTGTTGAATTAAAAATGACATTATGTGTTTTCCTCCTTGTTTTTGTCTTTGTCGGGTTCAATTCCCACTCCGTTTTCACCGATGCTTGAATTGGCAGCCGTTACGGAGCTTTCTTTCTTTTCAAGCTTTTTCTTTCCGCTTAAAAGTATCTTTATAAACAGTGCAAAAGCACTAAGATAAACAATCGCCGCTATAATGATATCGGTTATATATTCGTTATAAGCGGTAAGTGTCTTAAGCTGCTGACCTGCAATGTTGAGCATCGACATAAAGCAACCGGAGAATATAACCGCAATCGGATTGTTATAAGCGAGAAGTGCAACCGGTATACCGTTGAAACCTTCCGCCGGGAGCGATTGATAGGTTGACCAGAAAAATTCGGTGTTACCGGCGAGATAATAAAGTGCTGCTGCCGCACCGGAAAGAGAACCGGCTATTGCCATTGAAAGCACTATGTTCCTCTTGTCTTTTATTCCCGCATATTTTGCTGCGTGACGGTTGCTTCCGCAGGCCTTAAGTTCATATCCCAGAGTTGTTTTAGTCATGAGAATATATATGATTATTGAAATGATTATCGCTATAAGTATGCCGGCATTGACCTGTGAATTAGGGAACAGCTTGTCTAAACCGAGTTTTGATGTTGAAACCGCATTTGCCGTTGTCTTTTGAATATAGCCCGACTTGCCGTATTCCTCAGCGTTTCTTAGAGGACTGGATTCAAAGAACCAAGTGACCAAGTTTGCCGCTATCCAGTTAGTCATAATACAAGCTAAGACTTCGTTTATGTTGAGGTACGCTTTAACAAGTCCGGGAATCGCACCCCACAGCGCACCGGCAAGCATACCGCCGATAAAAGCGATGAGCCAAACGAGCCAAGACGGAACGGAGGCTGTCGGTATTGACAAAGCGAGATAGAGAGATGCAGCAGTTCCCATAAGATATTGACCGGGAGCGCCGATGTTGAAAAGTCCGGTTTTAAAAGCAACCGCAACGGAAAGACCGGTTAAAATGATTGGTGTCGCTCTGAAAAGCATATTTCCAAGATTGACCGGACTGAAACCGAAAGTCAAGTTTCCGGCTGCATCACGTCCGGTGCTGAAAACTCCGAAAAATATAAGCTTAATGCCCTCAAAAGCACCCTTGAGTGAAATGTTATCGTTTGTAAGTCCGACAATAAGAACGATTATACCGCCGACACACATACCTGCAAGAATTGATATCAGTGAAGAAATAAGAGATTTTGTGCCGTCTTTTTGCCAAAGTTTTTGGAGAGGTGATTCTTTTTTATTCATTGGCCGTTCCCTCCTTATAATCATTTTTTGAACCGGCCATATAAAGACCGAGTTCCTCAACAGTTGTCTTTTTCGGATCAAGTTCACCAACTATCTTTCCTTCATACATAACAAGGATTCTGTCGGAGACACTCATGACTTCGTCAAGCTCAAGTGAGACTAAAAGCACGGCTTTTCCGTCATCTCTGGCTTTGACAAGCTGACCGTGTATATATTCGATAGCGCCTACATCCAGACCTCTTGTCGGCTGAACGGCTATTATAAGCGGCTGATCTCTGTCAAATTCACGGGCAATGATAGCCTTTTGTTGGTTACCGCCCGACATACTTCTGACAGTTGTTATTGGGCCTTGACCGCTTCTGACGTCAAATTGTTCAATAAGTTTTTCAGCGTGTTCACGGACTTTATCGTGTCTTATGAAGCCGATTTTTTGAAATTCAGGTTCATAATAACGCTGTAAAACAAGGTTGTCTTCAAGAGAGAAATCAAGAACAAGTCCATGTTTATGTCTGTCTTCGGGAATATGACTCAATCCGGTTTTGTTCTTGTTTCTTATGCTCATCTTAGTGATATCTTTATTGCATAGCGTGACTTTGCCGCTTGTTATTTTTTCAAGTCCCGTTATGCTTTGAACAAGCTCAGTCTGACCGTTTCCGTCAATACCTGCTATACATAAGATTTCACCTGATCGTACATTAAAAGTAACATCATCAACGGCATTTTTACCGTGATGTTTTGACGGCACAATAAGGTTTTTAACTTCAAGTATATTATCTTTCGGTTTTGCTTCGTCTTTCTGAACCTCAAGCTGAACAGGTCTGCCGACCATCATTGTTGAAAGTTCTTCTTTTGTCGTTTCACTTGTATTTACCGTGCCGATATATTTTCCTTTTCTCAAGACGGTAACTCTATCAGAAACAGCCATTATTTCATTCAGTTTGTGAGTTATAAAGAGAATAGATTTTCCTTCTTTTGCGAAGTTTCTCATTATCTCCATAAGCTCATCTATCTCCTGCGGAGTAAGAACTGCGGTCGGTTCATCGAAAATAAGTATCTCATTATCTCTGTAAAGCATTTTGAGAATTTCGACTCTCTGTTGCATACCGACTGTGATGTCCTCGATCTTAGCATCAAGATCAACGTTAAGACCGTATTTTTCACTCAAAGCTTTGATTTTTTGCTTGGCCTCTTTTTTTTGCAGAAATCCGAGTTTGGTTGTTTCTGCACCAAGAAGAATGTTATCAAGCACCGTGAAAACATCGACAAGTTTAAAATGCTGGTGTACCATTCCTATTCCGAGAGCCGTAGCCTCGTTGGGATTTTTGATATCAACAACCTCACCGTTCTTTTTAATAACACCTTTTTCAGCTTGATAAAGACCGAAAAGTACGGACATAAGTGTTGATTTTCCGGCACCGTTTTCGCCCAAAAGTGCGTGTATTTCACCACGCCTGAGCTGAAGAGTGATGTCGTCATTGGCAATAATGCCGGGAAACTCCTTGGTTATGTGGAGCATTTCAATAATGTAGTCACTGTTCATGGCATAACTCACTTTCTGAATTTGTCTGATTTAATAAGCTTTAAAACAAGTCCGATAATACAATTATATTTATATTCTATAGCAATCTTCGACAAAAATCAATACATATCAGCATATTTATATGTATAAACCGATACCAAAAAACCAAGTATAACACAGGATTTTTTATTCGTAACTGCATTTTATTTTCCCTAACACATCTATTGTAAACCTACATATATTCCGTTGGTTAAATTGTTTACAGATTGACATTTTCGGCTTAAAATGATAACATAACAAAAAATGGATATGAGGGAAACTATATGATATACAGCTTTTATCACTTGACGGATCTTCATTATTACAGCAAACGCAATTTTGCTTGTGATCCGTGGAGCTTGCCACAGCCTGACGGACAGATATCTTTCCGCGAAAGTGAAGAAATAAACCGAAAGGCATTTGATATCATTTTAAATGATGATGAGACGAAAACTGTTATAATTACCGGTGATATGACGGATAATGGTGACAAATTCAGCCATGAAGAAATGACCGAACTTTTGGAAGATTTTACATTAAAGGGAGGCAGACCGTTTGTTTTTACCGATTCTCACGACTATCCTTGGTTTGATATTTTTAAATATGATGAGCAAGGGAATAAAATACCGAATGAACATTTGCCGGAAGATGAAGTAATACCGATGTATTATCCGTTTGGACGTGATAAAGCTTTGGCGGTCTATGACAAAGATAAAACAACATATGTTGCTGAATTGTTTCCGAAACTTCGCTATATAGCCATGGGCTATGACTATACATCTGAAGATAAACTACATGATCCGATGTTTTCTGACGATCTTATGAATTGGGTTATAAATCAAGTCAGACTTGCAAGAAAAGACGGAATAACAGTTGTTTGCGGTACACATTGGCCTGTTGTTTTGCCGTCACCCGTCTATGGCTTTTTGGCTAAAGGCAACACGTTTGTCAATGGCGAGAAATGTATAAAGCGTCTTGCTGACGAGGGTGTAAGACTGTTTTTCAGCGGTCACTCGCATATACAGCGAATAAGAGAAATTATCAGCGAAAACGGAAACAAAATATACAGTGTATCAACTTCGGCACTGGTTGGATTTCCACCAAAGATGAGAAAAATAACTATTGATACAGAGAATAAGACTGTTAAAATACGTACCATTGATATGGATGTGCCGGAGCTTGATCTCGGAATGAGCCTTAATGAGTACACAAGAAAAGGCTTTTTCGGCAGCCTTGAAGAAATACCTTATAATATGGAGCATGACGTTGAGGCTTTTGCCGAAACGGGTGGGGGAATCACTTTGCCGAAAGACTTAATACGAAAGCACCCGAAGATCGTTATGTTTCTCGGAAAAAAGCTCAACGGTCTTACATACGGAAAAATGGCGAAGTTTTCTTCCAAATATCACGGCATGAAAAAGTCGGAGTATTCTGATGTTTTTGATAAGCCGGTTGTACCTTTTATATTCGAGGTTGTAGCAGGACTTTATCAGGGAAATCAGCGTTATTCACCGGAAACGGTTGAATATAAAATAGCTATGGGAGTTGCCGAAAAGCTGGATAAGCTGACGGCTATGTTTAAGATAGATATTCGGAAATTGCTTGGAGGATTCACAATATCACAGGTTTTAGAACCGCTTTTATATAACAGCGGAACAGATGATGATAATGCTGATATAACTTACTGAAAGGGTGAGATGTTTTGAAGTATAATATAGACTCACAACTTAAAAAATTCTGTATAAAAATTCCCTTTAAATCACCGCTTATATCAATAAGCCATGCACCAATGATGCTTATGTTGAAGTTCGTTAAAATGAAAGGAGTCAATGTTAAAAAGGCTAGTGCATACGGTTGTCCGGTGGATATTGTCGAGCCTGATGGGATTGATGAAAATGCTCCTTGTCTTGTATTTTGTCATGGGGGTGGTTTCGGATTCAAGGCTGCACCTCATCATAAATCACTTGCATTAAAACTTGCTAAAGAAGTAGGCTGTCGGGTGATTTGTCCCGACTACCGTTTATTGCCTGATCATGTGTACCCAAAAGCAAGAGAAGATGTTATTAAGGCTTATCGCTACGCTTGTGAACATTTTCCGAAAAGTGATTTGGCGGTAATGGGGGATAGCGCAGGAGGAGCATTAACGACATATATACTGTATGATGCAGAAAAAGCCGGTTTAAAAGCTCCCAAACTTCAAATGTTGCTTTATCCGGTTATTGATGCCGAATGTGCGACAAATTCAATGAAAATATATACGGACACACCTCTTTGGAATGCTGTCAACAATAGAGAAATGTGGAAATTGTATCTTAACGAAGCAAACATAAATGAAGCATCGCCTATGCAAATGGAATTGCCTAAAAATATTCCCGACACATATATCGAAACGGCTGAGTTTGACTGTTTGCACGATGAGGGTATTGCTTATGCCGCAAGACTTACGGAAGCGGGTGCTAATGTCGAGGTTTATCAAACCTTAGGAACACCACACGGATATGACATAGCAGGTGGCAGTAAAATAATGAAAATGTGTATGGAAAGACGAGTTAACGCACTTAAAACAGCTTTTTATAAAAGCAGGACTGTAAATATATAATATTTAAACCGACAAAGGCGGAATGTTTTTGTCGGTTTTATATATTTTTGGGGGCGGCGAGATCCGTGTACCCCAAAGCGGCTTGCCGCTATGGGGTGCCGATCTCGCCGCCGAAAACCGGAATTCAGATTATTTTGAAAATGACAGCACGGATTCAGACTTTTTTGGGCAGCCGATCGGCACCGGCGAACACATTGTGTTCGCCGGTACACGCATCGGCTGCCGCCCGCTTCGCGGGCTAATTTGCCCTATCAATCATCACCTGCATGATTCCGTCAGCAATCTCGCCGAAAACCGGCCCGCAATCTTTACCACCACTGACACCGTTCTCACAAAGCACTGCTACTGCATATAAAGGCTCATTGACCGGAAAAAAGCCAACAAACCAAGTTCGGAGAATTTCATCTCCGTTCTCATCATATGTGCCGCTTTGAGCTGTTCCCGTTTTTCCCGCAACGGTGCAAAGACTTGACTCTCCATAGTAAGCATTGCCTTCGGATACTACGCTTTCAAGAAGTTTTTTTATTTTATTGCTTGTCTCTTGACTTAAAACATTACTTTCCGGTTTCTTTTCTGTTTCAGTTATGATACCGTCTTTGTCAACCGTGCCTTCAATAAGATACGGATATCTGTATTTTCCGCCGTTGGCTAAAGCAGCATATGCACTTGCCAGTTGGATCGGTGTCGCTGTCAAATCACCCTGACCAAATGAAAAATTCGCAAGCTTACCGCTGTTTTTCAGATCGCTTGCTTCGGGAAGAACACCGTCTTGTGAATATATCCCCTCGGCGAGCTGTGTTCCTGTTCCGAAACCGAGATCTGAACAAAATTCATGTATTCTTTCTGCGGTCATTTTTTGTGTCAGTTCAATAAAATATGTGTTGCACGAAACTTGTAATGCCTTTTTTAAATCGACTATTCCATGAGATACTTTGTTAATACATCCGTACGATGTACCGTTAACGTTAATTCTACCTTTGCAATCATGTTCAAATGTGATGTCGGTTTTGCTTTCTATTGCACAAGCGGCAAGAATCGGCTTAAATACAGAACCTACACTATATGCACAAAAAGCTTTGTTGACAAGTGGCGAATTGTCAGATCTCAGTGCGTTTTCAAGATCGTTTCTGTCATAGTCGGGTTTGCTGACAGCCGCCGAAATCGCTCCGTTTTTGCAGTTTATTATTGCACAAGCACCGTTTTCAATACTTTTCATAGCTTTTTCCGCAACAAGTTGAATATCTTTGTCAATTGTCAAAACGACACCTTGTTTTGAGTTGAAATTGTTGTCGTTTACAGTTGGTGTCATACCGTTTAGTATTCTTCCGTTGGCATCGACAGAAAACGTTACAGAGATATTTCCACCGGCTTGCAATAAAAAGTCGTTATAAGCTTTTTCAATACCGGACACGCCGTTTCCTTCGCCGTCAAGGTAACCGATAATGTGGCTTGCAAGTTGATTTTTATTGTATCTTATCGGAACGTGAAAGGATTGAACATCGTCAGTGTTGATCTCTTTTGAACTTTCAAATAAGGCAGGGTAGCCGTCTGTCAATGTCTTTATGATGTTTGCCGACTCGTTTTCGCTCAGGCTTTCTTGTACGCTTAAAATGGCTTCTGAACTCGGTTTTGCTGCACACAGAATTTTTTCTTCAGAATTGACAATCTTGTTCATTCTTATATCGTATATATTTCCTCTTGATGTGCCTATATTTAACGTCTTAGTAGCTGTAGTGCTGCCTGCATGGGCATAAGACGAGTAATTCAGCGATATAATTTTAACTGTAAGAAATGAAAATGCAATGCATACTGTGACAAACACGCTTACCAATCTTTTATACATTAGTGTTACCTCCGGAATAATTTAGCCTTGTTATTTTAGCTTTGCCTAAAAAGATAAAAATAAAATTATTATTTTTTATGAAAAGACTTGATTTTTATGAAAAAGCGTCTATAATAATACTTAGCACTTGAAGTTGACGAGTGCTAAAACATAGCAATTTAAATATTGGAGGTATATATCATGACACTTAAACCACTTGCTGACAGAGTTGTAATTAAGGCTGTGGAAGCTGAGGAAACAACAAAAGGCGGTATTATTTTAGCAGCCGCATCACAGGAGAAACCCCAGATAGCTGAAGTTGTAGCAGTTGGACCGGGAGGAACGGTAAACGGCAAAGAAATAAAGATGTATATAAAAGTCGGTGATAAAGTCATAACCGATAAATACACAGGCAAACAGGTTAAGATTGATGATGAGGAATACACAATCGTTCGTCAGGACGACATCCTCGCAATAGTTGAATAATAACGGAGGGAAATATTATGGCAAAACAGATTATTTATGGCGAAGAAGCCAGAAAAGCATTACAAAACGGTATTGATAAGCTTGCAGACACAGTTAAGATAACACTTGGTCCTAAGGGCAGAAATGTTGTTCTTGACAGAAAGTACGGTTCACCGCTTATCACGAATGACGGTGTAACGATCGCAAAAGAAATCGAGCTTGAAGATGCTTTTGAGAACATGGGCGCTCAGCTTATCAAGGAAGTTTCTATCAAGACAAATGATGTTGCAGGTGACGGCACAACAACAGCTACCCTTTTAGCTCAGGCTCTTGTTCGTGAGGGTATGAAGAATGTTGCCGCCGGAGCGAATCCTATGGTTGTCAAGAAAGGCATTAAGAATGCAGTTGACACAGCTGTTGAGGCTGTCAAGAAGAATTCAAGCCCCGTCACAACAAGCGAAGATATCGCAAGAATTGCAACAATTTCTTCAGGTGATCCGACAGTAGGAGAACTTATCTCCGAGGCAATGGAGATCGTTTCAACAGATGGTGTTATTACGGTTGAAGAATCAAAAACCGCCGAGACTTGCAAGGAAGTTGTTGAAGGTATGCAGTTTGACCGTGGCTATGTTTCACCTTACATGGTTACAGATACCGATAAGATGGAGGCTATTATAGACGATGCTTACATTCTTATCACAGATAAGAAGATTTCTAACATACAGGAAGTTTTACCTCTCCTTGAACAGGTACTCCAGGCAGGCAAAAAGCTTGTAATCATCGCAGAGGATATTGAAGGCGAGGCTCTTGCCACACTTCTTCTCAATAAGCTCAGAGGAACATTCACTTGTGTTGCCGTTAAAGCTCCCGGCTTTGGCGACAGAAGAAAGGATATGCTCCGTGATATAGCTATCCTCACAGGCGGCGATGTTATCACAGAGGAACTCGGACTTGATATAAAGAATGCCACTATTGAACAGCTTGGTCGTGCTCGTCAGGTCAAGGTTACAAAAGAAAACACCATCATCGTTGACGGTGCAGGCGATAAAGACGCTATCAAGGCAAGAGTAAATCAGATCAAACAGCAGATTGAGGCATCAACAAGCGAGTTTGATAAAGAAAAGCTTCAGGAGAGACTTGCAAAGCTTGCAGGCGGTGTAGCGGTTATCAAAGTAGGTGCAGCAACAGAAACAGAAATGAAAGAGAAAAAGCTCAGAATTGACGATGCTCTTGCAGCGACTAAGGCCGCTGTTGAAGAAGGCTCTGTTGCAGGTGGCGGTGTTGCTCTTCTTAATGCTGTTCCCGCAGTTAAGGCACTTCTTGATTCAACAGACGATGCCGATGAAAAGACCGGTATAAAGATCGTTCTTAAGGCACTTGAAGAACCTGTCCGTCAGATAGCTAAGAACGCAGGACTTGAAGGTTCGGTCATCATCAACAATATTGAGGCATCAGGTAAGCTCGGCTATGGATTTGACTTCGCAAAGGAAGAATATGTCGATATGGCTCAAGCCGGTATTCTTGATCCGACTAAGGTTACAAGATCTGCACTTGAAAATGCTTCTTCGGTTGCTGCAATGGTACTTACGACCGAGAGCCTTGTCAGTGATATACCCGATCCGGCCGCAGATGCAGCTGCAGCAGCGGCAATGGCTCAGCAGGGCGGCGGAATGTATTAATAATCTTTCAGGGGCGGGCAACCGTCCCTGTTTTATTTTAATGATTGTTGTATATTTTCAGTTTGTGCTGCATTTGTTCTGTCGGTATGTGCAGCTTTCCGGTTTTTATTTTCCGAAAATCTGATCAGCAGGTCGGAGCTTGGCACTTACTCGCACCTTCGGCGCTCGTAAGTACACACGCTCCGACCGTACGCCCGCCTTCGGCGGGCTAAAAAAGCAGGTGCAACCGCACCTGCCGAAAATTTATCTGTTCATCTGAACTTTTAAGCTTTCCGTGACCGCCATTTTGTCACATTCTTCGTTTTCCGGATGTCCGTCATGACCACGCACCCAATTTATATGAACCTCATGTTTATCCAAAAGTGTCAAAAGCTCCTCCCAAAGTTCGGGATTAAGAGCTGGTTTTTTATCTTTTTTTCGCCAACCGTTGGCTTTCCAAGACCTTGCCCAACCTTTTGAAATTCCGTCAGCGACATATTTTGAATCGGTCGTTAACTCCACTTCACAGCTCTCTTTGAGAGCTTTCAATCCTTCAATGACGGCTGTCAGTTCCATGCGGTTGTTGGTTGTTTCCTTTTCGCCTCCCGAAAGCCTCTTTTCGGTGTTTTTATATTTTAATATAGTTCCCCAACCTCCGGGGCCGGGGTTTCCCGAACAAGCTCCGTCAGTGTAAATATATACTTTCTTCATGGAAATTACCTCTTTATTTTGGTACACTAGGTTAAATCTGACATTTGGTGTACATAAAATATGTTGAATTCGTTGTCACAATAATAGTCCGAATCTATAATCCGGTTGACATTTCGCGAGGTTAGTATAACACAAAGTTTTCTTCTGAGCAATACACAGTTTATTAACTTAAATACAAGGTCATAATATTTTTACGTCAACAGGGAAGTATCCCTCTAAATCTATTGACATATTTGACCGAAAATAGTAAAATATCACAATCAAGTATTATGTGTAATTATGTCTTTTTTTACAAGTAAATTATTCAGTACGTTTTATAATACATATATTTCAGAGAAGGAGGATTGATTATACGAATGGCTGAAAATAAGGTAGCGGATAAGAAAAATCCGAATGGTAAGACAAACAAAACAAACAAGAAAAATAGCCAGACTAAATCAGGTCAAAAAAAGAACAGTCAAGCTAAACAAGCACAGAAAACACAGAATAAGCAGACTAAAAACAAAAACGATAACCAAAAGCAAACGAACAAATCCGGAAAATCAAAAAGCGAACAAAATAAAACAAAGAAGCAGAATAAAAATAACGGTGTAGCCCCTACAAAAGGACAAAAAAATAAAAAGAAAAGTAATAAAATGAAGATAAATAACGAAAAAGTAAAAATTTCATTTCTCGGAGGTATTAACGAAGTCGGAAAGAATATGACACTTTACGAATATGGTGACGATATGTTTATCGTTGATTGCGGACTTGCGTTTCCCGATCAGGATATGCCGGGTGTCGATATCGTTATTCCCGATTTCACTTATATCGAGAAGAATTCCGAAAAAATAAGAGGTGTCGTTATAACGCACGGACACGAAGATCATATCGGAGCTTTGGCGTACCTGTTAAAGACGGTTAACACTCCGGTTTTCGGAACAAGACTTTCAATCGGTTTGATCGAAGGCAAACTCAAAGAGCATAATATGCTTGGAAAGGTCATATTAAAGACAGTTGAACCAGGTGACGAAATAGCTCTCGGAAAATTCAATGTTGAATTTATCCATGTCAATCACTCAATTCCCGATGCGGTCGGATTGGCGATAAAATCACCTGCCGGTGTTATTGTACAAACCGGTGACTTCAAAATCGACTGCACTCCGATAGACGGTGGCATGATAGATATTGCCAGATTTTCCGAACTCGGAAGTCAGGGCGTTTTAGCTTTGCTGTCTGATTCGACAAATGCTGAAAGACCTGGTTTTACCGAGAGTGAAAAGATAGTCGGTGAGTCATTTGAAAGGCTTTTCAGAAGGGCAGGACAAAGAAGAATAATTGTTGCGACATTCGCATCGAATATTCACAGAGTTCAGCAGATAATTGATGTTGCCGAAAGCCTCGGCAGAAAAGTCGCTCTTTCAGGCAGAAGCCTTGAAAATGTTGTGTCAATCGGCGCTCAGCTTGGTTATTTGAAAGTACCCGATAATATTCTTATCAGCATTGATATGATAAACAGATATTCGCCCGAACAGCTTGTTCTTATAACAACGGGAAGTCAGGGCGAACCGATGTCGGCTTTGACAAGAATGGCATTTTCCGATCACCGCAAGGTTTCAATCACACCGAACGATTATGTTATAATCTCGGCAAATCCCATTCCCGGTAATGAAAAAACTGTCGGCAATGTCATCAACGAGCTTATGCGTTTGGGCGCAGAAGTTGTTTATGAAAAAATGTATGACGTTCATGTTTCAGGTCATGCCTGTCAGGAAGAACTGAAGATAATGCTTGGAATTGTCAAACCGAAATATTTTATTCCCGTTCACGGTGAGCAAAAGCATCTTCAAAAACACGCTAAACTCGGCGAAAATATGGGAATTGATAAAAAGAATATTATGATAGTCGAAAACGGTTGTGTTCTTGAGCTTTCCGAGGGAGAGATAAAGAAACTTGAAAACGTTCAGGCAGGTCAGGTCTTTGTTGACGGCTCCGGTGTCGGTGATGTCGGATCAATAGTTATCAGAGACAGAAAGCACCTGTCAAATGACGGACTCATTATAGTTGTCGCAACGATTGATTCAGCCACGGGAGAAATATTAAGCGGCCCCGATGTTGTTTCCAGAGGCTTTGTCTATGTCCGTGAGTCGGAAGAACTTATGAATGAGGCGAGAGATATCGCCTATGAATCACTCAGCAAGTGTCAAACACGACATATTCATGAGTGGAATATGATAAAGAGCAGAATCAGAGATGATGTTTCTAAGCTCATGTATGAGAGAACAAAGAGAAGTCCGATGATTTTGCCGATTATTATGGAGGTGTAAAGATTGAGAAGCATATGGCGAAAGTATATGTTTGCGTTTATTGCGGTACCTGTTGCATTGGTGTGTTCAGCTGTGACATGGGTTTATAATAAGCCGCTTTCCGTTATTGAGCTTGTGTTGCTTATTGCTTTGTGCTTCGGATATGTTCTTTATATTTCTGTTAATGATGTTAAAATTGTTTCAAGAATAAAAGCTGTTTCATCAGAGCTTGATGTTAATACAAGCAAAGTGCTTGAAAGTGTGCCGTTTCTTTGCGTTGCTTTTGATGAATCAGGGGAAATCTTTTGGTTTAACAAAAAATTCTCTGAGGATTTTTTCAAAGGAGGCAGATCACGAAGCTCATATATTTCCGATATACTCGGTACACAAGTGCTTGATATCGTAAGTGGCAAGAGTGACAGACTCGAATCCACTGACGGAAAGAAATATGCTGTATATTGTGTGACATCTTCAGATAAAAACGACAAGCAGTTTTATATTATTTATCTTGTCGATAACACCGAACTTAGGTTGACGGAACAGAAGTATTATGATTCAAGACCATCTGCAATTTTGATAACAGTTGATACAGTTGATGAAATAAGACAGAATTTCAAAGACAGTGAATGTGGAGCTATTTTCGGAAGAATCGAAGAAATAGTTGACAATTGGGCAGGAAAATTCGGCTGTGTGTCGAAAAAACTTTCAACGGGACGCTTTTTTGTTATTGCAGAGGAAAAAAGTCTTTCTGCAATGATAGAGGATAAATTCAAAATTCTGGAATACGTCAGAACGCTTTCATATGCTGACAAAAAGGTCAATGCAACGCTATCGGTCGGAATCGGAAAAGAAGAAAGCTTTGTTGACTCCAACGATGCTGCAAAAGCCGCCGTGGAAATGGCACAAAGTCGAGGCGGAGATCAAGTCGCTATAAAAGACGGCAAGGATTACACTTTCTTCGGTGGCGTTTCAGCAGGGCCTGAAAGATCTAACAAAGTCAGGACAAGAATTGTTGCGACATCGTTTTCGGAGCTTATTGCCGGTTGTGAGAATGTTCTCGTTATGGGACATAGATATGCCGACCTTGATGCTTTCGGTGCGGCAATGGGTGTTATGAGCATTGTCAAGAGTTTGAAAAAGCCCGTTCATATCGTCATCAATAAAGACACAGCTCTCGCACTTCCGCTTATCAAACGTGCTGAGCAGGCAGGATTGGGCGATAATCTTATCAGTCCGGAAAAGTCAAAATATATGGTTTCACACAACACACTGTTAGTGGTTGTCGATACGCATAAACCATATTTTACCGAGTGTCCGGAACTTTTGGAAAAGACAAATAAAATCGTTGTTATCGACCACCACAGAAAATCGGTCAATCACATTCAGAACGCCGTTTTATTCTTTCATGCCTCGTACGCCTCGTCTACCTGCGAGATGATAACGGAGCTTGCTCAATATATAGGCGGTGTTTCACCGATAGACAGCCTTACGGCTGAGGCTCTTTTGTCGGGAATCATGCTTGACACGAGAAGCTTTATTCTTCACACAGGTGTCAGAACATTCGAGGCTGCGGCGTACTTAAAAAGCAGGGCGGCAGACACGGTTGAGGTTAAAAAGCTGTTCAGCAACGATATGGACGTCTACAAATACAGAAATCAGATAATCGACACCGCATTCACATATAACAACTGTGCGATTTCTATTGCCGATATCAGGACAAGCAACATAAGGCTTGTTACATCACAGGCGGCTGATGAGCTTTTAAACATAGATGGTGTAAAGGCATCATTTGTGCTGTTTGAGGTTGACGGTCAAATTTGCATATCGACACGATCGTTCGGTGAAATGAATGTTCAAGTCGTTATGGAAAAATTCGGCGGCGGAGGTCACAGAACAATGGCGGCGGCGCAGATAGATAACTCCACGACTTCAGAAGTCTTGGAACAGCTAAAAAAAGAAATCGACAATTATTTTGCCGAAGTATAAATTTTGAAAGGACGATGACAAATGAAAGTCATTTTAAAAGCAGATGTTAAGGGACTCGGAAAAAAGGGCCAGCTTGTTAATGCATCAGACGGTTACGCAAGAAACTTCCTGTTTCCGAAAAACTTGGCGGCCGAAGCTAACGCTCAGGCTATGAGTGAGCTTAAAAACAAAGAAGATTCTGAAAAATACAGAATAGCGACAGAAAAGGCAGCAGCTCAGAAAGCAGCTGACAAAATCGGTGGTAAGACCGTTAAACTTACTGCAAAAGCAGGTCAAAACGGTAAACTTTTCGGCTCTGTTACATCAAAGGAAATATCTGAAAAGCTTAAAAAAGAGTTTGATATCAGCGTTGACAAAAGAAAAATTGTCATGGACGATATAAAGGCCTTCGGAACGTATGAGGCGGAAGTTAAGCTTTATAACGGAATCTCAGCTAAAATATATATCAGCGTAGGAGAATAAAAGCTAAGCATTAAAGTCAAATCCGAAATTGATTTGTTTCGGATAAATGCCGCAACTGCGGATTTAACTTTAATACTTAAGGATAAGGGGTGGTAGTTTTGCCGACCAATTCATATAACGGATTAGACGATATAAATTTGCCCTATAGTCTTGAGGCGGAGCAGGCCGTGCTGGGTGCGATTCTTATGGAACCCGCCTGCATAAATCAGGCTATGATATATGTCAAGAGCGATTATTTTTATTTGCCGCAGCATAAGGCTATATTCACAATTATGCAGAATATTGATGCTGCCGGCGGAAAAATTGATCCGTTGATCGTTCTTGAGGGCTTAAAAAAAGAGAATATATATGATGATGCCGGAGGTAAAAACTACCTTTTCCAACTGGCTCAAGTTGTACCGTCAACGGAAAATATCGAAAGTTATGCTAAGATTGTCCGTGAAAAGTATTACACGAGAACTCTTATAAATACGAGCCGTGAGATAATAGACGAGGCGACAAATAATGACGACAGTGCCGATATGCTGCTTGATTCGGCAGAGCAGAAAATATACAACATAAGACAGGGTAAGACTACGGGTGGGCCGTCACTTATAGGTGATATCATTGTCGGTGAGGTTTATGACACGCTCAAAAAGCTCAGCTCCGAGGACGCAGATCAATATAAGGGCTTCACAACGGGATTTTCCGATCTTGACAAGGTGATGACAGGTCTTAACAAATCTGACTTGATTATTGTCGGCGCACGTCCCGCTATGGGTAAAACGAGCTTTGCGTTGAATATAGCAAGAAATGCCGCTGTCATGGCTAACAAGAAAGTTGTCTTTTTCTCGCTTGAGATGACAAAAGAACAGTTAGCTCAAAGAGTTCTTGCCATGGAGGCGAGAATTGAAGGATTTAAAATGCGTACGGGTGAAATTCATGATGAGGAATGGAAACGTATCGCCGCCGCAACCGCAGTGTTGACACAGTGTAAGCTTTATATTGATGACACATCGCTTATAACTGTTCCGGAAATAAAGGCAAGAGTCAGACGTCTTAAAGACGTTGATCTTGTTGTCATTGACTATTTGCAGCTTATGAAGGGTGCAAACAGAACCGATAATCGTGTTCAGGAGGTTTCGGAGATCACGAGAAGTCTTAAACTTATGGCGAAAGATCTCGGTGTCCCCGTTATCACCTTGGCACAGCTTTCACGTTCGACCGAGGCGAGAGGAAAGTCACACAGGCCTCAGCTTGCCGACCTTCGTGAATCGGGTTCTATCGAACAAGATGCCGATATAGTTCTTATGCTTTATCGTGATGAATATTATGATGCGGATAAAGAAAAAGACGAACCTGACAGTGAAAACGAAAATCAGAGCAGCGGTGTTAATATTGCGGAAGTTATCATTGCCAAAAATCGACACGGAATGACAAGCACGGTTGAACTTTCATGGAATCCCGACTACACCATGTTCGGAAACTTAGAGAAATTCAGATGATAGATAAAGTCAGAGCAACAATTAAAAAATATGATATGATAAATGATGGTGATGTTATCACTGTCGGACTTTCGGGCGGTGCGGATTCTGTTTGTCTGTTTCATGTTCTAAATGAGCTGAAAAATGAGCTTGGTTTTGAACTCAGAGCTGCTCATATAAATCACGGCATCAGAGGTGCAGAGGCAGATTCCGATGAAGATTTTGTGAGTCGTTTGTGCAAAGAATATGATGTTCCGCTGACCGTTTTCAAAGAAAATATTCCTCTTGAATCTAAAAAATCGGGGGAGAGTGAGGAAGAATGTGGCAGACGTATTCGTTATGAACGCTTTTCTTCTCTCGGCGGAAAGATCGCCACTGCTCATAATTTGACCGATAGCATTGAAACGACCATGTTCAACATTGTCAGGGGTTCATCTCTTAAAGGTGCTTGCGGTATCCCTGCTGTTCGAGATAACATTATCAGACCTCTTATTGAGTGCAGTGGTGAAGAAATCCGAACTTATTGCCGTGAAAACAGATTTGAGTTTGTTGTTGACAGCACAAATCTTGAGACTGAATACACCCGAAACTATATAAGACAGGAAATTTTGCCAAAACTCGGAAGAATTAATTTCGGGTACGCCGAAGCCCTGTCAAGATTTCAGGCATCAGCTCGGCGTGACAACGCCTTTCTTGAAAAGACCGCTGAAGAATATCTTGATAAAATATTAACCGAAAACGGCTTAAACTGCTCTGAACTTAAAGAGTTAGCTGATGCCATACTTTATAGAGTGATAGCTTTATATATCAAATATAACAGCAAAATTGACCTTGAATTTCGTCATATCGAATTCATTGCCGATCACCTTGAATCCGACTTTGAACTTCAGTTGAGCAGTGACTTTTTCGTACGTTCAAAAAGAGGATATCTCTCGGTTATCAAGAAATCTAAGAATAACAGCGAAAAATTTTGCTTTGACCTGAAAATCGGTGTGAATAAAACACCTATGGGTAATATAGAAATATCTGTATCAGATATAAATGAAATAAAGTTTAATAAAAAAGACACAGGCAATGTATTTGTTTGCAACATAGATTATGATAAAATAAACAAACATACGGCTGTAATTAGGAGCAGAAATGACGGTGACGAGATCACACTGGCTAAAAGAGGTGTGACCAAAAGCCTGAAAAAGCTTTATAACGAAATGAAAATTCCAACAGAAATTCGCAGCAGCATACCCATTATTGCCGATGACGAAAAGGTTATATGGGTATTCTCGGCGGGATATAATAAAAAGTGTGAGATATCACAATCGACTAAAAAAATTATGACTATAAAAGTGGAGGACAATCATGTTAAACGATATTGAAAAGGTGCTTTATAGTGAAGAAGAATTAAATGATATCTGTAAAAGATTGGGCGAACAAATAAGCGAAGATTATAAAGATAAAAACCTATTGCTTGTTAGTGTTCTCAAAGGATCTGTTATTTTTATGGGCGATCTTATGAGAAACATAACCGTACCTTGCAGAATCGACTTTATGGCTGTTTCAAGTTACGGTTCGGGAACGGAATCAACAGGTAGAGTAAAGATCAAAAAAGACCTTGATATTGACATTTCAGGATATGATTTGCTTGTTGTCGAAGATATTCTTGATAGCGGCATAACTCTCGATAATCTCAGACGTATCCTCATGCTCAGAAATCCCAAAAGCATTAAAATATGCACTCTTTTGGATAAACCCGAAAGAAGAAAAGCTGATATCGCCGCCGATTATGTCGGAACTATCGTACCGGACGAATTTGTTGTCGGATATGGATTGGACTATGATGAAAAATATCGCAACCTGCCTTTTATAGGCGTGTTAAAGCGTTCAGTATATGAAACAGAAGAATAAACAGTTAGGAGTGATCAGGAACTTTGGAAAAGCGTAGCAAAATACTCACATTACTTGCTTATATACTTATACCGGTAGTAATGATTGTTGCAATATCGCAGTTTTCCTCATCTCAAACAAAGACGAAGGACTTGCAGTATTACGATATCGTTGCCCTTTTTGACGAAGGCAAGGTCGAATCATATGAGCTGAATTTAGGCTCAGGTGCTTTGAAATATAAGTTAAAGGGTGACACTAAGGAATATAAGTACACCGTGCCGAATGTTAACATTTTTATTGAAGATGTCCACGAGAACGTTGTTGAGTATAACAGAGCAAATCCCGGCAGCAAAATCGAATTTAACTACAGATCAGGTTCACAGTATTCTATTTGGAATAGCCTTTGGCCTTTGATTTTATCTGTAGTTTTGATGGGTGGAATTGCTTACTTCATTTTGAGGAAAAACACACAAAACGTAAATAACGAGCTTGGTCAAACGATGTCCTTCGGAAAAGCAAGAGTCAAACTTGCCAAAGATCAAAAAGACAAAGTCACGTTTGAACAAGTTGCAGGCGCAGACGAAGAAAAAGAAGAACTCAGCGAGATTGTTGACTTTCTCAAATCTCCTCAGCAGTTTAGTGCTTTGGGTGCAAGGATTCCCAAGGGCGTTTTACTTGTTGGCCCTCCGGGTACAGGTAAAACTCTGCTTGCAAAGGCAGTAGCAGGTGAAGCGAACGCTCCTTTCTTCTCAATATCGGGTTCAGATTTTGTTGAAATGTATGTCGGTGTCGGTGCATCAAGAGTTCGTGACTTATTCCAAAAAGCGAAGAAAAGCTCACCATCTATAATTTTTATTGATGAAATTGACGCTGTCGGCAGACACAGAGGTGCCGGTATGGGCGGCGGACATGATGAAAGAGAACAGACTCTCAACCAGCTCCTTGTTGAAATGGACGGTTTCGGTGTCAATGAGGGTGTTATTGTCATAGCGGCAACAAACAGACCTGATATACTTGATCCGGCTTTATTAAGGCCCGGAAGGTTTGACAGACAGGTTACGGTCAATTATCCCGATAGAAAGGGCAGGAGAGAAATTCTTGCCGTTCACGCCAAAGGCAAGCCTTTAGCTCCAGATGTTGATCTTGACACTATAGCAAGCTCAACGGCAGGTTTCACCGGTGCAGACCTCGAAAATCTTCTCAATGAATCAGCTTTGCTTGCAGCGAGAAGAAAGAAAAAGGCTATCACGATGAAAGAAATCGAGGAAGCAACGGTCAAGGTCGTTGTCGGAACAGAAAAACGCTCGCATAAGATGACCGATAAAGAGAAGCGACTCACCGCTTATCATGAGGCAGGACACGCTGTGGCTACATTTTCTCTTTCAACGCAAGATCCTGTTCATGAGATCTCAATTATTCCAAGAGGTATGGCAGGTGGATATACCATGTCGATCCCGACCGAGGATAAGAGCTATAAGAGCAAGCAGGAAATGCTCGATGACCTTGTTGTTCTTCTTGGCGGACGTGTTGCAGAGGCTCTTGTTATCGGCGACATATCGACAGGCGCATCAAACGATATCGAACGTGCAAGTGATATTTCGAGAAAAATGGTCACAAAGTACGGCATGAGTGATAATATCGGCCCAATCTCATTCGGTTCTGAAAATGATGAAGTATTTCTCGGAAAGACATATAACCATGTTCGTAACTATTCCGAAAAGACGGCATCAGAGATTGATGCAGAGATTGACAGCATAATGAAGAACGCTTACACAAGATGTGAGTCGATCCTCAAAGAAAACATGGAAAAACTCAGCACTGTCGCCGAGTACCTTATCAAAAATGAAAAGGTCAGCGGTGATATATTCAAAAAGCTTATGTCAGGTGAAGAAATTTTAACACCGGATGTCAAAGCTGAAGAAGTCGAAAACAGCGATGATTCCCAATCGGAAACTGAAGAATAATTATTTTATGTATAAAGCGGTAGGGTGCTGATCTGTCGCTTTATACAGCAAAAAAATACCCTGTCAGAGTGAAAACTCCGGCAGGGTATTTTGAACTTTAAGATTATCGCATTGCGTTTATCTGATAGCATAATGTCATCAAACTATCGGAAAGATGAACATTTTCGACAACAATATCAGGATATTTTGCCTTTATATCTATGTGTGTGAAATTCCAAAAAGCTTTCACTCCACACGATATAAGTCTTTCAATAAGCACCTCAGATTCTTTTGTTGTCGGAACACATAACACAGCAACAGTTGGTGTGTACTTTTGACAGAAATGTTCGAGATCATCTGTGCTTCTGACTTTAAGCCCTCTTATTTCATTTGAAATGAGAGATTTATCCTCATCGAAAATTCCAATTAGTTTAAATCCTCGCTTTTCAAAGGACATATGTCTGGATATCGCTTGACCGAGATTGCCCGCACCTATCATGATTGTCCTTTTTTCTTTGTTAACACCGAGAATTATTCCAATCTCATCATACAACATACTGACATTGTATCCATAGCCTTGTTGACCGAAACCGCCGAAACAGTTGAGATCCTGTCTGATTTGTGATGCGGTTAATCCCATTTGTCTTGAAAGCTCAAGAGAAGAAATACGCTGAATATTTTTTTCTTTTAATAAGCCTAAGAATCTATAATATCTGGGAAGCCTTTTTATAACTGACATTGATATGCTTTTATTGTTAGACATAATACCACCTTAACTTGTTTAAACTTTTAACAATCTACATAATAGTACACAATAATTTTTTTGTCAATATTTTATTTCTAACAGTTGATGAATTTATAATAATGTGATATACTTTAATAGATATTAAGTCTGTAAAAAAAGACAATGAAAATAAAGATAAAGGATGTTTTGAATTATGTTGGAAATATTAAAGATCGTGTTGCTTTCAATAGTTCAGGGTATAACGGTCTTATTACCTGTTTCTTCACTTGGACACTTCTCACTTTTAAAAGAAGTATTAGGCTACACTGATGAGAACTTTAACGCAAGTTTTTATTATGCTCTTTTTTCACTTTCTGCGGTACTTGCTTTGTATATCTACTATGCTAAGATGCATAAGAAAATACTTTCAAATATGTTTAAATCCAAAAACAAGATAAAAAACGAAAAAGAACACGCTTACAAGGTTGCGGGAAGAAATATTTTGCTTTCACTTGCACCTTTGGCAGTCCTTGCGATTCCTACAAGCAAGTCGAGATTTGTCGGTTCAATGTGGACATATTTCCTCAGTGACGGAAGTTTGCTTTTTGTCGGCATTGCAAGCATTTTCTGCTCAATATTTATGTTCATATCAATTTGGTATCTTAAGCAAAATACAGAGCATAAGACTTCTTTGCTTGAACCTAAAAATGCTGTTATGTTCGGTATCTTTCAGATTCCTGCATATATTTTCCCCGGACTTTCTCATGTTGCTGTCGGTGCATCAAGAACGTCTGTTTGCGATATTGAAACCAAAAACGTTTTTAAAGAAGCGTTTCTTTACATAACTCCCGCATATCTTGTTGTTAATCTTTTCCGAGTTATATACTATGCGATAACTGTCGGCGGAATAAATATTATAGCTTCTGTGATAGGTTTTGTTATCAGTTTTATCATTTCATTTCTGGTACTCGGAATAGTCAACAAGTTTTTCAATTCGAGAGCATATACTGCTTTCACGATTTACACACTCGTGTTTGGCGTTTTAGTCACGGCAACTTCTCTTATTCAGATGTTAGCTTGATTTGCGGTACGAGTGAGTTTCATCTCATGTAAAGTCGGGCGATCGTGTCCGACTTTCGGTTTAAACGGAGGATATAATGGCTCAGACAGAAAAAAAGACATCTAAGACGGGTAAAACCACGTCAACAAAGAAAAAAACAAATAATAAAAAAACAGATACAAAGGCTAAAAAGACGAATGTTGCCGAAAATGAAATGGAGCTTAATTCGACAAAATTTAGAAAGACATACGCCGAGAAACAACAGCAATATGCCTTATGTTTTATTTCCGTGGGCATACTTCTTTGTTGTTTTGCATTGATTCCCGGAATAAAAGTTTGGGCAAGCATAAGAGGCTTTCTTTTTGCGGTGTTCGGTAGTGGATTTTTTCTCTTAACACTTTTGATGTTTGCTTTCGGCATAATTGCCGCAACGAATAAGTTCAAAAAAAGTCCGGCGAGTTTTGTTTATTTGAGTCTTTCTTTGACTTGCCTTTTTTCAAGCATAATTCACATTTGTACAAATGCTGTCAATGTTGGCGGATTTTCGGAATGGTGGTCACAGCTTAGTGAAGGGGCAAGCATAGGCTGGTTTGCAAGTGAGCAGGGAATACACCTTACCGGTGGAATTTTGGGTGCTGCCGTAGGAGGCTTGCTTTTGCAGGCTTTCGGAAAAACTGCTGCCCTTGCAACGGTAATAATTCTTTTTACCGCAAACACAATGCTTTTGACCGGTCTGACTTTCAATATAATCGGAAGATCAATCAAAGATGTATTTTCTGTAATTAAAGAGAAACATCTTGAAAGACAAGAAATAAGAAAGACCGAAAAGGCGGAGCTTAATAAGCGTTTGGAAGAAGAAAGACAGAGAGATGAAAGAGACAAAGCTCTCATAGCTCAAGCGATGGCTGAGAAAAACGCAAGAGAAGAAGCCGAGAGAATAGCAAAACAAGAGGCTGAAAGAAAAGCGGCAGAAGAAGCGGAGGAAAAGACGAGACTTGAACTTGAGAAAAGAAAGGCGGAACAAGAATTAAATCAGCCTGCCTTTTCTTCATCTTCACCTTTTGAGAATAAACCAAAGGAAACTGCAACTTCGAGCATACAAGCGGATATAATAGCAAGCCTTGATGAAATCTTCGCTTCAAAAGAGAAAATCAACATATCCGAAGCTGATGATCCGATTGCTCATTCAAACAATCCTAATTTCAGATTTACAGATCCGTTTCTTGACGTCAGCTCAAAAAGTGATGGCGAAACAGAAATTGTTTCTCAGATGCCTATAACTGACGAGTCGGCTGTCGAAAAACCGATAAATAATACTTTTGAAGTTGCGGAACAAATTTCGTTCGGTGACAGCGAAACAGATGATATCGTCAGACGAGCTAACGAAGAAGCCAATGAAAAACAAAAAGAAAACATGGAGTCGGTCAGAAAATTCAAGGATGAAGTCAAGCCGAGACTTGAATATCGGTTACCGCCGATAACTTGCCTTGATCCTCCGAAGTTTTCAAAGGGTGATGACTTCACAAGTGAAATGAAATCAACCTCACAGAAGCTTGTTGAAACGCTTAAAAGCTTTGGCGTTGAGACCAATCTTGTCGGTGTCAGCCGCGGCCCATCTGTTACACGTTATGAACTTCAGCCTGCACCCGGTGTAAAAATAAGCAAAATAACCAATCTTTCCGATGATATCGCTTTGAATCTTGCATCATCGGGTGTCAGAATCGAAGCTCCGATTCCGAACAAATCGGCTGTCGGTATTGAAATTCCAAACAAGAATAAATCTATGGTTACGTTAAGAGAAATAATTTCTTCACCGGAGTTTCAAAATGCAAAAAGCAAGCTTAACGTGGCCTTGGGTAAGGATATCACCGGTAACGTCACCTGCGCTGATTTAGCTAAAATGCCGCACTTGCTTATTGCCGGTACTACCGGTTCGGGTAAATCCGTCTGCCTCAACTGCATGATTGTCAGCATTTTATATAATGCCACACCATCACAGGTTAAGCTTTTGATGATTGATCCCAAGCAGGTTGAATTTTCCGTCTATAACGGTATACCGCACCTTTTGGTTCCGGTTATTTCCAATGTCAGAAAAGCGGCGGGTGCGCTTGCGTGGGCTGTCACGGAAATGGAAAACAGATATAAAACTTTCTCCGAATGTACAGTTCGTGATATTTTTGGCTATAACAAATACTGCCAATCTCACCCTGAACTTGAACCAATGTCGCAAATAGTTATTTTCATTGATGAGCTTAACGATCTTATGATGATATCTCCGAAAGAGGTTGAAGATTCTATCTGTCGTTTAGCTCAAAAGGCGAGAGCTGCCGGTATGCACCTTGTAGTAGCTACACAAAGACCGTCTGTTGACGTTATCACGGGTATAATCAAAGCAAATATCCCAAGCCGAATTTCACTTTCAGTTTCATCACAAGTCGATTCAAGAACGATACTTGATATGATAGGAGCTGAAAAACTCTTAGGTAACGGTGATATGCTTTATAATCCGGTCGGAAACTCAAAACCGACAAGAATTCAAGGAGCATATCTTTCCGATACGGAGAGAGAACGGATAGTTGATTTTATTAAATCTCAGGAAAACTGCGAATACGATGATGCTGTCATGGAAGAAATTGAAAGACAAGCAACAGCCGATCCAAAGAAGGGCGGTTATGACGATGATGACGATGACGAGAGCGATCCCATGCTTGAATCGGCGGCGGAAGTCGTTGTTGAACTCGGTCAAGCAAGCACAACCCTCCTTCAGCGTAAGCTTCGTTTAGGCTATGCCAGAGCAGCGAGAATAATGGATCAGCTTGAAACAAACGGAATAGTCGGCCCATCTGAGGGCAGCAAGCCGAGAAAAGTGCTTATCTCAAAGGCTCAGCTTATGGAGATGAAAGCGTATAAAAACAATTCAAGCGATGAAGAATAAGGAGCTGTTATGAGTTTTTTACCGATAACCGCTAAAGAAGTTAAAGAACGTGGCTGGGACGAGGTTGATTTTGTTTATGTCTGCGGCGATGCATATGTCGATCACCCCAGCTTCGGAATGTCTATAATTTCCCGTGTCCTAGAGGGCAGGGGATATCGTGTGGCAATAATATCACAGCCCGATTGGCATAGCTGTGAGGATTTCAAAAGATTCGGCAAGCCAAGACTTGCCTTTCTTGTTTCTTCGGGAAACATTGATTCAATGGTTGCTCACTATACAGCTGCCAAGAAAAAGAGAAACAAAGATGCTTATACAGCAGGCGGCGAGATAGGAAAACGCCCCGACAGAGCCGTTATTGTCTATTGCAATAGAATAAGAGAAGCCTACGGCGATGTACCCATAGTTATAGGCGGACTTGAAGCATCACTTCGCCGATTTGCACATTACGATTATTGGGACGATAAGATTCGCCGTTCCATTATGTTTGATTCGCAAGCTGACCTTTTGATCTACGGCATGGGAGAAAATCAAACAATTGAAATAGCCGACAGACTAAACGCAGGCGAAGATATAAAAATGATGCGTGATGTTTTAGGTACTTGTTATGTATGTGACGTGACCGAAACACCACTCAAGGGTGCTGAATGTCCAAGTTATGAAAATGTCGTAAAAAGCAAGAAAGAATATGCTGTTTCTTGCAGAATTGAGCAGGACGAGCAAGATCACATCAGAGGAAAACTCATAAAGCAAAGACACGGCAATAAAATGCTTGTCCAAAATAAACCTATGCCGCCGTTAACACAACAGGAACTTGATTGGGTATATTCATTGCCTTATGAGAGAAATTATCACCCAAGCTATGAAAAACTCGGCGGAGTGCCGGGCATAGAAGAAGTTAAGTTTTCGATCACCCATAACCGTGGTTGCTTCGGAGCTTGCAATTTCTGTTCAATAGCTTTTCATCAAGGCAGATTTATTACAACGAGAAGTAAGGAATCAATCATAAGGGAAGCTAAACTTCTGACAGAAATGCCCGATTTCAAGGGGTATATTCATGATGTGGGCGGCCCGACAGCCAATTTCAGAAGAACTTCGTGTGATGTTCAGCTTAAAAACGGTCTTTGTAAGGGCAAAAAGTGTCTTGCTCCGACTCCGTGCAAAGCTCTTATAGCAGATCATACGGAATATCTTGAAATTTTAAGAGAATTGCGTAAGCTCCCGAAAGTTAAAAAAGTGTTTATACGTTCGGGAATACGCTATGACTATATGCTCAAAGATAAGAATGATGCTTTTTTCAAAGAGCTTGTTAAATATCATGTCAGCGGTCAGTTAAAGGTCGCTCCTGAACACTGTTCTGCTGTTGTTCTCGATAAGATGGGAAAACCGCATATCGAGGCATACATTGAGTTTTCAAAGAGATATTTTGAGCTTTCATCAAACGCTAATAAAGAGCAATATCTTGTGCCTTATCTTATGTCATCTCACCCCGGTTCAACACTTGACGATGCGATAGAACTGGCTCAGTTTTTGAAAAAACGCAAAATAAGACCTGAACAGGTTCAAGACTTCTATCCGACACCCGGAACAATTTCAACTTGTATGTTCTATACGGGCATTGATCCCTACACCATGGAAGAAGTGTATGTTGCGAAAACACCTAAAGAAAAAGCTATGCAGAGGGCATTACTTCAATATTTTAATCCGAAGAACCGTGACCTTGTTGTCGAGGCACTTAAAAGAGCCGGTCGAACAGATCTTATCGGAACTGCACCTAAATGTTTAGTGAATGTGCCGAATTTCGCACAAAACAACAGACGTAATCAAGGCGGAAAGAGAGAAAATTATGGCAGGAAAAAGAAAAACAAAAAGTAAACTTAATTCTTTGATTTATGTGATCATAGCTATAGTTGTCGCTTTGTTCGGTGTGTCTAGAGCTGATTTTCTCAAAAGCGACAACAATCTGAAACTTGAAACCGGAAATATAGCCGTTCACTTTGTCGATGTCGGTCAAGGCAACTGTACTGTTATTCAGTCGGACAACGAGGCAGTTTTGATAGATGCAGGCGAAAGAGAATATTCTTCCAAGGTACTTTCTTTTCTTGAAGATAACGGCATAACAAAGCTCAGATATGTTATAGCGACACACCCGCACTCGGATCACATCGGAGCTATGGCTACCGTACTTGATAAGATAGAAGCTGATGAGATATTCATGCCATATATTGCCGATAAGTACGCACCAACAAGCAAAACGTATATGAATTTGCTGACAGTGATTGATGAGAAAGATATCAAGGCTGAATTTTTGAGTGAAAATAAAGAGTTTAAATTTGACGGTGTTACTTTTAAAATATTAACACCTGTCGAACAGACAAACAGCTTTAACAATATGTCGCTGATAACCAAGATTGAGTTTAAAAATATGTCAACGCTCATCTTGGGTGATGCGGAAAACAAGGAGATAAACTCCGTAATGAAAGCGAATGGCGATTTTGATTTTTCATCGCATATCATGCTTTTGCCGCATCACGGCAGTAACACTTCACTGAACGAAAAACTTATGTCTCAAGCTAATATAGCAACAGCGATAATTTCATGTGGGAAAGATAATTCTTACGGCCACCCTAATGAGGAAGTTGTGGACTGGCTTGACGAAAATGACATCGAATACTACCGCACAGACGAAAGCGGAGATGTGAGTCTTATCACAGATGGCAAAGAATACACTATCATAACTGAAAGGTGATAAAAATGAGAAGGTTTTGCGTTGACAGAATAATTGGCGATATAGTCATGTGTGAACGTGACGATATGAGAATGATGGATTTCAGTTTGGAAGATTTTTCTTTTGATGTACACGAGGGTAGTATCTTTATTTTAAATGACAGCGGTGAATTTGAGCCTGATAACTGTGAGGAAGAAAGACGTAGGGCGGAAGTTATAGCCCTGCAAAACAAGCTTAAGAATAAACAAAAGTAATGATATCAACTGTCATCCCATAGAATAATATCGGGGTGATAATATGAATAATGCTAATTTTACTGTTATAAGGCTGACACGGGTTTTGACGATGATAAGTATGATTGTCGTGCTTTCTGTTACGGTGTATGCCGTATACCTTGCGGTCGATAACACTCTTTTAAGCGAATCAACAAGCGTTTCGGCAACAGTGCATATGCCTCTTGTAATAATAGATGCAGGTCACGGCGGTGAGGACGGAGGAGCAGTGTCTTCTTCGGGAATAGTCGAAAAGGATATTAATCTTGCAATTTCATCGTGTACTCAAAAACTGTTTGATTTTTTTGGATTTGACACTTTGATGACAAGAGAAAATGATGAATTGATATATTCAAGTGATTGCACCAACATCAGAGAAAAGAAAGTTTCGGATATACATAACAGAATGAAATTGATCGAAGAAAACCCCGATTCTATCTTTCTAAGCGTACATCAAAACCATTATGAAGGTGAAAAATATAACGGGACTCAGGTTTTTTATTCAAAGAACAATGAGCTGAGTCCAATTTTAGCTCAGTCGATTCAAAGCACGGTTAAAACCGACCTTCAGCCGGATAACGAGAGAAAGATCAAACAAACCGGTACAGAAATATATCTTTTATATCATGCACAAGTGCCGTGTGTCATGGTTGAGTGTGGTTTTTTGTCAAACCGTGCTGAAGCGGAAAAGCTGAATGACAGTGAATATCAAAAGCAGATGGCATTTGAAATATTTAAAGGAACTTATAATTATTTCATCGGAAACGGAGGATAAAATGGCAAAGTCAAAATCAGTTTATGTTTGCTCAAACTGCGGATACGAGACACCAAAATGGCTCGGACAATGTCCGGAATGTAAAGAATGGAATACACTTTCGGAAGAAGTAAGAACTGTTCAACCGGCAAGCAAAGCTAACGTTACGAAAAAAAGTGACACCGCATTTAAAGCTCTCAATCTCAGCGAAATAAGCTCTGACAGAGAGGTTAGATATTTGACGGGACTCGGAGAGCTTGACAGAGTTCTGGGTGGCGGCATAGTTAACGGTTCACTTGTGCTGTTAAGCGGTGATCCGGGAATAGGAAAATCAACTATTCTCTTACAGATATGTACATATCTCTGTTCCGATAAGTCAGTGCTTTATGTTTCGGGTGAGGAGTCTTATACACAGATAAAGCTCAGAGCGCAAAGACTTAACGTCACAACCGAAAATTTATATATTCTTTGTGAGACTGATGTTCAGCAGATAGGCGAGTTTATCAGACAGCAAAAGCCTGATCTTGTGATAGTTGACTCTATTCAGACTATGAATTATACAGAACTTCAGTCATCTCCGGGAAGTGTCGCTCAAGTTAGAGAATCAACGAATGTTTTTCTTCATGTTGCAAAAAGTCAGAATATCCCGATAATAATTGTCGGCCATGTCAACAAAGACGGCAATATTGCAGGGCCTAAGGTACTTGAACATATAGTTGACACCGTGCTTTATTTTGAGGGTGACAGAAATCTTACTTTCAGAATACTCAGAGCTGTCAAGAACCGTTTCGGTTCAACCAATGAGATTGGTGTTTTTGAGATGCTTGATACAGGACTTCGTGAAGTAATAAATCCCTCGGAAATGCTTATTTCGGGCAGACCTAAGAATGTTTCGGGTACTTGCATAACCGCAGTAATGGAGGGATCACGTCCTATACTTGCAGAGGTACAGGCTCTTGTGTCACAATCAGGTTTCGGAAATCCGAGAAGAATGTCAACTGGGTTTGACTATAACAGGCTCGCAATGATAATCGCAGTTCTTGAAAAGAGGGCGGGATATTATTATTCAAATAACGATGTTTATGTCAATATTGTCGGCGGATTAAGAATAGATGAGCCGGCACTGGATTTGACAATAGCGATGGCATTGATATCTTCACTGAAAGATATACCGTTACCTGACGATGTTATAGCGTTCGGTGAAATCGGACTTGCGGGCGAAGTCAGAGGCGTTTCTTGCTGCGAACAGAGAATAATCGAGGCAGCAAGACTCGGATTCACCAAATGTATAATTCCAAGGCATAATCTTAGGGGAATAACAAAAAAGACACTGAACATGATCGAAGTTATCGGTGTCAACAATGTCAGACGTGCGTTTGAGGCAATAAATGAGTGATTTTATAAAGTCAGCTAATTTACCGGACAAAAAAATAAAGACCGTTCTGATTGGTCATCACATTGAAATTATCGAAAGACTTAACTCTCTCGGAATCAAAACCATTGTTTTAGAGGACAATCCCGATGTCGATTTTTCTGTCAGAAATCATGCTGATATGTCGGCATTGCATCTCGGAGGTAATAGTATCTTTCTCGATAGGCGGCAGGTTTCAGCGGCAGAAAAACTTGGTGCGTACGGCTTAAGTGTTATTTTGACCGAAGAAAATATCAGCGGTGCTTATCCTAATGATGTTCGTCTTAATTGTGCAATTGTCGGAGAAAAGTTAATCTGTGGAAAGAAAGGCGTTGAACCGCAGGTTTTAGATATGCCGTTTGAAAAGATTGCCGTAAATCAAGGATACTGCAAATGTTCGATTTGCATTTTGAATGAGAAAGCGATAATAACTGATGATGAAAGCATTTTTAAAGCCACAAAAGACATTTTAGATGTTTTGCTTATTGAAAAGGGCGATATTCAACTTGAAAATAAAGATTACGGCTTTATCGGCGGAGCCGGTGCTAAGCTGAATGCTGACACGATTATGTTTTTCGGCTCGCTTAAGTATCACAGAAACGGTGAACAGATAAAAAGTTTCTTATCGAAATATAAGATGAAACATATTGAACTTTTTGACGGAAAGCTAAGAGATATCGGATCTATCATACCGATTTTTGAGGAGTAAAGTTTTCATCTTCAGAGATTGGTTTCATCTGACTTTTAGTTTGAGGTTTCTGCGACCGCAAGGTTTGTGCAGGAGGGAAGTTTGTGCAGGGTGGCAAAAGCATCGGTGCTTCGCACCGATGACGCAGGCACAAGTGCCTGCGTGTTTCCCCTTCGGGGAAACCTTTTGCCACCCTTTTCGCACAGACCAAAATAAGCAGGGGAGGCGGACACGAAGTGTCCGCCTCCGACTCTCGGCAACGGAAACGGTGAGTTTTCGTTGCTGATTTACCGATTTTAGTTAAGTGCAATTTTCAAATTTTCAAGATTTTGCTCCATAAGAGATAAATAAGTTTCACCGTTTTCGAGCTGTGACCTTGTTATGCCGTGACATGAGTTGAATTCAAGAACAATAGCTCCGGTTTCACTTGCAACAGTTTGAGCCAAAGAGTCACTTGAAAGTTCGATTTTAAATACAACCGGAATATCGTCAACACGCACATGGTCTATCAATTCTCGGACTTTACCGGCAGATGCCTCGTTGCTGTGAGAGCAGCCGGGAAAAGCGGAAAAATATTCCAATCCGTATTCTTCAGCGAAATACAGCAGAGGAAATCTGTCAGCAAAAATTAGCTCATGACGTTTTGCGTTGTCAATGACGAACTTGAAATTTTTGTCAAGGTTATTGAGTTTGTTGATATATTCCTTTTTGTTTTTACTGTACGCATCAGCATTTTTACTGTCTGCAAGGCAAAGTGCCTCTGTTATAGCATCGACAATTTTTATCGCATTTTTCGGAGAAGTCCAAACGTGTTCGTCATATTCTTCTTCATCATGGCCGTGACTTTCTTCTGCGTGTTCATCTTCGTGAAGAAGTTCGCAAGCATCCATCATTTTCACCGTTGTTATGTTTTCTCCTAAGCTGTCAAGAACGTCATCGAGCCATGAATCGGATTCACCTCCGCCATAGATAAAGATATCACAGTTTTTGATATTGATTATATCTTTTGGTGTTGGCTCATAGCTATGCATATCAGCTCCGGGGGGCAATAGCATTTGAACTTGTGCATATTCTCCGGCTATCTGACGAGCGAAGTCATATTCTGCAAACATAGCTGTCATAACCTGCAATTTAGAGTTGTCTGAAGAAATATTCAGCGTATTTTGACAGGCGGAAAAAGAAAATATTAAAGCTATCAGTAAAATTATTGAAACAAGCTTTTTCATATGTTCACCTTAAAATAATGGGCGGAGCTGACTCCGCCCAATTTTTTTAGTTTTCTACAAAATATTGACGGTACCACAAAAGGAAAGAATATATGGACCAAATGCGTTTCATATTCTTTTCCTTGTCGGTTCTGTGATTTTCAAGAAGCTTTAAGATGTAGTCTTGATTGAAGAACATGGCAGCCTCTTTACTCTCAAACTCGACTTTTACCATGTTGTAGTATTTGTCTTGTTTAAGCCAATCGTTAAGCGGAACGGGGAAACCTTTCTTCCTCATCTGAGCTGTTTTTTCGGGCAATTCTTTCGCTGCAGCACCTCTGAGAGCTATTTTTGTTACTTCTTTTCCGACTCTGTATTCAGACGGTATTTGAAGTGCGACTTTGAGCATTTCTTTGTCAAGGAAAGGAACTCTAAGCTCAAGAGAGTGAGCCATACTCATTCTGTCAGCTTTGACAAGAATATCCTGAACCAGCCAAGTGTTGATATCAACATATTGCATTTTTGTAATATCGTCCTCATTCTTAACTTTGTCAAAATATTTTTTTGTGAAAGTTTCGGGTTTTGCGGCGGGAATGTTCGGATTTAAAACTTTATCACGCTCTGTGTACGGATAAACATAGTTATTTCTGATATATCTTTCTTCGATCGGCTTTGCACCGTTGATAAGAAACCTCTTTCCGTGCATTCTGGGAAGATGTTTCGCAAAAGCCGCTGCTGTTTTTCTTAAAGTTAACGGCAATTTTTGGTATGCAGCGAAGTCGAGAGGCTCACGATAGTAATGATATCCGCCGAAAAGCTCATCTGCACCTTCACCGCTTAAAACGACCTTGACTTGTTCCGCAGCCTTTTGAGCAAGGAAATAAAGAGCGAGTGCCGAGGGATTTGGCAAAGGCTCGTCCATGTGATATTGGACTTTGGGTGCGACCTCAAAATATTCATCGGCTGATATTTTCTTTGAGTACAGCTTGACACCGACATGATCGGCAAATTCTTCAGCATAACTCAATTCGCTGTATTTTTCTTCCTCAAAACCAACGGAAAAAGTTTTGACATCGTTCTTTTTTGCCATCTCGTTGACAACATAGCTGGAATCGACACCGCTTGAAAGGAAACAGCCGACCTCAACATCGCTTATGCCGTGCATAGATGTTGAATTTTTAAACGTTTTGTCAATAAGGTCTTCCCATTCTTCAAGACTCTTTGAATTGTCAATGTCATACTTAAGCTCATAATACGGTTTTACGTCAAACTTTCCGTCTTTGTAGACAAAATAAGAGGCAGGGGGAAGCTTATAAACATTTGTGAAAAGAGTTTCTTCACTTGGAATATACTCAAAACAAAGATATTCCGGAATTCTTTCACGGTTAAGCTCTTTTATAAACTTCGGATTTGAAAGAAAAGCCTTGATTTCCGAAGCAAACATAAACGTTTTTCCGTTCATATAGTAGAAGAACGGCTTTATTCCGAATATATCTCTTGCTCCGAATATTTGTTTTTTCTCTTTATCCCAAATAACAAACGCAAACATACCTCTGAGCTTGTCGAGAATTTTCTCACCATATTCCTCATAACCGTGAAGTATCGTTTCTGAGTCCGAGTGAGTCTTAAAGATATGACCTTTTTTGATAAGTTCTTCTCTGATTTCTTGATAGTTATATATCTCTCCGTTGAACACAAGAACTTTTGAGCCGTCCTCATTGAGAATTGGCTGACTTCCGCCTTCTAGGTCGATTATACTTAGCCTACGAAAGCCGAGAGATACATTGCTGTCAACGTAATAGTCGTCTTGATCCGGACCTCTGTGAATAATCCTGTCAGCCATCTGACGGACAATTTTATTATTTTCTTCGTTGCTCAATTCATTTACAAAGCCAACAAATCCGCACATAAGTTTTACTCCTTAACTTTCTTTCCGCAAAGGAGAACACACTTCTTTGCAAGTGCCTCCATTGCATCAACAATATCATGGTTTTTCTCGGTCAGTCCATTGTCCTCGTTCATGACGGACAGCTCAGTACAGCCGAGTATTATCGCATCGCAGCCTTTTGCTCTGAGAGCATCAACGACCTGCATTAATCTTTTACAGTTTCCTTTTTTCCCTGCCTTAACTTCGTTATATATAATATTCGTCACGGCACTTTGATCTTCTTCATCGGGGGAAATACATTTGAGTCCGAATTTTTCAATGACTTTTTTGTACACACCGCTTTTTATTGTGCCGTCAGTGGCAATAACGCCGACAGTTTTTGCATTGGGCAGCTTGTTTAACACTTCTTCAACAGCGGTGTCTATAATGCTGACGATCGGCATTGCCGAATCTTCGGAAAAGCGTTCAAAGAAATAGTGAGCTGTGTTGCAAGTTATCACCGCTAAATCACAGCCTGCTTTTTCGAGCTTTCTGAATCCTTCTTCTATGTACGGCAGAGGATCAAGGTCGCTTTTTCCCAAAATATAGGCCGTTCTGTCGGGTATAAATGTGTCATTGTATATAACAGCGGGAATATGCTCTTGATCAATTGAAGCATCGGTGAATTTCACAATTTGCTGTTGAAAATATATTGATGCCAATGGGCCAACTCCGCCTAGTATTCCCAAAGTTTTAGGTTTCATTTTTGTGCCTCATTTCTCTATCTTGCCATAAACCGGCACTGAGGTTTTCTCCGTTTTATAATATTTTCTGTACTGGTTAAAATATGCCGCAACAACATAAAATCTTCTAACAGGACTCAAATCTTTTTTATAATAGAGAGGATAGCTTATCTTCTTTTCTCTGAAAAGTCTGTTCACTCTCGCTGTCAGCTCTTTGTCACCCTTAATATAACGTTTAAGAATACCTTTGGGTACAACAAAGAAAAGATTTTCATTATCGGCAACAGTGTATTCAAGGTCTTTATGATAAATAAGATCATCAACTATCCATTTGACGGTGTTGAAACCGCTGCCGGTGACATAGAAATTACTTCTGCCCAGTCTGACATTTATCTCGAAAAACTTATATTTGCCGTCACGGCTGTCGTATTTAATATCGAAATTTGCGAAACCGGTATAGCCGATATGTTCGAGAAATTTTGTTGCATCGGCGACTATCTTTTCATCAACCTCATTGATTATCGCAACAGGATTTCCGATAGCTGACGGTGTATGGTCTTCAAGAAGAACATGACCGAAAGATGCAAATTTAACCTTTGAATTTCTGTCACAGTAGCAGGTCAGAACACGCATATTGGTGTCATCACCGGGAATACAATCCTGAATGAGAAACTTATAATCATAACTTGACTTTTCGAGTTTTTCAAGCATTGATTTAAGACTTTCTTCGTTCTCAAAGCGAAAGACTTTTTTCTTTCCGTCAAACTGTGCATAGTGATAAAGTGCCGAGTTTGCACATTTAGCTATAACAGGATAGTCAAAATCAAATTTGAGATCATTTTCTTCACCGCAGTTATAGACATAAGTTTTCGGGTGGTCAATATTAAGCTCATCGCATATTTCATAGAACTTGTCCTTAAGAACGATTTTGTTAAGAAGATCGGCATCAATATACGGAATAATGTAGTATTTCGACAGCTTATCTTTATTTTCGATCAAAGCTCTTACGTACCAATCACCACAGCCCATAACGATAAGCTTTTTCTTTCCCTCAAATTCTTTGCCTACTTCTAAAAGCTTTTCTATGAGAACTTCGGATTTATCAAGACCGGCAAAAACACGGTTTTCACAGATTTTGCTCTCCGAGATGATCTTGGCCTGCAAACGGCTTAAAACAAGTGATTTAATTCCGTATTCCTCATGGAATGAACGGGCGAGACTATATGCGGTTATATCTGCACCGAGAATTACCGGCATGAATTCTTTTTCAACAAGTTTCATTTTCATTTCCCTTTCACATATTAACAAAATTATACATATTAAATTATAGCACAAATAGGCATAAAGTCAATCACGAAAATGAATTTCATCAATATTACTAAGCCCAATGTATATATCGGAAAATTTATCCATCAAAAGGTCAATATAATTAGGTGGTTTAAAAGGTCTGTTCTCACTTTTGAGATCATTGGAAATACTTATTGCGATGTACGCACCGAGGCTGTTGCTGCTCGAAATACAAGCACCTTTGTGCAGATTAGCTATTTTAGTCAGCAGACGAATATTTTCCATAGCTTGATCCGTATTAAAAACAGCTTGATTATTATTGTCACTTTCAGCCAATAATATCGTAGCACGGTCGGTTTTTCTGCATTTAAACTCAATAAAAGAGTTTTGACAGCCGTTCAGAAAAATCTCAATTATAAGTGTTACGGCCTTTATTAAAAGCTTGCAACAACAAACACACTCAATCTTTCCGTGAGATTGAAACGTCAAGACATTGCTGCTTTTCGCCAAAAGAGTGTCACACGCAATAACGCAGTTACCCAAGGCATAGCCGATATCTGTTCCGGCGAAGCAAAACCTATTCGTATTTTGCTCAGTTATAATATTTCGGTTGAGTCTTTCAATGTGACAACAGCATTGGCGAATAATACTTTCAATTTCATTATTCTGTCCGTATTCGTCAAAAATTCGCAATTCGTTTATTAATCTGTGAGTTAACTGACGGATTATCGTCTCATTTTCGATTGTCGGTGGAATTGAAATTATAGATTCCAGCTTTTTGATGAACACATCAAACATTTTTTCACCTCAGAGCATTAAAAAAATTCGTCAGTATTATGCCCTTTTGCCCTCAGAAGAACGATATTTTGTTCAGATTAACGAAAGTTTACAAATTTGGTTAATTTTTTCACATAAAGACTTGAAAAATCGGCAAAAATGTAATACTATGTTACAGGTAAATTTATGTAACCATCAATTTATAATTAAATTTTGGAGGTATTCAAAATGTCAGTTAAAGTTGCTATTAACGGTTTCGGTCGTATCGGCCGTCTTGCATTCCGTCAGATGTTCGGTGCAGAAGGCTATGATGTTGTTGCTATCAACGACCTCACAAAGCCCTCAATGCTCGCTCAGCTTCTTAAGTATGACACCGCACAGGGTGGCTACTGCGGAAGAATCGGCGAAGGACTTCACACAGTTTCAGCTGATGACGAGGCAGGCACAATCACAGTTGACGGTAAAACCCTCACTATCTATAAGGAAGCTGACGCTTCAAAGCTCCCCTGGGGCGAACTCGGTATTGATGTTGTTCTTGAGTGCACAGGTTTCTACTGCTCAAAGGACAAGAGCATGGCTCACATCAACGCCGGTGCAAAGAAGGTTGTTATTTCTGCTCCCGCAGGCAATGACCTTAAGACAATCGTTTTCTCTGTAAACAACGATACTCTTACAGCTGATGATCAGATCATCTCTGCTGCATCTTGCACAACAAACTGCCTTGCTCCTATGGCTAAGGCTCTCAATGACTACGCTGCAATCCAGAGTGGTATCATGTCAACAATTCACGCATACACAGGCGATCAGATGATTCTTGACGGTCCTCACAGAAAGGGTGACCTCAGAAGAGCTCGTGCAGGCGCAGCTAACATCGTTCCCAACTCAACAGGTGCTGCAAAGGCTATCGGTCTTGTTATCCCCGAACTTAACGGCAAGCTTATCGGTTCAGCCCAGAGAGTTCCCGTTCCCACAGGTTCAACAACTATCCTTACAGCTGTTGTTAAGGGCGAGAACGTAACAGTTGACGGTATCAATGCTGCTATGAAGGCTGCTGCTTCAGAGTCATTCGGTTACAATGAAGATGCTATCGTTTCTTCAGACGTTATCGGTATGAGATACGGCTCACTCTTCGATGCTACTCAGACAATGGTTATCGACCTCGGCAACGGTCTGTATGAAGTACAGGTTGTTTCATGGTATGACAACGAGAACTCATACACATCACAGATGGTTAGAACTATTAAGTACTTCGCAGAGCTTGCATAATCAAACTCGAACGAAAATTTATACCGCATCACTTAGGTGGTGCGGTATTTTTTAAGAGGTGATTTTTATGTATAACGATTATCACGTTCACACTTCGTTTTCTTCTGACAGCAAAGCTTTACCGGAATTACAGTTAAAACGTGCCGGCGAGCTTGGAATGAATAAAATCTGTTTCACTGACCATGAGGATATTGGCTATTCAGCCGATAACGGACTTTCGTTTATCATTGATGCGGACAAATATTTTTCTCATCTCGGTGAGCTTAAGTCTCGGTACGCAGATACTTTGCGTGTACTTATAGGTATTGAGCTTGGATTGCAGATAAGCCATAAAGATGAAATTGACCTGTTTGCGACTTCACATGATTTTGATTTTATAATCGGCTCAACTCACCTTATCGGTGGAAAAGATCCTTGTTTTAGCGACTTCTTTGAGAAAAACACGGAGCATGAAGCACTCAGACGTTATTTTGAAGAAGTTTTGCTGAATGTAAGGACATTTGATAATTTCGATGTTGTCGGACACATAGACTACATAGTTCGCTACACCAAGAATAAGGGTGAGAAATATGATCCTCATGATTACTTTGATATTATAGACGAGATACTCAAAACCGTCATATCTAAAGGTAAGGGCATTGAGTGCAACACTTCAAGAATTGATTGCGGGTTTCTTCACTGCAATCCGCATGAGGATATTATCAAGCGATATAAGGAACTTGGCGGTGAGATAATAACAATTGGATCGGATTCGCATTTACCGAAAACTCTCGGTCACGGTTTCAATAAAGCAGGTGAAATATTAATTAACGCCGGCTTTAAGTATTATACGGTTTTTGAAAAGAGAAAACCTGAATTTATAAAGCTTTAAAAAAACAGAGTGGATGAATGTTCCACTCTGTTTTTTTATCTCAGTTTAATATATTGTGTAAGTTTCGCCTTTAACAGTGTCAAAGCTAACAATTCCGTCAGTGAAATCAACTTCGATATCGTTTCCGTCTTTATCAGAAATACCAAGGAATTTGCCTTTGTGATAAAGTCTGCATTTTCCACCGCAGTTTGACTTTATGCTGCCTTTTTTCAGCAGCGAGTCGCTCCATTCAAAACTGACTTCAAAGTTGCCTCTAGCCACAAGTCCTGTGACTTCACCGAGACTCCATTCTTTTGGTAAAGCCGGAAGAAAGTCAATATAACCCTTATGACTTTGCATCAGCATTTCAATGACAGCTGCCGTGTACCCAAAATTGGCATCAATTTGGAAAGGTGGGTGATTGGTGAAAAGGTTTGGATATACATTTGACTTAATAAGAGCTGTGATAAGTTCATAGCATTTTTCACCGTCACGAAGTCTTGCACATTCAGCGATTTTTAATGCCTGTGACCAACCCGGGCCACCGTTTCCTCTGTCGTCAAGCGACTTTTTAGCGGCTTTTAACTCGTTTTCAGTCTTAAATGCGTTGAATGGATACAAACCGAGTAGGTGTGATGTGTGTCTGTGATGTTTCTTAATGTTGAGCTTGTGATAAGAAAGCCGTGAATAACTGTCCTCATCAAACCATTCGTTAATCATTCCGTGTTTCCCAATGTTTATTGGCTTGAGTTTCGGAAGCATTTCGGTTATTACAGAAATCAAATTTTCGTCAACCTCAGAGCCATATCCATTGTCTTTCAGTGTTTGAGCCGCCTCAAGTGTATTTTTGAAAAGATCTTCAACTATAGTTTGGTCGTATGTACAGCCGGATGTAAGAGGGCCATGTTCAGGGGAAAGAGACGGAGAAACAGCATAACGGTCATTTTTCTTTTCATAAATAAGAGCTTTAGTCCAAAGCAAAGCACATTCCTGCAAAACCGGATAAATTCTTTCTCTTAAAGTTTCTATGTCCCGTGTGAATTCATAATGTTCATAGCAGTTGTGCATCAAAAATGCTCCGTTTGTCGGTGCCCAGCCCCAGTGCCAATCGCTTCCGGGATTAACCATACCATAGGGGTTGACTTGAGTGTGAACAACCCAACCGGTCGGTTTATCGGTGTCCGGTGTGCCGTCAGGTTTGTTTTCACCGATTCCCATAGTCTTATTCGCAACATAGCGGCCGGGTTTTCTAAGCCCATCTGCAAAGTCGAGCAGAGGAGGTGTTGTTTCGGCAAGATTAGCTGTAAATGCGGGGAAATAATTCATCTGAAGGTTTATATTGAGATGATAGTCACTGTTCCATATCGGATTGTTTATTGAGTTCCATACTCCCTGAAGATTAGCGGGAAGAGAACCATCACGAGAAGATGCAATAAGAAGATATCTTCCGTAATCGAACAGAGTGCTTTCAATTTCGGGCTTGTTTTTACCTTTTGAATATCCTTTTAAAAGCGAATCTGTTGTTTCAGTCAAATCACTTTGACCGATATTAAGTTTAACTCTGCCCATGAGAGCTTTATAGTCATCGAGATGTCGTTTGAAAAGCTGATTAAAGGAAAGCTCCGATGCCTTTTCAACGTACTCAAGACTTTCTGCGAAAGGATCGTTGTCACGTCTGTATTTGGGATATATGTTGGCATAGTCTGTAGCACAGCTCATCAGTATCATAGCTTTAAAGCAGCCTGTGACGGTTATTCCGTTTTCACCGCTTATAACTGTTCCGTTCTCACCGGGGATAACTCTTATCACACAGCCGTAATTTAGAGAATTTGCATCTTCACTTTTAGGCTTTCCGTCTCCAATGTTTCCGTTGACCGTTCCTTTAAGATATGCATTGCCGTTTTCGTATGTTACTTTACCATTTTGTTCGGATTGAAGTGAAAGCGTGAAATCAAGCGTTTCTTCGCCAAAAGCTTCAATTTGTCCGACAAGAACATTATCGGGATAGCTTATGAAGAAGTGTCTGTTTTGTCCGGCTTTTCCTTTGTGGGTTGCAACCATGCATGAACCTGTTTCAAGATCCAGATCACGAAGATATGCACCGGATTGTGTGGGAACTTCCGAGTTAAAGATTATATAGATATTGCCGAACGACTGAAAAGAGCCAAAGCTTTTTTCGTTGCCGCAAAGTCTATTCATTTCTTTTAATGCCGATTTTCTGTCACCGCTGTCTAAAAGCGTTTGAATTTCTCTGTAGGCCTTACCGTTATCGGGGTTGCTTATTCCGTGATCGAAACCGTCAATTTCAGGTCCTCCCGACCAAAGTGTTTTTTCGTTGAATTGAATCAGCTCACACTGAACTCCACCGAAAATTTTAGCTCCGATTTTGCCGTTTCCGAGTGGAAGGGCTTTTCTTTCCCAGCCGAGATAGTTATAATCTGCCGGCTCTTTAAAACAAAGATACATTTTTATCCTCCTTAAAGTTTAAAATCGTCTGCACTGAAGTCTGTAAGCTTTTTAGGCCTTTTAGGACGTCTTTTCAGCGGATCATATTTATATTCTCGACAAGTTGAGTCAAGTTTCATGATTCCTTGTTTGACACAGAGAACTTTATCACCGTCAGCCGAAAGCCTTCCGTGAAAACAGTTCTCACATATCTTGCCGTAAGCATTCTTATCAATAAGTTTTTGTTTCAATCTGCAACATTCCTTTGCTTTTGCCACCACACTATGGATCGGCACAAATATGAAATATTATAGCATATCTTCTTTTTGTTTTCAACATTTACGTTTTGAATTAAATGAATAATCACCGATAAGAAATACACAACAAGTCAAAAGCATAGCCACACTTATAGGAAAAGAAGTTTCGCTCATAACAGATGTGACGTTGGCATTAGCAGCAAGAGCGTAAATTTCAGTCGGAAATATCTTTAATAAAAAGTCGCATATTACCGAGGACATACCGGCGCTTAAAAGCCTCGCCGTTAAAAACAGTTTGAGATCAAGTCCCGTTTTCTTAATGCAGTCTGCTATTTGGCAGTGAACCGAAACACCACCCCAAGCTGTTATACCTGCAATAAGCGGAACACTCGAAAACCGAGCAAGTCTCTTGCAACCTGTGGTCACTTCAAGCGTACCGCTTAAAACGTCAATCACGGTTTCATTATCAATTAGTCCGCTTAAAACACTTTCAAGACAAGAAAAAATAAGCACAAATGTACAAATTGAAACCATTGATGTCGCTGCATTTGAGCCGGAATGAACGAAAGCTGTATATAATTCGTGACGTTCGTTGTTTATTGAACCGACAGTGTCACTGTCAGAGATAAATCGACTTAGCAGGGCTATAATAAAATTTGAAATCAAGATTGAAGCATATACAATATACCCGATCTTTATGTTCCCGAAAAGCGAAAGACCTATGACGCTGAAAGTGAATGCCGGCCCGGGGTTGACAGAAAAAAGCAATAATCTTTGAGCTTGGTTTTGTGTCAGATATCCTCTTTCATAAAGCTGCTTGGTCATTTTTCCGCCGACCGGAAAACCGCCTAAGCCACTCATTATAAATACGGCAAAAGCAGTTTGAGGAAGATTAAAAACGGTTTTTGTTATTTTATCCAGCACTTTAAAATTTCTGTTGAAAATACCGCTTTCCGACATAAAACTTGACAAAAACATAAAGGGAAAAAGTGACGGAATTACGGTTTTGGAGCATATTTCCAAAGCTTGTGAAATGCCGTTTTTACTTTGTGGTGCATACACCGTCAAAAGCACACAAAAAGTCAGACAGAAAAAAACCAGAATTGAATATTTTATTTTATCTGTTGCTTTTTCACGACTTTTCATTAATAACGTTTTCTTCATTTGTTTCACCTCACACTGTAATGATATGATGTGAAAGTATTTTTTATTTTATCGTTTCATAGAATTTAACGAGAAAACTTTTCGGAGGAATAGATATGCACAGATATGCCGGTATACAAGGGATAAGAAACAATGCGTTATCGCAAAACTTAGGCTGCACTGAAATTGGGATCACAGATAATAAAAGGGCAATAATTGACGGTGCTAAAGGAATTGTTGAGTACACATCGGGTTGCGTGAGACTTAATCTTGGAAAGCTTTGCCTCAGGTTTTGCGGAGAGGGATTGACAATAAAAACACTTTCCGATGACAAGATTGTTGTTGAGGGAACAATAGTTTCAATGGACTTTTCGTCTTGAGGTGTTTAAATGCTTATAAAAATTCTAAACTTTTTCAGAGGATATATAAGCGTTAAAGCTGATGGCGGGTTCAGTGAACGTCTTATAAATATATGTACACTTAAAGGTATTCCGATGTGGGAAATAAGCTACGTTAAAAATGATATGTTCTTTTTCACAAGAGCTGAGTATTACAGGCGACTTAAAGATGCGGCAAAAAGTTCGGGAATGAATATCAAAGTTCACGGTCGGTTCGGATTACCGTTTCTGATTAACAAAAACCGTGACAGAACCGCTTTAGCTGTCGGTATAGTGCTGATATTTTGTTTTATTGCTTTTATGAGTACAAGAGTGTGGAGCGTGTGTGTAACAGGAAACGAAAATGTTTTCGACAGTGAGATAATAGCTGAATTTGAAAAACTCGGAGTTAAAGCGGGAGCGAGAAAAAAGAGCATTGATATTCAAGAGGTACAAAAACGCTTTTTATCCGATCTCGGAGATAAGATAATCTGGGTTTCGTTGAATCTTGAGGGAATGTGTGCCGAGATACAAGTCAGAGAGACGAAAGCGAGCGAACCGATGACAGACGGAAAACCATGCAATATTGTGGCTGCTTTTGACGGAACTTTGATGTCTATTAAAACATATTCAGGCACACCGACAGAGAGTGTAAAAAACGGTGTAAAAGAGGGAGATCTTCTCATAAGCGGGATAGTCGAATATTATGATGGAACGCTTGATTTTGTTGAGGCAAGAGGTGAGATAGCTGCAGAACATACTGTCAATTTGAAATGTGATCTGAAAGCGGTTGAAGAAAGAAACTATATTTCTGATAAGACGGCGATATCGGTGTCGGCGTTTGCTCTTGAACTGCCTCTTATGAGGCCGGATAAAAACGAAAGCAGTGAACTTACCCAGAGAGAAAAATTTGCCGTACTAAATAATGTGAGATTGCCGTTTACAGTGACGAAAGTTGTCCAAAGCTTTTATAGAACGGAAAGTGCAGAGGCGACTATTCGCAGAAAATATCTTATTGCGAGATATCTGAATGTTTTTGAAGATAAAACAAAAAATTCTGATGTAATTTCCGTTTCAAGTCATATTTCCGGAAAAGGAAAAGATATAAAGATAGCCGGAGAAATTGATTGTGTTGATTTCATAGGAAAAAGTGTTCCAATCAACATAAAAACAGAATAAAGATATAAAAATATGTTGAAATTCAATAGAATTTGATTTATAATATCTACAGTATAAAGGAAAGTAGGCATTCTCTTGTTTGAAAAAGCAATAAATGTGGAAAGAATGGAGCAAGCCGTGAGCTTATTCGGCAGTTTTGATGAAAATATAACACTGCTTGAAAAAGAGTTTAATGTCAAAACGGTTTGCAGAGGCTCTGAGATAAAAGTTCAGGGCGAGGCTGAAAATGTCGAGAAAGCGATTCGTGCAATCAACGGTTTGCTTTTGCTTATAAATAAAGGTGAACAGTTAAACGATCAAAATGTTCGATACGTTATTTCCATGGTCAATGATGGCAGCGAAGAAAAGCTTGGCGAAATGTCGTCAGACTGTGTTTGCATAACCGCTAAAGGAAAGCCGGTTAAAGCGAAAACACTGGGCCAGAAAAAATATATCGAGGCTATAAATGATAACACGATAGTTTTTGGAATCGGCCCTGCCGGTACGGGAAAGACTTATCTTGCCGTAGCTTTGGCTGTCAGAGCTTTCAGAGCAAAAGAAGTCAATAGAATAATTTTGACGAGGCCTGCTGTTGAAGCCGGTGAAAAGCTTGGATTTTTACCCGGTGATCTTCAGCAGAAAGTTGATCCTTATCTAAGACCGCTATATGATGCGTTGTTTGATATGCTCGGAGCAGAGAGCTTTCAGAAATATCAGGAAAGAGGCAGCATCGAGGTTGCACCGCTTGCATATATGCGTGGAAGAACACTTGATGACAGCTTTATAATTCTTGACGAAGCTCAGAACACGACAGCCGAACAGATGAAAATGTTTTTGACACGATTGGGCTTTAATTCAAAGATAGTGGTTACCGGAGATATTACACAGATCGACTTGCCGGACGGAAAAAAATCCGGTCTTGTTGAGGTTATAAAAATTCTCAAACACGTTGACGATATTAAAACGGTGAGACTCACAGAAAAAGATGTTGTAAGGCACAAATTGGTGCAGGATATAATAAAAGCATATGACAAGTATGAGGAGGGTAAAAAAAATGACAGACACAGTAAAAGTAATAATTTCAAGAAGCAGCAAGATAGTTAAAGTCCCCACGGGAATGAGAATGCTTGTCAGACGTTGCTGCCACGCAGTTTTGGTTAACGAGAATTTTGAAGGCTCTGCCGAGATAAGCGTTCGTTTTGTTAATGATGAGGAAATTCAAAGACTCAACAAGGAGTACCGCAATATAGACAGATCGACAGATGTGCTTTCTTTCCCCTTAGGTGAAAACGGTGTGTACGACATAAATAACGACACGGGAGCGAAGATGCTTGGCGATATCGTTATTTCTATAGATCATGCAATAGCTCAAGCCGATATGTATGGTCATTCGCTCGAAAGAGAAGTCGGTTTCTTAACCGTTCATTCGATGCTGCATCTTCTCGGATATGATCATGAGGATGGTGGACTTGAGGCGGTCAGAATGAGAGAAAAAGAAGAAACTGTTTTAACACAGCTCGGATTTAAGAGAAATGAAAGCTATTATATGGACGAGGAATGATCTGAATGGAGCGAATCAAGGGGCTGATTTTAAGTTTTAAATATGCACTTTGCGGAATTGGAACAGCGATAAAGAACGAGAGAAACATGAGAATACATATAGTGTGCATGATATATATGTACTCGTTTTTACTGCTTACCGATTGGTTTGTTCTCACAAGGCAGGATTGGGCATTGATATTTATTGCCAATGCTTTGGTGGTTATGGGAGAACTTATCAATACTGCTGTTGAAAGCGTAGTTGATCTTGTCACAAGCGAGAAAAAACCACTGGCTAAGGTAGCGAAAGATACTGCGGCAGGAGCAGTCCTCATCGCAGCAATATTTGCTGTATGTGTTGGAATTTCCGTCTTAGGGCAGAAAGATGCGTTTATAAAGCTTTTTGATTATTTTTCAACTCATATATTATCTTTGATAATATTTATACTCAGCTTTGTGATCGCTTGCATTTTTATGCTTTGCGGTTTTCCGAAGCGGAAAGGAAAAGAAAAATGAAAATTTATATCAATTTCATATGGGGTGCTGTTGGACTTATTATAGCCTTGATCGGTGTCGGCATATGGAAAGAAAAACTGAAAGGGATCGTGACTAAAATTAAATCAGCAGGCTATGAAGATGCTGACGGCTTTTGTGAGTTTTTCGGAAAATCCGTTGTTTTTCTCGGAGCTGTGACACTTGCATCGGCTGTTATATGTTACAATGCGATCAACTATCTTCCGGTTTCGATAGCACTTAATGTTCTTACTGTTATCTATTTCGTACTTGAAAGCTTTCATCTTAAAAAAAGATATTCATAAAATTGTCGGTGTGTGGGTGACTACACACCGATTTAACTATGTTATAGGTTTGTCAATGATATAATCGGCAGGAGATGACGCATAGGAAAATTATTGTCTTTTCTGTGCGAACGCTCAACCTTTCCATTGCGTCTGGGTGTATATGGTCTAATCAGCTAATGATTGCAGTGTTCCATCATATCTTCTTAACCACCGATAAATATTAACGATTTGCAACACATATATTGTAAACCTACATTCAATTTAAAATACCTTATTATGACAAATAAATCTAAAATAACCGATTTCCTGTTGAAACTGTAGACTTGTTTTGTTATAATGTTGATACTATTATATTTAGGAGAGTTAGTCATGGACAACAATGCAACCATAATAGCCCTGTCCGGCAAAGGCGGCGTGGGCAAAACATCCATATCTGCCGCTATCGTTAAACTTCTTGTTGAGAAGTATCCTGACAAGAAAATACTTGCTATTGATGCCGATCCCGCAGTTGGATTGTCAACGGCTCTTGGTATCGAAGTCAAGACAACAATAGATGATATCAGAAAAGAGATCGTTTCATCTGTCGAGGACGGAGATACTAAAACCGCAATTGAGCTTCTGGGTGATGCAAAGTATAAAATATTTGATGCTCTTGTCGAAACTGACGGCTTCGCTTTTATAGCTGTCGGCAGACCTGAAAGTGCAGGCTGCTATTGCAAGATAAACTCATATCTCAAAGAGGTTATCAGTATTCTTTCTGCCGATTTTGATTATGTTGTCATAGACGGTGAGGCAGGAATTGAACAGATTAACCGCCGAGTTATGGAAAAAGTTACACACTTGTTGCTTATAACAGATGCCAGCAAGAAAGGTACACAGGTTATTTCAACTATTAAAAGTGTCGCCGATGAGCTTGTCATGTATCAGAAAATAGGTGTTATTGTCAATAGACTTCCCGATGAAAGCGTTATCGAGCATATAAATACAAACGGAATTCCCGTTTTATCATATATAAAGAGCGACAAAAACCTTGTTATATATGATATTGAAGGCAAAAATGTAACCACACTTCCCGATGATTCGGAGATAGTCGAGGGTGCAAGGCAGGCTCTTGAAAAAATTGGGGTGATTTGATATGAAAGACTTAAAACATCTTTATGAATTTGAAAAACTTTTGCTTGATGCGAACAACGACCTTGTCAAAAAAGCGAAAGATGAGGGCGGAATAGCATTAGGATATACTTGCTACCATATTCCGGAAGTCCTTCTTAATTGCGGAAACTGTTTTTCGGTACGTTTAAGAGCACCGAGAACGGGATCTCTTGATATTGCAACCTACTATATGAGCAATTTTGTTTGTGGTTTTTCTAAAGCTATATTGGAAAGAGCAATCGAGGGCGGTTACAATTTTCTCAATGCACTTTTAGCATCGGAAACTTGTTCTGAAATGAATAGAGCCGCTGAACATTTTGAGTTGCTTAATTTAGTGCCGAACGATAAGTTCTTCGTCACATTTTTAGATGCACCGTTTAAAATCGAGGATCACACTTTAAAACATTATGTTAATCAGACGAGAATCAAAATATTAGATACACTTTCGTCTGTATACGGTGTTGACACTTCTGATGACGCTTTAATAAAAGCCGTAGAGGAGCATAACGAGGTTTGCCGATTAATAACGGAAATCGGTGAATACAGAAAAGAGGACAATCCGAGAATAACAGGCTATGAGTACCACATATTAAATCTTGTATCATATTGTTGTCCTAAAGCCTTAATTCTTCCGGCACTCAGAGAAACTGCTGAAGAACTCAAGACAAGAGAACCTGATTCAAAGAAAAATTACAGAGCGAAAATAGTCGTGGTTGGATCAGAAATGGATGATCCTGAATTTACGTCACTTATTGAGGACAGCGGAGCTTTGGTTGTCGCTGACAGATATTGTTTCGGTGCTTTGCCGGGCAGACAAGAGATAATTCTCAATAAAGACGAAGATATTCTCACTCAGATTTGCCGCCACTATCTTAAAACAAGCCAGTGTCCGAGATTTATGAGTCACGAAAAGGTGCAAGAAAGACGAGATTACGTTAAAAACCTTGTTGACGAATATCACGCTGACGGTGTTATGTATGAACAATTAAAATTCTGCGAATATTGGGGCTATGAAAGAGCGTTGGCTTCATATGTTATGAGCAATGATTATGGCGTACCCACAGCCGCAGTTGACCGCCAGTATACGGCATCGGCTTCAGGTCAGCTGAGAACACGAGTACAGGCATTTGTAGAAAGCCTTGAAATCAAGAAGATCCAGAAGGAGAGGGGAGTGCAGAAGAATGGATAATTACGGAAAGCTTTATACTGAGCATACAGCACTTCTTAAGCACAGAGAATGGCGAGGTGTCAAAGACACAGCTTATGACTATTACCGTTGGCTTGTAACATGGAAAGACATGATAAAGATGGTGCTTAAAGCTCCGGTTTCAACAGTCAAGGGCTTGTGGAGATACCGCTGGATGGCGTCATATCTTGCTGCACCGGCCTTTGTTGACAGACACACTGCCGGCTTAAGAGGCCCTCAACTGAAGATGGCTCATCTTCACTATAACATGATAATCAAGCATACAACAACGCTTATAAACATATCTTTCCGTGCCGATGAAAAGATAAATCCGGGAAACAAACTTTCAAAGCGTATCGTACTGACAGATGAGATAGTTCCCAATGAAGTCTTTACAGGATTTCCAAATCTTATTCCCATACCACTTCAGACATTACCGATCTTCCTTTCATCAATGGTCGATCAGCAGATAACTCCGCCTTATCTTGAAGTGACCGAAAGTTTTGGTGTTCCCGCTGACGTTTGTCCGCTTCCGAGTGCTGAGGCAGGTGTCGCTATAGAGGACGACTACCCGAAAATGGGCTGCTGCATGATAGGCACAAATATGCCGTGTGACGGTTCGATTATGAACTCAACCTTCCTTGACAGACGTCTTAATCTCCCCACGCATTGCTTTGGTGTACCGCTGAGATATAACGGCGATGATGTTCAGGAATATGCAGTTGACGAGATAAAGGCACTTATTAAATTTATTGAAGATCAGACGGGCGAAAAGTTTGATTGGAACGCTTATTTCGCACGAATGAAAGACTATAACAAGCAGCTTGAATATGAACGTCAAAAGTGGGATATCAACAAAACACCGTATCCGCAGATGACAGGAGCTTGTTTCTGGCTTTACAGAATCTTCTATTTTAACCTTTCGGGTGGCTCAAACGAAAAGTTTTTGAAGGTTGATGAAAAAGTCAACAAGATCATGATGAAAGCGTATGAGAAAAAGACTCCGGTTTCAAAAGAAATGCGTCACAGAGCAGTTGTTTGGAGCTGTCCTGCGAACTATTACACAAGTTTTGCAAACTGGCTTGAAAACTGCTGGGGCATGAACGTTATTATGGATATGGAAACTATGATTTCATATCTTGAGATTGATACCGAGGACAAAGATCAGTCGCTTAAAGATCTTGCCAAGACATATCAGCGTTCTATAATGAGAAAACATACCAAGGGCGGCTATCGTAACGTTGTCGATGAGCTTTGGCGTATTGTCGAAGAATATAATGCTGATACTGTTATTATGTACGACCAGATTTCCTGCAAAGGTATGGACGGTTTAACAGGCATTTTTGATGATCAAGCCCGTGAACGCAATATCAACTTTATTTGGGTTAAGCAGGATCTTATGGATCCACGTACTATTTCAAGACGTGATATGCGTGAGCAGGTTAATAAATATATGCAGACAGTATTGCAGGAAGAGCCGCTTGATGCGTCACTTCTTGATTTTGAAGATGATTTAGCTTGGTAAAAGGAGATTTAATATTATGAAATATTTTGGCGGTTGCGATGTAGGCTCTACATACACAAAATGCGTTATTCTCAATGAAAAAGGCGAAATGGTCGCCAATGTCACAAACAGAAGTAAGATAAATCCGGTTCAGAGCGCTCAGATCGCTTTGGATGATGCGGTTTCTCAGGTCAATGGCTTAAATTCGGCTGAACAGCTTTCATACCTCATTGGTACAGGCTACGGCAGAAACAAAGTTCCGTTTGCAGATGAAAATATATCTGAGATAAGTTGTCATGCTATGGGTGTACACGTCACAAATCCCGATGTAAAGGCTATTATTGATATAGGCGGTCAAGATGTCAAAGGAATTTCAATTGATACCGATGGAACTGTTAAAAACTTTGCTATGAATGATAAATGTGCCGCCGGTACAGGAAGATTCTACGAGGCTATGGCTAATGCGTTTGAAATGAGCCTTCCTGAATTTTCAAAACTTTCTTTGAACGCTAAAAATACGATTCCCATTACGGCTCAGTGTACTGTTTTTGCAGAAAGCGAAGTTATTTCACTTGTCGGCGAGGGCAAACCTATGGACGAAATAGCGGCAGGTATTCAGTTGGCGGTTGCAAAACGCTGCTTTGTTATGGCGAAGAAAGCAGGTGCGGTTGACAGCATAACTCTCACAGGCGGCTGTGCCAAAAATGACGGACTCAAAAAGGCGATAGAAAAGGTGCTTAAGATAAAGGTTGTTGAACTTTCAATCGATCCTCAGCTTATGGGTGCTTTAGGTGCTGCCGAATATGCTCGTCAAAAAGGTCTTGCAAAGGAGAACTGATATGAAAATACTTTTTATCATATTAGCGGTTGTTCTTTGCCTGTTTGTTCTAACTTTTGTTATCTATTGGTTTAACATTGATATGAAACTTATCAGAAAGGTATATGACCTTCTTCAAAAGCATTATGACACAATGAAAAGAGATAAGAAACTGTAATGGACTTTTTTGATTCACTGATTGAAAAAACTCTCTCTTTGATCGAGAATAGACCAATGAGAGAGTATAAGTCAAACTTTGTCAATGCTTGGAATGATATCGGGCATAGTCAGGTTATTCTTCAAAGAGACACTGCTTTTGAACTGAACGGAACAGGCTTTTGTCTTGTCACATCAAAAAACGCCGAATTTAAAACCGTCACTGTTGGCAAAGAACTTTGCGATATAAAGTCTGATTGTAATTTTGCCAGAGTAGCTGTGGTGTCGGTTGACGGTTGCGGTGACGGACAGGAAGCTTACGACCTTATTAAAAAGATCGAATATGTGAAATATCACTGTTTTCCGGACGGATATATGGTTCGTTCATCTTCATCGTCTTTCAAAGAGGGAGTGCGTGTGTCAAAGAAAGCTTTAAAACAAGGGATAAGCTTTGAAAAAATTGGCAATCTTATGCTTGAAAAGTATAGGGCTATTTCCGGTGTAAAAGGAGCAACAATTTATTTTATAACAGATGAAAGTGCGGACTACCATGAATTGAAACTTATAGCCGAGAAAAACAGAGAGGTTACTGAGGCTCTCAATCAAGTGATGAATAACTTGGAATTTGACTGTGCCTCATGCAATTTAAAACCGATCTGTGATGAGGTTGAAGGAATGCGTGAACTTCATTTCAAAAAATCAGGAATGGGAGGAAAACGCATTGGATAAAAATGCTGTTATTTCATTCTTTGACGAATGTGCATCAAACTGGGATAATAACATGATAAAGAACAGTGAGGTTATCTCCAAAATTCTTGATATAGCAGAAATTAAATCCGGAGCAAATGTGCTTGATGTTGCTTGCGGAACAGGTGTACTTTTCAAAGATTATATTTCAAGGGGCGTTCGTTCTCTGACGGCTATTGATATTTCCGGGGAAATGGTCAAAATCGCAAAGGCTAAATTTCCCGATATTGATGTTATAGAGGGCGATGCGGAAAGCTATCAGTTCAAAACAAAATTTGACAGCATAGTAATTTATAACGCTTTTCCACATTTTGTAAATGATAATCAGCTGTTTGAGAATCTTTCACAGCACTTATCCGCATCGGGAAGATTGACTGTTGCCCATGGAATGAGTCGTGAAGCGATCCTTGCCTGTCATAAAAACAAAGCGAAACCCGTTTCAAAAGAACTTATGACAGCGAAAGAGCTGGCTGAAAAAATGCGGTTATTTGTCAATGTTGACACTGTGATATCAAACTCGCAAATGTATGTGGTATCGGGTTCGACTCCGGTTAGCTTATAAACAAAAAGATTTGGAGAATGTCTGTCGGACATTCTCCTTTTTGCGATTTTAGGATATGGCTAGGTCAATACATTAAAATTTTATTCATATCTCTTAATTAAAATAAAAATGAATGATTTACTCTTTAAAAATTTCAAAAAATGTAGTAAAATTAAAATGAATTGATATATATGGAGGAATAGCCATGAAAAAAATACTTATAGTTGACGATGATACCGATATTTCACGCCTTGTTGCCGATGCTCTCGAAGATGACGGCTTTGAAACAGTTGTTGAGAACAGTGCAAGGTCAGCACTCGGCTATATCAATACAAATAAAAATGATATAGCTCTTATAATTCTTGATGTCATGATGCCTGAAATGAGTGGACTTGAAATTTGTCGCAGAATAAGAGATGATGTTGCTTGTCCGATAATTATTGTCAGTGCAAAGAGCAAGACAGTTGATAAGGTACTCGGACTTGAGATGGGAGCCGATGATTATATCGCAAAGCCGTTTATTGTCGATGAGTTGGTCGCAAGAGTTAAAGCACATCTTCGCCGAGAAGGAAGAAATGAAACAAAAAATAATGAAGTCATAAAGATCGGCGAAATTGAGATCAGGACAGATAGCTTTGAAGTTATTAAATCCGGTGAGCATATTCCGTTTTCAACAAGAGAGTTCCAGCTCTTGCAATATCTTATGTCAAATGCGGGCAAGGTTTTGACTAGAGAACAAATCTTTTCAAGCGTTTGGGATACTGAATACGGTGACATAGGAACTGTTGCGGTTAATATTAAGAGTATCAGAGATAAAATTGACAGAAACAACGAATATATTAAAACCGTATGGGGTGTAGGCTATAAATTTGTAAAATCCATAGGTGAATGATATGTCAAAAAACAGAAAAAACGATATCCTGCTTATGATTGCTTTGATCGCAATATTTAACTGCGTATTTTTCTATTATTTTCATTCGGTTGCAAATATGATAAGCGAATATTCGGCTCAGGATACAGTTATATTGCAAAATGTTAATGACGAAATAATTTCAAAACTTCAATTGACGGATAATACCGACAGTTGGCAAAGTTTAGCAGACAGCTATGACGGAATAGTTGTTGATATTAAAAATAACAACAATAAAACAATAGCTCACACAACGGATAAAAATTGGTCTGTGATAGGAACAAAGGTGCAAAAAGCATTTGTATACAATGATGAGGCATATATACTGAGAACGTCTGTTTATTTTGCGAGTGAATATCTGACGGATTCGGGATATCTTTTCAAACTGCTTGTTATCATTTTCGGAATGGTAACAATGTTCATACTTTTGATAGTCTTAATCATCTATGCACTCATGCTCAGACCTATGCATAAGCTTTATAACAGCATAGAAAAGTATGAGAAAGGTGAACCGGTCAAGAGAATGCCCGGTCGCACCGAGGTCGCAAGATTGCAAAATCGTTTTGTCGAAATGACCGAAACGATCACTAAGCAGCAACAAAACCAAAGGCGAATTATTGCCTCAATTTCTCATGATATAAAGACTCCGCTTACATCAATTATGGGGTATACGGAGATGATGAAAAAGGAAAACCTTTCCGAAGAACGCAAGCAGAGATATATTAAGACGGTCTATGATAAAGCTGTTGCGATAAGGGATATTGTCAATGATTTTGACGAATATCTCAGTTATAATCTTGACAGCAGTTTACGAAAAACTAAAATGACGGTCAGTGAGATGCTTGAAAAGCTGACAGAGGGTTACGAGGACGAGCTGCAAAGTTTTGATGTTGATTTTGTATGTAATATTGAACAGGATAGCGACATAATTGACGTTGATATTCAGAAAATGAGACGTGTTATCGGAAATATTATCGGAAATTCTCTTAAACATTTTGGCAGCGGAAGAAAGCTCATTGAGATCGAGTGTAAGAAGAAGCAAGACGTTATACAATTAATTATTTCCGACAATGGCAAAGGCTTGGAAGATGAAAAACTTGAAGTTATTTTTGAGCCGTTTTATACTTCGGATCAAGGCAGAAAAGTTGCCGGATTGGGCCTTGCTATATGTAAGGAGATAGTTGAAAGCCACGGTGGAGAGATTTATGCTCAAAAGTCAAAGCTTGGTGGTTTAGCGATTGTTATTGAGCTTAAAATTATACAAGTCAAGTAAGGGTGAAAATATTGGCACTTAAGAAAAATGACGAAATTCGAGTTAAAATCGAATCAATATCATCGGAAGGCAGCGGTGTTGCTCATTTTGACGGACAAGCTGTGTTTGTTGCAAACACAGCGGTCGGTGACGATCTGATTGTTCATATTATCAAGGCTAAGTCTAAGTATGCGGTTGGCATTATCAAGAAGATAATTAAGCCGTCTAAGGATAGAATTGATTGTGATTGTGAAGTTTTCTCTCGTTGCGGAGGCTGTGCGTACAGGCATATAAGCTATGAAAGCGAACTGAAAGGCAAAAAACAGCGAGTCCAAGATGCTTTTGACAGAATAGGCAAACTTGACATTAAAGTTGATGATATCATAGGCAGCGAAAATGTTGATCATTACCGAAATAAGGCACAGTATCCGGTTGGACTTTCACAAAACGGCGATCTGATTATAGGATTCTATTCTCCTAAGAGTCATCGAATTTGTGACGGTACGAACTGCTTACTTCAGCCTGAGGAATACAGCTCGATATTAAAGTGCATCAAGCTTTGGGCGCTGACAAGCAAGGTGACGATTTATGATGAGGAAAGCGGAAAAGGATTGTTGCGGCACATATATCTGAGAAAAGCCGAAGTTACGGGAGAGGTAATGGTTTGCCTTGTTGCTACAGGTGAGAGTGTACCGAATAAAAATAAACTCATCGAGCTTTTGCTCAATGAGAACAGCAATATTAAGACTATTGTTTTGAATGTGAACAGCAAAAGAACGAATAAGATATTAGGCGAAAAATGCGTTTATCTTTACGGAGACGGATATATCACTGATATTCTCTGCGGCAAAGAGATAAGAATATCACCGCTGTCATTCTATCAGGTCAATCACAATCAAGCCGAACGACTTTATGAAAAAGCAAAAGAATATGCCCAACTGACAGGCAACGAAACTCTTTTGGATCTTTATTGCGGTGCGGGTACGATAGGACTTTCGATGTCGGACAGTGTGAAAGAGCTGATAGGGGTTGAAGTTGTACCGCAAGCGATAGAGGATGCGAAATTCAATGCAGCACTTAATAAAGTAACAAATGCACGTTTTATTTGTGACGATGCAAAAGGAACAGCGAAAACACTACTTAAAGAGGGGACAAGACCGAATGTGATAGTTCTCGATCCGCCAAGAAAAGGCTGTGACATTGAAGTTATAGAGTCGGTTGCAGGAATGAGTCCCGACAGAGTAGTATATGTTTCGTGTGATCCTGCGACACTTGCAAGAGACTGTGCAATTTTTGCCGAACTTGGATACGAAACCGAAAAAGTATTAGCATTCGACCTGTTCCCCAGAACGGTTCATGTGGAGACGGTCTGTCTGCTGTCTAAAAATGAAAAAACAAATAGCGAAAAGCGGCGTATTTACGGGCTTTTTTGAGGTTAAGTGATAGCCCATAAAAGTCCGTATTTTTTATTAAACATATTTACGGTAAAACGGTCAATTGGTTTATCCCCATTATACGGCTAAATAAAGTTACCAAATAACAGGAGGTCATTTTATGTTGCCCTACACTGTCTAACACCGATTTAACTATGAATACTTGACAAATCATTGAATAAAGTAATATAATGAGTAGCAAATAATTTAAGAAGAGGAGACATATCATGTTTACATTGGCAACAAGACTATCATCTTTTGCACTTTCTCTGTTTATCATGATTGGAAGTTTGATCGGTATTCCTACTGATCCGAAAGGCGACAATATTGACTTATCGAAGTTTGAACTTGTCTTTGAGGACAATTTTGACGGAGACAGCGTAAATGATGAAATTTGGAGACCTCATCAAGACTCCACAAAAGACAACACGATCAACCGCCAAGGTGGTCACTGGAACGAATCTCTCGCAGAGGTCAGAGATGGGAACCTTCATATATATACCAAATATCTTGAAAACGGTATCAATGAAGGCGATCCTGCCGGTTGGTATTCAGCGGCTTTTGACACAAGAGGAAGATTTGAACAAACCTACGGTTACTTTGAGATAAGATGCATCTGTCCGCAGGCAACCGGTATATGGTCAGCTTTCTGGCTTTATAATGACGGTGTTTGTAATGTTGATGGATCGGGAGAGGATGGAGCCGAAGTCGATATATACGAGAGCGCTTTCTATAACAAATCTTTCAGACAAAACAGAGTTTCACACAATGTTCACTATGACGGATATGAATTTCCGACAATGAGAAGTTGTATCGGCAGACAGTATCTCGTAACCGACAGAGATCCATACACTCAATATAATACCTACGGCGTTGAGTGGAATAAGGACGAATACATATTCTATATAAACGGTGTTGAGTCATATAGAACAAGTCTTGGCGGTACATCAAAAGTCCCCGAATTTATGATAATTTCTTCTGAAGTTGGTGGATCCGGCGGCGTTAGCGACAAAAGTTGGGCGGGGCCGGCAGTTGATGAACATGGAACTGACTATGTGGCCGATTTTGTCATAGATTATGTCAAAGTTTACAAGTATAAATAATAATTAGAAGGCACAACCGAATGTTAACACCAAATAAGGAAGAAATTTGAAAAATGTATCAAAATAAAACTTTATAAGTGTTGCATAAGTGAAAGACAGGGTAAAAGACAGAAATGCTTTTTGCTCTGTCTTTCTTTATATCCTAAAAATCGCATAGTCGATAGCAACAGAGAGTTGCTTGATTTAATTATATGTTTAGAATATAATGTATCCGAGGTGATGATTTTATGGAGACGAAAAATATTATTTACGAACTCAGAACAAAAAATGGGCTGTCTCAAGATAAACTTGCCGAAAAAGTTTATGTTACTCGACAGGCGGTGTCTCGTTGGGAAAACGGTGAAACAACACCCAATACCGAAACATTAAAGTTATTATCGGGAGTGTTTAACGTTTCTATCAACACACTTTTAGGTTCACCCCGAAAACTGATTTGTCAATGCTGCGGTATGCCGCTTGATGATGACACGATCATAAGTCATAATCACAACGGCACATTTAACGAGGACTATTGCAAATGGTGCTACGCTGACGGAACTTATACTTACAGTGATATGGACGATTTGATTGAGGTTTGCGTTAAAAATATGGTAAGTGAAAATTTCACCGAGGAGCAGGCTCGTTCTTATATGAAAGACTTGCTTCCAAAGTTGGATTACTGGAAACATTATAATGAACTAAACGATAACGGACAGTTTGAAGAATTCAAGAGACAACTGATCAATGAAATAAATGAACTTCATATAGAAGGAATGCCAAAGGTTGAAAAACTTAATGCACTTGTAGGAAATTTCGTTAATCTTGAATACCACCTACCTAATGGCAGCTCAGTGAAGTTTTTGAACGATGCAAAGACATATCTCGGCAATCAACTTGAATGTGAATTTGGCGGAGATAGGTGTTTTGGCGTGATTGCAGATGTTGAATTTCTGCTTGTTTGTACTTATGAGGAAAACGGTGCAAATCCTGAACTTATCATTTATAAAAAGAGATAGATGCTTTTCGGCAAATTAAAATTATACTTTGTTGAAACGGTTATCTCAAAATTACATAAGAAGAAAACTGTTTTGACAGTTTCAAATATAAAAAACGGTTTAACCAAATTCACTGAGTTAAGCCGTTTTTTATGTTTATAACTTCCTATTAAAGTGTTATCTAAACGGTAGTGCTTTTTATCGTTCGGTGAATATGATAATTTTTCGTTAATAAATCACTAAATATTGTGGTTACTATTGAAGTTAAATCAAAAAGGTGATATAATCATCTGTAATTATAGATTAATATGAGTTATTATGTTCACTTGGAGGATAACAGCGTTGAGCGATATGGAAAATAAAAGCAAATTTCTTGTCAGTGAAGAAGAACTTCACCGTCAGGAGGAATATTCAAACTTAGTCAAAACTGTATTGTCGTCAAGATTTCCCATTACTTCGCCAAAGGCATTTGTTCATACTTACGGCTGTCAGGGGAATGTTTCCGATGGCGAGCGTATAAAAGGTATGCTTGAAAAAATGGGCTATGAGCTTATCGAAGATGTTGAAAAAGCTGACCTTGTTTTATATAACACCTGCGCTATCAGAGAACACGCTGAGGACAGGGTTTTCGGAAATTTGGGAGCATTAAAACCGCTGAAGAAGAAAAATCCGAACATGATAATTGCTCTTTGCGGTTGTATGATGCAACAGCAGCATATAGCTGACAGAATATATAAGAGTTTTCCTTATGTTAACCTTCTTTTCGGAACTCATGTTATACACAAGCTCCCCGAACTTATGTATAGAACCGTCTGTACAGGCAAGAGAGTGTTTGATATAACGGATTCTGAGGGAAATATTGCAGAAGGCTTACCGATACACCGAGACGGAAATTTCAAGGCTTGGCTGCCCATAATGTATGGCTGTAATAATTTTTGCAGCTATTGTATTGTGCCATATGTAAGAGGACGTGAGAGAAGCCGTGATTTTGATACTGTCGTTGAAGAAGCGAGATGCCTTGTTAATCAGGGATATAAAGAAATAACTCTCTTGGGCCAAAATGTGAATTCATATAACCGTGATAAGGGAAGTGAGTTTGGTTTTCCGGCTCTTTTGAAAGCGATCAACGATATTGAAGGCGACTTTATAATCAGATTTATGACTTCTCACCCGAAAGATTGCACAAGGGAACTTCTTGACACTATGGCAAGTTGTGAAAAGGTCGCAAAACACCTGCATTTGCCGGTTCAAAGCGGAAACAGCCGTGTTCTCGGTGCAATGAACAGAAAATATGATCGTGAGAAATATATGTCTGTTATTAAGTACGCATACAGTGTGATGCCGAATTTGTCCGTGACGAGTGATATTATAGTCGGATTTCCGGGCGAAACTTATGAAGAATTTTGCGATACGCTCAGTCTGGTCGAAGATGTTAAATATACTTCGCTTTATACGTTTATATTCTCTGCGAGAAAAGGCACAAAAGCGTATGATATGGAAGATCCCGTTTCAAGAGAAGAAAAGGGCAAATGGTTTAAGGAATTGACCGATCTTCAGGAGAGAATAGCAGGTGAAAGAACCGCACTAATGAAAGATAAGATATACCGTGTTCTGTGTGAAGAAAAATCGAAAAAAGACGGCTGGATAGCAGGCAGGACAGATGGTAATATCATAGTTGAATTTCCCGGCGATGAAAGTGTTATCGGCAGCTTTAGACAGGTTAAAGTGACCGAATGTAAAACTTGGATCGTAAACGGTGAACTTGTATAAATTTATTTGTTAAATAAGCTATAAGCTTAAGAATAGAAAGGAAAAATCATATGGACATCATGAAGATGACGAGAGATCTCGGTGCAGCTATTCAGCAGGACGAGAGATATCTCAAATTTAAGCAGGCAAGAGAAGCAAACGAGAACGATAAGGAACTTATGGATCTTATCGGTGAGATTCAGCTTATTCAGATGAACTTCCAGCAGGAAGCAGGCAAAGAGGATGCTGATGAGGACAAGCTCAAGGCTTACAATGAGAACTTTGAAAAGCTCTATGCTCAGTTTATGGGTAATGAAAAAATGAAGGCCTATGAAGAAGCAAGAGGCGAAATTGACGCTCTCATGAATGACGTTATGCAGCTCCTCGGTCTTTGTGTTAACGGCGAAGATCCTTATACTTGCGAAATTCCGCAGGAACATCATGACTGCGGCGGCGAATGTTCAAGCTGTTCAGGCTGCCACTAAGAAACAAATACTGTCGGCTCTCACAAACTTTGAGAGCCGACATCAAGCCTGACATTAAGCATAAATGCAGGCGTACGAAATCAAAAAAGAGAATTGTGTGAGGAAGTAAAAATGGCTGATATCACCCCAATGATGAAACAGTATATGGAGATAAAAAAGGACTATCAAGATACGATCTTGATGTACCGTCTCGGCGATTTTTATGAAATGTTTTATGATGATGCGGTTAAAGCTTCAAAAGAACTTGAGCTTGTTTTAACGGGAAGAGCTTGCGGTCAGGGTGAAAGAGCGCCGATGTGCGGTGTTCCGTTTCACAGCGTTGATTCCTATATCGCAAGACTTGTCTCCAGAGGATATAAGGTCGCTATTTGTGAGCAAACCGAAGATCCGGCAACAGCTAAAGGTATAGTCAAGCGTGATGTCGTCAGAATCATAACTCCGGGTACTGTTATCGAAAACACAATGCTTGACGAAAGCAAAAACAACTATTTAGCTTCAATTGTTGTCATGGGCGACAGTGTAGGTATGTGTTTTGTCGATGTTTCAACGGGCAAGCTTAATCTTACCTCACTTGAAAAGAAGAAACATGATGCTGACATTATAAATGAAGTCAGCCGATTCGCTCCGAGCGAAATAATAATAAATAAAGAAGTAACGCTCAGCTCAAAGCTGACAGATTTTATTTCCGGTCTTTCAAACAGCACTTGTAATATACTGACCGAAGATGAATTTAACTTTGAAAATTGTAAGCGCATTGCTTGTGAGAAGTTTTCTGTTGAAAAACTTGGCGAGCTGTCGCTTTTAAATAATATTTCTGCAATTTGTGCTTTGGGATCAAGTCTTGAATATCTACAAACAATGCAGAAAAACGATCTTGAAAACATAACAGAGATTGAATACTATTCTGATGATCAGTTTATGAGATTGGATCATTGGTCAAGACGTAATCTTGAAATAACCGAAACCATGCGGTCAAGAGAAAAGAAAGGCTCTCTTTTATGGGTACTGGATAAAACTAAAACACCAATGGGAAAGAGACTTTTGAGGGAATGGCTTGATAAGCCGCTTGTCAATCATTTAAAAATAATCACAAGACAGAACGCAGTTGGTGAGCTGTCTGACAGAATGATTGATTGCGATGAAATTAAGCAGGCACTTTCAGGTGTTTACGACCTTGAAAGGCTTATGACAAGAATACTTTATAAAACCGCTAACGCAAAGGAGCTTAATGCACTCAAAGCCACGGCTGAATGTTTGCCGGAAATAAAAAAAGTCACTGAATCTTTTTCATCGGCGGCTCTTAAAAATATATATAATGACTTAGACACACTTGATGATATCAACGAGCTTATTTCAAATGCAATAGTCGATGATGCTCCGTTTTCTGTCAGAGAGGGTGGAATGATAAGAGATGGCTTTAATTCCGAACTTGACGAGCTTCATGATATAGATAAAAACGGTGCTGAATATATAGCTAAGATGCAGCTTGAAGAACAGGAAAAAACCGGCATTAAAAAGCTTAAGATCGGATTTAATAAAGTTTTTGGATATTATATTGAGGTTTCAAATTCTTTCAAAGACGCCGTACCCGATAACTATATCAGAAAGCAGACTTTGACGAACTGTGAGAGATTCATCACACAAGAGCTTAAGGAATTTGAGTCTAAAATACTTTCCGCAAGAGACAGAATGGTTAAGCTTGAATATGAAATATTCTGTCAAGTCAGAGATAAGATTTCCGAGGAATTCAGACGTATTCAGACCACCGCAAAGGCCTTAGCTTATCTCGATGTTCTTTGTTCGCTTGCGACAGTTGCGATTGAAAATGATTATGTCTGTCCCGAAATCACGACCGACAGTATTATCAGTATCACCGAGGGCAGACACCCAGTTGTCGAAAAAGTCCTTAATGGTACACCGTTTGTTCCGAATGATACCGTGCTTGACTGTTTGGACAACAGATGTGCAATTATAACCGGCCCTAATATGGCGGGTAAATCAACCTATATGCGACAGGTCGCACTTATCTGTCTTATGGCTCAGATTGGTTCTTTTGTACCGGCGAAGAATGCAAGACTCGGTGTTGTTGATGCGATATTTACTCGTGTCGGAGCATCTGACGATCTTGCGGCAGGTGCATCGACATTTATGGTGGAAATGAACGAGGTTGCAAGCATAATGAAAAATGCAACGGCAAAGAGTTTGATTATACTTGACGAAATAGGTAGAGGTACATCAACATTTGACGGCATGAGTATAGCGAGGGCTGTCGTAGAGTTCGTTTCAGATAAGAGAAAACTCGGTGCAAAGACATTGTTTGCAACGCACTATCATGAGCTGACAGAGCTTGAAAACACTGTTAGCGGAGTCAAAAACTATAATATCTCCGTCAAAAAGAGAGGAGATAACATAACATTTTTAAGGAGAATAGTCAGAGGCAGTGCCGATGGAAGCTACGGTATTGAAGTTGCGAAGCTTGCAGGTGTTCCAAATTCAATAGTTAACAGAGCGAGAGTGATTCTTCAGGAACTTGAAAGCGGAAATATTGTTTCGTCTGCCACAACAGTTTCAAACAGTACACCTGAGCTGATATCTGAAAGAGAAATGCAGATATCCATGGTCAGCAATGTTGCTGATGAGATTTATGATGAACTGAAAAACATTGATGCTGATACGCTAACTCCGATCGAGGCAATGAACATACTTTATAAACTTATAAACAAAGTGAAAAATTCTTAATTCATATTGAAAGGTGGCGACTGACTTGCCGAAAATTAAAGTTTTACCGAAAAGTATATCCGATCTTATAGCGGCAGGTGAGGTCGTAGAACGCCCTGCAAGTGTTATTAAAGAATTACTTGAGAACTCAATTGATTCGGGTGCAACCTTGATAACTGTTGAAATAATGAACGGCGGAGTTAAATTTCTCAGAGTAACAGATAACGGTTGTGGAATATCACATGATGATGTTCCGACCGCATTTATAAGCCATGCCACGAGTAAAATTTCAACCGCCGATGACCTTGACAGTATTTTCACTCTCGGTTTCAGAGGTGAAGCGTTGGCATCAATTTGTGCTGTGAGCAAGGTTGACGTTTTAACTAAAACCGACAGTGAAAGCGTAGGAACTCACTATTGCATAGAAGGTGGAGAGGAACTTGCCTTTGATGAGGCGGGATGTCCGAACGGAACGACAATAGTTGTCAGCGATATTTTTTATAATACACCGGCAAGAATGAAGTTTTTGAAGAAAGATGTTTCCGAGGCTAATGCTGTTTCGGCGATAGTTGACAGAATAGCTTTGTCACATCCGGAAATAAGTTTCAGATTTATCCGTGATGGAAAACAGGTCATGCTAACAAACGGCAAAGGTGATCTTATTTCAACAATTTACAGTGTTTTGGGAAAAGAAGCCTCACTTTCTATGATCCCAGTCAGCTATGAGCTTGACTGTGTTAAGGTTAGCGGTTGCATAACAAAGCCGATATCTTGCAAAGCCACGAGAGGAATGCAATTTTCGTTTCTTAACAACAGATATATCAAATCAACAACCGTTATGGCGGCATTGGAGCAAAGCTATAAAAACTCGGTCATGGTTGGCAAATTTCCCGGCTGTGTGTTGAATATAGAAGTCGATCCGACTTTTGTCGATGTGAATGTTCATCCGACTAAAACCGAAGTCAGATTTTCAAATGAAAAGCTTATTTTTAATGCGGTTTATTATGCTTGCGTTAACGCTCTTAACAGCCTTGACACAAGAGTCAAAGCGGATATAACCGCAAAAGCCGAACCGAAGTATACCAAAAAGCCGCTTAACGAATACGCTCAGATAAAAATGCAAGAAAAGCCGAAACAAGACTTTTGGCAAAAGCTTACAGGAGATGAGTTCAAATCAAGCGTCAATACATTTTCAGACAGTGGAAGTGACCGATTTGTACCGAAAAAAGAGGACAATGAATCACTTTTGAAAGATTTTTATAAAAAACAAGCAGAGAAAAAGGCTATTGAAATTGAAAAAAAGCCGATTTCAGTGCCGGATCTCGCAGAAAACAAAGTAGTGATAAGCGAAGCTAAACAAGCCGAGCCTTCTTCGATTTTTCCGAAGTCAGACAGTGTTGACTTTGTTGACGAAGAAGTTGTAAAACCGACAGTTAAACTTGTTGGAGAAGCCTTCAAAACGTACATATTGGTTCAAGTCGGTGAAAAGCTTGTTATAATAGATAAACACGCAGCCCATGAAAGAATGATTTTTAATAGACTTAAAAACTGTGAACTTCCGTCACAATATCTTTTTACTCCTATTACGGTCAATCTAAGCAAGGAAGAATACTCGGCTGTACTCGAAAATCTTGATTTGCTTAAAAAGGTCGGTTACACCGTTGAAGATTTCGGCATTGGAACGGTTGTCGTCAGAGAATGTCCGAATGTAATAAAGAGTGAAGATATTAAAGAAGAAATAACGGAAATTGCGGGATATTTAGTCGAAAATAAAAGCAATATTGAAACCGAACGCATTGATTGGCTTTTCCACTCGGCGGCTTGTCGGGCAGCGATAAAAGCCGGAGACAAGACTGATGCATATGAGCTTGAAAAGTTTGCTCAAACATTGCTTGACGATGAAAGCATTAGATATTGTCCACACGGCAGACCGGTTCTTATTGAGCTGACAAGATCGGATATTGAAAAGCAATTCGGACGAGTCCAATAATATAAAGTACGGTTAAGTATGAGGTATAGGCAGGTGAGAAAGCGGAATGACATTTGTTATCGCAGTTGTTGGCCCGACAGCATCGGGCAAAACCGGACTCGGTGTGAAGTTGGCTGAGCATTACAGTGGAGAAGTAGTTTCCGCTGACTCGATGCAGATATATAAACAAATGAATATTGCCACGGCTAAACCGACAGATGAAGAAATGAGAGGCATAAAACATCATCTTATTGATTTTATCGAACCGACAGAAAGCTACAGTGTGGCAAGGTATAAAGCCGATGCTGAAAAAGCAATCGAGAATATTTCTTCAAAAGGAAAGACACCCATAATAGTCGGTGGAACGGGTTTATATGTTGATTCGCTCCTCAACAATGTCGAATTTTTTAATGTCGGTGCAGACGAAAAACTTCGTAAAGAATTATTTGAAAGAGCCGAAACCAAAGGCACGGAAGAGCTTTATTCTGAACTTAAAAGAATTGATCCTGAAAGTGCCGAAAAAATTCACTCAAACAATGTTAAAAAAATCGTGAGAGCGTTGGAATTTTATTATCAAACCGGAAAAACAATAAGCGAACAAGTCAAGCTTTCTCGACTTTCGGGTACACCATATGAGAGCGTAATCATAGGTTTGACAGCGAATGACAGACAGTTTTTATATGACAGAATAAATCGCCGTGTCGATCTGATGCTTGAGCAGGGACTCTTAGATGAGGCGAGAGAGTTTTATTCAGTTTACGGAGTTAAAACTGCTAATCAAGCTATAGGATACAAAGAGCTTTTGCCTTATCTTGAAGGCAGAGCCGGTCTTGATGAATGTGTGGAAAATCTGAAAATGCAAACCAGACGATATGCCAAAAGACAACTGACTTGGTTTAGACGTAATGAAAACGTTAATTTCTTATGTATTGATGAATTTGACGGTGACGGATTGGCAAAAAAAGCAATTGAGATAATCGACAGCAGGAGAACATCATGAAAAAATCAAGAAAGATTATTTATGCAGTGCTGATAGTTTCAGCTATAGCTTATATAGCAATGAACGTATATATAAGACAAAGTGATAAGGTCAGCACATTGTATGCAAATATCGCTACGGAATATAAAACGGCCGAAGCGGATTGCTTTGTTATAAGAGATGAAGTCAAAGGCTCTAAAAACAATGAAGCACTTGTCAGAAACAGCGGTGAAGGTGTTTATGTTCCTTATATTGATGACGGTGCCAGAGTTGCCTCAGGAGACACGATAGCGTTGTTTTTCTCATCACAGGCAGAGGCTCAAGCGTACAGAGAAAAACAGGAACTTAAAGCAAAACTTGAAAGATATGAACAACTTCGGGATCAATCACTTTTAAGCTATATTGATGTTGACAGACTTGATTTAACAATAAAAGATGAATTTATTGACATAATGACCGGCATAGAGAACAATGATTTTTCTGATATTGATGATAAATTTGACACGCTTAAATATAATATTTCATCAAGACAGATAGCAACCGGTGAAAAGGTTGATTTTAAAGAACAGATAAAAGATATTAAAAAACAAATCAAAGAACTTTCGGGTTCAGGGATCAACTATAAGAAAATAAAAGCGAAATATCCGGGCTGCTTTATCAGCAATGTTGACGGATATGAAGGTGCAATTTCTTATTCTTCGGTTAAAGGCATGACGGTAGACAAGATCGACAAACTGATAAACAGTGAACCGGCTAAAGTCAAAGACAATGTTATCGGAAAAATTGTCGGTGAATATAATTGGTACGCTGTGTGTAATCTGCCTTACACTTCACTTGAAAGTATCAAAGTCGGTTCTAAAGTGAAAGTTAGTTTTGAAGATACAAATGTGACGGATATTGAAATGACAGTGGTTTCAATAACGACAAAGGGCGGAGAAACCGCAGGAGTCGTACTCAAATCCGGACTTATGAACTCGGATATAGCAAATTTGAGAAAAGAAAAAATCAAGATCAAACTTCATGAATACGAAGGCTTAAAAATACCGAAAACAGCAATAAGAAACGAAATAAGAACAGTAAAGACTGATGATGGAAAAGAAGAACAACAGGAAGTCATGGGTATATATATTCTTTACGGTCAGGTTGTAAGATTCAGAACGGTTAATGTTATTTATTCAGACAGCGACTTTGTTATTGCTGAAAATGATGCAGAAAACAAGGAGAGCATTTCTCTTTATGATATGATAATTACGAAAGGCAGGGATCTATATGACGGAAAGATCGTCTATTGATGCGAGATTTAAAGATATTGAGTACAATTTAAATTTCATCAATGAGAAAATATCTGAAGCTGCTGTGAAGTCGGGCAGAAAACCTGAGGACATAACATTGATGGCGGTGACGAAAACGGTTCAGCCGATATTTATAAATCATGCCATTGAACAGGGGACAGGTCTTATCGGTGAAAATAAGGTTCAGGAGTTTTTGTCAAAGGAAGAATTTCTGAAACTTGATAACTGTAAAGCTCATCTTATAGGTCATTTGCAGACAAATAAAGTCAGACAAATAGTCGGGAAAGTCGATATGATACAATCTCTTGACAGCCTGAAGCTCGCTAACGAAATAAGTAAACAATCACTTAAAAGAGAAATAGAAACCAAGTGTCTTGTTGAGGTCAACATAGGTGGCGAAGAAAATAAAACAGGTCTTAATATTGAACTTTTAGAAGAAACGCTTTATCAGATAAGTGAACTTAAGGGCATAAAAGTTTGCGGACTTATGACTGTGCCTCCAATATGCGACAATGAAAAAGAACTTAACGGATATTTTTCAAAAATGTTTAAGATGTTTATTGACATTGGTGATAAAAAAATAGATAATATCAATATGGACATTCTTTCAATGGGAATGTCGTCTGATTATGAAAATGCTATTTTAAACGGTGCCGACCTTGTCCGTGTCGGATCAGCTATATTCGGGCCTAGATTATATTGATTTTCGGAGGGTAAAGAAATGAAAGAGGATAATAAAATGTTTTCAAGAATCAAAGCTTTTGCAAAGGGTGCAATGAGTGATCCTGATGATTATGATGAACAGGAAAAAAGAGAAAATGTGGGAAGAACTGATGATGGCTATTCAAATGATTACGGTGCTGATGACATGAGCTATAGCAGCCGCAAAAGCTATTCTTCATTTGATTATGATGATCTCAGCTCATCTTCCTATCAAAGCTCATCTTCATATTCATTTGGATCGAGTGACCGTTCTTCTGACAGTTTCGGTTCTTCACAGTCCGATGCTTTTGGATCTTCAGCCGATTCGTCAAATAACATATATAAAATGAGCAGCAAGCCGAAGTTCAGACTTTCAATTTTAAGACTTGAACGTCTTGAAGATGCGGTTAAGGTAGCCGATAATATTATGACCGGAAACACGATCACTCTTATTGACCTTCGCAGTGTACCGAGAGATATTGTCAGAAGAATAATCGACTTTATTGACGGCGTAAGATATACTTGTGATGCAAAAATGGAGATCGTGGCTGATTACACATATGTTGTTGTTCCGAAAGACGTTGAGCTGACGGGAGATCTTTTAAGCCAGATAGATACAAGCAATTTAGTGTGATATGTTTTGTGGGGTAATAAGATATGATGTCTATAAATGAAATTAGAAACTATTCGTTCAAGCAGCAAAGAGGCGGTTCATACAAAGCCTCTGAAGTTGACAGCTTTATGTCTGAGGTTATCGCTACACTTGATGCACTTACCTCAGCGTACGAAAAAGCAAAAAAAGACAACGATGAATTATATAGAAAGATGAATGTCCTCGCTGATAAGATCGAAGAATATCGCAAAGATGAGGATAACATCAGAATAGCACTTTTGACAGCTCAGAGAATGGCTGAATCGGTTGTCGGAGAGGCCAACGAAAAGGCAAAGAAAATTCTTGATGATGCTCAAGAAAAAGCTGATGAAACTTATGGCGGAATTAAGAAAGAAACCGATGAATATGTCATCGAGCAGAAAAACGATGCCGATATGTACGCAGCAAAACTGCGTAAAGAAGCTGACGATTATCATGCCGAAAAAACGGCACTCGCCGATGATCTTTATTCGAGAGCCAAAAGCGATTATGATGAAAAAATGGCTCAAGCGGAATTAAAGGCAAAAGCAATCACCGACAAAGCTGAAAATGAGGCAACTCGTGTAATCAGTGATTGTGAAGAAAAGAGAGCTGAGATGATAGCTAAGGCTAACACACAGGCTGACGAGATTGTTGCGAATACACAGGCAAGAATTGAAAATTCACAGAAAAAATTAGATGAGCTTAAGGCTATGACAGCTCAGTTTAAGGCAGGAGTCACCGAGGTTCTTGAAAAGGAAATCGAACTTCTCAATGAGATTAAGGTCAGTGACAGTGATTATTCAGCTGAGTATTATCCGACCTCGTTCAGCATTGATGCCAATGCTGTCTATCGTCCGGAACTTACGCTTGAAGGTGAAAACTTTGAAACCGAAATATCTGATGATGGAATAACAGAGGAAGATATTCAGATTTTAGACGATGAGCCTGAAGAAACGGTCGAAGAAACCGAAAAAGAACAGGAAAACGTTACTGAACAAGAAGCGACAATAGCTGAACCCGAAGTTATTGAAGAACCTAACATAGAGACACCTGAAGTGGAAGAAATAGAAATTGACGAAGAAGATCTTGTGATTGATGTTGAAAGTGAACAGACGGACAAAGTCGATCCGGATAACGAGTCTGCACCGGAAGCTGACTATTATGAGCTTTTGATGAAAGAACTTGCAGAGAAAAACAGCAAGTCAAAAGCTTTAGAAGAAATTGACGATAGCGATGATAGAGATGCTGTTGTCTTAGAAGAAACCAAACATGAACCCGAAAAGAGCGAGAGCAAGAGAAATGTTTTCACGAAGCTTGACCTCAGTGATGGTTTAGATGACGATGATGAAGATGATGAAATGGAGGACATCTCAAGCGGCAGAGTTGATCTCTCAAGTCTTGACGGAAAACAACTTCGTTTCGGTACAAACTATGATATATTTGATGAAGAAGAAGAGTCACAAGGCTCATTTTTCAGCAAATTTAAGAAAAAATAAGAGGTAGCTCATGATTCAAACCGTAACTCTTTTGATAATCGCTGTTCTTGTCGGCATAGATCAGCTAATAAAATATGCTGTCGCCTCAAATCTTGAAGTTGGCGATGCCTGCTTGCAGATACCGCACTTTATTGAGATACGATATTTGAGAAATTATGGTGGCATGATGGGTACTTTTGATAATAAGAGTACGGTGCTTGCTGTTATAACGATAGTTATAATTTTAGTTGGAATCGGGGCTATTATATTCAAAAAAATAAAACCCGGCTTTGTCTATGTTTGCATAACAATGATACTTGCCGGTGGAATAGGTAATCTTATCGACAGACTTGCTTTAGGTTACGTTATTGATTATATCAATGTGCTTTTTGTTGATTTTTATATCTTCAATTTTGCCGATTGCTTGGTTACGGTCGGAGCATTTCTGTTGATATTTTACGAGATATATGAGATTATCAGGGAATTTAAGCAAAAGAGGAAGGAAAATGTCTGAAAAGATAGTTTTGACTGTCGATGAAAATTCCGTTGGAGATAGAATAGACAGATACATAAGCGAAAATGTCGCCGATATGACACGTTCCGGTGTACAGAAAATTATTGACAGCGGCTTGGTACTCGTAAATTCTGTTGTTATAGGAAAAAATTATAAGCTTAGGCAGGACGATGCGATAACCATAACAAAGCCGGATCCGGTGACTCTTGAGGTTGTGGCTGAGAATATTCCCCTTGATATAAGGTACGAGGACAGTGATCTGCTGGTGGTTAATAAACCCAAAGGAATGGTGGTTCATCCAGCGGCAGGAAATTACGGCGGTACGCTTGTCAATGCTTTGATGTATCATTGCGGTGACAGCCTTTCCGGAATTAACGGAGTGATTCGCCCCGGAATAGTTCATAGAATTGATAAAGACACTAGCGGACTTTTAATTGTGGCAAAGAGTGATCTTGCTCATATTCATCTAGCCGAACAGATCAAGGAACATTCCTTTACCCGTGAATATCAGTGTATGGTTTATGGTGGATTTAAGCAGGACGATGGAATGATTGATGCCCCTATCGGCAGACACCCGACCGACAGAAAAAAGATGGCGGTCACTGAAAAAAATTCTAGATATGCAGTTACTCATTATACTGTTGAAAGGCGTTATCAAGGCTTTACTCACTTAAAAGTCAGATTGGAAACAGGCAGGACTCATCAGATAAGAGTTCATATGGCATATATTGGACATCCGGTAGCAGGAGATCCTGTGTACGGCCCAAAAAATGTTATCACAAGACTCAACGGTCAATGCCTTCATGCGGGACTTATCGGCTTTATTCATCCGAGAACAGGAGAATATATGGAAATAAGAAGTGAACTGCCTGATTATTTCACCGACTTTATAAAAACTCTCAAAACAGACTGATATATTATGGAAAAAAACTTATCAAATTGGCTCGTTGCATCTGACATTGACGGAACTCTGAACAATAAATTTAGATTTATGCCTAAAGCGAATTATGATGCTATCGACCGCTTTATCAACAAACTCGGAGGAAATTTCACACTTGCATCAGGTAGGGGAATAGAATCTATGCGTCCCCATTTTGATAAACTTCCCAAGGGCCGAAAAGCTCCGGCAGTTATTATAAACGGTGCAGGAATTTACGACTACGAAAAAGAAAAACTTTTATATTTTAATCCTGTCAATGAGCAGGGCAGAGATGTCACTCGTGCGGTAATCGAAAAATTTCCGATGTGTGAAGTTCAAATAATAAATTTAGATCATATATATACCATCAACCCTAAAATAATCGCACCGCTGATGAGAAGCAGTGATCCGCTTAAAAACACCGATTGTAAAACTCTTGATGAAGTACCTTTCGGTGAGTGGGGAAAAGTAATTTTCATGGCGATGCCGAAAACCATGGAGAAAATAGTCGCATATATTGCTACTCTAAACACCGATAAGTTAAGTTTTATGGCATCTTCGGTGATTTCATATGAAATGTTGAGTGAAAACACAAATAAAGGTGAGGCATTGCTGAAAGTGGCACAGATGCTCGGTATAGATAAAGAACATACCGCAGCGATTGGTGACTATTTTAATGATTATGAAATGCTCAAATCTGTTGGTTTATCCGCTTGTTGCGGTCAAGCTCCCGATGAATTGAAGAAAATTTGTAAATATCGGGCGTGTCACTGCAACAAAGGAGCTGTCGCAGATTTGTTAAAGCATATAGAAAGTCTGTAAACAAAATCAGATACTAACTAAGGAGGAAGCATTCAATGGATGCAAACAGAAAAAAAGAACTCAAAATCCTTGCTTGCAAGGTACGCATGGGTGCTGTTGAAGGTGTTTTCAATGCCAAAAGCGGTCATCCCGGCGGCTCGCTTTCAATAGCGGACATCATGACTTATCTCTATTTTGAAGAGATGAGAGTCGATCCGAAAAATCCCAAGTGGGAAGACAGAGACAGAATCGTACTTTCAAAGGGACACACAGCTCCTGCTCTTTATGCGGCAATGGCACACAAGGGCTATTTTCCTGTTGAGGAGTTAAAGACTCTCAGAAAGAGCGACTCAAGACTTCAGGGACATCCCAGCATGAAGTATCTTGACGGTGTTGATATGAGTACCGGTTCACTCGGTCAGGGCATTTCAGCGGCGGTCGGAATGGCTTTGGGAGCTAAACTTTCGGGTAAAGATTTCAGAGTTTATGCACCTTTAGGTGACGGAGAAATTCAGGAAGGCCAAGTTTGGGAAGCTGCAATGTTCGCAGGCAACAAAAAACTTGACAACCTCGTGGCAATAGTTGATAACAACAATCTTCAGATTGACGGTACCGTTGAAGAAGTTAACTCACCTTATCCGATCAAAGATAAGTTTGAGGCTTTTGGCTGGAATGTTATTGAAATATGCGGTCATTGCTTCGATCAGATAGATGCTGCTTTCAAACTTGCTAAAGTTACTAAGGGCAAGCCCACAGCTATTATTGCAAAGACAGTTAAGGGCAAAGGTGTATCTTATATGGAAAATCAGTGTTCATGGCACGGTAGCGCCCCGAATGCTGAACAGTATGAACAGGCGATGGCTGAACTTAATGCGGCTCTCGCAGAATTGGAGGCGTAAAGATGGCTGATGTAATTAAATGTGCAACAAGAGATGCTTATGGCAAGGCTCTCGTTGAACTCGGAAACACCAATGATAAGGTTATAGTTATGGATGCGGATCTTGCGGCTGCAACCAAGACGGGTATGTTCAAAAAGGCACATCCCGATAAGTTCATTGATTGCGGTATTGCCGAAGCTAACATGATGGGCGTTGCAGCTGGTCTTTCAACAACCGGGTACACCGTATTCGCATCTTCATTCGCAATGTTCGCCGCCGGCAGAGCATTTGAGCAGGTAAGAAACACAATCGGTTATCCTCATCTCAATGTTAAGATCGGTGCTACTCATGCCGGTATCTCTGTTGGTGAGGATGGTGCAAGCCACCAGTGCTGTGAAGATATTGCTCTTATGAGAACTATTCCCGGTATGGTTATTGTCAATCCTGCTGACGATGTTGAGGCATATAATGCAGTTTTAGCTGCGGCTGAATATGAAGGCCCGATGTATATGCGATTTGGCAGACTTGCAGTACCGAGAGTTAATGATGAAGCAACTTATAAATTTGAACTCGGTAAAGGTGTACTTTTAAGAGACGGTAAAGATGTTACTATCGTTGCTACAGGTCTCATGGTTAATGAGGCTCTTATTGCTGCTGATGAACTCGCAAAAGAAGGCATTGATGCAAGAGTTATCAATATTCACACCATTAAGCCTATTGATGAAGATATTCTCGTTAAGGCTGCTAAGGAAACCGGTGTTATTGTTACTGCTGAGGAACATAATGTTATAGGCGGTCTCGGTGGAGCAGTTTGTGAAGTTCTCAGTGAAAAAGCACCTGTTCCGGTTCTCAGAGTTGGTGTCGAAGATACATACGGCAGATCCGGTCCGGCTGTTGAACTTCTTCATCTTTACGGACTTGATGCAGCTCACATTGTTGAAAAAGCAAAGAAAGCTGTTTCACTTAAATAAGCTGATGTGTCAGCTCAGTTAATCACACGGGTTGCCGCAATTTTGCAGCAACCCGTTTTCTGAAAATATAGGGGACTAATAAATATGAAAAGAACGTTTGCGGTTATTGGCTTTTCATTTATGTTCGGATTAGTTATCTGCAACTTTCTTCTTGAAAATAAAAGCATATTTCTTGCGATTACGTCATTTTTTCTTTCTGTAGTTTTTATTTCTTTGAAAAAACTTCGCAGAAAAAAGGAAATTTGTTGTTTATTTGTGTGCTTGTCTTTGTCGGCCGCACTGTTCACGGCTGTGAGATACTTTGTCTATACTCCGACTATTGAGTATGCCGATACTAAGTGTAAAATAGAGGCAACTGTTCTTGATACACCGAGTATCAGCAGCGGAGGAAATTTCAGTTATCTCATTAGAACGAATAGAATAAACGGAGAAGAAAAGTCGATAAAAATGAGATTATATGTACCTTATGACATTTCAGCTGAACCTTATGATGAGGTCAGCTTTTCATCTTATCCGTTTCTTATTGGCTCAAACGATAAGGGTGTTTATCTACACTTTCGTTCAAGGGGAACATATCTTGGTGCGTACACAAAGTATGATGTCAACGTACATACACCGGAAACAAAGCCATTTATGAGCGTATTTCCGATTTTAAAAGCGAATTCAATGAAAATCCTGAAAAGCTTTCTTGATGAAAAACACGCAGGATTTTCAATTAGTATATTATTTGGTGACAAGATACTTATTGATACACAAGAAAAACAAAATTTTCAGCGTGTTGGTCTGACACATATTATGGCTGTTTCCGGACTTCATATGTCCGTTTGGGTTTATGGACTATATAGATTGCTAAAACGATTGCATATAACTGAAAAGAAAGCGAGTTTTATATCAATAGGTTTTTCGCTTTGTGTGGTTTGTTTCTCGTCATTCAGTGTCAGTGTTATCAGAGCGATGATAATGACTTGCGTTTATCTTAGTGCAGGACTATTCAAACGGCGAAGCGATGCTTTGAATTCGCTCGGACTTGCTGTTTTCATATTGTGTACAATTAATCCGTTCGTTGTTTGTGATGTTTCGTTTCTGTTATCGGTCTTTGCGACATTGGGGATTATCCTTGCTGCCAATCTGTTGACAAAACTAACAGACACGGTTAAACAGAAAAAGCTCAAATCTATATTTGAAAAACGATCGCTCAAATACATAGTGGAATCGCTTTTTATGTCGATTTCAGCAACTTTATTTACATATCCGATAGTTGTCGGAATTTTCGGTGGAGTTTCCACCGTTTCACCGATAGTTAATCTTTTTGTCATACCGGCACTTTCACCATGCTTGCTTATGTCGGGTAGCTTGACTATGTTGCCGAGTGTTGACGTTTTCACTTATGCTATTAGCCATATGTTGACGTTTATTGAAGATTATGTTTTCTTTGTGGTTGAAAATATATCAAAATTGCCGTTTTGCTATATTTCAATCGACAATTTCATCTTCAAAGTGGCAATACCCATTGTTATAGCAGTTACTTTAAGCGTACTGTATAGTAAAGAAGCCAAAAAACTTGATGTCACAGCTGTTTGTGCTGCGGCAAGCATTTGCGTTATTTCAATATTTTATTATATTTGAGGTCATTTGATGGATAGAATTACAGAAATTGAGAGAAGTATAAATAAAACCTACCGAAAAGACATTTGGAAACGGTTTATTGCAGGGATAAACGAGTATGAGATGATAAAGCCGGGCGATTCAATAGCCGTTTGTATTTCCGGCGGTAAGGATTCGATGCTTCTTGCTAAGTGTATGCAAATTTTACAACGACACAGTGATTTTCCGTTCGAGGTTAAATATCTTGTCATGGATCCCGGATATACACCTGAAAACCGTCAACAAATAGAAAATAACGCAAAACTACTGGGAGTACCGATAAATATTTTTGAGGCAAACATTTTTAACTATGTTGTTGATGTTGAGGATAATCCCTGCTATCTTTGTGCAAGAATGAGAAGGGGATACCTCTATAAAAATGCACAGCTTTTGGGCTGCAACAAAATTGCACTCGGCCATCATTTTGACGATGTTATAGAAACGGTCTTGCTTAGTATGCTCTATGGAGCCGAAGTCAAGACAATGATGCCGAAACTTCATTCGACAAACTATGAGGGAATGGAGTTGATACGACCGCTTTATATGGTCAGAGAGCGTGATATAATTCGTTGGGTTAACTACAATGATCTGCATTTTTTGCAGTGTGCTTGCCGATTTACCGAAAAATCGGAAACCGAAGGACATGAAAGCCTATCAAAACGCAAGGAAGTCAAAAAGCTTATCGAAACGTTACGAAAAGATAATCCATGCGTTGAGATGAACATATTCAGAAGTGTTCAGAATGTCAATCTTCAAACTCTCATCGGTTATCACTCAAAAGATATCAAATATAATTTTCTTGACGATTATGACGAAAGATAAGGAGAGTCACCGCTGAATATCAGTGGTGACTTTTACTGTACCTAAAATTTAAAATTAAGCAAAATGAGATAATAAAAAATTAGGGCTGTCCTCGTGACAGCCCTAACACAATATTTTATATAATGATTGATTTATCTAACAATGATCCGCTGATGTTAATTGCGTGGTCGCCGACTCTTTCAAAATCGACTATTGTGTTGATGAACAGCATACCTGTTTCGGTTGAATATTCGTGATTTTTCAGCCTCTCGATGTGCTTTTTGTTGTAAATTCCGGTCAGCTCGTCAACTCTGTCCTCAATGCCACTGAGTCTGATAAATTCATCTTTGTCAACGTTTCTCTTTTGAAGTACGCTTATAGCTCCGTCAAGGAGTTCGGTTGTCGTCTCAAGAATAACTTTCAGGTCATTTATGACGTCTTCAGGGAATGACATCTTCTTTTTTACAGCTCTTTCTGCTGCTTCAAGAAGATTGATTGCGTGATCGCTGATTCTCTCAATGTCATTGACAGTGTGATATAAAGTTCCGACAAATTCAGTGTCTTTTTGCGAAAGTTCAAGTTTGTTAAGTTCTATGAGATAGTTGGTGATCTCTCTATTAAGAAAGTTAACTTTATCTTCTCCAAATCTGATATCTTCTGCCTTTTCAATATTGCCTGACATTAATGCTTGAGTAGCTGAAACAAAATTATCTCTGGCGATTTTTGCCATTCTTTCGGTTTCTTTTCCGGCTTGAATGACAGCCATAGGTGGTGTTTGAAGTATTCTTTCATCAATGAATCGAAGTTTTAAGGCATCTTCTTCGTTTGCTTTGTCTTTAATAATAAGCTTGGTGAGTTTGATGAATTTATTACTGAAAGGCATAAGGATAGCAACAGAACCGGCATTAAATATAATATGAAGAAGTGATATTTGCAAAGTCGGATTATCTGTTAATCTTTCAATAATACTGACATATGGAGTGAACGTTGTGATTAAGAAAAATATGATAACACCGGTTACATTAAACAGAAGTCGGAATAAAGCTGCTCTTTTTGCGTTTGCTTTTGTACCCACAGATGACAACAATGTGGGTACAACTGCACCTATATTCTGTCCGAGTATAATGTAAGCCGAGAAATTTATCGGAACAAGGCCTTGCAGAGCAACAGCCTGTAAGATACCGACCGAAGCTGATGAGGATTGAATAATGGCAGTTATAACAAGTCCTATCAAAACTCCAACAAACGGATTTGAATTATTTGTTATGAAACCTTGAAATACAGTTGAGGTTTTAAGGGGAGCCATAGCATCTGACATATAGTTTATGCCCATGAAAAGCAATCCAAAACCGGTTATGATCTCGCCAATATGCTTAATTAGTTGTTTTTTGCTGAAAAACAGCATTGCGACACCGATAAACACCGCAAGAGGAGCAATACTACTTAAATTAAGCGATATGATAACGCTTGTGACAGTTGTTCCGATGTCTGCACCCATAATAACGCTGATAGCCTGACCGAGAGAAATCAGTCCGGCATTGACAAAGCCGACTACCATCGCTGTTGTTGCCGAAGAACTTTGAATTATACCTGAGAACAGAATACCGACAAGCAGTGCTACCAATTTATTCTTTGTTATAATGTTTAGCAAGCTTTTGAGTTTGTCACCGGCAGCATTTTCAAGTCCTTCTCCCATGATTTTCATACCATAGAGAAATATACCTATTCCGCCGCCGAGCTGCAAGATATTGGATACCTCCATTTAAACACTTCCTTTTATTGGTTTTAAATTATCATCAGTTGTTATTTTTTACCGATTATTGCTATTATATAGGTTAATCGCCGGAAAATAAACAGTTTTCAATAAAATTTTAAAAAAATGTGTATTTTTTTAACAATTTATAGTCAAGTGTCGATTAAATACATATATTTTATATACAAAATGACAAAATTTAAAAAAATATTATAAAAAAATCAATAAAGGGTTGAGTTTTATTAATTTATATAGTAAAATTAACTACGACATATAGGTCATTGATAAATAAAGAAGGTAAGATATGGCATTTGAAGAATTTTTAGTTCTTAGAAGAAAAATTATTGACAAACAATTTTCTCGCATGAATCCGATGCAGAAAAAAGCAATATATAATATAAACGGTCCGGTGCTTGTTCTTGCAGGTGCGGGAAGCGGAAAAACAACAGTTCTTGTCAACAGAATCGCCAATCTTATAAGATTCGGAAATGCTTATAATACCTCGTACTCAAGGTTTACACCAACAGAGAACGATATAGCACTGATGAAGGCGTACCTCAATGGAGAAATAAATGATTTGTTTGAGATCGAAGATCTTCTGAGTGATCATCCGGCTAACCCTTGGCAGATACTTGCGATAACTTTCACCAACAAAGCCGCAAAGGAACTGAAAGAACGACTGGAAAAAATGCTTGGGCCTTGCGCAAACGATATTTGGGCGAGTACATTTCACTCAAGCTGTGCAAGAATACTCAGACAGCATGGCACAAAAATCGGATATTCCGGTCACTTCACAATATATGACACTGACGATTCAAAGCGTTTAATGAAAGAGTGTCAAAAATATCTCGGAATAGAAGATAAACTTCTTTCACATAAAACGATATTGAATGAAATCAGCATGGCGAAAGATTCTTTGGTTTCACCGCAGGAGTTTGAAAAAACTTATCAAAACGATGTCAGAATGTCAAAAATAGCGGCAGCTTATAAAGAATATCAAAAAAGATTGAAACTTGCCGATGCGATGGATTTTGACGATATTATTGTCAACACTGTCGAATTGTTTGAGACTTGTCCCGATGTTCTTGAATATTATCAGAACAAGTTTAGATACATAATGGTTGACGAATATCAGGACACCAATCATGCTCAATATAGACTTGTGTCACTGCTCGCCGGAAAATATGGAAATCTTTGCGTTGTCGGTGATGACGACCAAAGTATCTATCGTTTTAGAGGAGCAACAATAGAAAATATACTTTCATTTGAAGATGAATATAAAGATTGTCTTGTTATTAAGCTTGAAGAAAACTACAGATCAACACAAAACATACTTGATGCTGCCAATGAGGTTATAAGTCATAACGAGAAAAGAAAAGGCAAATCCCTTTGGACAAGTAATGGCTCAGGCGAAAAGATTAATGAGATAATTGCATATGATGAAACTGACGAAGCAAAGCTTATTGCTGAAAAGATTTTTTCTCTGACTTCCGGAGAAAACGACAGTAAGTTTTCTTTCTCTGATATCGCTGTTCTTTATAGAATGAATGCACAATCAAATGCGATTGAACAAGTCTTTGTCAGAAGTGGTATACCATACCGAGTTATAGGCGGTCAACGTTTCTATGACAGATTGGAAATTAAAGATGCTCTTGCATATTTAACGATTATCAATAATCCGTCAGATGAAATAAGACTCAGACGAATAATCAATACTCCCAAAAGGGGCATTGGCGATGCTACTGTAACAAAAGCGTCAGATATAGCAGCTCAACTTGGAATAAGCTTATTTGAGGTGTGTGAAAAAGCCGATGAGTTTGCAGTCTTGCAAAAGAGCAGCAAAAAGCTTATGCAGTTTACTTCTATGATCAATCTTATAAGAAGTGAAAGCGAAAAGCTGAATATTGTTGAAATATTCAAGCTGGTAATGCAACAATCCGGTTATGAGGCAAGTTTAATGCTTGACACCGAAAAAGGTGAAGAAAGACTTCAAAACCTTTCTGAACTTGAAAGAAACCTACAGAGCTTTATAAACGATAACGGTGAGGACTCAGATATTAATGATTTTCTTGAAGAAATAGCCCTCATGACTGATATAGATAACTATAATGCCGAAACCGAGGCTGTTGTTCTTATGACACTTCACTCGGCAAAAGGATTGGAGTTTCCCGTTGTATTCATACCCGGAATGGAAGAAAACATCTTTCCCGGCAGTAGAAGTATGATGAGTCAAGAGGATATTGAGGAAGAACGAAGACTGGCGTACGTTGGAATAACAAGAGCCAAGCGAATATTAAATCTGAGCCACGCAAGGGCGAGGACAATGTTCGGAATGACAAACAGAAACCGAGAATCACGCTTCTTAAGCGAAATTCCGGATCAGTTGATAGAAAAAAGCGGATGTCAACAAGTTTCACCGTTTATATCAACCGGAAAAACCGCATCGACAGGCAGCTTTTATTCACAACCACCGAAACGTTCGGGTTATGATCTCGGATTTTCCGGTACAGGAAAGAAAGTTGCGGCAACAACATCTTACAATGTCGGCGACACCGTGCGACATAAAAAATTCGGTGAAGGTGTTATTTTAAATGTAACACCGATGGGTAATGATACAATGCTTACAATAGCATTTGATAAAACAGGCACAAAAAAATTGATGGCAAACTATACCAAATTTGAATTGGAGGATCAATCATGAAAAAGTTTATCTCAATTTTACTCGCACTCGTTATGGTATTCTCATTATCGAGTGTAGCATTCGCAGCAAACACCCCGGTAATCCCCGTAATCATCGTCAGAGGTATGGGCGAGGACATTTATCTCCAAAGAGATGATGGAACTCAAGAGAAAGTTTTCGCACCGGACACAAAGAGCATTATGAGCGCTGTAACAGAAGTTGTTCCGGCGGTAATAAGTGCTGTAGCTAATGATAATTATTCAAATCTTGATATGGCAATGAGAAAAGTCAAATCTCTGTTCAAATATCTTGCTTGCAACGAGGACGGTACACCGGCTTATAACCTGACTGTCGATTATACTCCCGAAAATTTGACTCACTATCAGAACAAGAAAGGCTCAGAATGGAAAATAGCTTATTCTGTTGCTGATGCTGTCGGCAGTGAGAACACATATTTCTTCACTTACCTTTGGACACAAAGCCCAATCAAAATTGCTGAAGATCTCAATGCTTATATAGAAAACGTTAAAGCTGAAACAGGTGCAGATAAGGTTTCTCTTGTTGCTTGCAGCATGGGCGGAACGATTACTATGTCTTATCTTGAAAAGTATGGTATAGACAGCATCAAAAATGTTGTATTAGCTTCAACAGCTTTCCTTGGAACAGATATAGTCGGTAAGCTTTTCAGCAAAGACATTGATATCAGTATAAACGATGTTCTTGATTATTTCGGTGCTTTCTTAGGCCGTGATGTTATCCAAAATATCGTTCAGATCGTTAAATATGTTCTCGAAGATGAAGGCATGATTGAGGAAACTGACGATATGCTTGAAGAATTGACCTTAAATCTTCTTGATACTCTTTATTCAGATGTATTTATGGATACATTTGTAACAATGCCCGGTATGTGGGGACTTATTCCGTCAGCCTATTATGAGAAGGCAAAGACAGCTCTCTTTGCAGATGGTGAATATCCTTCATTTATCACAACCGATATAGACTACTACATGGAAAATGTACAGTCAAAGGCTAAAGAAATAATTTATGATGCTCAGGACAACGGTGTAAATGTTTACATCACTGCATCTTATCTTACACCGGGTGTTCCCGTTACAAGCGATAACGAGGAGTACACCGACAATCTTGTTGACCTTAAGTATGCATCAGGCGGAGCAACAGTTGCCGAATACGGTAAAACTCTTAAAGATGTTACGATCAATGAGGCAGACAGAGTTTGCAAAAACAGATTTCATGATCATGTTTCTTCCGACAACGTTGTTGATGCTTCAACCTGTATTCTTCCCGAACAGACTTGGATAATCAAGAATATCGGTCACATGAATTATGAATATGGCAAAGATACTTGCGCTCTTTTAGTATATCTTGCAACAAGCACAAGAAGAGTTAACATTGAATCAAGTGCAAAGTATCCTCAGTTTGTTAATGTCAATTCTTCAACCGGAAACTTTGAGTCAATAAGCAGCGAAGGAAGTGCTTTTGCAGGCGCATCATTATCCGATATAATAAGATTGCTTATTAAGAACGTATTTAAGATTATATTAAACTACTTAAAGAATAATGCAGCTATTTAATATTTTTAATTACGGTGCTGTCGGTGACGGAGTTACCGATGATGCTGTAAGTATACAAAAAGCAATAAATGAATGTGAGAAAACCGGCGGTACAGTTATTGTACCGTCCGGTTATACGTTTTATTCATCTTCAATTATCGCTAAAGCCAATGTAGAACTTCATATCGAAAGTGGAGCGACACTTAAAGCAACCGGCGATATTGATGGATATTTCAGACCTTGTGAAAAATTGAATAACCCAAAAACCGCCCCTGTCGGAAATCCTGTGAGCAAACCTGCGTTTGCTTTTATTTACGGCTACAATGCTGATGGATTTTCAATAACCGGTGAGGGTACAATTGACGGAAATTGCTATGCGTTTGTTAAACGTCAAAACGAGTATTATGTCACCGGTGACTTTTATCCGAGACCGACTACTGTTTATATTGAGAACAGCAAAAACATTAGTTTCAGCGATGTCACAATGACTAATGCTCCGTTTTGGACATTACATCCGGCGGGCTGCGAAAACGTTATAATAGACAGAATAAAGATATTAAATCCGCTTGATGTTGCCAACAGTGACGGAATTGATCCCGATCATTGCAATAATGTTGAAATCAAAAATTGTGAGATCAGATGTGCAGATGATTGCATTTGTCTGAAAAACACATCGGGCAATAATGAATATGGTGTTTGCAGAAATATCCGAGTTCATGATTGTGATTTAACTTCAACTTCTGCTGCAATTAAAATCGGCACGGAAGGTGTGGCTGATTTTTCAAATATAATATTTGAACGTTGCCGCATAACTTCAAGTAACAGGGGAATTTCCATTCAAGTTCGCGATTCGGGTAATGTCAGCAATGTTTTGTTCAGCGATATTACTATAGATACACGGCGTTTTCATTCTTCTTGGTGGGGGACTGCTGAACCGATAATTATAACCTCATTCCGTAGAGACAAAAACACCCGTAGCGGTAAAATCGAAAACATAACATTTAAGAACATTTCTTGTGATTCGGAAAACGGTGTACTCATAAATTGTGATAACGGTGAAATTGAGGATATTAATTTTGATAACATTAATGTCAAAGTCAGAAAAAAGAGCAAATGGGAAACCGGTTTTTATGATTTAAGACCATGTGTTGATCATGAAATTGAGAGTGTTTCCAACAATGCTTTGAGACTTAGAAATTGCAGAAACATCAGTTTTAAAAATTGTAAGTTTGCAATTGAAAAAAATAACGGATATTCAGAACCGTTTTTTGCTGAAAATGTCAGCGAACTTTGCGTTAGCGAAACAAGTTTTGTTAAAGAGCTTGAATAATTGTAAATTGATTTGAAAATTTTTATTTTTCTCTTTACACCTGCGGAACAATTTAGTAGAATATTATCGTTGCAGATTATGTGTCTGCTAAAAAATATGTGAGGTGTCACAAATGGAAACAGCTTATAAAAGAATTTTG
>CAZTSC010000005.1:0-99645 GCA_964616655.1 uncultured Faecalibacterium sp.
TGGTACAAGTGGCAGCTACAGCACTGTCAACAACTTCTGTGTGATGTGCCGGAATCGTTGTTTGAGCGACAATCACAGCATTGCAAACAGAGCAATGTTTACCCTCGGTCTTACCGGCAGCGGTACAAGTGGCAGCTACGGCACTGTCAATAACTTCAGTGTGACCTTTTGCCGGAATTCTTTTTGATTCGGAGAGCAACGCTCCGCAGTCGCCGCATCTCAATTCCGAAGTTTTACCGGGTGTGGTACAAGTGGGGGCAACAGCTGCAACGGTAGTGACAATATTTTCGTGGTTATTGGGATCGAGCGATGATAAGAGTCTTCCGCCTTTGCAGTAATTGCAACCGTCAATAGTACAATCGTATCTTGCCTCAATTCCTCTATTTTTGCAAGTAGAGCTTACTCTAGAAAATGCTAATACGAAATTGTGAAGCCGATAGCTTCTTGTGCTGTAACAAGCATTACACTTGGTAAGATGACCTGTTGGTGTGATGTCAGTAAATGTTGTTTCGGGATATTCACCTTCACAGCAATCTCTGCGAATGAAAATATCTTTGAATGTGTCAACCGCAGCTTTGCTATCGGTTACTTTTTTGGGGTTATAAACCTCTGTATTATCGGGCATTTGCGTACTTCCAAAGGGAGTATTAGAATTATCAAGCAAAATCGCTTTGTAATTAAACGAATCTAAGTCATTTATTATAGCGGAAATTGATTGGTAACTTGTGGAATTGTTCTCGCCGCCTTGGATGTAGCAACTGCCGAGCCACTCAAAACGGCTGCCGGAAAGTGTTCTTGAAGAAAAATAGACGTTTGCGCCTGAAAGATCGTACCCTCTGTTTGTGAGTTCACTTTTGCCTGTAATCAAAACAGAATTATATGCATCGTCTTTACCAACATAAAGGTTGTAGGCCTTTGAGGTGTTGTTTTGGAGAGCTGCACCTGAGATATAAACCTTGTTGATTTTCGGCAAATAGAGTGTGTAATGTGAAAAATTATTTTTTTCGGATTCCTCATAGTTCACATAGTCGATGTCCATATTCACGCCGTGATTCCAAACGGCATTAAAGGGGTGTTCATTGTCATCGGTATCATATTTTGTATAATCACCGATAATGTTTACGCTTGCGTTGCTGTTATCTGAACTAACGATAGAACTACCGGGTGCATCACTTTTAAAATAGATAGAACCTCTTGTTATTTTTCCATCATCTTTTTTCGCTGTGTTAATGATGCTGAAATTAGTCGGATTTTCACCGTCCAAGTGGAACATTGTATCGCCGTTCTCTGCGGTCATTTGGATTTTGTGACCATTCAAATCGAGAGTGACATTGCCCCCATATGTGATGCGAATATCCGTGTAACCGTCAGTTCTCTCTACAATGTCGTTATTCAAGACGACATAAACATCTTTGGGATTTGTCTCCCCCGCCTCCGACTTAGTCTCAAGAGCTTTCATAAGTTCTTCGTAAGTCGTGACTTCAAACTTGTTAATATCACACTGAATTTTGTCTGCCGCTGATGCGGAAAAAACCGCAACACAAATAAGCAGTAATGCTATTAGTATGACAGCTGAAATTTTTCTTACTTTCTTCATTGTTTTTTACCTCCTAAATATTTTAAGTCACCGGATCTTTTAGTATCAGAACATCTTAAACAAGAATTTTAATATGTAATTGCTTGATGTCTTGATTATTTCAACCCAATACTACATATTCATTTTATAATTTAGGCGTAAAAATTACCCCATACTTTTGTATGGGGTGATAAACTTTTTTTAATAGTTTTGACAGTTTTTTCAATCATCGGAAAGATTAGTTATAAATTTGGTTTCACTGACAGCAAGTGCAAGTTGCAATTTATTTTTTAAATTTGTTTTCTGCAACATATTTGTCACATGGTATTTAACAGTTGTAACCTCAATCCCCATTTCTTCGGCAATACTGCGATAAGAAAGCCCTTTCACAAGATAGTGAAGAACTATTCTTTCGGTTTTCGTGAACTCTGTGCTTTTAGCAGTTCCTATTTCTGTGACCGGAGGCAAATCAGGAAAAATATTTTCACCCGCAACAGTTTTGCGAACAATTTTCATGAGTTCTTCTTCCTCACTGTCTTTGTACCATAAGCTGTCTGCTCCCGATAACTTTGCTCTTTTCAAGACATCATAATCAATTAATGAGGTCACAACAATAATTTTAATATTGGGGTGTTTCTGCTTAATTTTTTCAACTGCTGTTAATCCGTTTTCACCGTGTTCTGTCAATACATCCATAAAAATAATATCAACCGGTTTTATATCGCATATTTCAATAGACTTTAGCGCACTTGAAACGGAGTCGATCAACCTGTAACCGTCTTCCTTTTCTATGTACCTCTCCAAAAGACTTCTAACCATCTTTTGATCTTCAACTATGAGTACATTAATCATATTTCCATCTCCTTCAATGAAACTTCCAAAGAGAACCTCGGTCTGCTTTCGATTTTCATGCTTCCGCCACATCTTTCAAAACGGTCTCGCAAGCTGGAAAGACCTCCGCCTTCTTTAATCTCATCCATAGGAGGATCTCCATTATTTGTTATGGTTAATGTGCATTTTTTATCTCGATGACCTATTTTAACATAAACTTCGTTGCCGTTAGCGTGTCTTACGCAGTTATTTACACATTCTCGAATTGCAAGCGAAAAAAGATGTCTCATCTTTTCTTCCTTTGGAAAATCACTGTCAATTATTAAGCTCACACCTAAAGCTTCAGCTCTCTTTATTGCGTATTCCAATTCATCTGTTTTATCACCGATATTGTTAGAATGATGCAAAAGTGCTATTGAATTTTCCCATATAACTGCATTTTTTCTGACAACTTCGATATCATCATTATCTATTAACGCTCTTTTGGCTGCCAATATGCTATGACCTATATCGTCATGAACACGCATTTTCATAGACAAGATTTCTTCTTCTCTCACTATCTCCGCCATGCTTTCATAAATACGGCGAGCTGCTGCATTTGCCTCGGCAAGCCTTTTATTTTCCCGTCTCAACTCATCTTGTCTTTCAACAAGATTTGTAATGTCCACCGCTGTTATCTGGATATATTTTTCGTCATTTTTATTTGTTATGAGTGTTTCTTCAAACTTTAATATAGTTCCGTCAGAAAAGCGATATAAAGGTATGCTCTCCTCAAGTAAAACCGCATTTTTAGGAGATTTGAGCGCTCGTCTAAACTCAAAAAGTGTCTGAATACCGTTATCACAAAGCTCATTATTTATAGCCATCATCTTGTGATTTATCAGACGTATAATTCCTTGCTCATCAAAGAAACAGACCGCAATTTGCATATGGTCAAAACTTTCTTTTATATAATTCATACGGTTTCACCGCCTTTATCAAAAGTAAGAGATAAATACCATATTCCGTCTTCGTCATATTCCGAAACAAGCATAGGGATTTGTTCGTTAAGAAGTGAAAGATTTGTGTCGCATTGCACACTAATATTTACCTTATAGTTTTCATTCTCTTTTCCGACAAAAATTAAAATACTTTTCATCGAGTTGAGACAGCTTTCTATAACAAATTCAAAAAAATCATAAATGCCGTTAATCAGAACAGACATGAGCAATCCTTTAATTTCAAAATTCACTTTACAATCAATACCATAAAGCCTTAGGTTTTTCGCAGTCTCATTGATGCAAAGTTTAAGCTCTTGCACATCAACAACATCTTTTTCACCGCAAATAAGCATAAGGTTGCTTTTTCTTTTTATATATGTACCGACAACAACTATTTCACTCAGAAGCTTTTTTGCGTCCTCAAGACTTTCTGTGTTTTTCAGCTTTGAAATAGTTGTTTTCAAAAAAGCTATTTGCGATGCGGTTTGTTCTTCAATAAGGTCATAAAGTCGGCTTTTTTCCATAACTCTTAGCCAATATTCCTTTTGTTCACTCTCAGCTTTGATAACATCACCGGTATCGCAAAGTTCCTCATGTGTCATTTCAAGTTCACGAGACACATTGACAAGCTCGGTAATATCTTCATTCCAAAAAACATATCCATTGCGAATTTCATGTCCTTTAAGGACAGTGTTTTCATCAATCAAAACAGAACCCGAAGCCGCTTGCATCATCTTTTCTTTTGAAAGAGTAACCGCAGTTGACGAAGAATGAATAACATTAAAATCTCTATCTGTTATTTGTGACGATATTGTTGTAGCCGCATACAAAAAATCGTAACCAATGTTTGATTGAATCAGACCGCACTGTATACAACACTCAAAAATAGCCGTTATCAAAAGGCAAAGCATTACCGTCATATCGCCGAGAATAAAATTGAAAAACTTGAAATTCAAAGAATAGATAAGTATATACAGCATAGCCGTTATCAAGGGAGCCATAGGGAGGCTGAGTGCCGCTTTGTTCTCTTTTATTCGACATCTTATGATCATCGTTACAACAGCGACAGTGCCGCAGACTATCTGCCAACCGACCACTATATAGCTTCCGAACCCATATTTATACGGCCCATCAATCACGATCTCACCGTTTGGAAAAGCAAACACGAACTGATGAATGTCGTTTGTGAGTACCATAATAAGTATAAGCGTGGGTATGATATAAAGATATAATAACTTTTTAGGAAGTCGGTAATCATCGGGTTTATTAAGAGAAAATGAAACAAACAGGGCAAATAACGGTATAAACAGCAAAGCTAAATAATACCAATACCAAAGCTGATGATTCCAAAAAGCACTGTGTACAAAATGGAATTTGACTGTTCTGATAGATAGCCATATCACCATCAAAGAGGCGATGACCGTAAGATACCGCCGCACCTGCACTTGGATTATTCGCTTTCTGATGGAAATTCCCCAAGCGCTGATAAGTCCGATATAAATTAAACTTCTAATCAAATTTGTGGCCAGCGAATTATATAGTCCGATTTTGCTTATCATACGGATGCCGGCAGCAACAAGAATAAGCAAAAGAACAACGAAATATATAGGTTTTGCTCTTTTTATTATTTTCCTCATTAATCTCACCACCATAAATATATAACTATTATAGCAGAACGTTTCAATTATTTCAATCAGAAGATGTATTACAGTGGTGGCTTATTGAGAATTGCTTTATTATGTCCAATTAAATATTTGCACTTTTCAAAACTTATATTCTAAACAGGATTTTTAGAAGTTGACCGCATACAAATTTAAACTGCTTTTTCTATTTCTTTTTTCAACTTGGCTATTATTCTTTTTTCTAATCTTGATATATAACTTTGTGATATGCCGAGAATGTCGGCGACCTGCTTTTGAGTGTATTCTTTTGTCCCTCCCAATCCGAAACGCATTGTCATTATCAGCTTTTCACGTTCGTTAAGTTTTGATACTATTTCCAATAGCTGATTTTTTTCGTCTTCAAGTTCCATTCCTCTGTTTATCTCATCGGGTTCACTTCCTAAAACATCAGAAAGCAAAAGCTCATTTCCGTCCCAATCAATATTCAGCGGTTCATCTATTGATATTTCATTTCTTTGCTGTGAATTTTTTCTAAGGTACATTAGGATTTCATTCTCAATGCACCTTGATGCGTATGTGGCAAGCTTGATGTTTTTTTCGGGACAGAACGTATTGACCGCCTTAATAAGTCCTATTGTACCAATAGAAACAAGATCTTCGATTCCTATTCCCGTGTTTTCAAATTTTCTTGATATATAGACAACCAAACGCAAATTGTGAACTATCAGTTTTTCTCTCTCATTCACCTGCCCCTGTCCTATTCTTTCAAGCACTTGACTTTCTTCCTCTTTGCTCAAAGGCGGCGGTAAATTTTCTGAACCGTTAACATAATAAATCCCATTGCCTTTAAGCTTTGATATAACTTTTTTGAAAAAAGTCATGGGATATATTAAAACTGTTTTAAGAGCTTTAAACATAATTTTTCTCCTCCCACTGATCAGATATTTCATACGGCAATACAGCATCAAAATCACCATTTTTTATTCTGGAATTACAAATGCCTATAAGCAGATCTCTTGTCTCAAAATCACAGCCTACACCTTTTATTCTCACCTTTTCCGGTCTGACAGTAAGCAATAAACCGTCACCGGAAACAGTATTTATCGGAACATATCTCGGTTTAAGCTCAGGCGGTATCTTCTCGATATCATTTGAAATAAAGCTCAATTTTGAGCTGTCAACGGTGACTATCGGCAGAGAAGTAAAATAATCCTTTAATGAGTTTCCGCTGTCAAGCAAAGCCCTGCACGTTACTTTTTCATCGGCCATATACACTGTAATTTCATATATATGACCTTTTGGAGCTTTTCTGTCTATTATAAGACACATTACACGCAATATTCCATAGCAAACGGTCGTAGCTATAAGGAGAGTCAATGTGTCAAACTGAAAATAGACAGTCGCATTGTTATAAAGCATTGTGTCCGGCCTTACGAATATCCACAACGCAAACATAAGACCGGCAAAAAGAAAGCTGACAAATATAAATGCTGAAAATCTCTTGGCGTACATCAAAAAACTTTTATATCCAAAAGCTATAAGTGTCATTAAAGCACTGACAGCCAGCTTCAGAAAAAGTGAAAGAACTTCCGGAATATCGTCAACTAGGATTATCAGCGAATAAACGCCGCCTAAAAGAGCAGCTAAAAGCAAGCGCAGGCGGCTCACATTCGCACCTGAAATCAGCGATGAAAGCCTCAAGAGAGCAAAGTTGACATATGTATTCAGGATTATCAGCACATCGGCATAAACGACCTGCATTTCATCACCACCCTAGGCTATTATAAAGCTATTATGCAGAATTTAGTGTCGAAAGAGGTTGGCATAAAAGCAAAAATGTGCAATAGCTTAAGTTAGGTTAGCTTTCCAAGGAAAGGCTGTTCTTAATGCCGGTCTTTTTGCAGTAAAATCGACCACACCCGAACCGTCTGCCGCCGGTTCGGGTGTGGCACAATTTTACTGCCCCGCCTGCTTCGCAGGCGGGGTTGCAATCAATCTTCCCTTATTCGATTATAAACACTTCTACACCGTGCTTTTCAGGTTCGGTTTTTATTTTTGAAGCATCAAAAATTCTCTCATTCCAACAATCGGTAACTCGATAAGATGACTTTTTCACAAGATCTATACCCGCTGTGTCAGCGATCTTGTTGATGTCAATTTCAAGCTCACAAGGCTTTGAATCCTTATTAAACACACAGACCGCAGCTCTTGCTCCGGAAAGAGGCTTGACGAGAACGTCAATAAGCGGTGACTTTGTGAAACCACTTGCCTTTTTACACGGTACACCGAGGCTGTCTTGGTTTATCGAGATAAGATATTTGTTAGTAAGTATCTGATACGTTTTGCTGTCAGTGTCAATAGTACCGTCAGGCTTGATAAACTTTCTGATGTCGTTTCCAAGAATAAGCGGAGCACACATCATGCACCACAAAGAGAAATGGCTCTTGTTTTCCTCATATGTCAGACTTCCGTTACCAACTTCAAGCATATCCGGATCGTTCCAGCCACCTATTCCTGCATATTTATTGAGTCTGACAGTTCTTTCATATATTGCGTTCACGCTGAACCAATTCGGCTGAATATCCGGTGTGGTACGCCAAAGGTTTCCGGCCTCTCTGCCCCATTTCCACGGTGAACGAAATCCCCACTCACAAATAGAATAGACTATCTTCTTCTCCTCTACGCCATTTTTCTCAGCGTATTCTCTTGTCGCTCTCTTAAGTTCTTCTCCCATATGCTTATATTGGAAGAATGCACTATCCATTTTAGAGCCGATCGGATTATAAAACTTAACAGAGTTATCTCCGGCTTTGAGCTTTATGTCGATCTGAAGTCTGCCTTCGGGTGTCGGTGACTTAGTACCCGGAGCATAGAGCTGATATTCGTCACTTCCGTTGACACAAATCATGAGGAACTTGTCATCAAGTCCGCTTTTTCTGATAGTGAGAGTGAGAACATATTCACCATCATTCGGAACTGTTATATTGTGAAATTCGGCTGTTCCGTTATGGCTGCAAAGTCCCTTTATATATCTACAACCATCTATCGCACTGTCCTCAATAAGACGAGCGTTTCCCGTCAGCACTGCCTCCGATGCGTATTTAATGCAAATGTCCTGCTTATACTTCTCACCGACTCCTATTTTTATTATATATGGAGCTTTTGTCGGAATCGGAACGTTGTGGCAGAAATCTTGTTTGAAATATTCGACACCCCATTCGGCGAACGTGTCGGCATCTATAGCCTCATGTCCGAGCGTTGCCGGATAGTCTTCACAGGTGAGAGTTCCGTTTGACGAATATATTCCAAGCTTTAAGCCGAGAGAATTAACATATTCGCTCAGTGCCTTTATGCCTGATGGAAATGTTATTTTATCCGATTGAAGTCTGCCGTTTTCATCTCTTGATGAGCTTTGCCAACAGTCGTCTATATTGACAAACTGATATCCGGCCGCTTTAAGTCCGCTTTTATCCATAGCATCGGCTATTTCTTTGATCAGTTCTTCGCTTATTTTCTCTCTGAACAAGTTCCAGCTTGACCAGCCCATCGGCGGTGTGAGTGCTGCACCATTGTCATAGCCTTTTACGGCAGTGGTATTGAGCTGAAAAGAGTGAATGAGCTTTTTCGCTCCGCAAATGGGACAAAATTTAACGTTTTTCATAAATTTATCTCCTTATCGGATTATTTTATTGTTTCATTCTCTTTCGGTACGCATAGTCTCCGAGTACCGAAAAAAGTATCGGCACTTTTAAAAATTAAAGACCGATGCTTTTTCACATCGGTCTTATTTTAACTTATTTATACTCTTTTTTCAAGCCCTGATCATCAAATATATAAAGTGACTGGATACAGGTGTCAATTCCGACTCTGATTGACTTGGGAACAAGCTTGTCAGGCTTATCAAGTCTTGTGTGATAATATCTAGCCGGTGAGGGATCCATAGCGGCAAGAGTTGCAGCAGGAACGCCGAGCTTGGAAACAGCGGCAGCATCAGATGCACCGAAGAAAACAGACCTATATTCCAGATTAAGACCTGCTTTGTCGCTGCCGGCTTTCATAAGAGCGCAAACTCTTTCATCGTTCTTGACTGTACCCGTCATATCACGGATATATATAGCCATATCGTCATAGTCAGTCAGAGTGTCCATGCCGAAGAAAACAGTCGGTACTTCATTGAGTTCCTTAAGATGACGCTTTGTGTAAGCATTTGCACCTCTTAAACCTGCTTCTTCGCAACCGGAAGTCATAGCAATAACTTCTGTGTTTTCAAAATGAATGTCGTTATCCTCAAGATACTTGAGAACAGCTACACTAGCTGCACAACCTGTGAGGTTATCGTTTGCGCCGTGAACAACCTGCTTCCAATTAACAAAGAAATAGAGAGCAAAGAAAAACGGAACAAAAGCGATCTGAACATAGCCCATGATGTGAATAAATCCACTTTCAACAAGAGCTGTCGGGCCTGCCTGAATAACCGTCAAGAGGGAAATAACTGTTGTAGCGATAAGAGCGACAATCGAAGGAACGATTATGCACTTAAGAAGAACAGAGCCACCTTTGTATGTATACCACCACTCCCAGCTTGAGTCGCAGTGACCGCTGAAAATGATTCTCTGCTTAACTTCGCCTGTCGGATTGCGTCTGCCTATAACGTTGCATGAAGTCTTTTTCTTGAACAGCGGATCAAGGAACTGTTTATAGAAAAGGAACTCACAAGCCATAAATATAATAGAAAGTATTGACATAATAAGAGTAACTATCGGGAGCTTAAGAAAATAACAAGCTAAACCGATAAGCATCATCGTTGCATCTAAAACAACCCAGCTCATGAATGCGTGAGGATGAACGTCAAAATCTTCAACTTCAACCTTGTCGGCATACTTTTTCATTTCGTTTGCCCAATACATTTGAGCTTTTCTTTCTTCTTCGCTTCCGGACTCACGAGGACCGATCTTGTCGCATATCTCCGTTGTCGTCTTTACCGCATAGTCCGTGCAATTGTCCAGCGCTTGCTGGTGGTTTTCAATGATTTGTTTCATTGTTTCTTTCCTCCTGAACTCGATCCTCGTTTATAACTTTGTTATATTTTTATCACAAGATACACAAAATACGAACGAGTGATTCGCTTAAATATGTCACTTATTCTAGCACAAACCCGAAAAATAGTATATAGTTTGTAAGAAGATTAACAAATTGTTAAAAAAGTTCATTTGTGTCTGCTAAACAAAAATCAAATGTGTGTCGGATAACTCACACTTCGCTTATAAGTGCTGAATTTTATATTAAAAAGAATTAAAACCGCACCGATCTAACAAAATCTCGGTACGGTTTTATTGCGTAATTTTCAATTTATAATGTGTAATCCACACTCGCTCTATCGAGTCTGACAAGAGAAACATACTGTGATATTTTCACATGATCAGGGTGTACTCTATAGCGTTTCACATCTTCAATCGAATCAAACTCGCTTATCAGAACAGCATCAAAATTCTTGCCGTTATCATTCTCGTTGAGTCGAACCTCCATGTGTCTGATAAAGTCGATCTTTTCCGGCAACACCTCAAGCATAGCCTTGACTTTAAGAAGATTTTCTTCCTTTGTCAATCCTTCTGCCTCATCTTTAAATTTCCACATAACTATATGTCTGACCATAGTTGTCACCTCATTTGCATATTTCGCCTATTTTTCCAACAAGAGGTTCTGCTCTTGTTGCCGACATATTATTGATAAATATTACGTCTTGAACGCCTTTGCTTTTGACAAACTCAGAAACAGTACCCTTCCAAGTTCTATAATCAATAACATAAACCTTATGATAGTTGCCGGCAATAAACGGTATCATTGCATTTCCAAAGCTTTCCTTTATTACCAAGCAAGTGCTTTTATCCTTGATATCACTATTGACAACACGCGTATAAGGGTTATCTCCGCCGGCAAATGCACCATACTTATAGCTTGAAGCATAATTGGTGACATCATTGACAAGCGGCCACTTAACTCTGTTACCCTTTGTGTCAATATATTCCATCTCAGTTTTATATCTCGGTTGGTAAGCTATAAGCTCATCTGCGTGTTTTTCAAGCTTTTTATTTTTGTTTGTGTCATTATAGAAAGAACCGAGGAATTTACCATAATTCTTTTCATCGTATTGGCTAAGCGGAATAGCTGTTATTCCCTTATCTTGACAGAACTTTTCATACGCATAATAAGCACCGAGTGCTGTCCAGTGATGATCTGTTCTATAGTATAAATATTCCTTGCTGTGCTGTTTAAGCGTATCATAAATATTGACGGTTTTCACCTTATCTGTCATTGAGCCATAGATATAATTAATAGCTTTCTGCTGATCAGAGGTATTGACAGACTTTCTTGTGCTTTCATCAAGAGTAATATCTATACTTGTGGGAACAAGAATATCATAGATTTGAGCATTCGTTCCCGATTTTTCTATCTGCTTTGCAAGATAGTTGATATGCTTTGCGTACGAATCGGCAGTCTTCTGAACAAAGTTATAATACTCGTAGGCAGAGTTTCCGGCAACCAAAATTCCTCCGAGTGTCTGTGTTTGCTGAGGCGGTTTTGTTGTGTCGTTCTCAGTTGGCTTTTCTGTGACCTGCTGAGTTGGCTGTGAAGTCGTCTCTTTGTCTGTCGGAGTCGGCTGCTGTGTTGTGCTTTCCGGTTCATCATCATCGCTTGTTGTCGGCACATCGGGAATTTCATCAATTTCACCGTTTCCAAGATTAGATACCTTATTGCCGAAACCATACCATGAAGTCAACTTGCTGTTAGCAGATGTCAACGCCTCTCTGAACGGGAAAGTATCGGAAAACCAAGTGTCAATCCCCTTAAAATAGCTGCCATCGGCAAGGGCGGCAAACGAAAATTCAGGAAATTTCGCAAGCTCTCTCTTTTCACTCGCCGAAACAGTTGGACGTAAAGGTATTATCAAAGATATTACCATTCCGACAATAAGAACTGCGGCAAATACTGCAACTTGAATTTTTCTCTTTTTTTTCTGGTACCAACGCTTTTCGGGTTCACCGACAAGGTTGACGTACCTCATATCGACCTTTGAATCATTTCTCTTTTTCATTTTTGTCTCGCTTTCATTTCATCTCTCAAGTATAAAACACTAAATATTTTAAGGCGTATCTCACCTTATGACGGATCAAAATTGGAAATACAGGAACGGATTATAGCTGTCACCGACAAGTGCAAGAGTCGAAAGCAACAGCAAAACAACCGGTATAGCTATTTGGAACACTCCCTGAGCATTGGCAATTTTTATCTCGTTATCTGCATTTTTGCTTATCATATTTCCAATGTTCTTTATAAGCGGTGTTGACGCTATTATTGCAACAATAAGGAAAAAGATATAGTTTTTGAACATAGCTGTTGTCTCATAGTTTGTGAAACCGTTTCCGTTAAGACCGAACAATCCCTTTAAGACCGTTGTTCCGAGAGGAACTGACTTAAACTTGAACAATATCCACCCAAAATAAACAATAGCTATAAGATAAATATGTGATATCACCTTCGGCAGCTTTTCGAGTGCCTTCTTAAGGAACAGTTTTTCCATAACAAGGAACACGAAGAAATAAAGTCCCCAAAGGACAAAGTTCCAGCTTGCACCGTGCCAAAGTCCGGTGAGCGCCCAAACAACGAACATATTGAAAATCGTTCGTGCCATGCCCTTTCTGTTTCCACCGAGAGGAATATAAACATAGTCTCGGAAGAATGTTCCCAATGACATATGCCAACGGCGCCAAAATTCAGTGACACTCTTTGAAATATATGGGTAGTCAAAGTTCTCTTTATAATGGAACCCAATCATTTCACCCATGCCTATAGCCATATCGGAATAAGCAGAGAAATCAAGATAGATTTGGAGCATATAAAAAGCCATTCCAAGCCACAAAGCCAAAGCCGGTCTTGATGAAAGTATTCTCAAATTATCATTCAGTGCTGTCGTGTCCGCCATAACCGAATCGGAAATTAAAAATGTGTCGCAAAGACTGCCACAGACGTTTGCAAGCAGCGCTTTCTTCGCAAGTCCGACCGCAAAGCGATTGACACCTTTTCCGGCTTCAACAATATTCGGCTGTCTGAATGCTATTTCATCGCTTACGTCTTTATATCGTACTATAGGGCCGGCTATGCATTGGTGGAACAAACTCGCATAAAGCAAAACCCTTGAAAATCTCGGCTGAGCCTCGACATCTCCTCTATAAACGTCCACAACATAAGATAAAAGCTGGAACGTATAGAACGATATACCTATCGGCAAAGCTATCTGCGGTATAACAGAGGGCTTTCCGAACAAAGCATTTGTGTTTTCACAAATAAATGTGCCGTATTTGAAAATTCCTATCAATCCTATCGAAACAACAGTGGCAAGCATCAGCCAAACTTTCGATTTCCCCGTTCCCCTGCTCTTTTCGATCTGTAAAGCGAAGATGTAATCAGCAAACGCCATTCCAATCAGAAGAAAGACGTAAATAGGTTCGCCCCAAGCGTAAAAAATCAGTGAAAAAACGAGGAGTATCCAGTTCTTGGCTTCAATGCTTTTAGTGCTGTAACAGAATATCAAATTCAGCGGTAAAAACAAGTAAACGAACAGCAAATTTGAAAAAACCATTAGAAACTTTTAACTCCCTTTCTCTTCTTTAAATGCACTCTAACTCGACCTTTATGTATACATATTATTATAGGTGCAAGAATTAGTATACACTATTTAGCCGTAAAGTCAACGATTTTTTAAAAGATAAATCGCCGATTTTAAGGTTGAAAATTCGCCCTGATTTGTGCAATTTTCCCACTGAGTTTGAGGTGCGATTTATTTCTTATTGTGACAAAAAGGTGAGTTTTTTTATATGTGTCTAAAACTGTCTCAAAATAGGCAATTAGAAATATAAAATTCATAATTTAATTTGTTATTTGACTTAAAATGGAAGGTTAATATTTCTAATTGAACATTTTGTTTTATCTTGTATACAAATTTCTTGTAAGTGTCGATTTTTCTGAATACAGCCTTATGCCGGAACAAAAACCGGCTTATTTAATTCTATAACACAATTAAATTCGGTGTCACGAAACTGATTTCGCAACACCGAATTATAATCTGAAATATTAAGCTCTTTCTCCCGTTTTAGCATCAAAAACATTTTTAAACACGGAAACGTGCGTTTGGGAAATATATTTGTCGATATGAAGTGAACCAAAGTACCAATGAGTAAAAGAGCAAACCTCGCTCATTTCTTCCAGATATGTATTAATGCCCGTAATATTTGCGGCTTTCTTCTCCTTTAGCAGCATAAACTCTTTAAGCTTAGCAGGAGGTTCATGAGTGATAACAAGATCAATCTTTCCATTGCATTTTTCAAGATTGTCAACGCCCTCAACAAGTTCTTCCTTTGAAGGTATCTCTGCACTTGACCACGTTTCATTTTCAAATCTTATATCAATGTCACTGCTTATTCCGCCACCCATGGTAAAGATTGTCTGATCCTCGATCTCATAGATCTGACCTCTCATAAGATGAATAACCTTATCATTGATAAGATGTACCTTGCCGCCGTTCCATTTTGAGATTTCGTAGGAATTAAGCAAATTGAAATTTTCATGTGTTCCGTCAATGAAAAGAGTTGTATATTTCTTTTTTGAAAGCTTTTTCAAAAATGCTCTTTCCTTGGCTGAATTGTCCCATATGAAACCAAAATCGCCGCAAACTATCAGATAGTCGCCTCTTTTAAGCTTTTTTATCCTGCTGTCGTTGAACCTATCCTGTTCTCCGTGCATATCTCCTGTTACATAAATCATATTAACTCTCCAAATAAAATTCAAAAAGGGTTTACAAGCCCCTTAAAAAATTGCTATAATACTATATACTCTTTTTCGGTACGCATTGAAACGGCTGCGTAACGCAATCATGTTCTTGCGTACGAAAACGAAACAAGCGACTTAAATTTATATTATGTATAACGTAAACTCCAAACACGAACCATAAAGTCGGAGTTCGTGTGGCACTTGCAAGATTATCATAATTATAACATATGAATATACTTTTGTAAATGAATTTAAAGGTGACAATATGAAAAAAATATTAACTTTTGTTCTAGCTCTTATTATAATGATCGTTCCAATTTTCGGAACTTACGCATCAGCAAAATTTGACTCATTGATGAAAGAAACTTTATATTCTAAAATATATATTTTGGCAAACACAGATAACGGAAGTGTCGTGCTTTCTAAAAATGCGGACAAAAAAAATCAATGTCCGGCACTGAACAAAATAATGACAGTTGCCGTTGCATTGAATAAAAACACAGATCTCGACAAAAAGATCAAGATAACTCAAAAAATGCTTGACTCTGTCGGTTCGCTGTATTCGGTCACAATAAGACTTAAAGTCGGCGAAAAAATATCATTACGTTCGCTCCTTTATGCTGCCATGGTGCAAGGAGCAAATGATGCCTGTGCAGCGATAGCGGTTGCAACAAGCGGCAGTGTCGAAGAATTCATGAAAGAAGTCAATTCATATATTGCATCACTCGGCTGTAAAAACACAAATCTCGTCAATCCCACCGGCTTTGATGCCGATGGACAATACACAACCGCATCTGACATTGCGAAAATAATGGCTGATGTTATTAAATCTCCTGTTTTTATGGATATATTTTCAACAAAGTCATATAAGCTTGCGGCGACAAATTCAAGTTCGGAACGCACTCTTATATCGACAAACAAAATGCTGTTCTATACTGTTCCCGATTATTATTACTCCTACACTACGGGCGGTAAAACCGGAGCTACAGACGAATCCGGATACTGTATGATAAGCACTGCCACAAAAGACGGTTACACTTATGTTGCGGTCACAATGCAAGGCGAAGTCAAAAATGTTTCAAGAAACGGATATAAGTATTCAGAAAAAAACACAGCAATGTTTGATTGCAAAACAATGTTTATGTGGGCTTTCAGCAACATAAGATTCAAGGTCGTAGCAAACACCACACAGATAGTTTCTGTTGTTGATGTTGCAGCCGGCAAAGAATCGGATCATGTTTCACTTGTTCCTGCAAATGAAGTTTCGGCACTTGTGCCATACCTCGTTGACGCTGACGGAGTTCTTATTGAGCCACTTAAAGATACCATGCCTGAGGAAATATATGCGCCGGTGAAAAAAGGTGAAAAGATATGTGAAGCCAGAATACTTTATGCTGGAGAAGAAATCGGACAAGTCGATCTCGTTGCAGCCGAAAATATAGGCTTGAGCGTACCTCGTCTTATCGCCGAAAAGATAAAAGATGTTTTGACATCTAAAGTTTTCATCGCTGTGCTGCTTATACTGTTAGCTTTGATCATTATATACATTATATTTGTCATAGCCGATAACATCAAATCAAAGAAGAACAGAATACACATTGTCGGAAGATGAGTGACACGGCAAAGCTTTCATGAACGGCAAAGTGTTTGTAAACTGACGGGAGTCGAACACAATAAGATATAGCTGTGTAAAAACCGTATCGAACATTGCGGAAGGTGGAATTATAATGATTAAGAATATAGCTATTGTCAGTTTATCAAGAGGAACGATAGGAGAAGATTTTGTTAAGCATGAAGTTGATATAGGAACCAAAAGGTTGACCGACTTCGGAATTACCGTTAAATTTATGCCACATTCGCTTAAAGGGATAAACTATATTAAAGAACATCCGGCGGAGCGTGCGGCTGATTTGTTACAAGCCTTTAGAGATCCGAGCATTGATATGATTCTCTGTGCTATCGGCGGTGATGACACATATCGTCTTCTTCCCTATCTGTTTGATAATAATGAACTGGCTGATGCTGTCTCGAACAAAATATTTCTCGGCTTTTCCGATACAACGATAAATCATTTCATGCTCCATAAGGTTGGAATAAAAACGTTCTATGGTCAGTCTTTCCTTGCGGACATCTGTGAAATGGACAAGGATATGCTCCCATATACCAAAAAGTATTTTGAAGAACTGATAAATACGGGAACAATAAAAGAAGTCAGACCCAGTGAACTTTGGTATGAAGGAAGAACGGACTTTGGCGTTGATAAAATCGGTACACCATTAAAGTCTCATTTTAATCATGGCTTTGAATTACTGCAAGGTAGTCCTGTTTTCTCGGGAGAAATTCTCGGTGGCTGTATTGATTCGATTTATGACTTTTTCAACGGTGATCGCTACGCTGATATGCCGCTTCTTTGTGAGAAGTATAAGCTGTTCCCCGAAACAGAGGATTGGAGAGGAAAGATTTTACTGTTAGAATCAAGTGAAGAAAAGATGTCTCCTCAAAAATATAGAAAAGCAATACTTACGTTGAAAGAAACCGGTATTTTTGATGTGGTTTCAGGTGTTCTTATAGGCAAGCCGATGGACGAAGCATATGCATGGGAATATAAACAAATACTGTCAGAGACAATTGCTCGACCAAGTTTACCGATTGTGTGCAATATCAATATCGGTCACGCACAGCCACGTTGTATAATTCCTTTTGGCATCACAGCGACGGTCGATGTGGAAAATCAGGTAATCAGATTTGAAAACCGAGATTAAGCTTTTGATTTGACATGAAGTTAAAAAAGTAAAATCACTTTAGAAAAATCCTCCGTATGATATAAGTCATACGGAGGATCAACATTTTAAAGCAATCATAATTATGGAAGCTTTTATTCCGTCTATGGCTCTATGCCGTAAAAATCGCAAGAGCAGTGATAATTCAATATATTGCCACTGAGAGCGTTTTAACGATGAAATCAGCACTCCCACCGACTTGCATCGGTGGGAGTGCATAATTTCATCGTTCCGCCCGCTTCGCGGGCGGGTTCAACTTTTCTTATTTAAACAAACGCCTGAACTTATCCTGCCATTTCATCTGATAAACTATGACAAGCTTGGTAAGCGCATAATCATACAAGAGAAAAACAACATTTCCCATAGCAAGAAGTATCAAAGGGCCGTATTTCCCCAATTCGTTCATATCGTCCATAGGCATACCGAAAACATTTATCAAAATATAATAACAGCCAACCATGGCAACGTTAAATATGACAAATTTTATCACTATTTCAAGCCACCTTGGCATCTTGCTCTCAAGCATTGCTTTCAATATTGGGTAGTAACCGAAAAATACTAAATACATCACTGCCGCTTCTTTATCGGTGGCGATAAGAAGCCCTAACGCACTAACCGCAACATAAACACCGAATGCCCATTTTTTGTCAATCTCGATAACCACAATGATGAGCAACATTCCGGCAAAAGCCGGTGCAGTATATGTCATGACGGGAATGACCGTCAGCATCATAACGACAACCGAGAGTGCAGCAACCATTGCACAGACAGCCGTCTTTGAAGATTGTCTCATTTGTCTCATTTGGCACACCTCAGCAGCAAGAAATCAAATCTCCGCCCATACATTCACAGCAGGTGTCAGCACACCACAGTGTCGCACAAATATCGCAAAGGTCTGCACTGTCACGGGAAGTTCCCGGTCTTGTTCTATAGCCGCCTGCACGGTGCAGATTTGTGCTTTCATATGCGTTTCTGTAGTCGGGATTGTTCGGCTCCATGCTGTAAGCAGTGCTGAAGTAAGTTGCTGCTTTGTCGAGCCAGCCTTTTCGCATCATAACTTGGCCCATAAGAAAATTCCATTGGGCATTTCTGTCTCTGTTTGTTACATTTTCGAGCATATTCATCGCTTCATCAAGTCTGCCGGCATTTATCATACTTATAATAGTATTAGCATCAAAGTTACTTCTTGCCGAAGAACCATAGCCACCTGAATATGAACTCGAATAACCGTAGTCATAGCCTGATGAGCTTTGCGACTTAAAACCGCCTTTGCATATCGTGTCGTATGCCTCGTTGATCTCCTGCATTTTTTCGTTTGCAAGATCGGCAAGGTCACTTCCGGCATATTTGTCAGGGTGATATTTCTTCGCCAACGCTCTGTAGGCTGCTTTGATTTCGTCCTCGGTTGCACTTCGACTTACGCCAAGCACTTCATAAGGATCTTTCATTAATTTTTCCTCCGTTTTTGATAGATTTCATCGACATATATAATCCGTCATATACTATATTATTTATAATGCCGTTGAAGCTTTTCACATCGAGCAGTTCATAAGCGGCGGTAATTTCTGCCGCTGTCATATTCAAAGCTTTTTCAGCATCATCAGCTGTTTTTCCGGACAGAAGTAGTGGGTTATAACCACCGCTTTTTCTGTCTTTTTCCATATCATCAAACGCATCGGCAATATATACCCACCTGCCGATAAGATATCCTATTCTTTTAAGTACACGCTGAGTGTCACCGTCAAATCCAAGTGACAACAACACGCTCATAGCCTCTGCCGTGGGATCAGCGGCAATGTCAATATCCGCCGTCTTATTCTTTTCTATTTCGGCTTGCCTTTTCATTTGCTTGCCAATAATTTTGTCTCCTTCGGGACAATATTTTTTAGCTTTTTTGTGATAAAAACTAAATATCGGCAAAATTAAATACATAAGAAGTTTCTTGAAAAATCCGCTGTCGGCTATATTATCCAGAATTTTATAATATACAGTTATCATAGCCATATCAACCGTATAATTCAGTTGTTCGTTTTCCCCCTGACAAAAATTGCACTTCTTTGCAGGATTAAATGGGCAACGTTTTTGCTCAAAGCATATCGGTGATTCACTCGTACATAAACGCATTATTGCAAAGAACGTAAAATCATAGCTTAACGTCAACGCTGAAATAAGACCGTACCTCTTACGCATAGTGCGGCATACAGAGCAATAGACACCCCGATATTCTTCATAATGTTTAATTTTAAGCTCAGGCTTATAAGCCTTAACATAACCCAACATCGCTTTTCCCCCATTATATATAGAAATATTATACTACATATTTTCCGAATGAATTAACACAGTGTAAATTTTGTCTATTAAAATATTATGACGATTGATTATCTTGAAAAATTGTATTATAATTAGTATAGAAAATCAGAAAGGAGATTAATATATGGCAATTATTGTTAAAGACGCTTATTTCAATTCATCAACCGGAACAGATATGATACACTGTGTTATTTGGGAGGACGACAGCATTGAAAAAGTCGGTGTGTTCCAAATTGCCCACGGTGTCGCAGAACATATAATGAGATATGACGGATTCGCTCGCTTTCTTGCGGAAAACGGCTTTGTTGTTTGTGGAAACGATCACCTTGGACATGGACTTTCTGTGAAAAGCATTGACGATCTCGGCTACTTTGCCGACAAAAACGGTGATGTCAGACTAGTTGATGATATGCATATTCTCCATAATATCATGCACAAAAGATATCCTGATCTGCCCTATTATCTTTTCGGTCACAGCATGGGTTCATTCTGTGCAAGAGTTTATGCGTCAAATTTCGGAGACGAATTAGCAGGTGTCATCTTTTGTGGTACGGGTGAATTGCCGAGTGCCGCTATACTCGGTGAAGAACCGATGAAACTCATCGCTGAGAAAGTTAACCCGAAAATGAAAATTCCAACTCTCAGTCTCATGGGCAAACTTACAGCCGGAAAAGACGGAGATCCAAATGACTGGCTCAGCTACAACAAAGAAAATGTCGAGAACTATAAAGCCGATCCGCTTTGCGGTTTCTCTCTGACTTTGGCAGGCAACAGAGATATGATCGCTTTAATGAACACCGCTTGTAATCCCGATTGGGCAAAAAAAGTTCCGGTCGGACTTCCGATACTTTTGATATCAGGTGCTAAAGATCCGGTTGGATTCAACGGCAAGGGCGTTATCAATGTTTGTGACAATCTTGAGCTTGCAGGTCATCAGCCTGAAGTCATACTCTATCCCGGAATGAAACATGAAATACTCAACGAAGACGAGAAAGAAAAAGTGTATTATGATGTTCTCGGCTGGATAGGAAGAAAGATCACATCTAAAGTTTGATTTTAATATGTAAAATATAGCTTAAAGCGGAGTGTCAGATGCACTCCGCTTGTTTTATATCATGCTAATACGGCACTCAAAACTCATATTTTTTTCAACAACAGCAACCATGTTTGAACTCATTTAGACCGGCACAACGCTGCTCCAACTCTATCGAAAGATGAAAGTGAGATTATAATTATACGGTTTAGTGAATAATTATACCGAATTGATATTGAGCCGTTTTTGACCGTGCATATATGTCACATTCAGGTGATAAATAAGTGTAAAGTAAAAATACTTGCGTGTGTGGAAAACTATGTTGAAAATGTGGAAAACTAAAATATTATTATATGTGAGAAATATAGTTGTGAAAATCTGTAAAGTTATTCTCTTTACTCACATAGTTTTCCACATAGCAAACGTTAATTATTCGTTTTTCTATGCATAATGCATATACAGCCTATATGCAAAAGAATGTGGAAAATGTGGATAAAATTTAATCGTCATCTGTCTTTTATGCCGTTTGTCAAGAGAAAATCAAAAATTCCAAGTGAAAATACCGCCAAAATTTAGGCGAAAATTTTATATAAAATGCATAAAAATGATTTTTTTGTGATTTTCCTCTTGACAAGCTTTTTGTCTCGCAAAAGACATTTTTTCTTCGCCATATTGCTGAAATCTAAAGCCTTATTAAAAGCGAACACTTACGGCAGGGTTTCCCCTGCCGTTGATGAAAAGCTTTGTTATTTCATATTCTTTTCATATGACTCGATCATCTTTTTGACCATCTGGCCTCCGATAGATCCTGCCTCACGAGAAGTTAAATGTCCATTGTAGCCCTGCTTAAGGTTTACGCCAACCTCAGAAGCAGCTTCCATCTTGAATCTGTCAAGTGCTTCTCTTGCCTCAGGAACCATGCCCTTTGAGCTTCCACTCTTTGCCATGCTGATACACTCCTATCTGCTTTGTTGTTGCGTTTGCAATTATATTATGTGAGATGCTTTCGACTTTATTTGTGGAAAAATTTGTTGAATTGATAACACATAAAAATCAAACAAACACCGGAAAACTCAAATCACTTATTTCCGATAGCTTTTTCGTTGTGTTGAAAATCTGTATCGTACAAAACAAATATCCCAACCGAAATCACCGACTTCAGTTGGGATATTATTTTATTTATCTTTCTTATTCGGCTTCTTTATCTTGTTCAGCCTTCTGTTTATGTCAAGTATCTGCTCTTTTGTAAACAATCCACCTGCCATCATACAAACTCTTTTTATTGTGAAGCTCTTACCCATATTTATAAGGTCTTTATTGATCTTCATTCCGCTTGCCATGTCAGCCATGCCACCGGTCTTGCCATCGTTTTTCTTCATCGTTGAAACAACATCTAAAACGATCTTGACCGCAAGCAGTTTCCCTTTAAATGTAGCTAAGATATCTTCTATAGTATCGTTGACACTCAAATATCCGGGAGGTGTTTCGATCTCAAACCAGTTGATGATCGCTCCTTCTTCTTTTAAAACGTAATCCGGATTTGGTGCATCAACACGTCTTATCACGCTTTCATCGCTCAGATCACCGGCTTTAGCGACAAGCTTGACTTCTCCCGATATCGGCACTGAAAAATGATAGAATGGATATTTGCCTTTCTTTTGTTTTCCAACACTTTCACCGTTTGCGAAAAGCTCAACTTCATCAAGGTTCGTATAAACCGTAACGTCTGTCACGTCCTCTGCACGGTCAACATATCTCTTGCCGCAAAGATGAACAAACGGCTCTTTAGATAACCATGCTTTATATGCATAAAACGCATCTTTCTTATACTGTCTGTCAAATGTCACAAGTCCCTTGTGATTCATTCCGTTTTCGCCGCCCTCGCTTCTTGCGTCAGCGGCAAAGTCAAACATATTCCAAACGTGAGTCGCCCAAAGCCAAGGACGTTCATCTATCTGCTTGATTACATCTTCGTGATATTTTGCCTGATATTCCTCAGTGTAATCGCCCTGTTCGGGTGTTGAAGTGTGCCAATTCAAAGCCTCACAGCCATATTCACTCAAGCCGATTGCTCTGTTCGGATTTTTTGCGTGATATTTGTCAAACCACGGGCCGTACATTTCAGTTTTGCCGCCATACCAGCCGAAATAGTGGTTATATGAGATCACATCTGATATCTTTGCGTACTCGGAATCCGGATCACACATACTCAATACAGCCACAACAGTTGGTCTGCTGCTATCAAGTTTGTGGACAAGATCGTTGAGTTTTCTGTGATTTTCAAGAAGTGAGGCATCAGCCGCACCATTCATCGTTATCTCGTTTGAAAGTCCCCAAACAACAATACTCGCATGGTTAATATTTTGATATACAAGCTCTTTCATCTGAGAAACCGTGTTTTCTTCGCCTGTCGGCATATGCTTTGAAATATAAGGTATCTCTGCCCAGACTACCATTCCCTTTTCATCGCAAAGATCATAGAAAGTTTGACTATGCTGATAATGAGCAAGACGGATCGTGTTAGCTCCGACTTCACAGATAAGTTCCATATCCTCTCTGTGTTCCTTCTCAGTCAATGCGTTTCCTATGCCGGGCCTGTCTTGATGACGTGAAACACCTCTTAAAGGATAAGGTCTGCCATTTAATATGAATCCCTTTTGCGGATCAATCTTATAGCTGCGACAGCCAAAACGTGTGCTTATCTCATCAACTTCTTCGTTTTTGTAAAAGAGCTTTGCTGAAAGAGTATAGAGATATGGATCATCAATACCGTTCCACAGGTGAACATTTTCAATTCTTTCCGTGAATTTTGCACTGTCTGCTTTCACTTCTCCGGAAAGAACCTCTCCGCCATCAGCACCGAGTATAGTGTACTTCACAACACAATCGCTCGGATCATTTATATAAAACTCAGCCTCAACATTAGCCGTGTTTCCGCTGACTGTCGCTACTGTGCGTACTCCGGGTGAACCATAAAAATTGAGATCAAAATGTCTTTCATTGACAGATATGACCGAAACGTCACGATAGATACCGCCGTAAAAAGTGAAATCGGCAACCTGCGGATAAACAGTGTCATTTGGGCTGTTATCGGCAGCAACGACAAGCAAGTTTTCTTCTTTAATTTCATTAAGTTTAACCCTGAAAGTCGAATAACCGCCGTCATGCTTCGCAACTAAAGAGCCATTCCAATAAATCTCGGCACTCGAATTTACACCGTCAAACTGAAGATATTTCACGGTCGATGAACCAAGTTCAGACTTTTTGAGTGTTTTAGCATAGAAGCATTTTCCTCTGTAATAGTCATTTCCTCCGTCTTGTCCATCAGTGCCGTTCCATGTATGGGGAAGATCAACTTTTTCCCAATCTGTAGGCAAGCTATTCGGAGCTGTTTTTGCATTTTTTGAAAACAGCCAATCTCTATTTATATTTATTTTTTCTCTCATTATGGTTTTCCTCCGAAATGTTATTATTCTTCAATTTCCACTTTATCGTTGAGCTTATAAAGGAAGAACATACTGACAAAGCTTATAAGTGCGCCTATGCAAGGCAAAATACTCGTGACGAAATATATTTTTTCCGGTACACCTGCCGCCTGCTCAAGAGCGCCGACTTTCTGATCATATCCGGTAGCACTGATAGCTAACGAAACAAGCGCTGCACCGACACCTTGTGCGACTTTGCGGAAGAAAGAATATGTCGCATAAATTGAGCTTTCCTCACGTCTGCCTGTTGTCTTTTCCTGATAATCAATACAATCGGCAACCAAAGCCCACATGAGTGTCATATAGAATGCCGCACCGAACATTGCAACCGCAAGAATCGCAATCCATATAAACGGATTGCTTATACGGACAAATGCCGTGACAGCCGATGCTGCCGCAGAAATTAAGAACGGATATGTGCAAAGCTGTTTCTTGGTGAATTTCTTAAGTGCAGGTTTGGCAAGAACAATACCAATTGCAACGGGAGCGCCCGCAAGCATACTCGCCACAGTTATTAAATCGGTATTCTTAAAGTAGCACATAAATACATAAGGTATTGACGATGTGACAGTCATCATCAAAGCAAGATATGCAACGGTTGAAATTGTGACACCAAGCATAGGTTTATTTCTGAAGAATGACTTCAATGTTTCAATATAGTTGAACTTCTCGGTGTTGACAATAGCTTCTTCTCTTTCTGTAGTCAGCTTGCGAAGAAGATAGAAGGCAACAAGTCCGATAACACCCATGACAGCAACAAAAACGATGAACAGATTTCCTCTCGGATTTTCGTTATCATCATAAACAATAAGCGGAAGAATTATCATAATCGGTATCTGTGCAGCCATTGCACCTATGCTTCGCCATGTCGAAAGATCCGAACGTCCCACGGGATCTCTGGTTATACACGACTGCATGGAACCGTAAGGAACGTTTACACTTGTGTAAGCGACACTCCAAACGCAATAAATACCAAGGCACATAGCGACTTTAACTCCATATGAAGCATTAGGAACATAGATAAACATTGCTATGCTTGAAAGCAATAAAAACGGACTCGCCCACTTTATCCACGGCTTAAATTTGCCGTCTTTTCCGGGCTTTGTCGAATCGCAAAGTCCACCTATTATAGGATCGTTGATCGCATCAAAAACTTTTCCCAAAAGTATTAGGACAGCGAAGTGTTTCGGATCAATGCCCATGCAGGTAACAAAGAAAATCATCATATAGCTGTTGATAAAAGCAAAGCTCATATTGCAGCCAAAGTCACCAAAGGCATAGCCGATCTTATCTCTCATGCCAAACGGTCTCAAGTTTTTTTCTGTAGTCAAGGTTATCCCTCCTGATAAATTTATATACTATATTATACAGATTTTACGAAAATTTGCAATGACAAAGCATACTTTTTATATAAAAACTAACAAAGTTTTCGGTTTGCACACAAATTTATTTCAAGTACAAAAACCTCCGATCGTACATTTTGGTGTACTGCTCGGAGGTTAATTCGATTAAATTTGTCTTATTCAAGACAAATTATTCATTTTTTGACTGTCTGCAAACATAATCACTTACCGCAATACAGACACAACAAACCTTTTTAGCACCGGTTGAATACAAAGCTTTAGCACATTCATTGAGAGTCGTACCGGTGCTTTTAACATCATCGCATAGAAGTACGGTTTTTCCGACAACACTTTCTTCCTTACCCTCCGTGACTTTTATAGAGTCAGCGAGGTTTGTCATTCGTTCTTCTTGGCTGAGAAAATGTTGTTTTTGTGTTTTTCTATACTTCGTCAGCGTGTCACGGTCAAAGTCAAGCAGGAACGCTTTCGCAAGACTTTCCGCCATGACCGCAGACGAACTGTATTCATTTCTTTCATATGACGGAACACAAACAGCAATATCAAATTCTACCGCTGCATATTCTCGGCTGATCTTATCACATACATCGGCAAAAAACTCATCGAAAATTCCGTCACATATATTATCTTTTAATTGAAGTATCATCTCTTTAACTGTTCCACCGTAGTAATATGCGGCGACAACTTCGGCACTTATACCCATGCAATCGAGTGTATCGTGATCGGAAAGAGAAGCACCGCATTTATGACAAACCGGCGAAACGATAGGAACGAGGCTTTTGCGGCAATTATCACAAATAATGCCTCTTTCAAGCACTTCTCCGCACCCACTGCATCTTTGAGGATAAATTGCATTTAATATGATATTTTTGATCCTAGTGAAAATTTTCCTCTGCTTTTTCATATCATATTCCTTTAATTCAACTGATTTAATATACTTCTATAATGTTATTACATAATATACTACATTTTTTGAAATATTGTCAATAAGTATTCCCATTGTAGAAATTCTCGGTCGAAGTCAAACTTTCTCTTACAAGTTACTCGCTCGTACCTGAAAAAATTTCCTTTTTCGTCTTATTTGAAAAACCTTTCTCAAACACTTTTATTTACCGATTATATTACTCACGTTTCAGGCAAAATTATATTTGCGGCATTTCGCCGTAACGGAGTGAGAAAATGGTTAAATTTATTAAAACTGTTTGCGTTTTCCTTTTTGCCGCCTCTGTTTGCGTTTTAGGTTTAGTCTCATACGGCACTAATATTATTCCCGATGAAATTGTCGTTTTGAGCGACCAATCCGTTTTAACAGATGAAATATTTACGGCAAAAAGGGAAACAAACGAAAAAGCCGCCGAGCAAACAATCCTCGGCAGTGATACGGTCGATAATTACACCGTCAATATCAGCCTTCTGAATATTTTTCCGGTCAAAACCTCTCATGTCAGTGTCTCTCAACGTCACTATGTCGTTCCCGGCGGAGACATTTTCGGTCTTAAACTTTATTCAAACGGTGTCATGATTGTCGGTACAAACGATGTCAGCACATCAGCCGGATCTGTCAATCCTGCCAAAAACGCAGGGCTTGAAATCGGTGATATTATCGTGAGCGTTGACGGAACAACGGTCAATGACAGCGCTAAAGTGTCTGAACTTTTCAGCAAATGCTCAGGAAAAGAAATAAGTCTGAGCATATTGAGAAACAGCGAGTTCATTGACATAAAACTAACTCCCGTCATGTCATCTGACGGCAGCTATAAAGTTGGAATATGGATAAGAGACAGCGCCGCAGGAATAGGAACAATTACCTATTATGACACAAATAGTCATATCTTCGGCTCGCTAGGTCATGCTGTATGCGATGTTGACACCGGAAAAATAATTCCCATTCTCAACGGAGAAGCTGTCTGTGCAAAAATAACCGGCTGTTACAAAGGAAAAAGCGGCACAGCAGGTGAACTTTGTGGCGTTTTCAGCGGTGGCACTATCGGCAGCATCATGATCAACAGCAACAATGGTGTCTACGGTTTCGCAGACACAGATAAGCTTGAAAACAGAAATGTTGTTCCAGTTGCGACACCGAATGAAATCAAAGAGGGCAAAGCTCAAATAATATCGACCGTTGACGGTGGCGGTTCACGTTACTATGATATAGAGATAACTAAGATATTTAAGGACACCAATTCAGTGAGAAATATGTCTATTAAGGTAACAGATCCTGAACTCATCGAAAAAACGGGAGGCATTGTTCAGGGTATGAGTGGTAGTCCGATAATTCAAAACGGTATGCTTATCGGTGCAGTAACTCATGTTTTTATCAACGACTCACTTCAGGGCTACGCCATTTTCGCCGAAAATATGCTTTCAGTCTCCGATCAGCTTTACGAGCAGATATATAAAAAAGCATCTTAAACTCAAGAGCTGTCCGGTTTGGGACAGCTCTTGAATGTTTTACAACAGAATACTATTTGCTCTCAAAATTTCCAAGCCAAGGTCAGAACCGATTATATATGAACGTTTTTTCTTGTGCGTTATTCATTGAAAAAGCATAATTTTTAAGATAGGTGCCGGTCTCTCTTGAATTTTTTCCGATAATGTTATATCATAGCTTTAATGGCTACTGCATCAATATTGATATCAACTATCGAAAGGACTGACTTTTATCAAAAGTTTCACTATAACTAAAAATGACTCTGATCAGCGACTCGACAAATTCATAACGAAAAGTGTACCGAATCTTCCGAAATCGCTGATGTATAAATATATTCGACTCAAGCGTATCAAGGTCAATTCAAAACGTGCGGAAATTTCAACAAGACTCCAAGTCGGAGATGTTGTCGATATGTATATAAACGATGAGTTTTTCGTCAAAAGCGAAACACGTTACGACTTCACGGGGGCATCTAAAAGCATTGATATCGTTTATGAGGATGAAAATATTATGCTCTTAAACAAGAAATCCGGACTCCTATCCCACCCCGATGACACTGAATACGTTGACACCCTCATTGGCAGAGTGAAGCGATATCTTTTTGAAAAAGGTGAATATGATCCCGAAGATGAAAGTTCTTTCACCCCTGCCCTTGTCAACAGAATAGACCGAAACACAGCCGGAATTGTCATCGCCGCAAAGACGGCAGCGGCTCTGCGTATTCTTAATCAGAAGATGAAAGACAGAGAGCTGCACAAGTATTATCTTTGTGTCGTTCATGGTAAGATGGAAAACGACAGCGGCATTTTAACGGGATATCTTGTCAAAGATGAGACAAAAAACAAGGTTTTTGTTTATGACACGATGCGTGACGGAGCGAAAAATATTAAAACAAAATATCGTGTTTTAAAGTACGCTCAAGGTCTTTCACTTGTTGAAATAGAACTGCTCACAGGTAGAACTCATCAGATAAGAGCGCACTTCGCATCAATAGGTCACCCACTGCTGGGTGACGGAAAATACGGCTCAAATGCCCTGAATAAAAAAAGTGGGCTTAAAAAACAATGTCTTTGCTCATACAGATTGTCATTTGATTTTTCAACAGATGCCGGAGAGCTTGAATATTTAAACGGAAGATCATTTGAAATTAGAAACATTTGGTTCAGAGACGGTTTTGACGAACTTTGCCAACAAAACGCAAGATGAGATTTTGCGTACATATAATTGAAAGCGAAAAAGTGTGTAGCAATTTAAAGTGAAAAACTTTTTCAACTTTTTTTCAAAAACCTATTGACAATACCGATTTTCGGCTATATAATAGGCAAAAATTAAACATCACCTTTTGATAGAGGTGCGGACACTATAAGTATCCTGAGTCAAGGTCGGTAAACCGGCTCAGCTGAAAGGAGTCTCCGCCGAAGCTTAGATTGAATTACCGTTCTTTCTTTGCTGGGGCTATGCAGAATATGCATGGCACTGTCACTAATGTGGAGCGCTATCAACGGTCAGATAAAGCAATGCGATAATTTTATCGCAAAACTTCAGCTAATAACCGTGATACATTCCCGTATCACGGTTTAAATATTTTTTATGCAAAGGAGCAAAAAACAATGAAAAAGTTAATCGCAATCACACTCGCAGCTCTTATGATCTTCTCATTTGCAGCTTGCGGCAACAATGACAACACAACAAATGATAACTCGAATACTGCTATTAAAATAGCTGATGCCAAGTCACTCAAAGATCTCAAAGGCATGAAAATAGCAGCTCAGTTCGGAACATTCCACGAGAAAGCTCTCACTCAGATCGAAGAAGTTCAAAGCTCAACTTACCCCGAATTTTCAGACCTTCTCACAGCTTTAAATTCAGGTGCTATTGACGGCTACGTTTCTGAAGAACCGACAGCTCTTGCAGAAAGCCTCAAAGACGACACTATAACATATCTTCCTCTTGTCAACAATGACACAGGTTTCACTGCTACCGCAGCAGACACAGGTATCGCTATTGCAACAAAGAAAGGCTCAGAACTCAGGGATACAATTGATGCTGTTATAGCTACAATTCCCGAAGAAACCAAAAAGGAACTCATGGAGCAGATGGTTAAGCTCGCTAACGGTGAGACAATCGAAAAGCTTGCCCTTGAAAGCGAAGCTCCCGAAACCACAACAGGCACTCTTAAAATCGGTATGGAATGTGCTTATCAGCCGTTCAACTGGACAGAAACATCAGCTAAATCTCTCGGTGCTGTTGCCATCAGCGGTGAAGGCAAAGACGGACTTTATGCTAACGGCTATGACGTTCAGATCGCTCAGTATGTAGCTAACAAGCTCGGACTTAAGCTCGAAGTTTACGCAATTGAATGGGATTCACTTCTTCCCGCACTTAACTCAGGCACGATTGATGCTGTTTGTGCAGGTATGAGCCCAACAGCAGAAAGAGCTGAAGAAGTTGACTTCACACAGACATACTACGAGTCAAATCTCGTTATCATAATCAAAAAATAATTTTAAGGAATTCTTATCATGACTTTTTTACAGGACGTTGTTTCAATTTTTAAAGACTATTATCCGCAACTTTTAAAAGGCGTAGGCAACACTCTCTTGCTTGCACTGACCGGCACGGTCATCGGTCTTGTGATCGGTCTTTTGACCGGTATTATCAGAACCACACCGTTTTCAAAAAATCCGGTTATAAGAACACTTCACAAAATCGTCAATGCGATAATTTCAATCTATGTTGAAATATTCAGAGGTACACCGATGATGGTTCAGGCCATGGTTATCTACTGGGGTTACGCATTCGCTACTGACGGTCAGACACTCGCTTTGATTCCATCGGGAATACTCATAGTTTCGATAAACACCGGTGCGTACATGGCGGAAATAGTCAGAGGCGGTATCATTTCAATAGACAAAGGTCAGTTTGAAGGCGCAATGAGCATCGGCATGACACACACTCAGACGATGTTCAAGGTTATCATACCGCAGGTTATGAGAAATATTCTTCCCTCGGTCAGCAACGAGTTTGTCATCAATATCAAGGACACTTCTGTTCTTAATGTTATTGGTGTTACCGAATTATATTACTTCGCAAACGTTATCAAAAGACAGAGTTTCCAGACCTTCCAGACTTATCTTGTTGTCTGTATTCTGTATTTCATAATGACATTCACAATCACAAGACTTCTTCGCTATGCGGAAAAGAAACTTGACGGACAGGACAACTACACTGTGTTCGGATCACAGACCTGCCCTGAGGCAGAAATCAAGATCGACCGAAAGGAGGCAACGAAATGAGTGACAACAAAATAATTGAGGTTTCTCATCTTCGCAAACATTTCGGCGATCACGAGGTACTCAACGACATCAGCTTTTCCGTCAGCAAGGGTGAAACGATAAGTATTATCGGTGCATCAGGCTCAGGAAAAAGCACTATGCTGCGTTGCATAAATCTTCTTGAAGAACCGACTGCCGGAGAGATACTTTTCCACGGCAAGAACATACTTTCCAAGGACTTCAAGCTTTCCGAATACAGAGCCAAAGTTGGAATGGTTTTCCAAAGTTTTAATCTGTTCAACAACATGACAGCTCTTGACAACTGCATTACAGGTCAGGTTTCCGTTCTTAAGAAGAACAAGAAAGATGCCAAAGAAACTGCAATGTACTATTTAAAGAAAGTCGGCATGGAGCCATATATTAACGCAAGACCTAAACAGCTCTCAGGCGGTCAGAAGCAAAGAGTCGCCATAGCCAGAGCCTTGGCTATGGAACCGGAAGTTCTTCTTTTTGACGAACCGACAAGCGCACTCGATCCTCAGATGGTCGGTGAAGTTTTGACGGTCATGCGAAGTCTTGCAGATGAGGGCTTGACAATGATAGTCGTCACTCATGAAATGGCTTTCGCAAGAGATGTTTCCGATAAGGTTATCTATATGTCTGACGGTGTCATATGCGAACAGGGTTCACCGAAGGATATATTTGAAAATCCGCAACAACCTCAAACCAAAGAATTCTTATCAAGATTTTTACAAAAATAATACAAGACACAAAACTGCCGCACAGCGTTACCGTGCGGCAGTTTTTTAGTTATATCATTTCACAAATAATATTGCTGAGTTCTGTCGGATTTTCAATACTCATTCCGCCTATAAGTCTCGCCTGAGCATAGAGAACCTTTGCATAGTTAGCAACAGCATCGGGATTTTCGGCATAAACTTTTCTGAGTTTCTCAGCTATCGGATGATTAACATTTATTTCAAGAACTGTCTGCGCCTTAACTTTATTGTCGTTCGGCATAGCATCAAGAACCTTTTCCATTTCAAGAGATATTTCACCCTCACTCGTCAAACAGACGGGGTGATTCTTAAGGCTTGAAGTGAATCTGACAGAATTCACGCCATCACCGATCGACTCTTTAAGCTTTTCAAGAAGTTCCTTTGAATCATCGTTTTCTTTCTTGATCTGCTCTTTTTCTTCGTCTGTTTCTATGTCAAGCTTGTCAGCACAGACATTTGTGAAGGTCTTTCCCTCATATTCATTGAGCATCTTGAGAGCGAACTCGTCAACGTCATCGGTAAGATAGAGCATTTCAAATCCCTTATCCTTGACCGCCTCAACCTGTGGAAGCATATCTATCTTGTCAGTCGTTTCACCGCAAGCATAGTAGATCGTCTTTTGATCATCTTTCATTCTCGAAACGTATTCTTCGAGGGTGACAAGTTTCTTTTCCTCAGATGAATGGAACATTACGAGATCCTGCAAAACGTCTTTATGAGCGCCAAAGTCCGAATATAAACCATATTTTAACTGCAATCCGAAAGCTTTAAAGAATTTGTCGTACGCATCACGGTCGCTGTTTATTAACTTTTTAAGCTCAGATTTAACTTTCTTCTCAACGTTTCTTGCAATAAGTTTGAGAATATGATCATGCTGGAGTACCTCTCTTGATATATTAAGCGAAAGGTCGGCACTGTCAACTAAGCCCTTCACAAAGCTAAAATAGTCAGGTAAAAGTTCCTCGCATTTGTCGGTTATGAGTACACCATTTGAATAAAGCTGTAAGCCTTTGACATATTCCTTGGTGTAGTAATCATAAGGTGCATGAGACGGGATATAAAGCAGAGCATCATAAGTGACCGCACCCTCGGTCTTTGAATGGATAACATGGAGTGGCTTTTCCCAATCAAAAAACTTTTCGGTATAAAAGCTATCGTACTCCTCGCTTGTTATTTCATTCTTATTCTTTCTCCAAAGAGGAACCATGCTGTTGAGCTGTTTTTCCTCGGTGTAATCCTCATACTCGTCCTCACTGCCCTCTTTAAGTCTTGTCGATGTGACGTTCATAAGGATAGGATACCTGATATAATCAGAATATTTTTTGACAATATTCGTTATTCTGTATTCTTCAAGGAACTCACTGTATTTTTCTTCTTCCGTATCCTCTTTTATGTGGAGTATTATAACCGTTCCGGCATCTTCCTTGTCGCATTTCTCTATGGTGTACCCATCAGCACCGTTAGATTCCCAACGATATCCCTGAGCATCGCCATGTTTTTTGGTTTCGACAGTGACCTTGTCACTGACCATAAAAGCTGAATAAAATCCAACACCGAACTGGCCGATAATTTCAAGCTCCGACTTCTTTTCATCACTGTCTGTGTCCTGCTTAAAGTCGAGAGAACCGCTTTTGGCGATAGTGCCGAGGTTATCTTCAAGCTCTTTGTCGCTCATACCACAGCCATTATCGCTTATTGTAAGTATGCGGTTATCCTTATCCACGGCAAGTCTTATTTTATATTCGTCTCTTGCAAGGCCGCCTTCGCCCTGAAGTGAACGATAATACTGCTTGTCTATAGCATCGCTTGCATTAGAGATAAGCTCTCTGAGAAATATTTCTTTATGAGTATAAATTGAGTTTATCATCATATCGAGCAATTTCTTTGATTCCGCCTTAAACTGTTTTTTAGCCATATATATCACTCCACAAACTTTTAAAATTAGCACTCTCTATTTCAGAGTGCTAATTTATTATAGTCCTATTTTTAGATTTGTCAATAGAATTTATAAAATTTAATTTTAGATGAAAGCCGGAAGGCGGCTGAGCGTGTACCGCCGGGCGGCGAAGCCGCACGGTGGTGCCGATCAGCCGCCCCGCTGAACATACTTGCCTCCAGCAGAAAATTATGTAGGCTGAACCGGTTGCACTTACGCTGAAAGCTGAAATTTCCCGTGAAGCAGTTAACTGATTCACGGGAAATAAATCGCAATCTTAATTGTTTATGTACTCTCTGAGTTTTTCTTCATTGAGTAAGCGGATATATTTTCCATCTTTCTCAATCGCACCGGAGGAGATAAAACTGTCAAATGCTCTGTAAAGCGATGCCCTTCCAATATCAAGGCTAACAGCAAGCTTAGTATATGGCTGCTTTAATTGTAGCGTTTTATATCCGCCGAAACTTTCAATAAGATAAGATGCAAGTCTGCTTTCCGCACTGCCTCCGGTGAAAGAATCAATGCGACTGTTCAAATAATAAATCCTGTCGGATAAATATGATATGAAATTTGTTGCAAGTGCTTGATCCTGTATCATAAGCACATTTATTGTAGTCTTATCTATAAATAATACTTTTGTTTCAGTTGTTGCGACAAGTCTTGAAACATAATAACCCCTTTGAGAATAGAGTGTCACCGCACCGAAAACATCACCCTTGCTCAAACTGCTGATTATAACTCCGCTTGCCGGTTTGACAGCGTTAACATTGCCTCTGATAATGAAACCGAGACTACTCTCATAGCTGTCCGGAGAATATATGATATCTCCCCTCTTATAAACAACGATTGTCTTTTCCTGAGCTTCGAGTAAAGCACTTAAGCTTTTGCGTGATACGCCGAAAAATAGTTTTGTTGCACAAAGTGCATCAAGCACCTGTTTAGTCACCTTCATATTAATAGCCTTTCTGCCGAAAATATATTATAGCTCACTGTTGGCAAAATGAGCCAGCCAAGTTTTGTCTTATATGATACATTAATATAAAATATAAACGATAAGCAACTCTTTGTCAATACTGTTTTTGCATTTAATACTAACAAATCATTAACAAACTATAATCCGTATTTGTTTGCATAGTTAATTATAGCTTGACATTGCCTCCTTTTGCTTTTCAATGCGTTGCCACGCTCTATTGTAGTAGGAGATTAACTTTCAGAGCCAATATAAAAGAGAGTCTCTTGCAAGGCTCTCTTTTTTCTGCAAAATATTTTAGTTTGTGATAAGCTTTAATTCATCGTTTGTTATCTCTCTACATTCACCTTCTTTAAGGTTCTCGTCAAGCGACAGTGAGCCTATGCTGACACGATGAAGTTCAATGACACGGTTTCCCAAAGCCGCAAACATTCTCTTTATTTGATGATATTTTCCCTCATGAATAACTACGCTTACATATCTGTCGCTAAGACGTTCGAGCTTGCTTTCAAGACACAACGTTCCGTCTCTAAGCTCTATTCCGTTTTTGAAGCGTTCAATATCGCTGTCGCTTATCTCTTTTTCAAGCAGTGCTATATATGTCTTTTCAACGTGCTTTTTCGGTGATAGTATTCGGTGAGCAAAATCACCATCATCGGTTATCAGGACAAATCCGGTCGTGTCCGCATCTAATCTGCCAGCCGGAAAGAGTCCGGCTTTTTTCAGCTTTTCCGGAACAAGATCAACAACGGTCGGAACACTTTTGTCCTCTGAGGCGGATATAACACCTTTGGGCTTGTTCATCATGATATAGATATGCTCTTGGTATATTACCGGCTGTCCATTTAAGTTTATACTGTCCTCAGACGGATCAATTTTTGTGTTTGGATCGGTTATATGTTTGCCGTTAACTGAGACGTTCTGCTTTTTTATAAGCTTTTTGACATCGGTTCGGGAAATCTTCAAAGCTGATGAGAGAATCTTATCTATCCTCTCCATGTCACTTTACCTGAGTGAGCTTATTGCCTTTGACGATAAAAACTCGTTTAGCAAGCGGCATAAGAAACTTATCGTTCATTGAGTCTGTATAAAAATCATCTATTTCCTCTGTGGGGTACACCTCACGGAATCGGTCGATTTTAGCCTCTCTGAAACAGGGAGATTCGATCTTGCCGGAAACGAGGTCAATTTTAGTTGCGATTACATTTTTGATTCCGAGTCTATCGCAGGCTTCTTTGATAAGAAAATCAGGAGAGGCGGTTATAATAACGTCATCGGGCTGTCTGATGTCGTTATAAAACGGCTTTATTTTTTTCATCTTCTTATCCCAAAAGCTTTTGACAGTCTGTTCAAATTCGGTCGTGTGAGTTGAAATATAGTTTTCAACTACTTTTCCGTAGTCGCTTATAAATTCGTCAAGGGTAATTTTTTCTGCTTTATAGAGTGCAAATGCCTTACAGACACTCGGAAGAAATTTTATAAGTGTCGGATCAACCTTGAAATAATACATAAAAAATTCAAGTGAGCTTTCGCCGTCATATAAGGTTTCATCAAAGTCATAAACGTTCATTATTTACCTCCGTCTATATCCTGAAGTTTAAGATATTCGTCTTTAACAATACCAAGCTTTTTGAACAGTACATGGAATAAGAGTGAAAGGACAGCAGGAGCGATAAAATGCATAACAATGATTTCAACTATCATTGTTGCTGTGTCAACAGTTCCACTCATAGCTTCGATTGCACCGAATTGACCGACAAGGCCGCTTGTACCCATGCCTGCACCTGTAGGAGTATTTGTCATTTTAAGTACGCAAGTGGATATCGGGCCGAGGATCGCACCTGCCAATGTGGGAGCTAACAGTATTTGAGGACGTTTCATTATGTTTCCGAATTGGAGCATACTTGTGCCGATGCCTTGAGATATAAGACCGCCTACACCGTTCACCTTAAAGCTTGTGACCGCAAATCCAACCATCTGAGCAGCACAACCTACAACAGCAGCACCTGCTGCAAGTCCGTTGAGTCCGAGCATAATGCATAATGCCGCACTGCTTATCGGAGCTGTCAGAGCCAAACCGACTATAACGGAAACGATAATGCCCATCGGGAATGGGTGCATTTCGGTGGCTTTCATAATAGCATCACCGATACCGTTCATTACGGCTGAAACACCGGGGCCGACAAATTTGCTGACAATTCCGCCGACAACGATAGAAACTATCGGAGTTAAAACGATATCAATTTTTGTCTTGCCTGCAATAAGACCTGCGACTTCGCTTGCAACGATTGTTGCAAGAAAAGCACCGACAGGGCCACCCAAAGCATAGCCGTAAGCACCGACCGCTACGCAGGAGAATATGACTAAGGGTTTATGTTTAAGTCCCCAAGCTATCGCACAGCCTATCGCACCACCGACAACAGGTGATGATGCAGAGAGAACTTCGGTGAAACTTGATAAAAAGTCGAGGTGAGGTATTTTTGCTAACTGGCTGATAATAAGACCTACTATCAATGATGAGAAAAGTCCCAAAGCCATAGCACTCATGCCGTCAACAAAATAACGTTTGAAATATTTTTTGATGATTTTCATTGCAATCCTCCTATCGCTTGTTATTCCAATCAATTATATTGTAAAACGGTTAGACTGTCAATAAAATATGACAATTATTTAGTGCTTTGCCGGTGCTTATTTTTTCGGTACGCATAGACTTTCTCGTACATTAAAATATGATATCATTATTTAAGCAGCAAAAAATAAAGGCTTCCTTTTCATTAGGAAAAGGAAGCCTCAGTGCATATTTAATTTTGGAAACTGCCTGAAAATCGCATTGATTATTCGCGTTCGCCCCAAATGATCGGATTACCGTCTTCATCAGTCGGAAAAAACGGCAACAAAAGCAAAATAATTTTTCTTAAATAAGCGATCAGTTGTGAAAAAAAAGTCAATGGAGTGGTTGTCTCATCAGTAGGCATAAATTTTACCCCCATTCAAAATAGATTTACTTTAGGTTACATCGCTATTTTACTATATGTTATATTTTAAGTCAATAAAGCGTGTTTATTGTTTAACAAAATATAAACATGCTGTAACATTTTCTGCAAAATATGTGTTTTTTAATAAAATCAGCTAATTTCACGTTTCAATTAATACATTAGCGTAAATATTATGTTATGCAAACCAAGGAACAACAAATAACTTTATATTCCGGATGATAGCTCCCTAGGGGCTATCCACAATGACAGTAACCGGCAGAGTCAAGCGTTTTGTATTCTGATTATGTAATGTAGTTTGTCTTATAAAGCAATTCAAGCCAATCCCCGGTCTCATTGGCTTCTTTCAACGCGATTTGGAGCTTTGCTATAAAATCGGCTTTGCCGTGAGCATATTGCACTTCACGAATATTTGCACCGATGGAAGTGCCACTTATGCCAATTTGATTGGAAATGATAGACTCCTTGACGGATTTCAGGTGCTTTACCAATTCAATAATTTCGACGGAGAATTCTATAGAAAGATTCTTAAGCTTTGATTCTGACATAACATACACTCGCTTTTCACATTATATCACAAATTAAGCTTGTTTGCAAATAAGTGATAAGTGATGCAGCTATGCTGTGATAGGTGATGCGATGCGTTCCACCCACGCACCGAAGGCATGCATCACAGGCGAAGCCTGCATCACACACAAAGTGCGCATCATGTTCCGCAAGGAACGCATCACTCAAAAAAGCCTCTCTTGTCTTGGTAGACAAGAGAGGCTTTTTTGTTGGCGGAGGAGAAGGGATTTGAACCCTTGCGCCGGAGTTACCGACCTACTGGTGTTCGAAGCCAGACCCTTCAGCCTCTTGGGTACTCCTCCTTATATCGAACTTCTAAATTCTATCAAATACAGTGAGTTTTGTCAATACCTAATTTTATCTTTTGCCTTACTTTTCAGATTTCTCAGATATCGTCACTCGGTGAATAATACGTTCTGATTGCGAAAAAATGAGGAGGCAATTGCCTCCTCATCAAATCATTATGTTTTATTTTTTTGTTCCTTGAAGCCACGGGCAATATTTATATAATACTTCCCAAAGTTGCTGCCAAAATGCTTCAAACTTTTCAAAGAAAGCCTGCATATCCATATATGTGTCCCCCTTTATTGTTGTCTCTTAATTAAAACCTGATTATTTTGTTATCGGAGGTAACTTTCCGAGAAGATCTTCAAGTCTGAGGAACTCAAAGAGAGCATCAAAAAGCTTATACATAACATCTCTGACTGAAATAAGAGCTGTCTGAATACCGCTTATAAAGCCGTTCTGTGCTGCCTGAATACCACCGTCAACTTTGTCGCTGATGTTCTGATCTTCGTCATTATCTATGCAGTAAGGGCATTTGTTTGCTTTTCCGTCTTCTGTTTTGCAGTTGCACTTACAACCGGCTTTGCCTGTGCAATCGTCACAGCATTTTGCCTTCCAATAGTAGTGCATCTTGTTGTCGCCGGTATGTATTGTGTGACCGTCAGCATCAACGATGTCAGCATCAAGATAAAAACCGTAACGGCACTCAAGATATCCGGAAACATTTGTTGCATTTCCGTTTTCATCAAGATGACCGGGGCAGTTTTCACAACAAGTGCAACCAAAGACACCTTCGCAAGCGTTACCGCAACTTGTGCAATACTCTTTAATACCTACGTTTGCCTGTTCTTCATTCCATGAGCCTGCGGCAAATGCTACAGTAGCAAATGAGAAGATCATAATTGTTGCTAAAAATACGGACAAAAGTTTTTTCATATTATAGTCCTCCTTATACGACTATTTTGATAAATATATTATAGATTGAAAAAGTAAAAATGTCAATAACTTTATAGTTAATTTACAAACTTGTGCAAGTTCAGCAAAGATTAAAACGAAGTGTACATATTAAAACTCAACTGAGAAGGCTTCGTTCTTTGAATCATTGCCTTGGATAGTGTCTTTCGGAACAAACAGCTCATAGTGATAATTGTCTGTGTCAATTTCAATATCAGACGGGATTATCATATCGCATATGGTTGTGTTTTTGTGGTCAATGTCATAATAACACTCAAAGCTTATGGGATGAGTCTTTGTTATAGTTCCGTTTTCATCATATTCATAAAGCAAAGCTTCACCGTTTGACTTGACTCTTGCACCAAATGTTGCATCAGCGAAAACTATAATTTCTTCAACTCTGCCATCTTCTTCAATCAACTCAAGTGATGGATTTTCAACATCGACATATTCGGGTTTTGCCGCCGTTGTTGTTGTAGTCGGTGCAGTTGTGATAACTGTTGTTGACATTGTCGGTTTTGTTGTTTGTTCAGCCGGCACCGGCGGAGTAGTCGGTGCAGTAGTCGTTGTTGTAGGTGCTGTCGTGGTCGGCTGAGTAGTGGTCGGCTGAGTTGTAGTTGGCTGTGTAGTCGTAGGCTGTGTAGTGGTTGGTGCAGTTGATGCTGTTGTTTCCGGCTCTTTACTTGGTCCGAACAAACTATAGCTTATTAGTCCCACCGATATCACTGCTACAGCAACTATAGCCACTATAAGCCCTCTGATAATCTTTCCGGAATCCTCATGGCTGCTATCATAGTCACTTCCGTCATAGCCATATACACTGTCTTTTATTGTTATTTCGCCGTCATCATCGTCAAACGGTTCACGCTGAGACTTCGGAACTGATTGACCGAAGGCGTACCCCGTAGCCACAGCGGAACTTGTCGAATATGTGGGATCAATGTCGGTAAGTATCATTTCAATGTCACGTTTCAGACTATTGAGATTTTGATATCTGTTCGCCGGCTTGAAAGCACAGGTTTTCTTTATTATCTTATCTATACCTGCAGGGAAAGACTCAAGAGCTGACGGAATTTCTCCACCCAAACGTCTTTGAAGAGCATTTGAAAGGTTCTCATCATTGACTTCTACCGGATAATCGGGTAAAAAAGGTGCTCTTGCGTGATTGAGTGCCTTGAATAAGAGCATACCCAAAGCGTAAACATCAGATTGGGAGAGATCGCCGTTGTTGTATTCTTCGGGGGCTTTGCAATCATCGTTTGCACCGGTGTTGACAAATGATCCAAGCTTAAAATTGCCAAAGCTGTCAATAAATATATTGTCAAGACTGATGTTTTCATGGTTTATACCCATTGATCTGAACTGACCGACCGCTTCGCAAGCTGCAATAGAGATACGCAACGCTGTTGAGACAGGAAGTTGATGAATGTCATATTCATCTGAAAGTGGAGAAACACTTTCGGTCAAAGAAAGAATTGCATATTCACCGTCACCGACATATACCGTTCGACAATCGTAATATGTAACGATTCTATCGCAGTTCTTCATCTTCTGCATTATTTCAAGAGGCATCAGTTTCATCTGAACCTCGTCAGGATATTCGCCGTCACTGTGAGGTGGGGCAGCATTGACCGATATAACGGTCAGATGTCTGAAACTTACACTCCCATCAGATGAAGTTTTCATTACACGGTAAAGTGTAACATTTTCGTTTTGGTCGATAACATTGTCAAGGTGCCAGCCGTCAAAGAACGGTTCAAGAGAACTCAGCTTTTGCCTATCCATTTTTAATCACCGCTTTCAAAATTGATAATAATTTTGCCGTCAGGGGCATTTTTTCCTATGGAACGTATGCCCTTGAGACAGCTTGATTTCGTTGTGTAGCTTTCGCTGATGGCGATTATCTCGCCGTTTGCCGATTTGAGTCTGAAGTGAAATTCTCCCGTTATGTCTTTATATACTTCATATTTCGGGTACGCTATAGCTTTCCACTTATATTGAGTTCTGTCCTCGATGGGAGCTTTGGCGTTCCGCTTTATGCTGTCGATGATATTCTCGCAGCTTTCAACGGTGGGGAATGTTTGACTTATGGCTATGGATTCACCGTTTCCTGCTCTCAGTTCAAAAGTATATTCCTGATAAGGAGTACGGTTTATTATAAATCGCCCATTCATGTCATCACCAACCTCAGCTCAAAACTTTTCCAAATACATTTTACCAATTTATCTGTCAAAAGGCAAGTGTAAAAGACAAAGTCGATAAAAATTAAAAAAATTCTCAAAAAACTATTGACAATATATTATCGCTTGCATATAATAACATATGAACAGACATTCATATGAAAGAAGGTAAAAATAATGGATCTTGAAAACGTTCAATCCTGTGATTTTATGTATGTTCACAGCGATATAGTTGAAAAGGTACAAAAATCAATGCCTGATGAAGAAGAACTTTATGATTTGGCTGAACTTTATAAGGTGTTTGCGGACAGCACAAGAATAAAAATACTTTATGTGTTGTTTGAAAGCGAGATGTGTGTTTGCGACATAGCTCAACTTCTTGAAATGAGTCAATCAGCGATATCTCATCAGCTTAGAGTGCTTAAGCAGTCCAAGCTTGTTAAATTCAGACGTGACGGAAAAACGATATTTTATTCTCTTGCCGATGATCATGTCAGAACGATCATGAATCAGGGCATAGAGCATATAGAAGAATAATAAACGGAGGTGTTGATAATGAAAAAGGTATTTAAATTGCAGGATCTTGATTGTGCTAACTGTGCGGCGAAGATGGAGGCCGCTATCAACAAGATAGACGGAGTTGAAAAAGCTACGGTTAATTTTATGACTTGCAAAATGACAGTTAAGGCTGATGATGAACGTTTTGAGAGCATTATGGATGAAATTCAGAGAGTTTGCAAAAAAGTTGAACCCGATTGTGTTATTTTAAGATAAGCGAGGGTGAGAGAAAATGACAAAAAAGCAAAAGAATCTGCTGACGAAAATAGTTATTGCTGCTGTTTTGTACGCAGTCGGTTTGCTTATACCTATTGAAACTGCAAAGATAGTTCTTTATATTGCCGCATATTTGGTGATAGGATATTCGGTCATAATCAAAGCCGCAAAGAATATAGTTCACGGTCAGATTTTTGATGAGAACTTTCTGATGCTTATTGCGACTATCGGTGCGTTTGCTTTAAAAGATTATCCCGAAGCTGTTGCGGTAATGCTTTTCTATCAAGTCGGTGAGCTGTTTGAAAGTGTCGCTGTTGGGCGTTCAAGAGCATCTGTTAGTCAGTTGATTGATCTTGCTCCGGATTTTGCCAATAAAAAGATCAACGGTGAAATAGTAGAGGTTATGCCGGAAGAAGTTGAAATCGGAGATATCATAATCGTTAAAGCCGGAGAGAGGATACCGCTTGACGGAAAAGTTGTCTCAGGCGAGACGACAATTGACACATCGGCACTGACTGGCGAGAGTATGCCGAGAGAGCTTGAAATCGGAGATGAGGCTCTCAGCGGTTGCATAAATCTTGGCGGTACAATAGAAATAGAAGTCACAAAAGAGTTTGAGGACTCATGTGTCAGCAAGATCATGTATCTCATCGAGGAAGCATCAAGCCAAAAGGCAAAGAGCGAAAGTTTTATTACAAAGTTTGCTAAGGTGTATACCCCGTGTGTTGTTGCAGCGGCAGTTCTTCTCGCTGTTATACCCACTCTGTTCGGTGGAAACTTTTCTGAATGGCTTTCAAGAGCTTTGCTGTTTCTTGTTGTTTCGTGTCCGTGTGCGTTAGTTATATCTGTTCCGTTGACATTTTTCTGTGCCATAGGAAAGGCATCTAAAAACGGAATATTGATTAAGGGCAGTAATTTCCTTGAACTTTTAAACAAAGCGGAAATTGCGGTGTTTGATAAAACAGGAACGCTCACAAAAGGAGAATTCAGCGTTCAGAGCATAACCGCAAACGGAATAAGCGAAGCTGAGCTTGCAGAGATATGTGCATATGCAGAAGGATATATTGACCACCCGATAGCTCAATCGGTTAAAAGAGCGTACGGTCAAAAAATAGATCTCGACAGAGTAATTGACACGGTTCAGCTTACAGGATTCGGTGTTGAAGCGACAGTTGACGGAAGAAAAGTCTATGTAGGAAATGCAAAGCTGATGGAACAACTTGAAATAAGCTTTGAAAGAAAAGACAGCCCATTCACAATACTTTATGCCGCCGTTGACGGAGTTTATGTCGGCTGTATCGAGATAGCCGATGAAATAAAGGAGCATAGTTCCGAAGCAGTTAAAGCACTTAAAGAAAGCGGAATAAGAAAGACGGTAATGCTCACGGGTGACAACGAAAAAATAGGCAGTTTTATCGGTGAAAAAATCGGTCTTGATGAGGTACACGCAGGTTTACTTCCGTCAGATAAATCCGATGAGCTTAAGAAGATTAAGCAAGAGGGAATAACCGTCTATACAGGTGACGGACTTAATGATGCACCGGTCATTGTTGAGGCAGATGTGGGAATTGCTATGGGAGCGTTGGGAAGTGATGCGGCAATAGAGGCTGCTGATATAGTCATAATGGACGATGACATAGCGAAACTTCCGACAGCAATAAAAATCAGCCGTAAGACCATGCGGCTTGTTAAAGAAAACATTGTGTTTGCTTTGACGGTGAAATTTGCGATTATGATACTCGGTGCGTTAGGATTTGCAAATATGTGGCTTGCGGTCTTTGCAGACGTGGGTGTTTCAATAATAGCAATATTAAATGCACTCAGAGTGCAGAAATGATCACAACGGCAGTTTTCTTTTGGGAAAGCTGCCGAAATTATATATTAATTTTTATGCTGATATATAAGTTGGTTTAATTAAATTTTTTATGAACATTGAAAAATTGCTCGGAATATAATATAATCTTATCAGTTGATTAAAGGAGATGAGAAATTATGAAACCGTTTGGTCTTATTTTGGCAGGTGGTGGAGGAAAAGGTGCATATCAGATAGGCGCTTGGAAAGCTATGAGAGAACTTGGTGTGAAGTTTTCAGCTATAGCGGGTGTATCCATAGGCTCAATAAACGGAGCTATGATCGCTTCTGATAAATTCGATGAAGCATTGGAAATGTGGAGTACCGTCACTATAGACAAAGGTGTAAAAATTGAAGAAGAACTCAAAGACGCCGACAATCTTTTCAGCGTGAAAAACTATCCCGTACTTTTGAAAGAAATTCTTAAAAAAGGCGGAATTGATGCATCACCGACTAAAGATTTTCTGTTTCAATACATAGATGAAGATGCTGTCAGAAACAGCAAAATTCCTCTTGGCATTGTTACTTATCAGCTATCATCAATGAATCCGCTTGAGTTGTTTGTCGATGATATACCGCAGGGAGAATTGGTTGATTATTTGTTGGCCTCATCAAAATTCCCCGGAGTCAGCCGGATAGGACCGGAGGGTGAACATTTCTTAGATGGCGGAGTGTATGATAACGCTCCCGTAAGTATGCTCAAGAAACGTGGATATAATCGACTTGTTGTGGTCGATATATCGTCAATCAAAGGCTATGCGCACGATCAAAATTTCTCATGCGCTGAAATAGTTTATATAAGGCCTTATAATCCTGACGAACTCGGTGCGGCTTTCGATTTCAGTCCGGAAATAATCGAGAAACGAATGACGATGGGCTATCTTGACACTAAAAAGTCTTTTGGAAAGTACGCCGGAAGTATTTATTATTTCAGACCTATTACTTTTAAAAGCATGATAAAACGTTACGGCTGTGACACTGTTGCGGAGCTTGAGGAACTTGCATATGCATTGGATTTGCCGAGGCTTAAAGTATATAAAGAAAAAGAATTTTTAAAGGCAGTTAAGTTTGCCTATGACGAAAAAATCAAGGAAAGAGAAGAAAAAGAGGAAGAAGAACCTCAAAGCTTCATAGAATCATTTGTTAAAAAATGGACTGATAAGATCGTTCCCAAAAACGATTTTGAAAAGGCTGAAAAACTTCTTGATGAGATTAATGTTTAAATTAATAAAGCTGCCGCAATCATGTTCGGCGGCTTTAAATTTGTTCTCTTTTAAGGCAAAAGTCAACCCCTCGGTATAACCGAGGGGTTTGATTTGTTCGACTTATGCAAGTGCAGCAGCTGTTGTTGTTTCAGGCTCAACCGGATCTTCGTTGGGAGTGATATAGTCTGAAATAATACTCCAAACAGCATCAAGAATTGCATTCTTTATGGGGCTGAGATCAATAAATCCAAGCTTGTCAAGAACGAAAGCGAGTTTAACGCCGATCTTAGCAACATGGAAAACGAACTTAACCGTGTGCATATCAAGGCCCATGATGTAGTTCATGATCTCGTCTTCTGTCATGCCCTCGAACGGATTCTGGATAGTGGTATCCTCAGCCGGAGCTGTTGTCGCTGTATCGCCTGCATCTTCAGCAAAAGCAACAAGTGCAACTGTTGAAATTGAGAAAGCCATAACGAGTGCAAGTAAAAGTGCAATGATCTTTTTCATATGTATTACCTCCTAATTATTTGATGCCGAAGCACCTTGTTATAATTAGTATACTTCACTAAAACTAAATTGTCAATATTTTATTTATTTGTACAGATAAACTTAATAATTTAACTAATTTAATTTTACTTTTTTATGAAAATATCGAATTTTCTTTTGCTGTACGATTAAAGTTTTCTGCGGCGAGAGGGTTTAAGTGCATATTTTTTCATGCAGTGCTTGGCGGAAGCTCCTATAACCGTCAGCGTGATGATCGCACAAATTGTAGCAAGAGGATTACTCTGATTGGACTTTTTCATATTTTGCTCCTTTCTTAATTAGCCATAATGTTAAAGCTCAGCTTATATGTGTCTTTTGAGCTGTTCTTATATTTTTCAAGAGTTTCCGCACCCCAGCTATCATATCCGCCGACACCCATCTGTCTTGCTATGATTCTGACAACAAGCTTGTCGCTCTTAGGCAGCTCGTATGTGTGCATCGCTCTTTCAAGCTCATCTGAAGTATATTTTGAGACATTGATCTCCATATCTTTCTCAGCCTCAAATCTAAGTTTTCCGTCAGGCGAAACAAGATTCATATATCTGACACCCGTTCTCTCACCGTTTTCCTGCGGTTTGAGATAAGGAGTATAAAGTTCGTCAATATTCAGCTTGTAAAGTCCGACATCGGCACTAAGAGATCTGTCAATATAGTTTTCATGAGGCCCTTTGCCGAGATAGTCCATTCTGTAATAACCGTTGTCAAGTATAAACTTAAGTCCGATTTCCGGTATCTCAGGCAATCCCTGCCCCGCTTTAAATTCAAGGTCAATGTGAATTCCTCTTGTCGTCACTGTATAGATAATCTTTCCCCTGCTTACCGGTTCGGTGTGTACAGTGAATGATGTTTCAAGTATGACTCGCTCACCGTTTTCCTTGATTCTGTCAAGGTTGAATTTTGCATCACTGCCTGCGTACTTCCAACAACCGCAACGCACCGCTTGATGACTTCCTCTGTCGTTATCAGTCAACGCTCTCCAGAAGTTTGGCTCTATGGGTGAATCAAAAATAACTTTTCCACCATATTGAGCATAATAAAGCTTGTTTGTTCGGCGTGAAAAACGAACTTCCATATCGTTTCCATAGATATACACCGTGCCGTATTCTATCTTTGCGGCTATCTCGCTTCCGGCAAATGAGTGCTTATCAAACTTATATTCATTGATAACAAACTGCTGTTTTGCAACAATGTGGCCCGCTTTTGCCCACTTGACGGAGTCTTTAAGTTCAAAAATAATATTGAGATACCATTCCTGTTTAACTCGACTGTCAATACCTATTTCTACAACTTTGCTCTTGCCCGGTTCAAGATCAACGGTTATATCGCCGCTGTCAACAACTATCCCCTCTCTGACTTGTTGCCAGTGAAGATTATATTCGTTGAGATTGGTGAACATGAAATTATTTGTTATTTCGACTTTGCCGTTTTCCGGCTTTATAGCTTTAACCACAACATTCTGATAAAGTTGTTTTATCTCGCAAAGCTTGGGTGACGGAGTTCTGTCAGCGAAAAGCAATCCATCTCCGCAAAAGTTTCCGTCATTCGGAGTATCTCCGAAGTCACCGCCATAGGCAAGATAATTCTTGCCCTTGGAGTTTTTCGTGAGTATCGCCTGATCGGCAAAATCCCAAACAAACCAACCTTGAAAATGCGGATATTTTTCGCTGAGTTTCATATATTCATCATTTGCACCGCATGAATTGCCCATTGCGTGTGAAAACTCACAGAGAATATACGGCTTGTCTGTCTGCGTTTTGAGCTTTCTTTCAAGCTCATCAGGCTTAATATACATATATGAATAAACATCACTCAAACAGCAATCGTTTTGAGGATCATCCCAAACGGATTCATAATGTATAAATCTTGTCGGATCGTTTTCTTTAAGATAGTCATACATCTTTCTGAAGTTTTCGCCGCCGCCCGCTTCATTTCCGAGTGACCAACAAATAACAGATGGGTGGTTCTTGTCTCTTTGATAAAGCGACTTGATTCTATCCATGCAGGAGTTTGTCCAATCCTCTTTTGAGCCGGGAAGAAGCGGAGTCGTTCTGTAATCCGAAGATCTTGTTCCGTGAGTTTCAAGACAGTTTTCGTCTATAACATATATACCGTATTCGTCACAAAGTTCATACCAGTAAGGATTGTTCGGATAATGAGAAGTTCTGACAGCATTTATATTGTTCGCTTTAAGTGTGATAATATCCTTGCCCATTGTCTCTTTTGAGACAGCTCTGCCTGAGTCGCAGGCAAACTCATGTCTGTTCACACCCTTGAGTACCAATCGTTCACCGTTCAAATATATGACCGAGTTCTTTATTTCTATTTTTCTGAAACCCGTCTTGCAGCTGATAAATTCAGTTGCCTCACCTCTTGCATCTTTGAGTGCAAACACAACAGTATAAAGATAAGGGTGTTCACTGCTCCAAAGGTTGATGAACGGCACAGTCACTTTAAGCGGAACTGTTCCGACATTATTGACGTTTTTCGATGAAAATGCAACAATATCACCGTTGGCATCATAAACACTCATCTCGATTTCGTTGTTGTCGATAACACCGTCAAGCTTGACATCGGCGAGTATCATTCCGCTTTTATAAAGCGAATCCATATTATGAGAAAGCTTAGCATCAAAAATATAACCTGTCGGTAGAGTTGTCAAATAGACATCTCTGAAAATTCCGGAAAGCCGCCAATAATCCTGATCTTCAAGCCAGCTGCCTGTCGAATACTTATATACTTCAACAGCTATAACATTTTCTCCCGGATAAAGTGCCTTTGTGATATCAAATTCAACAGTGTTGCATGAGCCTTCGCTGTATCCGAAACGCAATCCGTTGATATATAAATAGAAAGCTGAATCAACACCGTCAAACGTGATTATAACTCGGCTTTGCTTAAAGCCTTCGGGCAATGTCAGCCTTTTTATGTAGCAGCCAACGGGATTACACTCTGTCGGAGCGTTTCCGACAGTAACTCTTTCGTTACCCTCCCACGGATACTGGATATTGCAATACTGCGGTTTATCATAACCTTGCATTTGCCAATTTGAGGGAACTTTTATTGTATCCCAGCTTTCGCTATTGAACTGCGGCTCTGCAAATCCAAATTCAATCTCCTTATAACTGTTATAGAGCCTAAATTTCCAATCACCGTTCAGCAGCACACAACGCTTTGACATAAAGCGATTGCCTTTGACAGCCGCATCCAGACTTTCATACGGCATAAATGTCGCTCTCGGCTCAAGTGCGTTGACACGGGAAATATCCGGTCTTGACTGCCACTCCATTAAGCCATCGAGGAATTTCATATCCATATTAATCTCCTCCTATTATTTAACGTTAACTTTCTTTTCCATTATAGCACCCGTTACCGCAAGAAGTATAACTGCGAATATGAGTGTGAATATCTTTCCTCCGATGCCATAGCTGAACAGCACACTGCCTGCGTTTTGCATCGACTCAAATCCCAGACCTATTCCGTCACCTGAAACATATATTGACAGCGGAAGATCCAACATAAGTTCAGTTGAAACCGTCTTATTGAATATATAAACGACAAAGAAAAACACCATTCCGAACAAAAGAGGCTTATTCTGAAATCTTCTTGTGTTGGCCACTGTTATGGCAAAATAGATAAACGACACAAATGAAATAACTGTTATTATTGAACCGGAAGCGAGAATAGCAAGATATTCTATGATCAACTTAAGTGTCGGAAGATCACCGACAATCTGCAATTCTCTGACCATTTCAAACATACTCTCAAGCATTCCGTTGCTTTGAGACTTAGCGTACCAAACAACAATAAATGTGGTGAGCATCATCACAAGATAGCTGACGATTATCCAAACGAATGAAACAATAAACTTAGAGAAAAGCAGGCTTGAACACTTGACCGGCAATGTATAACTTAAATATCCCTGATTGCCATAAAGCGAACGAGCAAAGTTGTTGATGACCATGACAAGCGTCATGAGAATTGCGATCACACCGATAAGTATAAGAGCGCCTGAACCTGTTGCTCCGAGCCAAGCGACTTTTGTCACATATGAAAGGAGCATGAAAAGTATTGATATTCCCGCCGCCGAATAAACAGCTATGAGACTTTTTGAGGTCTGTTTAAATTCGTTTTTAATAAGCTTACCAAGCATAAGCGAACACCTCCTTGAAAATATCTTCAACCGTTCTTCCGTCTTGTTTAATTTTCTCGACTTCAGCGTTAAGAACAAGTTTTCCTTTAGATATCATCAATGCTCTGTCAAGCACCGGTTCGATATCATGGATAAGATGTGTTGACATAAGTACGGTCGAATTTTCAGCATAATTGTTCATTATCAGCGAAAGTATCGCATCTCTTGCAGCAGGATCAACACCGCCGAGAGGTTCATCTAAAATATAAAGCTTTGCTCTGCGGCTCATAACTAATATCAGACTTATTTTTTCTTGCTGGCCCTTTGACATTGTTTTGATCTTCTGTTTCATGTCAAGATCAAAGTCTTTTATCATTTTTTCAGCCTTTGCGACATCGAAATCGGCATAAAAATCAGAAAAATACTTAATCGCATCTATCGGACGCATATAATCCGGAAGATATGACTTTTCCGGAAGATAAGCTATAACACTCTTTGTGTGTACACCGGGTTTTTCACCGTCAATAAAAATGTTCCCCGAATAGTCTTTTATCAGACCGGTCATTGTTTTTATAAGCGTTGTCTTGCCGCAACCGTTTGGGCCCAGCAAACCTATGATTTGGTTTTCACCTAGAAAAAGTGAAATATCGTCCAACACAAGTTTTCTACCGTAGGACTTTTTCAGATTCTCAATTCTGATAATATCGTTCATCGAATTACCCTCTCTGTCTTGTTTATTTTCTGCTTGTCATTATGAGTGCCAAAGCTGTCCAAATTGCATGATAGCCAATAATTATCCACTCGTTGACGAAGTATTTTGTTGCCACTATATTAAGTACAAGCGTCAGTGCAAACGCAAAGAACATACTTATAGCTTGTATGAGCATTGTCAGACTTTGAACATCATAGAGTTTAAATGCCGCATTTATAACTCTGAGCGAACCTGTTATGTTGCGTTTAAATATAAGTCCTGTTCTTTTTTGCTTGGCTGTCTTGTTTATCTCTTTTCTGATAGCTTTTGTACCCGTGGAATTAACGGTCTTTATTGAGTTCGGATCAACACCGAGAGTTGTCGCCACAAACTCCTCATCAATATTCGGATCAGTTGTCATAAGCATCAGTATAACGCCTGTCTTATAAAGCTTTTCAAGCTGCTTTTTTGTCTGCCTGCCAATAAAATATTCAGAACAGAACATCGCAACAACCTGAGTGTCAACAGCAAAATAGAAAACTCTTTTTCCGTCATCAAGATAAGCTTTTTCAGTATATTCCGGAGGAACGTCTATATTATGATTTATCATCATTTGACGAGTACCCAAAAGAGCGCATTTATTGTTAACCCAACATGAAAGTCCCAAATGTTCCTCATATTTGAGATCATCTATATCGGGAAGATCCATTTTCTGCTCTTTCATCAGGTTTTCAACTTCTCTTGAAAGAACTCCTCCCGAATCCAAAAGCATGGCGCATACTGTTTGAAAAGCATTCAGTGTGCTTATTCCGGCTCGACTGTTAATAACATGAAAATGCGAAATCTCTCCGGAAAAAATATCGGCAGTATCTAAAACTATTGCATCTGTGTCATCAATATATTCAACCGCTTCATAACCGAGTATTTCACAACCACTTATATTAAGATGATCATTTGTGTTGGCAATAAGACTTGTCAGTACAGTTGTCAAAAATGCGGGACAGCACAGTAATGCCGCCGATATCATTCCAACAGAAAAAGATGCAAGTCCACCGTATGTGAATGCCGCAAGTCCTCCGCTGACAATTCCGCAAATCAAAATAAGCGGAATTATCACCTTAAAATAGCCGTTTTGCTTGTCTTTAACAGTTGAACTGTCCATAAATGAATCCGGAACTTCGACTTCGCCTGCACAAAGTATATTTGGCTCTTTTGATGAGCTTATTCCTCCGGCAAGCTTTTCTGCATTTTTAGTCAGCGGATATATTCCCAGCAATTTCTCGTTCTTGGTTATCGTGTTGAGGTTTTTGAGTATCATCTTATTCTCTCTGATATCCGCCCAAACGCTCATAAGATTTATGAAACAAACGGCAAGAGAAAACATCAGCGTATTCTTCTCAACCGGCTGTTGCAATCTGAGCATCACAGCCGAATGGAAAATGTTCATTACACTTATCAGTACAAGATAAAGCTCATTTGTAAATTCAAATTTCTCGCTGTTTTTAAGTCCGTTTATAAAAGCCGAAAGTGCGGCAGCAAAAGGCAACAGCGACAGAACAAGCGACACAGCATAAAATATCACGCATTTTGAATCCATTATGACCGAGATAGCATCGAGTTTTCCGGCTGTATAAACAGCCTTGACAATCTCACAAATCAAAGTCAGAACAAAGGCGATTGTCAGAAGAACCGATCTGAATTTCAGTTTTTCCATTTCATTTTTCAATTGAAGTTTGACTCTACCGACATCTATCTTATCATAGACCTTGCTGTTACGCTTTTTGATCAGCTCATTTCTCTTGGTGTTTTCCTTTTTCGGCTTTTTCGCCTTTTCTACCGCAGCGAATATGTCGTCCTCTTCCGAAAACTTAACCGAGTCAAGCACACTCGGCGAAGTGACATCTTCCGATTCCGCTATCGGGCTGTCGGTTATACTTTCGGTAAAAAGACGAAATCTGTCTATTTTCTCCTGTCTTGCCTCGTTGAACTGTTTTTCAAGCTCGTCCTCCTCGGTTCCGGACTCTTGAGAAATGACTCTCGTCTTTCCGTCAGCCGATGTGGTATCAATATCTGATTTTAAGAAAACTCTAGTCTTACCTACTTGATCTTTTTTTAACTTTTTCTCTGTGAAAAGCTCCTTGAATGACGGTACACTTGAAGTTTGTATGTTGTCTTTGCTTTCTTCTTCGGAAGCGGTTTGTTCTGTTTCTTCCGTTTCTTTATTTTCTGTCGTTTCCTCGCCTTTTTCATCTGTGTGCGAATCAGCCGTTTTATCCGATTCAGGTTCTTCCATCATCGGCACATCACTGTCGCTGCTTTCATCATACTCACCGAAAACAGTCGAAGAATCCATATCCGCATTATCGTCTGTCAATATTTCTTTATCTTCTTTTTTCGGCTTATCTTTTTCTCCGAATATATCTTCAACAGCCGGAAATTTATCGCTCGGCTTTTTTATGCTTTCAAGAATTTCATCAACAGAGAGTTCCTTTTTTTCCTCTGTCATTTTCACTCACTCCTTTATTTTGCAGAAATATCCGATCTTTGTCTTGATATTTCATACATCAAAATTCCCGCCGCAACAGATGCGTTAAGTGACGTTATATTTCCTTTCATCGGCAGAGAAACTATGAAATCGCATTTTTCTTTGACAAGTCTGCCTATTCCGTTGCCCTCAGAACCTATGACTAATCCGACAGGGCCTTTATAGTCCTGCTGACACCATGTTGTGCCGTCCATGTCGGCTCCGTATATCCACAATCCACGCTTTTTGAGATCGTCTATCGTACCGGGAAGATTTGCAACTTTCGCCACGGGAACATATTCCAACGCTCCTGCCGCTGTTTTTGCGACAGAAAAACTCAGCGATGCCGAACGCCTTCTCGGAATTATAACTCCGTGAGCACCGGCGGTTTCAGCCGTTCTGACTATCGCTCCGAGATTTCTCGGATCTTCAAGTTCGTCAAGAATTATAATAAACGGTTCTTCGTTTCTGCTTTTTGCCAGCTCAAACATATCGTCAATGCTTGCGTATTCGTGTGCTGCGGCGAACATAATTATTCCCTGATGGTTTTCACCCGAACACATCGTGTCAAGTTTCTTTCCGTCAACCTCTTTGATAACTATTCCCTTTTCCTTGCATCTGGCTATGATCCTTCCGAGAGAGCCGTTTTTCTCTCCTCTTGTCACCAAAACCGAATCTATCGGTCTGCCGCTTGAAAGGGCTTCCGAAGCTGCGTTTCTGCCTATTATCATATCGGGATTTTCATTTTCCCTGTTTTTTTCGTTATATCTTTCCTTTGCCATAACTTTTCCTCCGGCGGATACAATTATATGTCATCATACATTATAACATATTACCGATTTAAAAGCACTATTTTTTTCAACTTTTTCAGTGAATATATTGTTAATATATAAACAAAAATGACTCAGATTTTTATTCAATATGATAACATCGGATATTGACTACTTTACTTTATGATGATAAAATATAGGGTAATATAGCTTTGAGTATAATCTGGGCTTAGTATAAATTTTTCATAACTGAGGTTGAAAAATGAAAAGAAACAAGAAAAATGATGGTTTTGCACCTAAAAAAACCAGTAACGCTTTAAGTGCAGACGTCTATTCTAAAAGAAAACAATACAGACGCAAAAGACGTACTACCGCCTTTGCAATAATATTCTCGGCTGTTGTCGCCGTGGCGGTCATTGCTTTGCTCATTGTCAGCTTTATGAAGATAGGAGTTATTCCAAGCTTCACCGTTGAGGCAGGAGAACCAGTTCCGGAACCCACCGTTTTTTTCGAGGATAAAGGTATCAAAGCGGCTTATGTTTCAAAAAATCTGCCTGATACTTCAATACCAAACAACTATAAACTGAAAGTCAGAAACGGAATACTCATTTATGACGTTACGCTTAAGGTCGAGGACACCGTTGCCCCAACTGCAAAGACCGTACCCGTCAGCATAAGAAAAGGTGAAAAAACTGTTGATGCCTCTGAATTCGTCAGGGATATCGAGGACAAAACTCAGGTCAAGGTAAGTTTCGCCGAATCTGTGGATTATAGTATAAACGGTGACAGAGATGTAACTGTTATTTTAGAAGATGCAGGCGGAAACAAAACCGAATACACAAGCAGGCTGACAATATATCCACCCGAAGTTCTCTCGTCATATACTCTTGAGGCAGGAAGCTTGGGTTATGATGTGAAAGATTTTCTCAAAGAGGGAACAGAAACAAGCGAGGACGATTGCATCGCAGAAGAATACCGAAATGTACCTCTTAACACAGTAGCCGAAAACAAAATTCAAATCATTTACAGCGGTTTCACTTACACTGTCACATTGAATGTCGAGGACACGAAAGCTCCGTCTGCATATATGATAAACTGCTCAACCTATCTCGGAGTTGAAATTCCGGCTGAAAAATTTGTTAAGAAGATATATGACCAGACAAATGTCAAGATTTCGTACAAGAAAGCCCCCGATTTCGGAAAGGAAGGCAAACAGATCGTAACTGTTGTTCTCAAAGACGAGGGCGGAAACAAAAAGAGCTATGATGTGACGCTGACAATCATGGAGGATAATACTCCACCGGTTATCAACGCTAAGAATCGTACCGTATATATTGGTGACAACATTCGATTCAGTGACGGCGTAACAGCCATAGATAGAAATGACGGAGAAGTTAAATTTAAGGTCAATATCGGTAAGTTTGACAAAACAAAGCCGGGAAGATATCTTATAACGTACACCGCAAAAGATAAAGCCGGCAACAAAGCAAGCCGATCTGTTTGGTTCACTTTGACAGAAAAGAAAAGTGAAACCGTAAGTCAGGCAATTATTGACCAAGCCTTTGACAGGTTATATAGTCAGATCATTAAAAGCAGCATGACAGATAAGCAAAAAATGCGAGCAATTTATGACTATATAAGAGAAAACATAGCTTATAGCGGAACATCGGATAAAACCGATTGGCAGCAAGAAGCTTATAGAGGCATAACCGATAAACAAGGCGATTCTTTCACATTCTATGCCGTTTCAAGAAAACTTCTGACCATGGCAGGTATAGAAAACGAAGGTGCTAAGCGTAAATCCGATCAAAGCAGTCATTATTGGAACAAAGTCAAATATGACGGAACATGGTATCACTTTGACACCTGCCCTCATTACAAGGACTTTCCTCTTGACAGCTTTATGCTGACGGAAGATGAAATCAAAGCGTACTCAGAAAAAACAAACGGATATTACTATGAGTACGAAACAATAAAAGGGGACTAAAAAATGAGAGTAGTTATAAAAGTAGGAACTTCATCACTGACGCACAAATCAGGACATCTCAATATTAAAAAAGTCGAAAATATGTGCAAGGTTTTAAGCGACCTCAAAAACGCAGGGCATGAAATAATTCTCGTCAGCTCAGGTGCTATCGCAATGGGTGTCGGTAAGCTTAATCTTACTGAAAGACCGACAGATATTCCGACAAAACAAGCAATGGCGGCTATAGGTCAGTGCGAACTGATGTATGTATATGACAAGCTGTTTTCCGAATACAATCACACTGTCGCTCAAATTCTTATAACCATTGATGACATGAAAAACGAAAAGAGACATATAAACTTTCAGAACACCATGGACAGGCTTTTACAGCTTGGCACACTCCCAATCATCAATGAAAACGACACGGTTTCGTTCGAGGAGTTCGGTATAGGTGACAACGACACACTCTCAGCTTTTGTGGCTGTCAGCATCAATGCAGACCTTCTTATTCTTCTTTCGGATATAGACGGACTTTATACAGCTGATCCGCATAAAAACCCGCATGCAAAACTTATACCCGTAATCGAAAAGATAGACGAAAACGTTATATCAATAGCCGGCGGTGCAGGAACGGCCAGAGGTACAGGCGGTATGAAAACAAAGATAAATGCGGCAATGACCGTCACAGAAAACGGCACGGATATGATAATCACAAACGCAGCGGATATAGAGAAACTTTACGATATATTTGACGGCAAAGATATCGGCACTCGTTTTATAGGAAAGAGGGACTCAAAATGACAACTCATGATATTTTAGTTAATGCAAAAAAAGCAAGCAAGTCAATCGCTTTGCTTGACTCGGAAAGCAAGAACAAAGCTATAGAAAATATGGCTAAATCACTCGAAGAACACGTTGAAGATATCCTTAAGGCAAACGCTCTTGACGTAGATAATGCAAAGGGCAAGATATCAGATGTTATGATAGACAGACTTTCTTTAAGCAAAGAAAGAATATTCACCATGGCCAAGGGTATGCGTGAGGTTGCAGCACTCCCCGACCCTGTCGGCCGTGTTTTAAGCCAAAGTGTGAGGGCAGACGGACTTAAGATAAGCAAGGTCGCTGTTCCTATGGGGCTTATTTCGATAATATATGAAAGCCGCCCGAATGTCACTTCCGATGCGGCTGTTTTGGCTTTGAAAAGCGGTAATGCCTGCGTTCTGCGTGGCGGCAAAGAGGCATATCTTTCGGCTAAAGCTATTGTCGATGCGTTAAGGCTCGGTCTTGAGAAGTCAGGTCTTGAGAAAGAGATCGTTTCTTTGGTTGAGGACACGACAAGACAAAGTGCGACCGATCTTATGACTGCTAACGGACTTGTCGATCTTCTGATTCCGAGAGGCGGTGCAGGATTGATAAATGCTTGTGTGAGAAATGCAACAGTGCCTTGTATTCAGACGGGAACCGGCATATGCCATGTTTATGTTGACAAGTACGCTGACCTTGATAAGGCTTTAAAGATCATCGAAAATGCCAAGACCTCCAGACCGTCCGTGTGCAATGCGGAGGAAGTCTTATTGGTTCACAGTTCGGTTGCGAAAGAATTTTTGCCCAAGCTTAAGTACACTTTAACTGACAGCAGACAAGCAAATGGAGCTGTTGGTGTCGAACTTCGCTGTGACGAACGTGCGTACGAAATAATAGGCGGAACAAAGGCAACTGAAACCGACTTTGACACAGAATTTTTGGACTATATTTTAGCAGTGAAAGTGGTTGACAGCGTTGAAGATGCGATTGAACATATCGGACTTCATTCAACCGGTCACAGCGATGCGATAGTCACCGAGGACAAAGCGGCAGCAAAGCTGTTCACGGCAAGTGTAGACAGTGCGGCGGTTTATGTCAACGCATCAACAAGATTCACTGACGGCGGAGAGTTCGGACTCGGCTGTGAAATGGGAATTTCAACTCAAAAGCTCCACGCAAGAGGCCCAATGGGACTTGAGGAGCTGACAACATATAAATATATAATTGAGGGCAACGGAAATATCAGATAAGGAAGTGTATCATATGAAACATTTAGTAGGCTTTATCGGTGTCGGAAACATGGGCGGTGCATTAGCTGTCGCAGCAGGAAAAACAACAAATGACATCGCTGTCGCAGACAAGAACGAAAAGAAAGCTATCGACTTTGGCAAAGAATATGGCTTTGAAGTGACGGACAACAAGGGCATTGCCGAAAACTGTAAATATATCTTCTTCGGTGTTAAACCGCAATTTTTAGACGGAATGATAGACGAAATCAAAGACACGCTCAAAGCTCGTGAGGACAGATTTATCATAGTCACAATGGCGGCAGGCGTACAGATAAAGGCTATCAAAGAGAAACTCGGATTCGATTGTCCGATCATAAGGATAATGCCAAACACACCGGTTTTTGTTTCAAGTGGAATGATACTCGTCAGCACTGACGACAACGTCACAAAGGAAGAAACGGACAAATTCTTCAAATTTATGTCCAAGTCGGGACAGTTTGACGTCATTCCCGAAAATCTGATTGATGCCGGAAGTGCTATATCAGGCTGTGGCCCTGCGTTTGTTTATATGTTCATGCAATCGCTTGCTGACGGAGCAGTTGAATGTGGCTTGCCGAGGGATAAAGCGATAAGATATGCAGCGGAAACGGTTATCGGTTCAGCTAAAATGGCACTCGAAAGCGGAAAACACCCCGAAAAGCTTAAAGATGAAGTTTGCAGTCCGGGAGGAACAACGATAGCCGGAGTTCACGCTCTGGAAAACAGAAGTTTCCGAGCCGCCTGCATGGAGGCAGTCACCGAGGCTTATGATAAGACATTGAAGCTTAAGAAGTGAGCTTATTAAGGAAAAAACGACAGGGCGAGAAACCCTGTCATTTTTGTTTTTATGTTACTTATTTCGTCTTGATATTTTTCACCTTAGACCAAGATGAATAAAGCTTAACGCTCTTTCCGTTGACAAAAATATAATCTTCCATAAAGGCTACACTATCCGCAATTTCAACTTCTTACGGCTTTTTGTCATAATAAAATATATGTCCTGATACGGAAGTTATCCCGTCTTTTATGACAAGTTTTTTAACTTCGTCAAGAAGTGAGCTGTTTTCATTCCTTTCATAAAATCATTTTTCAGTCTTACGTTAGGTTCTGCCTTTCTGTCTCCCCCCTTGGCAGTTATTTTCCCTCACACCGACATAGTAGCATCATTCTTAATAATTACAATACGTTTTGGCAAAACGTCAGAAAATCTTAAGGTTTTCTTAAGAAAATAGGCGTTTTTTCAAGAATTGAACTTCGGATACACTTCCCTCCGAACGAAAAGTTTTCCGTTCTCGCTCACTTCCCCGTACCTAAAAAACTTTTTTCGAGTAAAAGTGAGCATTTGAGAGAAAAATCGAGAAAAAACGAGAATGTCTTGTTTTTGATTAAATTTTCGGTGAAAAATTCCCGATTTTTTCTAAAAAATTGTTGACATTTGCCATTTTTAGCTCTATATTTATGTTTGTATGTCTATATCACACGCAATGGGCAAATCTGTTTAATGGGGGTAAGAATTTTGGCTAAGGACAACATCATCAAAAAGATCGTTTCCGCACCTTATTATCTTTGGGCGGCGATCTTTATCGTAGTTCCGCTTGTGGTCGTCATTTATTACGCATTCACAAATTCGAGTGGTGATTTCACGCTCGACTATATCAAAACTTTGGGAAATTATCGTTACATTTTCCTGCGATCTATTTGGTACGGTTTCCTTGCCACTATAATTTCGCTCGTTATCGCCTACCCTTTGGCATATATCATGGCTAACAGCTCGGCAAGTGTCCAAAGAATGACAATGATGCTCGTTATGCTTCCGATGTGGATGAACTTCCTTATCAGAACGTACTCATGGATGACTATTCTTGCCGACACCGGTATCATCAATACGTTCTTGCAAAAAATCGGACTTGATCCCGTGCATATGATAAACACTTCGGGTGCGGTTATTCTTGGCATGGTCTATAACTATCTGCCATATATGATACTGCCGCTTTACACCGTAATGTCAAAGATGAATCATTCTCTTATTGAGGCGGCTGAGGATCTCGGAGCAAGCAAATTGACCGTTTTATCAAAGGTCATTCTTCCGCTTTCTCTCCCCGGCATCGCTTCGGGCTTTACAATGGTTTTCGTGCCGTCTGTATCGACTTTCTATATTTCAAAAAAACTCGGTGGCGGAACATTTGCTATGATCGGTGATGTTATTGAGATGCAGTTCCAGACATCATATAACTATAACCTCGGAGCAACGCTTTCGCTCGTGCTGATGATACTTATTATCCTTTGCATGGCGATTATGAACCGATTCACCGATGAGGACAGCGGAGGTGTTATAGCATGAAGAAAAAAACTTCTCCTTTGTCGAAGCTTTATATGCTTTTGGTTTTTCTTTTTCTGTACGCACCGATATTTATTCTGTTTATATACTCGTTCAACTCAAGTTCGAGTACAAGCGTATTCACAGGCTTTTCGCTGCGGTGGTATGAAGCACTGCTGAAAGACGAAGAATCTATCAAAGCATTATACAACACACTTATTCTTGCGGTTTCATCTGCGGCTGTCTCAACCGTTATGGGAACGGCGGCGGCTGTCGGAATAAACTCTCTTAAGAATAAATATGTTAAGTCTACAATAATGACAGTGACAAACATTCCGATGATGAATCCGGAAATCGTCACAGGTATTTCTATGATGTTGCTTTTCGTTTTTGTCGGAAAGCTGCTTGATGTGACAAACATTTTGGGCTTTTGGACAATGCTCATAGCTCATGTCACATTTAATCTGCCTTATGTTATACTCAATGTCATGCCAAAGCTCAGACAGCTTGACGTTCATCTTCCGGAAGCGGCAATGGATCTCGGTTGCACTCCTGTCAAGGCTTTCTTCAAGGTCGTTATGCCGAGCATCATGCCGGGTATAATTTCCGGCATGATTATGGCTTTCACGCTCTCACTTGACGATTTTGTTATTAGCTATTTCACTACAGGGCCGTCATTCCAAACGCTTCCCATTAGGATATTCTCCATGACTAAAAAGAGAGTTAAACCCGATATGTATGCTCTTTCAACTATTATTTTCTTGGCTGTGTTGATACTGCTGATACTTGTTAATGTCGCTCAGTCGAGAAGTGAAAAAAAAGCCATGAAAAAAGAAACGGTTGAGGAGGCTGAGATATGAAAAAAACTATTTCGATTTTGTTTTCGATCATTTTGATCTCATCTTCATTGACAATCGGAGCTTTCGCTTTTGATAACGAAGAATACTATAATGTACCCGAACTCAAGGGAACAACGATAAATGTCTATAACTGGGGCGAGTATATCAGCGATGAAGAAGACGAAGAAAGCTATATGTTTGACATAAACTCGGCTTTTGAGGAACTGACCGGAATTACTGTCAACTACACTAACTTCGCAAGCAATGAGGATCTTTATGCAAAACTTAAAAGCGGCGGATCAAGCTATGATATTGTGATTCCGTCAGACTACATGATAAGCAGATTTATCGCCGAGGGCCTTATCCAAAAGATAAACATGGATAACATTCCAAACTATAAGAATATTTCCGATAAGTATAAAAACCTTTACTATGATGAAAACAACGAATACAGTGTTCCATATTGTGTCAACACTGTCGGTCTTATTTATAACAAGACTATGGTTGATGAAAAGCCTACGAGTTGGTCAGTGCTTTGGGATCCTAAATACGCAGGAAAAATCCTTATGTTCGACAATCCCCGTGACAGCTTCGCAATTTCACAAAAGCTTTTAGGTCAGTCATTCAATACTACCGACAGCACCGAATGGCGACTTGCCGCAGACGAACTTATCTCTCAAAAGCCTCTGTTGCAAGGCTATGTCATGGACGAGGTTTATGATAAAATGGAGGCAGGCGAAGCTGCTCTTGCCCCCTATTATGCAGGCGATTTTCTATGTATGCTTGAAAACAATCCCGATCTTGACTTTGTGTACCCCAAGGAGGGCGTTAACAGCTTTGTTGATGCGGTATGTATACCGTCAAACGCTGAAAATGTCAAAGCCGCCGAGCTTTATATAAACTATCTTCTCGATCCCAAGGTCGGACTTGCCAACGCATACGCAACAGGCTATGAAACACCGAATAAGATTGTTGTCGGCATGGAAGAATATGCAGAGATGGCAAACAACAAATATCTCTATCCCGATGAGGAGATAAACACAGAATTTTTCTATGACCTTGACGATGAAACCAGAACAATGATGAATGAACTTTGGAATGAAGTCAAGGCAAACGGTGATAACGGCAAATCGCTTTATATAGCCTATGCCGTGACAGGAACAATAATTGTAGGTTTTCTTATTTATAAAGCAGCCATCAAAAGATATCGAGAAAGTTTTTATGACGCATAAATAGACCAAACATAAACCGCAGAGCTTTTTTCTCTGCGGTTTATATTATATTGTATAAATCCATGTTAATTTTCAATAATAACAAGGGACTAAAAATCATTTGAAAAATTTTTACATTTTTTCCGAAAAACTGTTGACAAAGCATAAGTAAATGAGTATAATATCAAAGTCTTAGAGGTATAGTGTAACGGTAACACTCCGGACTCTGACTCCGTCATTTAAGGTTCGAATCCTTATACCTCTGCCAACAAAAACCGCTTTTGTCTGATAGACAAAAGCGGTTTTTTAACTAAGTAATGAAATCTAACTTCTATAACGTAAAAGGCAGCTCTTTCGAGCCGCCTTTTATATTTTTTACATCTCACCAATGCTTGACACCACAATCACAAAACTGCTTTGAGTCCGATGAGAAAATCTTATAAATAAAGCATTTTATGCTCCAAATAAGTTTGTCAAATATGCCGGTTGAATGACATTGACATGAACAGCTGTTCGTGCTTTCACTTTTGTCGTTCATTGACCACTGTGAAAGCCATGAAATAGCTGTCGGAGTCTTATCTTCGTTTCCATAACCGTCTATTGTCTTTAATCCAACGCAGCCGGCAGCATCTTGGCAATCATAAACAATATAGTTCCAAACAACATGGTTAAGTAAAACGCCTGTGTCCGGAGCATCTTCGCAAGTTGTCAACCTGATCTTAGCCGGATTTGAAGTCTGAGATTTAAGATTCTTCCATGTCGGCGAGCAGTAAAGGTTATACATAGAATATGAGTCTGACGTACAGTGAACGAGCCATATTGCCATATCTTTAAGATCTCTCGCCTCGGAGGAGCTGATTGTTGTTCTGTTTGCATTTAAAACTGCACCTGCAAAGCTATTCGGATAGGCTGTGATAAGCCTTGTTGCACCGACAGCACCGAGACACCAACCGATAACATATATCCTGTCTGTGTCAACGTTGGGATTTTTCTGTGCAAAATCGTCAATAGCCGCCTTGAGAGGTGAAATTGGCATTGTGTCCCAATATATAGGATCTTGCGATCTAACTATTAAAAGGTACGAACCGCCTGCGTTTCGGAATTTGACCTGATTTTCCTCGCCCGACCAATATGCGAATCTGTTGCCTTCGAGTTCTTCGCCTTCATATCCACCTTCACCGGCGCCTGCCATGAATACGCAAAGTGGATACTTTGTTGTATCGGACTCGCTCTTTTTCGGTGAATAATAGCTATAGTCTACACTGCAACCACCGACTTCCGGCCCTGCACCTCTCGACCATTGAGAGCGAAGTGCGCCCATGCCCTCGTTAACGCTCATCGCCGATGCAAAAACGGAAGAAACCGAAAGCAACATAACAAGACACATGATAACGGAAACTACTCTTTTAAACGTCTTCTTCATTTGAAAACCTCCTGAAAAAATTAACCTGAGCTATGGATAAAAAATTCCCATATCTCAGATTAATTTTAACATTTAATTTTATTATTGTCAACAGCTATGGATAAAAAATTCCCATATCTCAGATTAATTTTAACATTTAATTTTATTATTGTCAACAATTTCACGATGCACATTTCTTGCAAGGTGTAAGTCCTTTCGCTTTTGCCTCGCTCAATGTAACATCATATGAATTTTTCCCTCCGCAGGTGGATATAAAATGATAACGTTTTCCTGTCGGTGTTATGTACACAATGCGGCTTTTATCTTTGCTTTCCGTCTCCGATTCGGTAACGTTATTTTTTGCAGACTTTTTGTCCTTCTTTTTTTCGGTTGCTTTTTCTGTTACTTTCTCCGCTGTATTTGCTGTCGATTTTTCTGATGTCTTTTCGGTTGCTTTATCCTTTGCTTTTTCGGTAGTCTTTTCGGTTACTTTCTCTGTTGTGCTTTCTGTCGCTTTTTCTGTTGTCTTAATCTCTGCAATTCCGACTATCGGCACAACGGCAGCTGCATCACTGTCGTCACATTTTGATGTCTGTTCTATTGATTCTTCTGTATAATTTTCTGCACTTTCCTCTGTATTTTCAAAGAAAATTTCATCGGTTAATTCATCATTTTTCGTTTCGTATGACACTCTCGATGTGCTTTGAGTCGTTGAAAATGTTCTGTCATATTCATACCGCACCGCTTTATTGGCGGCTTTCTCATTCGCACTGCCTATGAATACCACCGAAACGATTATCATTGAAAACGCAGCCATGAGTACACCGAGTTTTCTTCTGCTTCTCGATTGTTTTAACTCGTCTTGTTCTTTTTTGAGACTTTTGATTTCTTTTTTCTCTTTAAATTTATACCATTTGGTGTCAGCTCTGAGGTCAAGCTCCGTTTCTATTTCTTCAATACGTTGATTTTCGGATTTAATCAGATTGCGTTTATCGGAAATCTTTTCCGACAGTTTGTCTTTCAACTTTTTATATTCACTCACATTTTCAACTTCCCTTTATATTCCAAATTTATTCAAATCGACCGTTCCGTTCGGTTCAAACACTATTCCCTCATCTTCAAGCAGCTTTCTTTGCATATCTTCACCGCCGAAAGCAAAAGCCGATGAAGTTTTTCCAAATCTGTTAACGACTCTGTGACACGGTATTATTCCCGGCTCAGGGTTGACGTGAAGAGCATAGCCCACCACTCTCGACCACCTCGGATTACCGGCAAGAAAAGCGACTTGACCGTAAGTTGCAACTTTGCCTTTTGGTATTTTCTTAACCACTTCATATATTTTTTCAAAAGTTGTCACGGTCAACGCCCTTTCTTAATTCGCTTCACTGTTATGTTCTTTCAAAGCGGCTATCATTTTTTGGCAAGTCTGCTTATTTATCCTCATTCCGAAACCGCCTATATTCATCACGATTCCTGAAACGTTTTCAAGAGAAACATATTTTTCAAGCTCCGAAAAAGTTGTTGTTACCACACGAGAAGTCATCAAAAGCTTAGCTATATTCGGAACTGTCGTGTATGTCTCTTGTATTTCAGTTGTGTCAGTAAAACAAGGTATCCATTTTGATCCGTCACGTTTGTCCGTTATGAGCAAAGCCTCAAAATGTCCATTTAACGTGACACCCATGCAGGCAAGCGTAGCATTGGCTATAGCCGTCAACATTCCCTGCTCTAAAACTCTCAGAACTTTTACGTCATCGTTTCTGCCCTGCATCTGCAAAAATCTCAACATGGTGAAATTCACTATCGGTTTGCTAATCGAGTCAAACTGTGTTTCAATCAATTGTTTTTGCTTATATCTGATTTTGCAAATTGTCGGCTCGATTTCAACAAATTCGATTCCGAACCTTGTCATAGTCATGAAAAAATCAGTTATTTCGCCATTTTTCAATCTGACGGATTCGACCTTATTCTTATTGTTTTCATTGTACTGTGTGGCATACTGCTCGGCTCTTGTCTCATCTAAAAAGATCACGGCATTTCCCGAAACAATATTCGGATAAGTTTTAGCCAAAGTGTGATCCATTATCGCATAAGCAGTGTCGGCATTTTTAATTCTCGCCGCAATTTCCGAAACCATTATATTTGCAACGCCTTGCAAAAACTCGTTTCTTTGACTCAGAATATAATCGGCAAATATTATAACGCTGTCGCTATCGGCATTTTTAAGACGTTGTTTGAATTCATCAGGTGAGCAAACGGTCGGCAATCTCTTAACATCACAATCCGGCAAAAGTTCCGGAACGATAACGTCTATAGCTTTTATAACGCTTTCCTTTATTTCCATATTATCACCGCCTTTGAGGATATTATAACACTGTATAAAAGAAATTTCAACAAGCAACCCCGCCCGCGAAGCGGGCGGACGGTGTGGAGACGTGCCTACAGCGAGTGCGAAGCACTCGCTGTAGGCCGGATACGCACCGCACTGAAAATCAGCTGATAGCAGAAACCGAAAAACAGCAAAATCTGTATTAAATGATGCAGATTTGCTATTGAAACGATGCACAGCGGCTCACAAGCCGCTGTGCATCGCATAGACTTAAGATATTTGAACCCAATATGCAAAAACGCAACTCTCGCCATTTAATGCTTTACGCATAATTTTCTTCTATCATCATATCTTTCACTTTCATAAGTCTCGTTATTGTCGATCTCTCATTTTCTTCAAGTTTCATTGAGATATACCTTATCTTTTCCTCATATCTCGGAATCATAATATGCTCAAGTGCATTCACCCTACGTCTTGTCCTTTCAATTTCGTCTGCCATAAGTTGACACGATTTTTCAATTTCTGCAAGCCTTATCATTTGCTTAAAAACTCCGCCGAAAATTCTAACAGCCTCATCAAGCTCTCCCGAAGTAAAACCATACCCGTAAGGATATATGTCGTTGTCATTTCCGCCTTTATATTCAACTTTGAAAACCGGTATTGACACGCTCATAATATTTCTGGTGTTGATATCAAGTTCTGCCGTCTGTTTTGGCATTATCAGTGCTGTTTCGACCTGTTCATCCGTCATGACCGAAGCGGCTATTGCCATGTGAGAATCCGCATATCTTATCTCTCGTTCAATTTCTTCACGCAAAATCAGCGTTTCTTTTGCCATATCAAGAAACTGTCTCATAAGCTCATCTCTTTTGTCTTTGAGTAGCTTATGACCTCTGCGAGCGACATTCAACTTTTTCTTCAGATTCTTAAGTTCCATTGCGGTCGGATTTACATTTATGCCCGCCATACTTACTCAACCTTATCATAATATTTTACAAGATATTCGTCTTTAATTCTTTTAAGTTCATTTCTGGGAAGTATTTTCAACAATTTCCAGCCGAGATCAAGTGTATCTTCAATACTTCTGTTGTTGTCATATCCCTGAGAAATATAATCATTCTCAAATTTGTCTGCAAATTCTGCGTAAATCTTATCAATGTCTGTCAGTGCTGCCTCACCCAAAACCGCCATGAGTTCCTTTGCGTCCTTTCCTCTTGCATATGCCGAGAACAACTGATTCATTGTATTAGCATGATCTTCTCTTGTCTTTCCCTTACCTATGCCTTTATCTTTAAGCCTTGAAAGTGATGGGAGAACATCTATCGGTGGAGTTATACCTTTTCGGAAAAGCTCACGAGAAAGTATTATCTGGCCCTCAGTTATATACCCTGTCAAATCCGGTATCGGGTGTGTTTTATCGTCCTCCGGCATTGTCAGTATCGGAATCATAGTTATACTTCCGCTTTTGCCTTTTTGTCTGCCTGCTCTCTCATATATTGATGCAAGATCGGTATACATATATCCCGGATATCCCTTTCTTCCGGGGACTTCTTTTCTTGCCGCTGATATTTCTCTCAGTGCATCTGCATAATTTGTTATATCAGTCAGTATAACAAGAACGTGCATTCCCTTATCGAATGCCAGATACTCCGCAGCCGTCAATGCCATTTTCGGTGTTGCTATTCTCTCTATAGCCGGATCATTTGCGAGATTGACAAAGACCACCGTTCTGCCGATTGCTCCGGTCTGTTTAAACGATTCAATAAAATAATTTGATTCTTCAAATGTTATCCCCATTGCGGCAAATACAACCGCAAATTTATCCTCACCCGATCTGACTTTCGCCTGCCTTGCTATCTGTGCCGCAAGTTCAGCATGGGGAAGTCCGCTGGCTGAAAAAATAGGAAGTTTCTGACCTCTGACAAGTGTGTTCAGTCCATCAATAGCTGAAACTCCTGTCTGTATAAACTCGTTGGGATAAAGCCTTGCTGCGGGATTTATAGGTGTTCCGCTTACTTCATAACGTTTTTCCGGTATTATTTCAGGGCCTGAATCTATCGGTCTGCCAAGTCCGTCAAACACTCTGCCAAGCATATCGAGCGAAACTCCAAGCTCCATCTGTCTCCCCGAAAATCTAACCTTGCTGTCTGAAAGGTTGATACCGACAGAGTTTTCAAATAGCTGAACCAGTGCATTAGTACCGTCAATTTCCAAAACTCGACAACGCTTTTTTTCTCCGCTTTTAAGCTCAATTTCTCCAAGTTCATTATATGCCACATTCTCAACATCTCTGACGAGCATAAGCGGCCCTGCGACTTCATCAATTGTTCTGTATTCCTTCGCCATCAGCTTTCCTCCCAAATTTTCAATCCGTTTATCTCTTTTTCGATTTTAGCAGAAATCATCTCGTACTCTGCATCAATATTGCTTTCTTCAATATATTTAAATCTGCCGATTTTTTCTCTGACAGGCAAAGCTATCAGCCTATCTATATCCACTTCATTTTTAAGTGAGGCTGTCGCATCATCGTGAAATTTCAATATCAATTTCAACATATAAAGCTGTTTTTTTAATGAAGAATAGGTGTCAACTTCGTGAAATGCCATTTGATGCAAAAAATCCTCTCTTATGGATCTTGCCGTTTCCATTTTCAATCTGTCAGCAGGCGAAAGTGCATCATTGCCTATAAGTTTAACTATTTCTTCTATCTCAGATTCATCGTGAAGTATTCTCATGATCCTTTCTCTGAGTGTCAGCCAATCGGAAGCAACATTATTTTCATACCAGGGCTTAAGCAGGTCGATATAAAGCGAATAGCTCGTCAGCCAATTTATAGCAGGAAAGTGTCTTTTATAAGCCAAAGCAGAGTCAAGTCCCCAGAAAACCTTGACTATTCTGAGTGTTGCTTGGGACACAGGCTCGGATATATCTCCACCGGGAGGCGAAACTGCACCTATAACAGAAAGCGTTCCCTCTCTAGGATTTTGACCGAGAGACAAAACTCGACCTGCCCTTTCATAAAATTGTGCCAATCGACTTGAAAGGTACGCCGGATATCCTTCTTCGCCCGGCATTTCTTCCAATCGTCCCGACATTTCACGCAGAGCTTCCGCCCATCTTGAGGTCGAATCCGCCATCAAAGCCACAGAGTACCCCATATCTCTGAAATATTCAGCTATTGTTATTCCGGTATAAACAGACGCTTCACGGGCAGCAACGGGCATATCCGATGTGTTAGCTATCAGCACAGTTCTTTCCATAAGTGAACGGCCTGTAAGAGGATCTTTAAGTTCCGGAAATTCATTCAAGACGTCAGTCATCTCATTTCCACGCTCTCCGCAGCCTATATATACAACAATGTCAGCTTCAGCCCATTTTGCAAGCTGATGCTGAGTGACGGTTTTTCCGCTGCCGAAAGGCCCGGGTATTGCGGCCACCCCACCTTTAGCGATTGGAAAAAGACAGTCGATAACTCTCTGTCCGGTTATCAGCGGCTTGTCGGGTGAAAGTTTCTGTTTATAAGGTCTCGCTTTTCTGACAGGCCACTTTTGCATAAGTGTCAGATTTTTTTCACCTTTTTCGGTCTCAACAATACAAACCGTATCGACAACCGTAAACGCTCCGGATTTAATATCCTTTATTTTTCCGCAAATACCAAACGGTACTGTTATTTTGTGCTCAACAGCAGCCGTTTCTCTGACAGTACCGATTACATCTCCGTTTTCAACTGTGTCACCGATTTCGACTGTCGGCACAAACTCCCATTTGCTCTCTCTTTTAAGCGATGAAACCTCCGCACCCTTTATAAGACCGTTTCCGTACTTTTTCATCATACTATCAAGCGGTCTTTGTATTCCGTCAAAGATACTCCCTATAAGTCCGGGGCCGAGTTCAACACTCATCGGTTCTCCGATTGATTCAACTTCCTCACCCATTTTAAGCCCAGATGTTTCTTCATATACTTGAATTGATGCCTCATCGCCATGCATTTCTATTATCTCGCCTATGAGTCTTTTGGTGCTGACCTTGACAACATCAAACATATTCGCATCTCTCATGCCCTTGGCTATCACAAGCGGGCCTGAGACTTTAACTATCTTACCCCTACTCATTGTGTACCTCTTTTCGTTTCACAGAATATCAGAACCTACTGCCTTTTCAACTGCCGTATGCAGCCGTTGTGAACCTATTCCCGTGTTGCCCGACACTCCCGGTATCGGTATCAGTGTCGGAACACTTCTGTTTGCATAAAGCGTAACTGTATTTATCATTTGAGAAAAGAGATTTTCGGTGATATAAATTACTCCGAACCCTTCTTTACAAAGCTCCCCAACAAGTGCCTCTGCATCTTTCGGAACAGTTACTTCAAAACATTCAAGCCCCACCGCTTTGAATCCTATGATGCTGTGTCTGTCTCCGATAACTGCGATTTTATACATATGTTTTTCTCAGCCTTTCCCTTATAAATCTTTGTTCAATAGAATTTTGTTTGCAAGTCAGGATCATTCTGACGTTCTTAATGTCGGTCTGCTTTGCATGATAATATGCGAAAAGCGGATCAACCGAAAAGCTATCGGTTTTAGCCTGCTCGGTGATATCGGTTAATCCGTCATCAATATACTTCTCAAAACACATCAGTGATATTTTAAGTTTCTCCGCCGCTTCTTTGTACACCGAGTTTTCAATATATGTCAGCAATGATTGCTCTCCCTTAAGAGCTTCGGAAACGAGTGTTTCAATGTCGAGACTATCGCTTTCACAAAGGGCATCAAGAAAGAATTTTTCGCCCTTATCTGCTCTTGCACCCCTATAAGCTATCTTGATATCTGTCACGGAAATGAAGAATTCCGTGTATTTCTTAAACATCTCACTATTGCTTTTTTCAGCAAGCCTCTTTAACGTTTTCATCGCTTCACTGTCAATGTATGAATCCAATAATTGACCGTCAACTGTATCAATCAAGACAGAATATCCGTTTTCAGTTGCTTGTCGGATATATTTGGGAAGTTCATAATATCTTTTATCTCTCACATTTTCAAAAAAGGTTTCAGTGTCAACGGCTGTCGGAAATAGATAGAGCTTTTCAACTTCATCTTTCATAACAAGAGCCTTGAGTGCCGCCTTGACATTATGAAAATCGTTCAACACGGTCAAACTTTTTATTTCGCTGCTGTCAGGTGCTAAGGAGCTTACGGTTTCCCATGCATCAAGGGTTTCACTTTTAAAAAATTCGGTTAAATCTCTGTCACCGTTCACTTCAAACTTACTTCTTGATAAAACTGTTGAAATCACTTCGTTTTCATTTTCAGCCTCAATGAGGCGATCAAGAATCGCTTGTGTTATTAGCTCATTTTCCAGCTCTCTTATCTTCGCCACAGCAAAGGTATAGTCCCTCAATTCAGCTCTCCCCTTTTTTGAACAGTATTCGTGCGGTCTCATCTCGAATACTGTCTCTCTTTTCATCTTTTAATATTTCTAAGCTGCAATTTTCTTCAATGTCGCCATAGACAAGAATAAATCCACCGCTTATCCCTGCCGTTATATCCGACAGCTTTATATGGCAGTTCGGTCTGACAGCATTTATCTTTTTGATGAAATCTTTGGGCAAACGACCTTTGTCTCTGATATTAAAAACTATAATTCCGTCAGCCGATTGAAGTCTATTTGAAATCAACTCGTACATCAAAGAAAAATAATCTTCGTCATTCATTGAAATTATCTTTTTGACAGCTCTCTCAATCGCTTCGCCGATAAGTGCTGATTTCAATTCTAAAATCTGCTTTGAAGATTTTAATTTAGCTGAATTTTGAGCATTTTCAATATTCAATTCCGCCTCTTTCTCTGCCTCCGCTATCATCTTATCCTGCATTTGATGCCGATAAAGCGAAAGTTCATCGGCTATACGCTTTATCTCACTGTCAGATTCGGCAATCAGCTTTTTGATCTTTTCTTCGCCGTTCCTGTCTACGGTTTCCAAAATTCTGTCAAGACCTGTCATAGCTGTCTCACTTTCTTCAAACCGAAACATTGTATATGATTAGAATTGAAATCAAAAGAGCCAAAATAGCATAGGTTTCTACCATTGCCGACATGATAATCCCCTTGCCGCTTTGATCCGGCTTTTTGGCGACTATGCCAACACCTGCCGCCGCAGTTTTCCCTTGAGCCATAGCCGAGAATAATCCGACAATACCCATCGGAAGTCCCGATGCGAAAAACATAAGTCCTTGAGATGTGCTGAGTTCGGCAGGAGTTCCGCCTATAACCCCGACTCTGTTCAAAAGAAGAACAGCGGTCAAAAGTCCGTAAAGCCCCTGAGTACCGGGGAGAAGTTGAAGAACCAACACCTTGCTGAACTTAGACGGATCGACAGAAACTACACCTGCCGCCGCTTGGCCCACAATACCGACACCCTTAGCTGAACCGACACCCGACAGCAATGCCGCTGTTGCTGCACCCAATATTGCCAATGCCAAACCCAAATTGCCCATTTACTTTTCCTCCGTAAATTCAATATATTTTGTGTTCACCTTAAACGGCTCAAACTTTCGTCCGCCACCCTTATAAAACTTAGAAAACAACTCGACAAACTGAAGTCTGTCTGTGTGAACATATGCTCCCAAAAGGTTTATCGCTATATTTGCCGTGTGTCCAACAACAAATACGACTATAAACATAACAGCTTTAAGAATAAGATTACTCGGCATAGTGCCGATAAGATTAATTACGCTTGCTATGCTTCCGGTTGCCAATCCCAGCGCAAGCAGTCTCGAATAAGACAAAATATCGCTTAAATATCCCGTTGCTATATTATAAAGTCCGTATATTCCACCTGCGAAACGAGCAATTATATTTTTTGAACTTCGCCCCGATGTCAGCACTATCGAAACAGCTCCGACTATGGCAAAATATTTTCCGACATTCTTTAAGCTGTCGGGAACATTTATTAAAATTCCTGCCGCAAGAGGTGCGACACCGAGAATGGTTAGATATATCGGAACGACATCAAATACAGCATCAAGTTTTTTGCCCTCTTTCCAGAGCATATAAAAGTTCACGGCAAGTCCCCAAAACAGATGCACTATGCCTAAGCCAAAAGAAAACACGAGAAGTTTTATAGGATCTTCAAGCGGTTCAAACCAAAGAGCGAGTGAGCCTAAGTCTTTGCCGAAAAATTGGCCGGCAATAATTTGAGGGAAATCACCAAACCAGCTTCCGAAAATAGCACCCCAAAATACGGTTGATAAGCCACTGTATCTGAACATTTCCATTGTACTTCTCATCTTTTTATCAAGATTCAGTTTCTTGAGTGCAAAGGTTGTCACTATCAACATAACTATACCGTAGCCCGCATCTGAGAGCATCATTCCGAAGAAAAGATAATAGAAAAACGACATTACACTTGTCGGATCAATATCATGTTCACTTGGCATAGCATACATTTCGGTTATACTCTCAACCGGCGAGGAAAACTTGCTGTTTTCAAGCATCACCGGAATATTGTCATCAGGTCGTGGATCTTTCAATTCAGTTATAACCGCAAAGCGTTTTTCAAGCTCATCTATTAATTCATAAGCATATTTTTCAGGAACATATCCTGACAGCATAAACGTTGTTTCTGTCATAGCAAGGTCATTAAGTGCTTTGTATTTGTCGCATTTGAGACAAAGAAAGTCGATAACAAACTCAATGTTTTCTCTTTCGTCAGCCATACTTCTTATTTTTCGCTCATATTCCGATATTTTTTTCTCAAGCTGAGCTTTAACTTTCAGCTTTTCCGATATTATATTTCCTACGCTATCGCCGCTTATATCACCTATCACCGAAAAGCCGCATTGTCTTAGAACGGAAAGTGTTTTTTCTTTTTCGTCATTGTGACAGATAATAACTATATTTGCTTTATCTCTGACAGATGATACCGTTTCGATATACGCTGAATCTTCAAGTTTTGCGACAATATATTCAAAGTTTTTTCGGTTTCCGACTGTTCCGATAAAGCAGGCCGTTGTTGCAGTACCTTTAAAATCGGGTGAGATATCAAGGCTTATCCACTTTTTCAATTCATCTGTTTCTACCTCAATATGAGAAATTTCTGTTTTGCAATCGGATATCTTGCGTTCATTCTCTAAAATTTCATGACATATCGAAAGTGTGTTTTCAAAATTTTCGGTCTTTTCACCGAATGTTTTTCTGTCATATTCACGTTTTCCGGAAAGCCAAACAGTTAGTGGCGTTTTGAACTGTGTTTTTTCATTGAGTACGCCAAGCGCCTGCTGCGCCGAATCTCTATTCCTCTCAAATCGGCTTATGATTGAGCGAGTGTCTATGCTTATCAATTTGTTATTTCGGACTTTTTCAAGTTCCATTATCCCTCTATGCTGCAACAGCTCAATTATCTTTTTGCTGTCGGTCAGCAGGGCGATGATTTCCGCTTTTTTCATTTTCAGCTTTGCCGTAGGATCACCTTCTTTTAGCCGAAGATAATATCAATTATTCTTTCGGCGGCATTTTCAAGCTGATTTTCAGCTTCGATTCTTATTTTTTGCAAAACAGCTAGATTTTTTTCATTTTCATCAGCAATTATTTTATTGGCTTTTTCTAAGCTTTCACTAATAATTTTTTTGCATTTTTCATCGGTTTCAGACAACATCTTCTTTGTCTGTTCTTCGCCATCTTTCTCCGCTTTTATGATCCTCGCTTTTTCTTCATTGATTGCGTTTTTTATGCGTTCGTCAACCTCTGCCTCTTTTTGCAGTATTTTTTCAACAGCTTCAGACGCCATAGCTTTCCCTCCGAAATTCAAATAAAAATAGGGAGCCGTCCGACAGACAGCTCCCGTTGAAATCACCGCTAAAATTCGCTTGTGATTGCAATATTTACTTTTATGATGCAACTTAAGCATACTCAAAAGCGTTTGTCGAGGTATAACAAAATTTGTTAAGATTTTCAAATTTGGTATTCCTTGACATTAACGTTTTATTTTTTAACAGCCAAATAAAGCGGAGAAAAATTCTATCACAGCCTTGAACGTTCTAACTAAAAAGCTGTCACTTGCTCCTTCCTCAATGAGGTCGTCAATTTCAACAGCACTTATTCTGTCCATGGGACATATGCAGCGGTTAAGCGATGCCGTGCTGTATTCAGTTGCCGGAGCTTCCGTCATAATAAGCAGATGCTCACCACTAATTTCAAGCTCCTCCGTCATTGGCGGCAGCGTGAACTTATTGACAAGCAATGTATCAACTTTCTCATCGAACTCTGTTACCTCGTACGCTCTGATATAAGAGGAAAGATTTCTTCCGTATGATGACGAAGTGAAAAGATATGTTCTTCCGTCTCTTTCGGTAAATGCCGCACCCTGACATCTCTTTGGAACGGTTGCGGTGCATTTAAGCTCCAAGGTCATATTCTCTCTGTCAAGCTCAAAGCCTTGCAAAGTTGCCTCATTGTCCTCGTCATAAAGTCCAACCCATATTTTTCCATCATAGTAGGTTATAAACGATGCCGTTGTCAGGCACTTGACTTTTTTATAATAATTCAGGCTATAAACTTCATGTTTTGCCGCCTCGTCAATATCCGAAAGCTTGATTGCGCCGATCTCTTTTTTAGTGCTTCTTGCAACCCAAACATATTCTCCGTCAAAAGTAATTCCACCGACATGGTTTTTGTCCGGAAGGACTATAGTTGACAGCAGCTTGCGGTTTTTCACATCACTGTTTGACATGACGTATATAACCGAGTTATGCTCTTTTTCATAGTCATATGCGGTGACCAAAAGATAATCGCCTGCGATACACAATCCCTGCGATATCATATTGGTTGCGATATCGTTTTCACCGAATTTTGTCCGTTCAACACCGGGAACGGGAGTAGTTGAATACTCGGAATCATAGATCTTTCCATAATCCGGATATGCAAGCCTCACTGCTTGTTGCTTCGACTCAAATCTGAAATCAAAAGAAGTTGAGTTTTCCGATGCCAAAGCTGAAACTGACAGTGACAGCAGTATACATATTAAAAGTAAGGCTGAAATAATTTTAGTAGTTTTCTTTTTCATAGTTTATTCCTCCCTAAGTTATTAAATGTATTATACAGCTTTTGGGAGAATTTGTAAATATGGTTTGTAAGATTGTGCGAGCGAAGCGAGCAGAACGGCGGGAGCGTGCGTACCGCCGAGCGCCGCAGGTGCGAGGTGGTGCCAAGCTCCCGCCCCGCTGTAGAAAACCGATTTTCAGATAGCAGTTCGCAGGCTGAACGAACCAATCCTCAAGATTTGTCTTTCGGCTTTGCTATCACCGAAAGTATAAGTCCTAAAACTACGGCGAGTGTTATACCTGCCGATGTGGCTGTCAATCCTCCGGTCACAATTCCCAATGCTCCGTCCTCGGAAATCGCTTTTTTCGTACCCTCTGCAAGTGAGTATCCAAAGCCTGTCAAAGGAACGGTAGCTCCACAGCCCGCAAATTCAACCAGCGGTTTATATGCTCCGATTGCACCGAGAAATACTCCGACAACAACAAACATAACAAGAATTTTTCCGGGTGTAAGTTTTGTGAAATCAATAAGCAGTTGTCCGATTACGCATATTGCACCACCGATAAGGAAAGCCCAAAGCAGATCCCAGCCCATCACATCACCTTCTTCTTTATCTGTTTAACAAAGTGTTTTACCTCCGCACTGTTTTGAGAAAAGCTCATAAAAGCAACAGCCGCCATTAAGCAAATGATGCTTATGCATACCACTTTTTTAACACAGTGCAAAATCTTGAGTGTCTTTAAAAGACAAGCGATGCACTTGAAACTTGAGAAAATATCCATAATTTTCCTCCTTATGATTTTATAATAATGCCGTGTGCGATTCCCGGAATACTTTCGCCCTGCAAGCTTGAAGTCGGTGACATTAAAGCTCCGGTAGCAACAAACATGACCTTTTTATATTCGCCTTTACGGAATCCGTTTAATATTTTTGAACAAAGAACGCTTGCACTGCACCCACAACCCGAACCGCCGGAATGAACGTCTTGAGCTTTGAGATTATATATCATAAGGCCACAATCGTTGTGAACTGATGAAATATCTATATTATCTTCTTTTATCAGCAGTTCTTTGAGAAGTCTTGATCCGATGTCTCCGAGATCTCCCGTGAGAATAAGGTCATAATCTTCAGGCTTAGTTTGAGTGTCAATCAAAAAATCTCGTATCGTTTTCTTTGCAGCAGGTGCCATAGCTGCACCCATGTTATTGCCGTCTTTGATTCCCAAGTCTCTAATTGTTCCTATATGAATTGCATCTATATATGGCGATCCTACTTTATTATCAAGTATCGCCGCACCGGCTCCCGTTACTGTCCACTGTGCTGAGGGCGGTCGCTGTCCACCATATTCAAGCGGATATCTGAATTGCTTTTCTGCAGAGCAAAAGTGTGATGATGTCGCCGCCATTGCTTTTTTGTACGCTCCACTCTCTATCGCAAGGCAAGCCATGCACAAAGACAATGCCATTGTGGAACACGCACCGTATACACCGACAAACGGTATTTCAAAATCTCTTAGTCCGAAACTCGAACCTATACATTGGTTCAAAAGATCACCCGAAAATATTGTCTGTATATCATCAGCTTTGAGGTCAGCTTTTTCAAGTGCGGTCGAAACAGCTTTTTTTAATATGCTGCTTTCTGCTTTTTCCCATGTTTCCTCACCGAGCGTTGTGTCCTCGCTCACAAAGTCGAACTCGTCACCAAGAGGCCCTTCACCTTCTTTTTTTCCCACGACAGATGCATTAGACAAAATATGCGGCTTGGTTTCAAGCTCTATGGTATGCGTACCGAGTCTTTTTGCCATTGTTTAACCTCCTCAATACAGCTTAAAAATATAAATTATTATTCCGTAAAGCACAGCACTTGAACAACCGTAAACTATGACCGGCCCTGCGATTTTAAACATATTAGCGGCAGTTCCGAGTATTTCACCCTCACTTTTAAACTCCATTGCAGGCGAAACGATAGAATTAGCAAATCCCGTTATCGGCACCATTGTTCCGGCTCCTGCAAATTTGGCAATTCTATCAAAAACACCGAAGCCTGTCAAAATCGCCGTCAAAAGAACAAGGCTCATTGAAACTATCGCTCGGCAAGTGTTTTCTTCAAGTCCCCTCATTTTGCATAAATCAAAGATTATTTGACCGATCATACAAATAAATCCGCCTATCAAGAAAGCGAAACTGCAGTTTTTTAAAACCGGTGATGGCGGTGATGCCTTATCAGCCATTTTGCCGTATTCGTCTTTGGAAATTGACATATTCATCTCTCCTTACGGGGATATTTTTCACTAAAATTGAAGAAATATACAAAGCAAACAGAAAATGAAAACTGATCTGCCGATTTAATTTCATATTTGTTCATTTTTAAGTTTTATCTAATCTTCAAGTTTTTAGGTGGCGTTTCGGCACATAGCGGTGCGACTTTGTCGCACCGCTATGTACACTCACCTCCACCTCCGCCCGCTACGCGGGCGGGTTCTCTCACGCTCAGCTCTTTCCCCTTGCACAAACTTAATCGTACATAAAAAGAAATAGTTTAATCTGTAAAATATTGACAAATATATTGATAGCGATTAAAATATAAGAAAAAAATAAGGAGAATTTATATGGCAGTTTTTAAAGCATTCAACGCAATAAGACCGACTTGCGAAATGGCAAGCAAGGTCGCAGCTCTCCCCTACGATGTCATGAACAGTGACGAGGCGAGAGAAATGGTCAAGGGCAACCCCTATTCTTTCCTCCATGTTGATAAAGCAGAGGTTGATCTCGACAAAAACATTAACATTTATGATGAAAAAGTATATCTCAAAGCAAGAGAAAATCTTGATAAGCTTGTCACTGACGGCATATGCAAAAAAGACGAAAAAAAGTGTTTCTATATCTACCGTCAGATTATGAACGGCAGAAGTCAGACAGGTCTTGTCGGCTGTGCAAGCATTGACGATTACAATAACAATATCATCAAAAAACATGAGTTAACTCGTGCCGACAAAGAGCAGGACAGAATTAACCACGTTGACTATTGTGATGCCAACACAGGCCCGATCTTCTTAGCTTACAGAGAAAACAAAGAGATCGCCGCTATAATCTCCGATTGGCAAAACTCACATGAGCCGGTTTATGATTTCGTGACAGATGACGGCATCGGCAACACGGTTTGGGTTATCGACTGTGATGCAGTCAACGCAAAAATCACCGATGCTTTTGCAAGAGTCGATTATCTTTATATCGCTGACGGACATCACCGCTGTGCCTCGGCGGTAAAAGTCGGTGCAAAACGCAGACAGGAGTACCCCAACTATGACGGAACAGAAGAATTTAACTTCTTCTTAAGCGTTGCTTTCCCGTCAGACGAACTTGAGATCATGGACTATAACAGAGTCATAAAAGATCTTAATGGTTATTCAAAACAAGAATTTATTGAAAAAATCAGTGATAAATTTGACGTTGAAATGTACACGGGAGATGGAGCATACAAACCGGAACATAAGCACACATTCGGACTCTATCTTGACGGCAAGTGGTATAAAATGACAGCAAAAGACGGCACATATGATGAAAATGATCCGGTCGGCAGACTTGATGTTTCTATACTTCAAAACAATCTGATAACCCCCGTTCTCGGAATAGAAGATCCCAGAACTGACAAAAGAATAGATTTTGTAGGTGGTATCAGAGGCTTGGGAGAACTTGAAAGAAGGGCTAATGATGATATGGTGGCTGCGTTTTCAATGTTCCCGACATCGCTTGATGATCTTATGGCAATAGCCGATGCAGGAAAGATAATGCCGCCGAAGTCAACATGGTTTGAGCCGAAACTTTTAAGTGGACTTTTCATTCATAAACTAAGCTAAGTGTTGCTTATCAGACATTAAGACAACAAATTATAAATAAAGTTTAAACTTATTTTATAATTCAAGGACAAAATGCTAATATTGTTAACAATTTGTTCACCAATCGCAGTGTAACATAGTTTATAATTAAGCCACAATAAAAATGTGGAAAGGAGCAAATGAAAATGGATCAGATTAAGGCAATTCTTGCACAGCTTTTCGCATGGCTTAACGCTGTTTTAGGTATCGAGATTCTGTAATTTAGTTACTCGCTCTAAAAAAAGCCAAACTCAATCCGCTTACTTCGAGTAAGCGGATTTTTTCTTTTGTTCCCACAGCCAAAGGATTTGTTGACACAATTTAAAGATTTGATAATAAAAACTAAGTTTCATAATAATGTTAACAATTTATTCACCATTTGCACTAAAGTCTATTTTATAATTTAACTGTAAAATAATATGAAAGGAGATAAAACAATGGACGAATTCATGAATGTTGTTAAGGATGCACTTATGGGCTTTGTAGCTAAGTTTGTTGAATTACTTTCAGCTCACCTTAACGGAATCTTCGGCATTGAGACACTCTAATTTTTTAATTAGTTAAGCAAGATGTGATCGATGATATCTTACGAAAAGTTCTTCGCATATAGCGAAGAACTTTTTTATACACATATTTTGACACATTTTAACTAATTTATGATATTTGTATCTTTTAGATAATAAAGTTCACAATTTGTTCACCATAGTATTTTTTGCATGAGTTATAATTCAACTGTAAAATAATTTAAGAAAGGAGTAAAAACAATGGATCTTAACGCAATTAAAGACGCTGCTATTGAGGCTCTTACAAAGGTTGTTGATTATCTTAAGAATCTCCTTGAGAACTTCATCGCTGACAAGCTTGGCTAATAGCAAAAAATTTTATCTTGTAATTACAAGAGCTACTCCACCATTGGTGGAGTAGTTTTTTGGTTTCAAAAAAAATAGTAGTCAAAATCTGAATTATGACTACTAATTTTTTATTTTTTCCTAAATTGTTTCCTATTTTAGAATTTTTATTAATTTATCATCAATTGTAACTAAAATTGATAATAATATTCATATTTTATTAACATATATAACACCTTTAACTGCTATACTTCAAGTGTAATAAAGTTAAGCATTGAAGTCAAATCCGAAACCGATTTGTTTCGGATAAATGCCGCACCTGCGGTGTTAAAATGCTCGCAAATCCGACAGGATTTGCTCCGCTTTTGCCTTGTATTTGCAATCATTTCTCCCGAAACAAATTCTGCGACCTAAAACGGATGGAGTTTCGAGGGATTTAAGCCGCAAAGCACCGAAAATACGCCGTTTTAGGCGACTTCGGATTTAACTTTAATGCTTATGGAAAGGAGAACTCAAAATGTTAGAAGCTATTAAATCATTCTTCGCAGAGCTTTTTGCTTGGCTCAACAACATTTTCGGAATCGCTATCATCTGATAACCGCTAATTTGTTAAGAATATAAACAAATTAAAATACCGCCGCACTACAAGCATTTGCAGTGCGGCGGTGTTATGCTATAAGGTCGGCACGGGTGGGGTGCCGGGGCAACGTGGCGGCAAGGCGGCGATTTGTGTGTCCCTAAGTGACGCAAGGAACGCAGGGATGCCAAATCGCCGCCTAAAAAATCGGTCAAGAAGTTGTTTCAAATTAAACACAAATATCAAAAAGCACCGAAAACCGGTGCTTTAAGTTTAGATTTTATTCTGCATTTTCTTCTGCCTTATGACGTCTTTTGTTAAGTTCACCTAAAATTCTGAGATGCTCCTCATCGTCAAGACAATAGTTCCAAGTCGGAATTACCGCAAGCAGATTTCCTATTGCCGGTGGAATTGAAATTAGGAAGAACAGCAATGCCATATATTTTGCAAATTCCGGATTTTCTCTTGCGATTCCTCCGTTTGCTATATACTCATTTACCTTCGCAACATTTGTATCGGAAAATCCGACAACCGAATATGCAATACCGCTGAGTATTGTTGCAATGCCTGCTGTGAGTTTTGATATAAAAGTTTGTCCGGAGAAGAACACGCCATCAGGTCTGATTCCGTTGTTATATTCTTCATAGTCAACCGCATCAGCTATCATTATCGACTGCAACACGTTTGTGACACCCAGTGAAGCTCCACAGACGAGGAAAATTAAAACCGCTAAAGCGACAAATATCGGCTTAGTCAAGCCTTGCGGTGCGATAAGATATAACACAAATATGACCGAATATGGAATAACACTTAAAAGTCTGCTGAAATTATATGCTTTCTTTTTGGTCGTATGCTGCAAAATTTTCGGAACGAATGCCATCGCTGCAAACTGTCCAAGGAAAAGCGAACCGCCAAGCACTATTATATAGACGAGATAAAGTGAACTCTCTTTGTTCGAGTAATAATATGTAATAAGCGGTGTTGCGGCGATCATAACAAGCGACACAGGGCTTGAAAGTACACCCGAAATGAGTATCTGTCTGAAAGGCTTGTTGTTCCACATGATAGCGAAGTTCTCTTTAAGAGTGTATTTCTTTTCAGACGGAGCTATTTTTTCTTCTGTACCCAGACCTGCCATCTGGAATAAAACTCCACCGATAATGGAAAGAATAAGTGCTGAGACGAAAAAGCCAATTCTTTCACCCTGTGCATTATCTCCGACCTTTTGAGCGAACATCTTTCCGAGAGCCAATGCCATAGATTGAGCGCCGACATATGGGATTGCTGAACCGCAGCCGCCGGCTATACGAGCAAACGAGAGCATTTTTTCTCTGTCTTTGTGATCTTCAGTTAAAAGTGCGTTTATGCCCCAAAGAGGAATATCACCTGCTGTGTAGGTCATGCCCCATAAAATATATATAAAGGCCGACCACAAAACGATCAGAAGATTTTTGCCCTCAAAGAGTCCGACATCTGAGTTGTAAAATCCGAAGTTTGTGAAACAAAGTGTTGTCAAAATTGAAACCGGAATGGGTACAAATAAAAGATAAGGTCTACACTTGCCCCATTTGGTTCTTGTTCTGTCAACGATTGTTCCCATCATTGGATCATTGAATGCGTCCCACACTCTGGCGATAGTCATGACTATGCTGACCGTTGCTGCCGGAATAAGGATCGTAAACTGGAAGTAATAAGCCAAAATAGTGCTTATTGTGCTATAAACGCAATTCTGACCTGCCATTCCAATAAGATACATATTCCGTTCCTTTTTGGAATACGTTTTCAAACCTTTTTCGTTAATCATATTATACCTCCCATTTATAATCAAAGTTTCTAATCTAATGGTAACACCTTTGTGTAAAAATGTCAATAAGTTCACCGCAATATATAACAATTTTATATAATATGCACATATCGTCACACTTTTTATTGACCTTTACAGCGAAAATTGTTATAATGATGTGTAATTTAATTACTACATAATAACACGCTTTTAGGTACGGTGGGTATTCATCTAACCTTAAGCGTAAATAACGGAGGTCAATAATATGGCTAAAATATCCCCGTCAATACTTTCATGCGACTTTTCAAAAATGGGCCAGCAATTTAAATTTATGGAAGACTGCGGTGCCGACTGGCTTCACATAGATGTCATGGACGGCCATTTCGTACCGAATATAACTCTGGGTGCGCCCATAGTTAAAGCTTTAAGGTCTGTCACGCCCCTCACATTTGATGTTCACCTTATGATAAGCGATCCTATTAAATATATATCGGATTTTGTCAAGGCAGGTTCGGACATCATCACTTTCCATTATGAATGTGATAGCGATATAGGTGAAACGATTGACCTTATTCATTCTCTCGGCTGTAAGGCAGGACTCAGCGTTAAACCGGGAACAGATATAGAAAAAGTTTATCCTTATCTTGACAAACTTGAAATGGTGCTTATCATGACTGTCGAACCGGGCTTCGGCGGTCAGAGCTTTATGGCTGACATGATGCCGAAAATTGTCAAGCTCAAAGAAGAATGTAAAAAAAGAGGGCTTTCGCCGTTTATTCAGGTTGACGGCGGAATTTCCCTCTCAACAATAGAAACAGCCGCAAAAGCCGGTGCTGACGTTTTTGTTGCCGGCAGTGCGGTTTTCGGTGCTGAATCACCGAAAGAAATGATAGAGGCCTTAAGAAATAAAGCTGAGTCTGTCTAAAGCGTTATCCTTGATAAGACAAGTTTCGTATTCCGTGATTTTTAAAACTTCCTTTTCTCCGTGTGCTGCCGGCTCACCAAACTCACCGAGTCTCATCACAATGGAGTGTTTAAGTTTTCCACTGAGTGTCATAATATACTCACCTTGGTTGGAATACAAACTGCTTTTAATGTGTTTCTTGTCTCTTTCCGTGATAACAAGAGCTAAATCAAGTGCATCGTCAATATTTTTAAAACGGTAAGCCAAAAATGAAATTTTGCTTTTGAACTTATAGCTGACCGGTTTTTGCATTATATTGAAAAAGAGCAAACACCCTCCGTCAGCTGACGGCAATGCTTCTATTCTCATATTCTCGCTCAGTTCAAATTCCTTTCCGAGTGAGTGCTTGGCTTCATCAAGCAGTGTCCAAATGACGCGCCTCGTTTCGATATTTGAATAATCCATATCAGCGTATGTGATATTGAGTTTTTTCATATCCTCACCCGTCAGTTCAATAAAAATATAATTTTCTTTAGGAGCACTGATATCCATTGTTCCTACCTCCCGTTCATAAAATAAGATTGATTTTAAACCTTGATTTGTGATAAATATTAGGTACACACCGAGTGTACCTAATAGATCAAAAATCACACTAATATCATAATATTCATTCGCCGGTATTTCAATGAAGAAATACTGGAAAAAACACCAAAGGATGGTGAACTTATTGGCCAGAAGAAATAAATTCAATGAAGATCTTATCAAAAAGACCGATCCTCTCTATAAATACTCACTTGACATGATCGTGATGATGACCCCACTGCTGATAATCGGCTTTTATCTCAACGGTTTCAATGCCATAAGAGTCGCTTTTTGGGGAGTGGTTTCGGCTGTCGTTACAGAATATATAGCTTGTCGAATTATGAAAAAAGACAGCACAATAGGTGACCTCAGTGCGGCGGCAACGGGACTTGCAATAAGCTTGATGCTCCCTGCTGTTTGTCCGTCATATATTCCCGCTATAGGCAGTGCTTTTGCCATAGCGGTTGCTAAAGTGCCGTTTGGAGGAGCGAGAAAAGCACCATTTACCCCTGCGGCTGTTGGATTCGCTTTTCTGTGTGTCTGTTTTCCCGAAGCTGTGTTCACATATGCGCCCATAACTGTCGGCACATCATCTCCACTGTTCGGCAGTGCCGATTTTATCGCCGGAACTTCATTCGGTGAAATGCTGTCATACGGAAAATCAATAAACCTTAACGAACTTGAAATTTTTTCGATTCTCGGCGGTGTGAATCCCGGCCCGATCGGTACGACCTGCATGGTTGCTCTGCTCGGCTCAGCTGTTTATCTTATTGCAAAAAGACCGAGAAAAGCGGCTATAAGCTTTTCGTTTATCTTTGCCTGTGCAATAATGGCAATAATTTTCCCAAGAGTAAACTCCGGTTTAACGGTTTCATTGATAATGGAATTGTCGTCAGGCACATTGATATTTGTCGCTTTGATTTTAGCGCCGAATCCTGTTTCTGCTCCGAGAAAGCTCCTGCCTTCAATGCTTTACGGATTCTCAATGGGCATAATATGTATGCTGATTCGCTATTTCGGAAAGTATAGCGAGGGAGCTTGTTTCAGTATTCTTATCATGAATGCGATCACTCCGGTTGTTACCGACTATTATACTATTATTAAAAATAGACTTGATAAAAAAAGTTCAATAAAAGCCGCTTTCGGAAAAGATAAACAGCAAGCTAAGCTTGAGGAAGGAGGCAATGATAATGGATAACGATAAAAAAGAGCTATCCTTCGGAAAAATAATGTTCCAGGGTGCATTTATTCACAATCCTGTCTTGACTCAGGCTATAGGTGTTTGCTCAATAGCGGCAATATTCACCACTCTGCGTTTAAGCTTAACTATGTCGCTGATCCTCAGTGCGGTTTTAATTGTTTGTGAGCTTTTATCGGCTTTGATACTGAAAAAGCTTTCACGCTGGCTTAGAATATCTGTCTATATGCTCATATCTGTCGCTTTGCTCATTCCCATGATGTTATATCTTGACAAAAGTCATTCGCAAGTCTATGCATCTATGGGTATATATCTGCCATTGCTCGCCGTCAACAGTCTTATTGTTATCAGATGTGAAAAGTTTGCCGTTAAGCACGATGTTAAACACGCACTTTTTGATGCAATAGCCGCAAGCGTAGGCTTTGTTTCGGCCTCGGCAATAGTCGGAGCGATAAGAGAAATCCTCTCTTATGGAACATTATGGGGCAAAAGTGTTTCATCACTTCCCAAGCTTTCAGGCATGGCGTTGCCGTTTGGCGGACTTATAGTAATCGGATTTATTGCGGCATTCCATAAGTGGCTTATACAAAAACGTTTCAGAGGTCAGCCGACCAACACCTTCAATTTAAAGACGGCTCTTGAAGAACCTGTTTTTCATGAAGAAGGATTCAATGCGACAAGTGGTACGCTCAGTTTCCTGCATGATCCCGAAACTAAAGAAAAAGTTGAGTTTGAAGAAACCTCTGAAAACTCCGAAGATAATTATGATGAAGATATAATTTTAAGCGTACCCGATGATAATGAAAAGAAAAATCAAGAGGACGGTGAAGAAAAATGAGTTGGTTTTTTCAAATGCTGATAGCAGCACTTTACAGCCTCTTGATACAAAATTTGATATTTTCATCAGGTCTTGCACTGAGCGAAACTATAAGATTAGCAAAAAGACCTAAGTTTTTCTTAATGTATCTTTTCACAATCGTCTATTATTCAACACTGACTTCGCTTGTTTGCAGCCTGCTTGATCTTATTGAACCTATAAGGTCACTCAACACAATATGGCATATTGCGGTATTTGCGGTCGCATTGTCAGTCATTCATCTGATCACTTCGGTTTTTGCCATAGTTGTTTTGAAAGCCAACCGCAAGTTCATGAACTCCATGGGTATGTGTGCTATCAACTCGCTCATACTTGCAGTACCGATAATTAACAGCAGAAGTGCAAACACTATCCCTGCATCTATCGGCAGTGGTATCGGTGCGGGACTTGCGTTCATGCTCGCTGTTGTTTTCATCAACTCCGGTATGCGCCGCATAGCACAAAACAGAGATATCCCCAAGGCATTCAGAGGTATGCCGGCAGTATTCATCTATGTCGCACTTCTGTCGCTTGCATTCACCTGCTTTTCGGGCGAAGCCTCATTCATTTGATAAGTGAGATGATTAAATGTCAACAGAGAAAGAAAAATTCAAAAGAAACAAAAAGAGAAAAACGGACAGTGACGGTGTAAAAGTCAAACGTAGCTATTACAGTTTCTCAAAATATTATCCCGGTGGCGGCTCTGAACAAAAATATCTCAGAGTTATGCATGAAACACCTGATGAGCATAGAAACATTAAAATAATACTTTCTGTGTTTGTGCTGTTGGTTATGGTATTTATCGGATATTTCAGCACCTCGGTGGCATTGAATATATCCGAAGCTCCGACAACAACGGAAGCCCCAAGCACTCTGTCAACGACAATGCCGAGTGAAAACGCAACACAGGAAGCAGAAACAACAGCACCGACTGAAAAAACAACGCTTGAAGAACCGGAAAGAGAAAATAACGTCACTGAAACTCAACCGGTTGAACCGAATAGCAGTGAACCAATTGAATAAATAAACGTCACGGCACGTTCCGAAATCGGAACGTGCCGTTTGATTTTTCTCCTCTTTATTTAACCAATCAACATTAGTTTATCCAACCCAAATTTTTCAGGTCAGTGATGATTTCCGATGAAATATCGTTAATGTTCCCCTTTTCAACAAGCTTGACTTTATAGATAAAAGCCTGACCGGGATAACTTTCCGCAATAGGCGAAGAAAGGACTTCGATTTTATCACCTGTGCTGTATCCGGCGAAAAATTCATCGGCAGAGCCGTCAACCGACATACTTATCGGTGAGTTGCTTTCATCGACTATAAGATAGCTGCTTTTTCCGACAATCATTCTTCCGGTATAAGCCATAGTATCGGCTTGAATTTCTTCACTGCCCTCCGATGGCAAGTCTTTTGCATTGACATCAACGCAAGCAACAAGCGTTAACGATATGACCACTAAAAGTAGAATCTCAATTATTCTTGATTTCATTTTATCAACTCCTTAAATCTAAGCTCATTTAGTTTATTGCCTTTATTAATATCAAACGAACAGATTCCTTTTTCTGTCACTGTGTAAACCCTATCAACTATATATGTGCCTCTGAAAAATTCAGCTAGATCTCCATTGTATTTATTAAATCCGTGCAAAAGTTCCGCCTGCTTTTCAAGTTTTCCGTCTTTAACGCTAACAATAAAATAACTGCAATGTGATTTAGCTCCCGTATCATACATAACCATAGGTATACCTATCATTTCTTTTTCGGGATAGAAAACAAACGCTTTCGGATCATATGTGATATCTGTCCGTGCTTTATCTACGACATATTCATCGGCGACTTTCGGAGAACTCGGATCACTTACGTCAAAAAGAGTGATTTTCACCGTATCCCAATCTGCACCGTCATTATTTCCGTCATATCCGACACCGACTAAATATCCGTCAGAGATCGGATGAAGATATTCTGAAAATCCCGGCAACTCAACTTTGCCTGTTATTTTCGGGCTTGTCGGATCAGAGAGGTCTATGACAAACAATGGATCTGTGTTTTCATATGTCACAACGTACGCTGTGTCGTTTATAAATCGAACAGACTTCACACTTTCATTCTTTGCTATATCAACAAGCTTTCCGACTATGTTCAAATCTTTATTTAAAATATACACGCTGCTGACATCAATAACATTGCTGTTTTTTTCTTTGAAATCAGTGGTTGCTATTCTGAAATATCCGTTGTGTTCATCCATGCTGTATTGGTTGTTGACATTGCCGTTGACACCGCCCTCGCAATCGAATGTTATTTTTCCGCTGTCAAGTTTCAAAGCGGTTATGACGGTGGAATAACCCGAACCGTTGTTGCTGTCTGCGATAAGCTGATTATAACTTGCCGAAATAACATAGAGCCTTTCCGAAGACATATAGACCGTATCCACATCACCGAGGTAGGCGTACGATGAATTATTATTGGTCTTTCCACTCATATCGAATGATGAAATCACAACATAGCTTTTGACATCATCTGTGCCGTGTCTGCTGAATTCGATATTCTCAATGCTTATTCTTTTTCCGTCTATTTTCGGTACACATTCATTTCTTATCTGACTTTCGGTTTTCTCATAGGAAACGTTGACTATATAATAACCGATTGTATAGACAGTGTCGCCTATTGCTCTTGAATCAAAATAGCTTCCGCTTTGGTTATGTTGTGACTGCTTTTTCGGATTTTGCCTGTCAGAAATATCATAGAATGTTATATATGTCTTGCTGTTGCTCGTGTCGATCGGGCGGCAAAAATAACTCTTGTATTCAATTTGATTATTATACACATATGTCGTGCTTGCATATCTTTCTTCTTCCGTTGCAATAACCGTCATTATATTGCCTTTGACATAGATTTCATCAATATTTGTTTCGGTTTTCGGAAATTCTTCCTCATTGACAAAATCAGTGATTACGGCTGTCTGTTCCATTTTTTCGGTATCGACTATATATATTCTGTTATTCGCCACAGTATAGATATACTTTCCGTCATTTTTAACTATGTCACCCTCGTCAATTCCGTTCACTTGCGTGTTCGTCATTCCATATGAATCGGTAGTTTTTTTCGCTGACGTGGCAGAATTATAGGTCGTTGAACTCTCAACTATAAAATCATCGCCGATTTCGGACTTTTTTTTATTTTCATTTTTCTCAACCACATATTCATGCTCTGAAACAAAATATTCTTCAATATATTCATATGGGTTTTCATTATCTTGTTCAGGCATATATACCAAAACATCGGTCACTTCCTGTTGTGGATTATCTGTGGCTATGTTGTCATGGGTGTGAAGTTTTGTCGCAAACACCGCAGCTGTAACGATTATGACTAGTGCCGCAGCCGCCGACACATATCGTCTTAAAGGTATGACTCTTGATTTCTTTGTCTTGCTTAGCTCCACGCTTTTTAGCGTTGATATGATACTTTCTTTCTCAAGTGAGACAGGTAACTTCTCTTTTTCTTTTTCAAACTGATCCGCTATAAATTCAAGCTTTTCTTCTTGCGTCATCATTATCACTCCTCTCTTCATTCAAAAATGCATATAGCTTGTTTGTCGCTCGCATAAGTTTTGAGCGTACTGTAGACGGTGATATTTTAAGCATTTCGCCTATTTCTCGGCTGTTATACTTGCCGATAACAGAGAGCAACACTATGCTTCTATCCTCTTGTGACAAGATTGAAAGTGCTTGTTTCAGTGCGGTCGTTTCAGCAAAATCATTAAAATAAGTTGATTCATTGAGCGTTTCAAAATCTTTAACATTGCGTTGTTCAACTATGTATTTTAACTGTTTTTGGCATGAGCGAATAAGAATTTTAAATATCCAAGATTTGAATGCATTAGTATTTTTCAAAGTACTTATGCCGGAAAATGCATTACACACCGCATCGCTCACTGCATCCTCGGCTCTGTATTTGTCACCGAGATAGTAGCAAGCAAAATTGAACATCTCACCCGAATATTTCTCATACAGTTCGCCGAAAGCCTCGGCACTGCCGTCTTTTGCAGATTTGACCAGATTACGAATTTCCTTTGAGCTCATTGGTTATCACATCCGTTCATATATATAGTGCAAAAAAAGCCTAAAAGTGTTGCATCGAATAAAATATTTTTTATATGATAAAACAAATTCATTAAATTATCAATAAGCATGACGTGATTGCAGAAAATAAAATGGGAGGTGAAAGTATGAAAGAAAGAAAAATCAAAAATTCCAAGAAAGTTAATGATGCAGTTGAGGCTTGGAGAAAAGGGGCTAAAAGCAACACCGATACACTTGGCTCTTATACGGGTATTCCGGTTGAAAATGGGATTATGCCGGAACAAGACGCCGATGATCTTTAAATAAGTGCAAACCAAAAGCGACCGCAAGTGGCATCGAGCCACTTGCGGTCGCCGTGAACCAGCCTGCAAAGTCTATATCTGACTTTCAATTTAAGCAGCGGTGTGCGGCGGCACTAAATCGCGCCGCCGCACACCTAATCTGTCCCAAACAGGACACTAAATTCAATATTTAAAATGCCCAATTTCCGTCTTTGAAGATTTGAACGCTCTTTCCGTTTCTGCACTTAGCCGTAATTGAAAGATCTGCTGTTCCTATCATAAAATCTTCGTGTATGATAGAATCATTGACACCCATTTCGTGAACCTGCTCAAGAGTATAGTTATGATAGTCTTTTATACATTCCATAAACCCTGTTCCGAGAGCCAAATGACAAGCAGCGTTTTCGTCAAAGAGAGTGTTATAGAAAAGTATCTCGCTGTTTCTTATCGGAGAGTCATACGGAACTAAAGCACACTCACCGAGATATGCCGCACCTTCGTCCATTGAGATGAGCTTTTTGAGAAGTTCTTCATTTTTTTCCGCCTTGCAATCAACAGCTTTTCCGTCTTTGAAAGTTATCGAAAAGTTTTCGATAAGCTGACCTTGATAAGAAAGCGGCTTTGATGAATAGACAATACCTTCTGCTTTGCCTTTCATAGGAGAAGTGAAACATTCCTCAGAGGGTATGTTGGGATTATATGAAATTCCGGAGACAGTCGATTCACTCGCACCGCAGAATTGAGAATTGGGGATAAGTCCAACCGTGAAATCTGTACCATTTGAGGCATTATAGTGAAGTTCTTCGATATCAAGACTATTAAGATAGTCACACTTTGAATGAATTTCTTCATTGTGATTTTTCCAATTTTCTATAGGATCGCTGTCCTCTGACACTCTGGAAGTGTAAAGAATTGCCTCCCATAATTTTTCAATAGCCTGAGATGTTCTGAGTTCGGGGAACACCTTTTTAGCCCAAGCTTTGCCGGGAACAGCAGCTATGCACCACTGCTGTTTGCCCTCCGTCATGTCACGGTAAGGCTTGATAATTTTATATCTGTTCTGATGTCCCTTTGCCATCTTTTCCTGATTTATGCCGTTGAGTCCGTCAGGATCTTCCGAGAGCAGCAATATTTTGCACGGCAAAACCTCAACAGTGTGTTTGAGCTTTTCTTCCTCCCACTTTTCAACTGTTGATAGCGTTTTTACACTTCTGTAGCGAACATGGAGCTTTTCGAGAGGCTGATATGTCCATTCGACCGTGACTTTAGCCGCACCTGCTTTGTAGCACTCATCAACAAGTATTTTCACAAATTCGGGCTGATCAAGCTCAGCCGAGATAACAACTTCCTGTCCTTTCTGAATGTTCACGCCCATGACGGCGATAAGTTTTGCATATTTTCTGAGAACTGATTTTTTCATATAGCTCTTCCTTTCTGTTTTTTAATATTCTATCACGCTTAGGGAAAAAAGTAAATCTGATTTTGAGATAAATTCTTTGTGTACGCAATCGAAAGACTTCTTAAAAAAGTTTTTCCGGTATTTTAAGATTTTTCAAGAGGAAAGCTCCCGCCTTAGTTCAGACGGGAGCATGATTAAGTTCCTGTTATATAACCTTAACGCCGATAGTTGCCTTTTCGCCGTTAATGTTCCATTCAGCTGTTGAGCCATCCATTGAGTCGGTATAAAGCTCATCTGCAAGAACGTCACCCATGAGACTATCCTTGTTTCCGGCAAGCACATTGGCAAGCTTATCGCTTGTGTTGATGTAAAGTGCAATATGATCCGTGACGTTAAAGCCTGCGTCTTTACGCATGGTCTGAACTTTGCTGATGACCTCACGAACAAAGCCTTCCTCGATGAGTTCGGGTGTAAGCTCCGTGCTGAGAGCAACGGTCACACCGTAATCGGAAACGCTTGCAAGTCCCTCTCTCTGCTTAGCCTCAATGAGGATATCCTCTGTCAGCAATTCAACGCTTTCACCACCAATATCAAGATCAATCTTGCCGTTAGCGTCAAGTTCTTTCTTTGCCTTGTCTGTGTCAAGCGAAAGAAGGGCATTTCTGATAGCACCAAGCTTGCTGCCGTATTTCGGGCCGAGAGTTTTCATTTGCGGCTTGAAGAGATAAGTCATAAGATCATCTGCGTCATTGACAAACGAGACTTTCTTGACGTTAAGTTCATCCTCAATAATGTTTATATAGTAATCGTTAAGCTCATGCTCGCTGTTAACGTACATCATACCGAGAGGCTGTCTGTTCTTGATATTAGATGCATTTCTGGCAGCTCTGCCAAGACCGACTATCTTAAGAACAGTATCCATATTTTCTTCAAGCTCGGAGTCAATATGTTCCTCACAAACTGTCGGGAATGAGCAAAGATGTATGCTTTCAGGAGCATTCTTATCTATTGAGCAGACAAGATTTCTATAAATATCTTCGGTCATAAACGGAATCATAGGAGCTGCTGCCTTGCTAACTGTGACAAGTGCGGTGTACAGAGACATATAAGCGTTGATCTTATCCTGATCAAGCTCTTTCTTCCAGAAACGCTCTCTGCAACGGCGAACATACCAGTTGCTCATATCGTCAACAAACTCCTGAAGTGCCTTTGCCGCTTCGGGGATCTTATAATTGGCGAGATTATCGTCAACTGCCTTGACCATTGAGTTCATCTTTGAAAGCAGCCACTTATCCATAACGGAGAGCTTGCTGTAGTCAAGTGTGTATTTTGTCGCATCGAACTTATCAATATTAGCGTAAAGTACAAAGAAACCGTAAGTGTTCCACAGTGTACCCATGAACTTTCTTTGGCCCTCAGTGACCGCCTTGCCATGGAAACGGTTGGGAAGCCAAGGTGCTGAATTTGTATAGAAGTACCAACGGATAGCATCTGCACCGTAAGTTTTCAGAGCATCGAACGGATCAACAGCATTACCCTTAGACTTGCTCATCTTCTGTCCATTCTCGTCTTGAACGTGACCTAAAACGATGACGTTTTTAAACGGAGCTTTGTTGAAGATAAGAGTTGAAATAGCGAGAAGTGAATAGAACCAACCTCTTGTCTGGTCGATAGCCTCGGAGATGAAATCTGCCGGAAACTGACTTTCAAATAACTCTTTATTTTCAAACGGATAGTGATGCTGTGCAAACGGCATTGAACCTGAGTCGTACCAACAGTCAATAACTTCGGGAACACGAGTCATCTGCTTACCGCACTTAGGACATTTTATAGTAACCTTGTCGATATACGGACGGTGAAGTTCGATATCATCGGGACAGTTATCCGACATACTCTTAAGCTCCTCGATAGAGCCTATGGAATGTCTGTGACCGCACTCGCACTCCCAAATATTAAGCGGAGTACCCCAATATCTGTTACGGCTTATGCCCCAATCCTGAACGTGTTCGAGCCAATCACCAAATCTTCCCGTGCCGATCGTTTCGGGTATCCAGTTTATAGTCTTATTATTTCTGATAAGGTCATCTTTGACAGCTGTCATCTTAATGAACCATGATTCTCTTGCATAGTAGAGAAGTGGAGTATCACATCTCCAGCAGAACGGATAATCATGCTCAAACTTCGGAGCGTCAAAGAGAAGTCCTGCCTTTTCAAGATCAGTAAGGATGATCGGATCAGCCTTTTTAACGAAAATTCCGGCATACGGCGTAACATCGCTCATGTTGCCCTTTGAATCAACAAGCTGAACAAACGGAAGATCATATTTTCTGCCGACTTGAGCATCGTCTTCACCAAAAGCCGGTGCAAGATGAACTATACCCGTACCGTCTGACATGGTAACGTATGTGTCGCAAGTGATATAGTGACCTTTCTTGTTCTGCTTTTCACAAATCGGTGTTACAAAATCAAATAAAGGCTCATATTCCTTATATTCAATATCCTTACCCACATAAGTTTCAAGAACCTCATAAACTTTCTCGTCTTCGCTCTCGGCAAGCTTGGAAAGCACCTTATCGGCAAGAGCCGATGCAAGATAATAAGTATAGCCGTCTTTGGCTTTGACCTTGATATATTCATCATCGGGATTTACACAAAGAGCGACATTGCTCGGAAGTGTCCACGGTGTTGTTGTCCATGCAAGGAAGTATGCATCTTCGCCTTTGACCTTGAATCTGACAACAGCCGAACGTTCCTTAACAAGCTTATAACCCTGAGCGACCTCGTGAGATGAAAGCGGAGTTCCGCATCTCGGACAATAAGGAACGATCTTGAAGCCCTTATATATAAGACCTTTATCATAGACCTGCTTAAGTGACCACCAAACTGACTCGATATAAGAGTTATGATATGTTACATAAGGGTTATCCATATCAGCCCAAAAGCCGACAGTTGATGAGAAATCTTCCCACATTCCCTTGTATTTCCATACACTTTCCTTACACTTATCAATGAAAGGTTCGAGACCGTATTGCTCAATCTGTTCTTTTCCGTCAAGTCCCAAAAGTTTTTCAACTTCAAGTTCAACCGGCAAACCGTGTGTGTCCCAGCCTGCCTTACGGGGAACGTGCTGACCTTTCATGGTGTGATAACGGGGGATCATATCCTTGATAACACGTGTCAAAACGTGTCCGATATGGGGCTTACCGTTAGCTGTGGGAGGGCCATCATAAAAGACATAAGACGGGCCTTCGATCTGACTGCTTTTTTCAAAAATCTTTGCTTCTTTCCAAAACTTCTCGATTTCTTTCTCTCTTTCGACGAAGTTAAGGTCTGTAGAAACCTTCTTGTACATTAAATTTCCTCCTTGTCGGGAATATAAAAATTACTGAAATGAAAAAAGACTCATCCGTAAACGGACAAGTCTAAACCTGCAACCACCTGTTTACTTTGCACATTTATGCAAGCTTCTTTTAACGGTGAAGAACCGGCGAAACTTAATTGCCTTTAGGTACGCACTTTAAGTATGCACTGCCTTTGGGTGTTCAGCCTGCGACTTGGGAGTGATATTTGGCTGAAAGCTAATCATATCGGGCTTACACCGTCCCCAATTCGCTTTGATTTTCGCTTAGAGCCTACTGTCTCCGTCACTGTCTTTTAATATGATGTCACATGGACACAAAATTCTATTGTTATTTTAACATAAAGTTTAAAATAAGTCAACCGATAGAGGGAAAAAAGTGGGGAAACGTCTTAACGCTCCCCCTAAAAAACTAATTCTTTTTGATTTCGTTAGTATTATACACTGTTTGAGATAAAAAATAAACTTAAAACTTATCTTTCATTCTGTCGAAAAAGCCTTTTTTATCTTCGGTCGCCGTGCCGTCATTTATATTATTCTTCGGCTTATTCGGTAAGCTGTCGTTGAACCTCTTAAGCAAGTCTTTCTGCTCACGGTTAAGATTTTTCGGAACATCGACAACTATCCTCACAAACTGATCGCCCTTTGTTCGTTGATTGACACGCTGAATACCTCGTGAACGAAGTCTGAACACTTCACCCGGTTGTGTTCCTGCCGGAAGTTCAAACTTAACCTTGCCGTCAAGTGTCGGAATATAAAGTGTATCGCCTAATGCGGCTTGTGAAAATGTGACCGTTTCATCAAGCCAAACATCATATCCATCTCTTGTGAAGAATGGGTGTGGTCTGACGTTGACACGCACAAGAAGATTTCCATTCGGGCCGCCATTTGCACCTTTGTTACCGGCACCGCTGAGTTGAATGGATTGTCCGTCATCAATACCTGCCGGAATGTTCACCTCGACCGTACTTCTGGTTGTCATAAAGCCTGAACCCTTGCACTTTGAACATGGGTTTGTTATGACTTTCCCCTTGCCTCCGCAGGTGGGACAAGTTTTAGATGAGTTGATAACACCGAAAGGTGTCCTCTGCTGAGCTGTGACCTGACCTGAGCCGTTACAGGTCTTGCAAGTGTCGGCATGAGTCCCGGGAGCTGAACCCGAACCACCGCACTTGTCACAAGCATCGACTTTATTGATCGTGACAGTTCTCTTGCAGCCTTTTGCCGCCTCCTCAAATGAGACGGTTACACTTGACTGAATATCACTTCCTCGTCTCGGTGCATTCGGATTTGCTCGGCGACCGCCACCGCCAAAGCCTCCAAACATACCGCCAAGGATATCTCCGAGATCAAATTCCATGCTGTCGCCGAAACCACCAAATCCTCCGAAACCGCCAAAGCCGCCTCCTGCTCCTCCTGCTCCGTAATTCGGATCAACACCGGCGTGTCCAAACTGGTCATAGCGTTGCCTTTTTGAACTGTCTGAGAGTACCTCATAAGCTTCATTAGCTTCCTTGAACTTTTCTTCAGCGGTCTTGTCACCGGGGTTAAGGTCCGGATGATATTTTTTCGCAAGTTTTCTGTAGGCTTTTTTTATTTCATCTTCGCTCGCTGTCTTGCTGACACCGAGTACCTCGTAATAATCTCTTTTATCTGCCATAAATAAGTATCCTTTCACACATAGGACAGTTTCCCGTCAATTGTGCTTTACAAGGCACACGGGCGGATATTATTCCGCCCTGTACCATCGCTTTTATTATATATTATTCAGCATCAGTGAAATTTGCATCGGTGTAAGTTCCGCCATTACCGCCCTGATTCTGATCAAAACCTGCTCCCATGTTCGGATCATATCCGCCGTTCATGTTGGGATCGCCCTGCGGATTCTGTGCCTGAGCCGCCTTATAGAGCTTTTCGGATATCTCATAGAACTTAGCCTGGAGAGCTTCTTGCTCACTCTTGATAAGATTGATGTCCTGTCCCTTGAGTGCGTTCTTGAGGGATTCTATCTTTGCTTCAAGATCTGACTTGTCTGCCGCATCGAACTTATCGCCTTCATCGGCAAGGATCTTCTCGCACTGATATACCATTTGGTCGGCACCGTTTCTGATGTCGATTTCCTCACGGCGTTTCTTATCGTCTTCTGCGAACTGCTCTGCATCTTTGACAGCCTTGTCAATATCGTCCTTAGACATATTGCTTGATGCTGTGATAGAGATTTCCTGAGCCTTGCCTGTTCCGAGATCCTTAGCGGAAACATGAACAATGCCGTTAGCGTCAATATCGAATGTAACTTCGATCTGCGGTGTGCCTCTTCTTGCCGGAAGAATACCGTCAAGGTGGAACATACCTATAGACTTGTTATCCTTTGCGAATTCTCTTTCACCCTGAAGAACATTGATCTCAACCGAAGTCTGGTTGTCAGCAGCCGTTGAGAAAATCTGGCTCTTCTTTGTCGGGATTGTTGTGTTTCTCTCTATGATCTTTGTGCTGATACCGCCCATTGTCTCAATACCGAGTGAAAGCGGAGTAACATCAAGAAGAAGTAAGCCCTTAACATCGCCGCCGAGAACGCCGCCTTGAAGTGATGCACCGATAGCAACACATTCATCGGGATTGATACCCTTGAACGGCTCTTTGCCGATAAACTTCTTAATTGCCTCATTAACAGCGGGGATTCTCGATGAACCACCAACCATGAGTACCTTATCAATTTCACTTGTCTTTAAACCTGAATCGGAAATAGCCTGACGTACGGGGCCCATTGTTGCCTCAACAAGATCAGCTGTCAATTCATTGAACTTAGCTCTGGTGAGTGTAGCTTCAAGATGTTTCGGGCCTGTTGCATCGGCTGTGATGAACGGAAGTGAAATAGCTGAGGTCGTAACACCCGAAAGCTCGATCTTTGCCTTTTCTGCTGCTTCCTTAATTCTCTGCATAGCCATCTTATCTGATCTGAGGTCTATGCCCTGCTCGCTCTTGAACTGATTGACAAGCCAATCCATGACTCTCTGGTCGAAGTCATCACCGCCGAGACGGTTGTTACCTGCTGTAGCAAGAACT